>CALFUT010000029.1 GCA_937929805.1 uncultured Pirellulaceae bacterium
GATCCGCGACTGTTGAGCGGGCAATGAAAAGCTGCTTGACTGCCGAGGCGATCGGGCGCCGCGGTCAACCTGCAACGGGTTTGAACTTGTTCTCAACGGCAGCTGATGGCTCGTCGGGCGAACCGTTGGATTAGGCCGAGTCGACGGTCGGCGATGCTGCGTTGTGAACTTGGCGGGCGCTTGCGGCACCGCGCGTGTCTGCGGTCGTTGCTGTGCACGTTGGTGGTACGTCGCTTCACGCTCAATCGCGGCGCGGGTGTGAGGTCGCGAATTTGCCGGGCGTTGAGTTGGTTGAGGCGCTCGTTGCTGGTTCCGATTCTCGTAGCCCAACCGCGCACGGTAGTGATCAATGCCAGAAATCTGAGCCAGCGCGGTTGACTGGGGCATCCACGAGGTGAGCGTGCTTGCGAGAGCCAGAACAATGATGCTGCGATAGTTTCCCATCGGGAACTCACTCCAAATCCATGCAAAATGACGGCACGCGGGCGAGGAAATCGGGCGATTTCCGGCGTTCGCGGCCTCGGTCAGCGTCGGAGCATGGGGGGAGTGATCCGAACAGTACGAATTATTGGAATAATCCGAACAACCCGAAGGATCGGCAGAATCGTTACATCTTCACCAGTCGGAACCCGAATCTTGATCGCGTTTCCCGGAAAAATGTTGAATCAGGGCCGGGAACCCCCGTCTGGCGTCTTCGCGAAACGGGCAAGAGGCGTAAAATGCGGGATTCCAAGTCGCCATCCTCATAGGATGGGTGACGGCGGTTCCGAAGAAAAGGCGAGCGGCGAGTGTGCAGTTCCCGGTGCGTTAAGTTTTGCTGTCGTTCGGGGTTTCGGACGATGCTTAGATACATTCCATTGAGCGAACCGCTCCATCCCCAACTAGTTCTCAGATCTGCCTGAATGACTCATAAACAGATTATTCTTAGCCACCAGTTCGCAAATGGACTGACGCTGGTTGCTCAACCGATGCCGTGGTTGGAATCCGCAGCATTTTCGATTTCTGTGCCTGCCGGATGTCGTTACGATCCAACCGACAAGAAAGGCCTTGCCAATTTCACCTGTGAAATGGCTCTGCGCGGCTGTGGTGATCTGACGAACCGGCAGTTTGTTGAAGCATTGGAATTCAACGGAGTCGATCATTCGTCAAACGTGTCCGTCTACAACACCAATTTCGGCGGATCCATGCTGGCGTCTCGCTTGCACGATACGCTTGGAATTTTTGCCACGATGCTGCAACGTCCGTTGTTTCCAGAGGACCAACTGGAAGACGGGCGGCAGGTTTGCTTCATGGAGGTCGCGGCACTAGAGGATGAACTTGCTCAGCGTGCGATTCTGGAGTTGCGGTCACGATTTTACGGCGACCCGGATGGGCGTACGTCGGAGGGCGATTTCGAATCATTGAAGTCGATCACGATCGAGGACATCAAGGCATTCCATCAGCAACATTATCGGCCGGACGAAACCATTGTTTCCGTCGCCGGAAAGTTTGACTGGGATGCTCTTAAGGATCACGTCGGTTCGTTGTTGGGGGATTGGAGTTCCAAACCGTCAGTCGCGGTTGATGTGATCGAACCTTCTCGCCAGAGCCATCACATCTCGTTCCCCAGCGAACAGACTCATATTGCCGTCGCCTACCCTGCCCTGCCCTATTGTTCAGACGATTATTTTTTGAATCGCGGTTCCGTGGGTGTGCTTAGCGATGGTTTGAGCTCACGGCTGTTTACAGAGGTGCGGGAAAAGCGAGGTCTGTGTTACACCGTTTCAGCTTCTTATCACTCGCTGCGTGACCGGGCTTGCGTGGTCTGCTACAGCGGCACCACGACGCAACGTGCTCAAGAAACGTTGGACGTGTTGATCGATCAGCTTAAATTGCTACGGGACGGCATCGATGAAGCCGAATTGCGTCGGTTACAGATTCAGGTTCGCAGCAGCCTAATCATGCAGCAAGAAAGCTGTCGAGCCCGAGCCAATGCGATCGCGGGTGATTGGATGCACTTGGGTCGAGTCCGCACGCTAAACGAAATCAATGAAAAAATCACTGGCCTGACAGTAGCGTCGGTCAATCAATTCTTGGCTGACCATCCACCGCGTGATTTTCTGGTGGTTACCCTTGGTGCTGAATCTCTGGAGTTTCAACGTGACATCGTATCGGCAACATGAATTGGATAATGGCCTGACGGTAATCGCCGAATGCAATCCGCAAGCATACACGGCTGCCTTCGGATTTTTTGTCAAGGCAGGTTCGCGCGATGAGTGCGATCAGAACAGTGGCGTGAGTCACTTTCTGGAGCACATGGTGTTTAAGGGAACGCCTAACCGGTCGGCCGAACAGGTAAATCTTGAACTGGATGAACTTGGCTCGAATTCGAACGCTCGAACCGGTGAGGAAAGCACGATCTACCATGCGGCAGTATTGCCTGAGTTTCAATCTCAGATTGTGGAACTATTGAGTGACACGATGCGGCCTTCGCTGCGAGCCGAAGATTTCGAAACCGAGAAACAGGTCATCATTGAAGAGATCAAGATGTACGCCGACCAGCCTCCCTACGGCGGATACGAGCGAATCATGGAGGAATTTTTCGGTGATCATCCGCTGGGCCAAAGCGTGCTGGGGACGACCGAAACGGTTTCCGGTCTGACGCCGGATCAGATGATGGAGTATTTTCAACAGCGTTATAGCCCATCCAATATTGCGCTGGCCGCTTCAGGGAACATTGATTTTGATGCCTTAGTCCAAGACGCCGAAAAACATTGTGGGTCGTGGGAAAGATTCGACGCCGATCGAACCATTCAGCAAGCCGATTATCAATCGGGATTCGTGTCGCTTCATCAGCCGGTTTCGAATCAGCAGTATATTCTTCAGCTGGCCCCGGGACCCTCGTACCATGACGAAGACCGCTTTGCGACTCGTCTGATGAGCACCATTCTTGGTGATGACAGTGGAAGTCGAATGTACTGGGAATTCTTGGATACTGGCTTCGCGGAATCTGGTGGGATGGGAGGCTACGAATACGATGGCAGTGGTTCGATCATGACCTATTTGTGTTGCGATCCCGCACGTGCTCAAGAGAATCTGGAGCGATTGTTGAAGCTTCAGCAAGACGCGAGAGCCAACGGAGTCACCGAGCGAGAATTGGAACTGGCAAAGCGGAAAGTCGCGTCTCACATCGTGCTCGCCAGCGAGCGAACGGAGGCTCGAATGTTCAGCGTTGGTTCGCAGTGGTTGACGGGCTTGCCATATCGAACAGCTGCTCAAATTGCCAGTTCTTACGAAGCCGTAACGCTTGCTCAAGTAAACGATGCTTTGGCAAAATGGTCGTTAGACTCAAACATGACGGTCGTCGTCGGCCCGTGCGAGAACCTGACGGCCGCTGTCTAATGAAGCGTGTGTAAAACGGCCGTGTCTATCGATTCACGGACACACTGAACTTCAAATTCTTGGACCCCGCTAACGTCACCAGATACAATCCGTTTGAAGCGTTGAATGGGACATCGATGTCAATCGTCACGTCGGTGACTGACGGAGTAATGACACTTGGCGTCACTTGGATTTGATGGTCTCGGATACCAAATAGGTCCAGCATCTCTTCCATCTCGTCGATGACGCTGGCTTTCGTCGCGTTGGCGACCCTCGCCTCGCGGGCCCCAGAAATCACACTGGTTCGTGCGGAATCTATAATTGTTGACATCCGCGAGATTTCGATCATGCCGAACATGATCGAAAGGACGATGGGGCAAACAAGCGCAAATTCGACCGCTGTTGCACCACGCCGTCGGCGCCTCGACAACTGGGGGCTTTCGAACATGAATTTTCTATTACGTTGCACGGTTTCCTCAATCAATCGACCAACTGGACGCGGAATCTGCCCAACAGTTTGGCAAAAGCTTCTTTGAGTTCTTTTTCACTGACGGCTGCAAACACGGAACCGCCTGTCTCGGATGCGATGTCTTCCAAGTCATCGATCGATTCTGAGCCAAAAGCAATTGTATGGATCGTCACATTCTGCTGGGCAGCCTCTCTAGCAGCGAGAACGGGTCTAGGGCTGTTGACAGCCGCTTGCTGACCATCGGACAGCATAACGATATGTTTAACTGAGTCAGAGTCATTGGGAAACGAACTTAAGCTAAGTTTGATTCCCTCGTACAGGCTCGTTCCCAAACCAAGAGCAGGATAGTCAGTGGCGTAAGATTCCATCACCTTGGTGATGTCACTAATATCGCTGGCGATTACCACGGTCATCTCTTTCTCGAATCGCGCCAAATCATCATCAAGGTCGCTAAATGGCCGCCGACGCCACGTCGCTCCTCCTCCAAACGTCACCAGTCCAACGCGAGCGTTAGGATTGGTCTCTTGCATGGCAGCCAGAAAAACGCCGACCGTTTCGGTCAGCTCGAACCAACGGCTTCCGGGCAACGGTGGTTCGTGAATCGTTCTTCCGCCCGGGGGAAAACGTCTTCTTCCAGCGGCGGAAATCCAGTTCATTGACCGTGAAGCATCAAGGCACAACATGATGTCAACCGATCGAGCACTTGCTTTTGCGTCAGCGAAAATCTTTACGTGACTATCGCTGCCAAGCAGGTTTGAGAAGAATACTTCTACCTGTTGTTGTTCTAGTTGAACTGGCGAATCGACATGAACTGCTGATACAACATCGTCTTCGTCAAAGCTCTCGATGAATTCTGGATCGGCAACTGAAGAATCAACCATATTTCCGAAACGAATTCGCTCGGTATCAAAATTCGCTGTGCTTCGCGCGTAATTCAAGTCGTACAGACGAACTCCAAGATCTCGTGCACGTTTAAAACGTCCCTTTGACTTTGAGTCAGCAAGGATTTTGTTCAACGACGCACGAGCAGAGATGTCCGCCGTGTTTTGTGCATTGGTGTGGTTGAACATGAACCAGTTGCTGTTGATCGTCAAAGCAGCAAGTAACAAGAACGCTGTTATGAAAACAGCGATCAAAGGCAGGACAGCGCCCGTTCTTTGAGAGGTATGAATGGTCACAAGATTATTCCTCTCGGTAGGAGTAGTAAGCGGACTGAATTTGTTGACCTCTGAGAATTGAGCTGATGGGGGAGTTTTGAGAGAAGTCCATCGAAACAATGGTCTCGACGATTTCTTTGTCGATGCGAGAGATTTCAACCTGACAGCCTTCGATTCCCAGTGACTCGGCAAGCACAAGCGTGTCCGCTTCGATCGTTTCAAACTCAGTCGTTGACTCCAAGATCCGGTGGGCAGCGTTGGAGGCGAGTAGCTGCGCTTGTTGCTGCAATGATGTTCGGCGCGTGACTTCGAACGTGCCAAACCAAACGATGATCAACAAAGGGAGACAAACAGCTGCCTCGACAGCTGCGACTCCTCTCCGGTTGTTTTGTTTTTGTCTCTTTTTTGCAAACATTTGGCTGAATCCGATGGCAAAGGGGCCGGGGCCGACCTATCGGTAACTTAGGTTGCAAACCGAATTTAGGAGCAACAAGATTCAGAAATTGTGCCAAAATGAAAGCGGCGATGCGGAACGCTTGGACCATTTGGTTAAGCGAAAAGCCGGGCTGGACGAGAGTTTTGGGGCGAATGCAAAGCAAATCGCGGCTTTGCATGAATAATCCGAAGTGTCGGCAAATGTGCGACGACCGGCCCATATCGCGTGACCACAAAGCACAACTGCGGAACGATCACACGATCTGCTGGGCCTCAGAACCAAGCACATGCGGTCCGGCTGGGACGCGTATTCTTTTGATGTTTGGTTATCAATGCCGTCCGGCAGTGCCCGAACGCGGGGCTTCGGGGCATCAAGAAATGCCTGACAATCCTACAACTGCGAAAAATCAGTCGGTGCCAGACGCCACTTGTGAATTTTGGAAACAGTGTCGGCATACTCCGGCAAGTTCTTCATCGCGGCCCAACCATCGCTGGACACGAACGTTTTCCAGTTTCCGTCGTGCGCTTCCTCAGACTCAGCACCCGTCATGTATATCAAATTGGGGCTGTCGGGTCCCGCCAACGTGCGCCCAAAAAAGACGGGGCTCAAGTTTGAGTCTCGCATCAACTGAGCTTCGCCCTCGTCAAACATTTTCACCTTTCGACGCGCCGAGTCGATGTTGTGGCTCTCGTAAAGTCGCAACTCGTACATTCGTTCAGCAGCGTCCACGAAAGACGGTAGTTCCATTTTGGGCATGCTCTTAAAGGCCTGAGTGATCCAAGAATCAACTCGCGTGTAAGCCGGATCTTTCATGTCTTGCCCAAACCACTCCTCCGAGGCTTCAGTGAATTCTCTGTCGGCGGCAAGCTTGAGGTTCATGCTGGCAAACTGTTCCAGCGTCTGAAATGGGATCACCATGAACTGCGAGTGATCGTTTGGATCGCAATGGTTTCGAAAGACACCGACGTTGGCAATCCCTAGACGCCCGAGCGCCGGCAGCAAAGCGTCGCCGAGCCAAGTCTCCAGTTCGGTTTGTTTTTGAACGTCGAAGACACGGTAAATTCGAATCTCGTAGAACTCAGCCATGTTCGTCTCCTTGGGTAGCAATGGTCATTGAGACCTAGAGCCAAAATTAGGCTGCATCAGGCACTGCCGGGATAACTTCGGGATCCGCTGGTGTGACTTCTTCGATCGTGTCTCCGCCACGAACTTTCTTTTCAAAATTGGCCGAACTCATCTTCATGTAGCCAGCAATCAGGACGATCGCCAACATCAGAGCGCACAAAATGTTTAGCCATTTTGTTTCTGATTGGCGAAACTGAATGGCCTTCTGGCTGCGACCAGACAGGATGGCGGAAAGGTAAAATACGGCAAACGCGAGAACGATCTTTACCAAAAGCAATCCATTGTAGGACGTTCCACTCATGTGGAATCCGATCGCCTTCAAGTAAGCATTGTACAAGCCGCTGATCAGCAGCAGTGCAGTTGAGATCATCACCCATTTCGCCCACTTCCGGCGAATCGACTCACGCAGTTCGGCGGTTTTAGAGTCAGCAGCCGCAGACGCCACTGGGGCGAGGGCCAAACGCATGAACAATGTGCCGCCAACCAGAATGATGGCTGGGATGATGTGCAGCCAACGTGAGATTAGCGGAAGAAGATCGGAGTCCATGTGACTGTTTTCTGTTCGAAAAGTTTGTGGAGTTTGTAGAACAATTGTCCCAATTGTTTCACTGACGTTCCAAATGTTTCACTGACAAAGTTGTTGGATTTGGCAAACAGTTGGGACAACTGTTCGACATTCAGGGTCTTACCAACAGTTGGGACAACTGTTCGACATTGTTAATCGTCAGCCGATCGGCACGCTACGAGCTGACGGCAAGCGATTTTTGAATTCGCTCGATCGCAGTTTGAGTGTTTTCGAGCGAATTGAACGCACTCAGTCGGAAGTAACCCTCTCCGGCGGCACCGAATCCGCTGCCGGGTGTACCGACGATGTGCGATTTTTCTAACAGCTGATCAAAAAAGTCCCAGCTGCTGATGCCGTCAGGCGTTTTCACCCAGACGTACGGAGCATTCACGCCACCGAAAACTTCCAAGCCGGCCGCTTCCAAACCCTCTCGCAGCAAACGAGCGTTATTCATGTAGAAGCTGACCAGTTCTTGCACTTGCGCTTTACCCTCGTCCGAGTACGCTGCGGCAGCACCTCGCTGAACCGGGTAACTCACGCCGTTGAATTTGGTGCAATGGCGACGATTCCACAGCGAGTGAATATCTTTTTCTTGACCGTCACTTGTTTTTCCCATCAGCGTTTTTGGAATCACGGTGAACGCGCAGCGAGTGCCGGTGAAGCCGGCTGTTTTGCTAAAGCTGCGGAGCTCAATCGCGACGTCTCGAGCACCTGGGATTTCAAAAATCGAGCGAGGCACATCGGGATCCGAAACGAAGCCCTCGTATGCCGCATCGTAAAAGATGATCGCATCGTGCTCTTTGGCGTACTCGACCCACTTGGTCAGCGTCTCGCGTGAGGCAACCGTGCCCGTCGGATTGTTTGGGTAACACAAATAGATCAAATCAACGTGCTGATCGGGAATCGCTGGCTCGAAATTCGTCTCGGCAGTCACCGGCATGTAGACGAGTTTTCCGTACCGGCCGTTCTCGTCCGCTGGGCCAGTGTGCCCGGCCATGACATTTGTGTCCACGTAAACGGGATATACCGGATCCAAAACGGCGATCACATTGTCGCTGCCGAAAATGTCCAGCAGGTTTCCAGAATCGCACTTCGATCCGTCGGAAACAAAAATCTCGTCTGCACTGACGTCGATGCCTCGATCCTGAAAATCATTCTTCGCAATCGCTTCGCGTAGAAACGGGTATCCCTGTTCGGGGCCGTATCCACGAAAGGTTTCGGCGTTGGCCATTTCGTCGACGGCTTCATGCATCGCTTTGACGATCGCCGGTGCCAACGGTTGGGTCACATCGCCGATGCCCATCTTGATCACCGCCGCGTCCGGATTGGCTTCGCAGAACGCGTTCACTCGACGCGCAATCTCAGGGAACAGGTAGCCGGCTTGAAGTTTAAGGTAGTGGTCGTTGATTTGTGCCATTTGAGTTTCTGCAATCGTTGTTTGTCTGTCAAAACGTCTGGAATAAATTCGTCGGGGTTGCACTACGCACGCCCTGATCCGATGTCGAACGCTCGTCTCAGCGAGGGCCTTGCAAGACAAGTCGCATTTGGGCCTCTGGTCCGCGGCAATCACTTAAGCGGATCGCAAGGGCCTTTTCCCATTCGAACGAAATCGCAGGGTAGGGCAGGGCATTGGGCCAAATCGTCAACCTCGCTCGCTATTCAATATCACAGAATCGCGAACATCAAACAAGTGACCAAGCTGTTGTGGATCGCGTGCATGATCATGCTGGGGTAAAGCGATCCACGCCACTCGCGCATGAGAGAAAATCCGACCGCCAGCGAGCCCAATACCGGGATCAACATCACTCCTTGTGGATGGATGGCGGCGAAAATAAATGCGTTGATGACCGCGGAAAACGCGACTGTCACGGTCGTCCGCCAGTGAGACGTCAAGTCACGCAGGTGCCGATACAGGATGCCGCGAAAAACGGTTTCCTCGACGATCGGGGCCGCCACGCAGGCAGACAATACGATCCACAAGAAGACCGTCGCATCGGAGTCTGCCACATACTCCTGAATGGGGTGCGAGATCGACTGGCCCCGAGAAAACTCTTCCGTCTCGCCCGGTTCCACTGACTGGATGATCAACCCGCCCATCAGCATCAACGTGATAAAGACCAACGGGATCGTTGCCAAGTATCCGACCGGTGCTGACAGAAAATCACGCAAGGGTTTTGTGCTGGTCCATCCAATGTCTTGGCGAACTTGAGAAAATGGAATGCCTCGAATTACCGGCCACACCAACACGATCAGAGAACTAAAAAAGATGAACGGGTTGATCGCCAGCGGATCCAAGTCGTACGCTTCCACCCACGGACCAATGGCGAACTGAATTCCAAAAAAGTAAATCAGCCATAGAGCGAACGTTTCGATGTAGACGTTGTGAATTCCAACGCGATTTTGGAATCGACTTTCGAATTCGCCCCGCCGCCAAAATCTGATCGTTCTCATCGCAAGCACGAAGCCAGTGATCATCGCCAAAATACCGGCGATTGAGGCTAGGGAGCAGATCACAAGGCTGCGTGTTGCCTCGGCAATGACTGCTTCACGCAACTCGGTTTTTCCTGACAGCTCAGGGGCCGAGGCCAGCCGACCAAGCCATCCCAGCTTTTCGTCCATCAATTTTTCTTCCTCGATGGACAACGTCGCGTCATCAAACGAGTCCTCCGCGCAGGCATGAACCACATTGCTAACGGCTTCGCTAAGAATCAATTGATTTTCTGATCGAGAGAATTTGTGCTTGGCGACTCGCTCGTTCAGGTCGTCCAATTTTTCCAACGCCACGTCGGCACCCAGAAGCTCGTTGGTCAGCACGACGCAAACAAGCTGCTGCTCGAACGTGCCCGTGTTCGCACTCTCGATGGCGGTTTCGATCGTTTTCCGCTCTTGTTCCGCCAACGTTTCTTGCGCGTCGTCTGCAAGTTCTTCGTTCTGATCTCCAGCCAGTCCGTCCGCGATTGCTTGAAGGTGCTGTTGACCGACAAGCATTTTCCCAGCCAGTTGCACTTGCATCAGATCACCACTGGTCGCGTCGCCGTCAACCGTTTCGCTGTCGATTTGCTGTGCGGTTGCGACGAACATGACGACAGCGAACGTGATCACCACGACGACTATCCAGCTGATCACACCGCTGATCGAAAGCCGGTTTTCGGAAGCGCCGGGGGAATCTGGGGGCGATTCTGAAACGAGTTCGGCCTCGATGACCGAATCGTTTTCGTTGTCCGATTCAGACGGATATTGAGTCATTTTTTTGCTTTCATCCACCTGAGACGCTGGTGTTGCGTTGGTCGATTCTTTTTCGAGCCTGTTGAAAGATGTGATCAAACATAGGTTCAGTCAACCTGCCTGTGAAAGTATTCTGCTGACTCGGGTGATAGCTGCCAAGCAACCAACGATCATCGGCCAGCTTGAGTTCGGCTCCGTGACCGAATTTCGGACGCGGTGTTACTTTCTGTAATCGCTCGTTCTGGACTGCCCAAGCAATCATCGACTTCCACGCCAATCCTCCCAACGCCAAAAAAACCGTCGGCTGGCAGAACTCAATCGTTCGATTGAAAAAGGAATCGCATTGTTGAATTTCGGCGGTCGTGGGCTTGTTGTCCGGCGGCGCACAGCGACAAATGTTGGTCACGATGCAATTGTTCAGCTGAAGGCCATCCTCGCGATCGGTTGAGGTAGGCTGATTGGCAAACCCAGACTTGTGAAGCGCCCGAAACAACCAGTCGCCGCTACGGTCACCCGTGAACATCCGCCCGGTGCGATTGGCTCCATGGGCTCCAGGAGCAAGGCCAATCACCAACAAATCGGCCGGTGCTTGGCCCAAATTGGCAACGGGCTTGCCCCAGTACTTTTGGTCAGCGTATGACTTACGCTTGACCTTGGCCACGGTGCGACAATGTTCGATCAGCCTATCGCATTTTCGACATCGCTCAACGCTGCGATTCAAGCTGGCCCAAGTTTGTCGGCTCAAGCGTCTGACTCCGCGCCGGCATTGTCGCCGCGGCCCGCGTCAGACTCGTCGGACGACTGCCTATCGAGGAACTTGTTCTTCACTTTTCGGTAGCGAAGCTCCATCAAGAATACCAGCACGATCAACAGCACGATCCCGATGATCTTGATCCCGTAATTCTCAGGTCCGATGTATTGATTGATCTGTTTGGAGAATCCGTACATCAGAGCGTTGCCCGCGATGCTTCCCAGCAGCACGCCGCAGACCGTCATCCAACGACTCAGGCCAAGTAAACGACCAAAAATAGAACCGCCGATGCTGCCCGTGGTGGAAGTCGGAAACATCACGAAAAGAACTAAGCCAAAAAATGCAACGCGTTTGATCCACGGTTGGGCATCCATGATGAACTTACCGTCCCAGACGAGCATCGCGATCTTGGGCCCGACGTTTGGCAGGCGAAACAGAATCCCCATGTGAAAGGTAACGAACAAAGCGACCATGAAGTCCATGTACGTCACCATGGCGAATAGCTCGCCCGGGCTGAGCAGAACTTTAAATCCCTTTTCTGCCGTCTCGACGACGGAGGCGGCTCCTTCGGTCCCGACAAGGACAATGAAGCGTCCGAAAATGAAGAAGGTGGCCAACGCGTGACCGACTAGCTTCTGCGGGTAGTCCCAACCGTTGATCAGGCCCAGCACAACCAGCAACACAACGGTGACGACGACCGGGGCAAGCAGCGTGACCAGCCAAAGGACCGGAAAGCGGCTGCGAAAGCTTGATTCGAAACTCGAAAATGATCGGACCAATTCGCTCCGGAGCGACTCTGGATCGCTGGCGTTAGGTTCGAGAGAGTCCATATTCGAGTGAATCGTTGTTTCGTCGTTAGTTTGAGATGAGCGATCCGTTGCGGCATTGACGCAACGTGTCGAGTGACCCGTCTGCCGAATTCTAAGTCGAACAAATCGCCAAAAAATTCCGGCGACGTTTTCTAATGCTTATCGGAACTGCTCACGCACCCTCAATGAAGTGGTGTTCACCGAAGGAATGCAAACAAGTATCGGCGAATCGCAATGACCGTTTCCGCGCGGGGACGTGTCCTTGATCGGTTCAGATTGCTCACGAATCAGGGCACAAGCCTATCAAGTGAAGATAATTTGGAAAACACCCATCTAAAATCGTAGCTCAAACGTTCGATTCATCCGCATTTTTGGTGCCGCAACGCACTTGCGCAAATAGGAAGACGTCTTTTTATGCGGTGGCAGTTCGCCGTGAAGTTAGTCTGACAAATGCAGGATCGATGACCGGATGATGGCGAGTTTCGACCACTTTTGGTTCACGGTGTGGCACTTCGATCGACCGCAGCAGCACCGCAGTCGAGCGGTTCGCTTTCCTAGCTGACGATGGATCCCAATCGTGATTTCCACCATCGCCGGGAGGTTACCGGACCGCGAATTGCGACGCCCCAAGGGAGGCCGTTGGTGCCGATGCAGCCGGCCATGTTGGCGTTTAGAAAATTTGCTCCGGTGATGACCGCATCGGTCATGTTGGCCGAACTCAGGTCTGCGTTTGACAGATCTGCATCCGCCAAATTGGCCCCAAATAGATTGGCCGCCACTAAGGACGCACCGCGCAGACTGCTACGGAGTTCCGCGAAAACGAAGTTGCAATAGTCGAACTTACCATCGGCCATCGAAGCTTCGTTGATCTTCGAACCGCGAAAGTTAGTGCCCTTTGCGACGCATGCCACAAAATTAGAGCCCTCAAAAACGCTATCGGTGAGACTCGCGTCCCGGAGGTTGGATCTAGAAAAGTTAGCCAACCGAACCAAAGAGTTTTTGATTTCAGCCTTGTGCAAGTCACTGCCGCTAAAGTCGCAACCGGTCAGGTTGCACCCAACGAACTTGCAGCCCGATAGATCAAATCCGTTAAATTCGGCCCCTGACAAGTCGTGACCTGCGAGCGTACATCCACGCAAAGATGCGTTGCGTGCCTTCAGCAAAATTTTGCCGGAAGACTTATGACGGATTTGTACCATCGACGTCTCCTGCCATTCACGGTTGGGAAGTGGAAGTGTTCAAGCAGTGAACCCGTGTAGTTGGTCGCGAATGGGCTTTTCTTCACCCCATTATTATTCGACATATGGCGAAATACACAAGAAAACTTTGCTTTTGCCCCGATGATCCAAGCGATATCGGGGGGAATCAGTGTGTCTGGGCAAGTTACGACACGCGAATAGACGGAAGCACGGACCGACTTTCGGTCAAGAATTTGACCGATTTACCGCTTTGTGTCCCCGGCGACCAATCTTCCGGTCGCTGCAATCGGTTGAGTAAACGCACACAGCAGCCCTGTCGTCGCATGCAAGATCGAAACGCGACGCCGTGATCACGGCTTCTGTGCGTCGGTTTTGCGAGGCCTGAAGACGCGTGAAGTGTCGCCAGCCGAGGCGAGTTCAACTTGTATCCCGCAGCATCTCTCAACGGCGTTGAGCGGTTGTTGCCGGCAGGTCATCCTTTGAGTTGAACGCGACACGCTTCGAGGCCGCCGGAATCTGCCGGTATTCGACTAGATTCGCTGATTCAAATTCCATCCAGCATTTCCGCGCGAATTTGATTCGTTCGCGATCGGCTTCCGAAAGTGACATGACTAGCACGTGCTTGGAGGTCGCCGAAAAGGCTTCCTTGAAGAATGAGTTCGGCTTGACTTGGACTTGCACCTCCGTGGGGATCCAGCCGTGGCTCTTGATCGTTTTGTTTAGCATCAATCGAGGGAATGGAGGCAGTCGTTTGGGATCCGAAGCACTCAGGCGCGTAAACTGATCCAAGAACTCATAATAGCGCGGCAGAATTGACTCGTTGGTCGGGCGTTTACCCGTCAGCATGTAACGAAACGAATTACTTTCAAGCAAAACGTGGTCTGATGACCAGTCATTGGTTTCTGTAAACGGTTCGTTGACTAGAAAGCTGGCTCGATCATTGTTCACCGCTTCACGCCGCAACTGGTCGACCATTTTCAGCAGCCGAAGGTCCGCAACGGTCCAAGCGATTTTCCGGTTGACATCCAAAAGCGTCAGTTCGCGTTTCCGTTCGTCAAAGATCACGATTTCGGATGGCGTTGCGTTGCCGTTACCCGTCAGTTGAAAGTCGTAGACGATTCCATTGTCGAACAAGGTCACGTTTTCGGACACGGGTGCCGGGCCGTCGCCTGAGTACACCTGAGACTCAATGCGAAATTGGGGCTGGGGCGTTTGAATTTGGGCGATCGTTGCTGAGCGAAGGCACAAGGCCAACACGATCGCCAAGGCTAACTGCGACAATGATTGAAGGCAGGTCTTGGGCGTCAGTAAATTGGTGTGATGCATCAGGCGATATGAAATGACGCGCATGAAAAATCCTCGGTTGAAAACGTTCAACCGAGGAGAATACGCTGATCTTTGCACGTGGTCCAGATAAATGAACCGCTAGCACGAGGTCATAGTCCCAGCGAGTTCAGCTTTTCAAGCAACGCGTTTACAGCTGGCTGAATGATTCCCTTGAGTGCCGGATTCTCAACGTTGTCGACAAATCCTTGCACAAGTTCGACAAACTTGCCTACCATCGTTGAAGCGGACGTCTTTGCGACGCCGCTCATATCGGACAGTCCCATATCTCCCACGGATCCAGAAAGGCCGTCAAGCTTGTCCTTCAAAGCATTCGCGCCCGTTTCGTCGGTTAGTCCTTTGAACCCGTCGGCAATGCCGGTGAATTGGCCCTGCAAGACCTTCAGCTTTTCTCCCGCTTCGCCGCCGATCGCATCGAAGTCGATTCCGCCAAAGTCCAGATCCATGCTTGGGGCAGCACCGTCAAGATCGAAGTCTCCGTCGATATTCAGTTCGGGGACTTCCTCTTTCAACGCCTCGTTGGCACCACCGTCTTGTTTGCCGGCGAACTGGAACACCGCATAGGCTAGAGCCCCCAACAGCAGCAGTGGGATCAGGATCTTGGCAAGTGACCCGCCACCTGATGGCGCGGACGCTTGTGGGGCTGCCGTGCGCGGTTGGCTGGACGGAGTCGGAGTGCTGTTGCCGGTCAGGTCGCCGAGCCCCAGTTCGGAACCCATACCTTGCGGTAAGTAGTCTCCTAGATGCTGCTTCTGATCGGAGAGCATGCTGGTCAAGCCTGCCACGTCCATCGAGCCAGATTTCATCTGGCGACTGATCACTCCCATCAAAATCGGAGCCGCCATCGTTAGCAGTTTGCCGATCATGGTTTTGTCAAAGCCTAAGACTCTCGACAAAGTGCCGATGATCCCGTTTCGCTGATTGCCAAACACCATGTCTAGGATGCCGCTACCCTGATTCTGTACCCCTACTGTCTGATCGCCGCCACCCAGCAGGTCGCCAAGCTTGTCAAGAATCGAGTCGTCAGCTTGTTGAGCAGCACCGAAAATATCTTGAGCACCTTGAGGTGACTGAGATTTTTTCAACAACCCCCCAAGGATAGAAGCAGTTGCGGACTCGAAGACGGAAGACGTTTTCTGGCGGTCATTCTGCCCAAGCATCCCCCCGATTTGCCCCATCACCTGATCGGTGACTGCTCCTTTAACGAGGTCCATGATGTTGATTGACATAGCGATTTCTCCAAACTTGATTTTTAAGAAATGGTGGATTTTGATGGAAAGAGGCAGCTCAGAAGCGATTTTTCCCGACTATTCTTCCGCTTCTGCACTCAAGATAAAAAGCTGGAGGGGGTGAGACAAGCTGTCACAGAGGAAAAAACGGCACTTAAACCGTTCGTGCTCCATCGGCCGGGCTTTTCAGTCTTCGCAACCCGCGCGTTTTAACAAATTGCAGAGGTTGACACTTTGCCGGGAGCAGTTGCTGGGCCATGCGAAGGAGGTGTTTTTTAGACGTTCGCTTGGCTGATTGCGGATCGAGCGGTTGCTTTCTGCGGAGGTCGGCTTAATCGGTATCGGTGTTGTCAGTGTCTCGTTGGTTGCCGGTACCGTGATGCTGACCATGTTGCCTCAGCGACCGCGAAGAAAGTTTGTTGGCGATCGACGCCGACAAGCAAAGTTGCTGCGACCAAGTTCGCTGGCGACTGGCGCCGAAACCCGAGTGGCCGCAGTCCAACGGCATTGGCTTACCGAACCATTGGGCGATTTGTGTTTCCGCCGGCGTTCATCGCTTGACGAACGGTATTCATGTACGCTGCGGGTTGAGCTTGGAACATGGCTCTTGTTTGAGCGTCACGAAAGAGCAGAACGCGTTGGTTGGGCGCCTTGCCCATGAAGACGCCATGTTCGGCAAGGCCATCAACCAGACGTCCTTCTTTGTGAAAAACAACTGGATCGAAACCCGCCAGAATTGGGCTGAAGAAGTCCGGATTCGCTTGGAACATTTTTAGTTTTTCTGCGTCGGCAAACATGTACAATCGATCTCGATGAATGCAGCCGAATTTCGCATCACCTGCGACCCATTTGCCTTCCTGCAGCAACGTCACCGGGCACTTCCCTTTGAGGCCGACGGCAGGTTTGGGCTGAGCAACTGGTTGGGCTGCCACTGGCTGCCGAACGGCAGTCGCAATGTTTGCATTTGCTTGACGAGAGGCCGCAGCGTTTTGTTGCTGAGTACTAGATTCCTGCTCAAGGATTGACTGAGGACGCGTTTGCGGCTGAAGCAACTGTTGAACCCGATCGCTGGGTGCACGTTGATTCATGGCGAACGCCGACGTGTCGACTTTAGGCTGGGCTTGGTTCGGTGCGAAACGCTGTGCGATCTGATGAACCGGCTTCAGCAATGCCTGAGCGGTATTCTTGGGAGTCACGAAACGGGTTTGATTGACCGATTGCTTTGCAGCAGCAGTGGGTTTCTGAAAGAAACGATCCTGTTGCACTTGAACGGGCGGCACGTTCTCAGCCAGTCCGGGATTCTTGACGCTTGCTTTTCTTTCCTGCATCAGCTGGGTCAATTCAGGACCTGCGTTTGCTTGAAAGGACAACTTTGGTTCAATCGTGGGCTCAATTTTTGGCGAGATTTCATTGAAAGCTTTTGCTTTGGCAATGGATGCTTGCTGTTTCCGTTCCGTATTTTTATTCGCAAGAAAGTCTCGCTCTATTTCTGCTCCGGTGATTACTTCGAAGTCCGACTTAAGAACCGGGGGCTCGAGTTTGATTTCTTCGTTCTGCTTCGCGGAAAAATTATTGGTCATCGCGACCCCTATCTCAGTGGCACGAGTTTTCGAGCCCGATGCAAAATCATTCGATTCCATTGCCACAGTTTTGGCTGTCGGTGCAGGGGCCGTTGTTTCTTGATCTAAAGAAACGGCAAACGAATTGGGGACTGATTTCGGTTCCGGCTTAGCGCTGGTTTCTTCGGCCCCGAAGAACGGGTTGGAGATCATGTTTGTCCGTCTTGCCAGTTTGGCAGATTCGGCGGAGGCAACCGGAGGCTGGTGCGATGGCGCCTGTGGCGTGTGATTCTTGAACTGGCTGATCTGACGAGGCTTGAAGTTGAACTGGTCACTAAATTCGTTCATTTTCTGAGCAATCGCGACCTTGGATTGGTCTTCTAGGTCTTTCACGGGCGTTGACAAACCGGCCATCATGCGGCGGTAGCCGTTAGAATCGAGTGGGCTTTTTTGCTTCGCGATCACTCGTCCGCCGGGCGTGATGACGACATCGAATGGCACCGCGGTCACGCCATATTCCGTGACCAACGATTGCTCTTTATCAACGTCGATGTGAACTGGAATCACGTTTTCATTCACGGACCTAGCTACTTCTAGATTTGGGAAGACAAATTTCTCTAATGCTTGGCACGGGCGGCACCACGACGCGGTGAAGTGGAGCAAAACCAGCTTGTTTTCGGCTTCCGCCTTGCTGATTCCCGACTTGATGTCGTACTGCCAGTCGATATCTTGCCCTGCCACGGAGGTGGTTATTACGACGTTCAGAACGAAGAAGATCGGGCAAAGAGCCAGCATTGAGTAGATGGAAGTCTTCATGATTGAGCTGTTGGTTGAGGCGTTTCAGGCGGCTGTGCACGGATTTCCAGACAAAGCGCAGGGCGCTGCTGTCTCTTTTTCCATCGGCCAGCAGGGGCTCCAAAGTCAGCTAAAAATTGCGGGTTGAGCCGAATATTGCGTTTAAGCCGAATTCGGGCGAAGTGCCGGCTAATTTGTGAGTCTAATTTCAATTTGGGGTATTTTTTCATTTATGCTTGACATGCAAGTTGGTTTCGACAACACTTCTTCCAGATCAAGCTTTTGTTCGCGATGACTGCAGGTTGTTTCCTCAGGTCGCGAGTTGATCATCCCTTGATTGTCTGAAGGAAATAGACATCTTTCTCATTTGTGGAGCGTCAGGTTGGCTCAGTCCACCGACAGCTATTCACACGAGTTTGGAACTCATTCAGGGTTTGGTACCACTGATCCATCCGGATTCCGATTTGGGCTTAAAAACGAAGTGTTTCGTTGCTCTCTCTTGAATTCCGTGCTGGATGGTTGGAAAAGCGCGATCAAATCACTCTGCGTTTTGCCGGTAACGGCCGTTGTACGCAATTTGTTTACTGACCCTGAGAGTGTGGGTTCGTCCGGTTTTGGCCAGCGGTTTCGCATGGTCGACCACGATCGGCCAAGCTCCCCGGCAGGGTCTGCCACTAGGGTAAATCCCACTTCACAGCGATTTGGTAGCTCACCTTTTGCTTGTTTGATCTCGATTTAGTCATCGTTCAATCTCGAGTTCACACGGCGCAATTTTCCGTGGATTTCATACGCACTATGCACTCGTCTGCATTAAGCGTGGGGTCTGCGACTTAACTTCAGGTGTTTTTTAATGGCTAGAAAACGATACCGCTCAGGCGGTGGTTCGGATAAAGGCAGTGACGGAACGACAACCGCTGATAGCGGCGGTAACGGCGGCTCACGCAGCAGTTCAGACAGTAACTCCGGCGGCGGAGACTCAGGCGGCAACTCCGGGGGTGGAAACTCGGGCGGCGGCAATTCCGGAGGCGATAACTCTGGAAGCAGTCGAAGCGGCGGCGGTGGTTCCAGAGGAAGCCGAGGCTCTCGTGGCGGATCAAGGAACTCGCGAAATCGCTCGGGCGGCCGAGGCGGTCGAGGCGGGAACCGTCAAGGTGGCGGCGGTGGCAACAATAACGGCGGTGGCGGCGGAAACAATAACAACCGTCGTCGGCGAAATAATCGTGGCCGTTCTAGAAACAACAACGGTGGCGACCGCATGGTCGAACCGGTCGAATTTGATGACGCAGAACTGACCGAAGGCATTGGCTTGCTAGAACTGCATCCCAATGGTTACGGATTTCTGCGAAGCTCGGATCGCAACTATTCGCGCGAACGTAGCGACCCGTTCGTGCCCGGAACGATGATTGAAAAGTTCAATCTGCGAGCCGGAGTCATGATTCGAGGTCAGGTGCAACCTGCTAGAAAGCAACAGGGCCCGCGATTACGTGAAGTAACCGATATCGATGGATACACGCCCGAAGAGTACCAAGAAGTTAAGCGGTTTGATGAGCTGACCCCAATCAATCCGGTCTCTTGGTATCAGCTGGAAACTGGTCCTGAGCCGTTGACGACGCGAGTCATGGACATGCTGACTCCGCTTGGGAAGGGGCAGCGTGCTTTGATTGTTGCTCCGCCTCGATCGGGGAAAACAATTATGCTTCAGCACATCAGTAAAGGTATTTCGACGAACTACCCGAACTCGAAACTGATCGTTCTTTTGATCGATGAACGTCCCGAAGAAGTCACCGACATGAAGCGGAACGTGAACGGAGAAGTCATCGCCAGCAGTCTTGACGAAGATATCGAAAGCCATGTGCGTCTGTCGCAGTTGGTGATCGAGCGGTGCAAGCGATTGGCAGAGATGGGCCAAGATGTATTCCTGCTGATGGATTCGATCACGCGTCTGGCTCGTGCGTTTAACAAATGGGTTGGCAACACGGGGCGAACCATGTCCGGTGGTGTGGATATCAAAGCGATGGACATACCGAAAAAGCTGTTCTCTTCGGCACGTGCGTTCGAAGAAGGTGGCTCGTTGACCATTTGCGGAACGGCGTTGGTTGACACCGGTAGTCGAATGGACGAACTGATTTTTCAAGAGTTCAAAGGTACCGGAAACATGGAGCTGGTGCTTGATCGAAAATTGGCCGATCGACGTGTCTGGCCTGCGATCGATATCTCTCAATCAGGAACTCGCCGCGAAGAACTGTTGCTGAAGCCGGAAACGCTGAACGCGGTTACGATGCTGCGTCGAACGTTGACGACCATGCATCACACCGAAGCGATGGAGCAGTTGACGAAACAACTTGGGCGATTCAAGACGAATGAAGAATTTATCAAGTTGATTAGCGGCAAGATGGGAGAACTGTAGCGTTTCAGATTGACCGTTCATTGTTCGGGAGGATTCAGCATTGTTCCCGTTGGATCAATCTGGACAATCGATTAAAATTCGGAAGTCGTTGAGCGAACCTTTGGTCGCCTAGGCGTCGTGGTTTGAGCAAGGCTCAACCTGCTGTAGTCTCTGGTTGGAACGGTTGGTTGATCAGGACACTGAAAAAAGTTGGAGAGTAAGCGAATGGTTAGCGGCTTCCTTGGAAAGGAAGTGCCGGTTTTCCGGTTGCGAGTTCGAGTCTCGTGCTCTCCGCTCTTATGAATGAGCCCGTTGTTTTGAAAAGAACAACGGGCTTTTTTTATTGGCAGCGTGTTATCGCGATGCTGCACGCAGTAGTGATCTCGCTCACTTCGATGAAAGCGGATAAGATCAAATTTTGCCCTTCACTTATCGAGATGCTTTTTCACCATGCCAGCGTTCCTGATTTCAAAAAAAGGTTGTGACGACTTGGAAACGATTGTCTTCGCGCTTGACAATCCCGATGGCACGGATGAAGGCATCCCCGTGTTCACCAGTGAATCACGGGCTCGGGAATGGATGGAAGGCAGCGAGTTCGAAGCAGATTTTGACGTCGCACAGCTTGATGATGTTCCGTTTATGTTCTGGTGTGTGGATATTTGCAAGGAAGGGATCGAACACTTGATTCTTGACCCAAGCCGGACGGCTCAAGACAACGGGAAAGGTCAAGAGACGATCGATCTTGCGGGGCACCTCGCTTGGTCGGCAACCCAACTGCTTTCCGCTCACCAGCAAAACTAACGTGGTGCCGGTGTATCGCAACGGAGCGGCCCGCGGGGGTTAGGCTGTTCATCGAAAGTGAACAAACCAGCGTCTTGGGAAGCTAACGCATGTTGAACTTATCGGTAGCATCTGCTGGTATAGGAAAAACCAAGTTGCGCATGCCAAAAGGCGCTAGAAAAACTTAGCGGCCAACTATGGACGATGATTCAGACTTAAACGACGTTCGCCCAGCTGGTCGGTCATGGCTTTGGAAGACCTTGAGGTTTCTCGCGGTCGGTTTGTTGCTGTTCCTTTTGGTTGGCGGCGTGGTCTATTGGCTGGCAACTCAAAAGCCTGATTTTTACAGGGCGTCACTTGAAATGTCGGAAGAAGAGGCGTTCGAGGCGGGCGAGTCATTTGAGGTGGCCGGCTTGTACCTTCGCAATGACGTCGTTGAAGAGGAAGCTTGGTACGCCGAATTTTTTCACGACGATATCAATGGTTGGCTGATCAGCGACCTGCCCAGAAAGTTCAAGCGGGCAATTCCCGATAACATGCGTGACCCTCGAGTTAGCTTTGAGCCCGAAAAATTCCGACTTGGAGCAACCACGGATGTCAGAGGAGTCGAGACCGTTTTGTCGGCGGCGATTGAGTTCTTTCCGACCGAGGTCATGAACGAATTCGGATTGCGAGTAACGAACGCCTATGCGGGGCAGATGCCGATCCCCGTTTCATTTTTCACGATTCCGGCAACCGAATTGCTCAAGAAATATCGAATTCAAGTTCGGTGGTATGATGATGAAAATGGGAGACCCGTTGCCGTCATTTCCGTCCCAAAGAATCTGCTCAGTCACGGCGGCAAGTTGGTGGTTCTTGAGCAGCTTGAGTTTGTCGATGGAAGTGTCCGCCTTGCTGGGAGGACTGAATTGGTCCAGCAACAAAATGGAGCAGGAGCGGATGCAGCTGAAACTGACAGGCCGAGTGACTCAACGGCAACAGCAACCACTTTGAATGAACGGGGAACGAAGGTTCTTCCGACTAACGCTACAGAAGATTCCAAGCCGAAAAGCGTTTTGCGGAACGAGTGACGCGAACGCGTGGCCAACGGGTCAGAATTGGCATCTAAATTGGTTCCAATTAGGTTGAACATCGTAAGGCGAGTTGTGGGTGTCGATACAAATTGTGCGTTCTGTCGTTGCAAGTATGGTGCGTGCCAGCGTCAATTTGAGTGAGTCATCGTACTGCCGCCACGTGGAACCGGTTCCATTCTTGGAATTCCTCTCGCGTAATTGGGCCCGATCGCCGACAATTTTCGTAATGAACCGAGTGCCTGCTTGTTTCGGGCTCAAACAGGGCTCGCCAGCCGATCAATTATCTGCTGGCGAGTTTTTTTCGTTGCGAAGTTAGTGATGCGATTGGTGGGAGAGTCATTGGCTACGTCCATCAGCAGATCCGATTCGCACTACGGTCAATGAGCCTTGCTCTCCTGCGACGATCTTCAGCCTGATTGATTCGTTTGTCGTCGTCAGCAAAACGTCTAAGCAAGATTCAGTGTCGTCACAGATTTCATAAGTGCCTGCGATGACCTGATCTACGGTGCCGCGGTCTCCGGAGACGGGCCCCTCATAGTCCAGATAGACTTTTCGGTGGTCGGCCAACCGAGTCGCTGAGACGGCTTGATCGGGATCTGGAATGGCCTCAATCCGCCAAGTCGCCAGTTTCGACTCTTGTTCGAGCATCAGGTCAAAATGATCAGAAAATTCAGCGACAGCTCCCGCCGGAAAATGATGGCGAAGGATTACGAACCTCTTTTGCTGCCCAGACTTTTCTGTCGAAGGTTGATTCATGGCTGACGGATCAAGAAAATTGTATTGACTGTGGCCGGAACTGGGGCGTTGCCTATTGGCGCATCACGAGAAACTTCTCAACATATCAAACATGGTAACAGCTGCAGCCAACAAGTCGTCAGGCGAAATCCTTCCCGAGGTAAAACCGCTAAGCATCGGGGACGTGGTCGTTGATCCGCCGATTCTTCAGGCTCCCATGGCGGGGTTCACGAACTACGCCTTTCGGCAGATCGTGCGCGAATACGGTGGTTCTGGTCTTCAGGCGACCGAGATGGTGAACGCACGTGGCTTTGTTTGGTTGGATGAAAACGAAGCCGAACACCCTGACCGACTGTGGGGGGTCAAAGACGAGGCGCGGCCGTTAGCGGTTCAGATTTGGGATAACCAGCCGGAGACCATGGCTAAAGTCGGTCGCCGATTGGCGGAGGACTATCGAGTCAGTGTGGTCGACATCAATTTTGGCTGCCCCGTCAAACAAGTCACCGAGCGGGCCAAGTCTGGCAGCTACCTGTTGCGTGTTCCTGATCAAATGGGTCGCATCATCGAAGAAGTGGTTCGTGCGTGTGCTCCAACGCCCGTGACTGCCAAAATTCGACTTGGCTGCACGCGTGATCAGATCAACGCGATTGATATTGCTCAGGTCGTCGAAGGTGCCGGCGCCGCAGCGTTAACGGTTCACGGCCGGACGGCTCAGGATATGTTCCGAGGCCACGCCGATTGGGATCGAATCTCGGCCATCCGGCCTTACCTTAAAAAGATCCCGCTCATTGGCAACGGCGATCTGGATTCGGCAGAGAAAGTGGTCGATGCGTTTCGACGTTACGACGTCGATGGCGTGATGATCGCCCGCGCGTGTCTGGGTCGTCCATGGTTGTTCGCACAAGCAGCCGCCGCGCTCAAAGGAGAGCCAGTTCCGCCTGATCCGACCCTCGATCAGCAGAAGCAGTGTTTGCTTCGACATTTTGATCTGGTGGCCTCGCGTTTTGGTGAGGATAAGGGTGCTCATCTGATGCGGCGATACGCGTGCTGTTACGCCCAAGGTAGACATGGCGCCCGGCATTTCCGAACGCATGTGGCAAAGGTTAGTACCGCCGATGAATTCTACGCGGTGGTCGAGGAATACTTCCCGACCGAGATTGACCCCTCGAAGCGATAGTTTAACGCCAAGCCGGAAGGCGACCGTGTTTTCGAGCGTAGAGCTTATCGCCGACGCCTGCCGGCTGATCGTTAAACTAATTTTGACGACCGATGATAAAGGTTTTGCTCACGTTCGTTTCATCGCGGCGATCGGGTTCATTTTCGCGGCACGCCACGCCGGTAGTAAACTAGCAAGAATGCACATCAGAGCGGCGATCACGAAGACGATGATCACGTCGACCGGATGAAAGCTGAAGACGGCTTGGTCAAAACGGCCGTTAAGCCGATCCTCGATCCAGCTTCTGGCGATCTGGCTTATCAAACGAGCAGCGCCGTACGAAGTCACGACCGCAACCGCAGCGCCGATGACTCCGGTGATTAGGCCCTCCAGCAAAACTAGGTTCAATACGTGCCGATCTTCGGCTCCAAGTGACTTCATGATGCCAAACTCGGTCGTTCGCTCGAACACGGCGACAATCATGGTGTTGCAGATTCCGATTGCGGCCACGATCAGAATCACCAGCGCCAACGCACCTGCCGCCAATCGCACTTTGCCAACTTCTTTGTCCACCTTCTCGACGATCCCGAGTGCCGAACGGGTGCGAAAGCCAAGCGATTCGATTCGCTCAATCGCTTCAGGCAAATCTGCGACGGCCGAAACACTGCCCGCGACGGCCCAGTAGTCCACGAAGCCAACCCTGCGCGAGTAAATTTCTTCGGTGACATGATGGTGAACGTACACATTCGCGCGTCGCTGAACCCCCGTGAATTGAAGGAAGCCAAATAGGTCGTCATCTTCCGGTTGTTTCAAGATCCCCCGCACGATTCCTGAACGAACGAGGGTGCGGTTCCCCTTTGCATCGATTCGAACATCGTCTGGAGTATCTGCCGATTGCGTTTTGGGGGCACGATCTTTGGCGGAATCGATTGATGGCTCTGAGCTCGGCAGCAACTTCATCGCGTTTTTGATTGCTGTCTTTTCTTGGTCGCTCAAGTCCGTTCGGTCCAACTGTTTGGTGACTCGACGGAGCAATCCAATCGTTTCGGACGACAGTAGGTTTTCGATTCCAGCCAACAGATTCGTGGCTGAGTTGGCCGCCGCTTTTCCAAGCGAGCAACTGATTTCTAGTTCCAAACCGATCAGTTTTGCAAGGTCATCGTCGGTTCGAAACCCAAGTTTGTAGGCGGTCACTTCGTCAATCATCACTCCTTGCTGGTCGTCCCGAGAAATCATTTCGCCCAGAAGCAGGCGATTGGAGGTTCGTACGTCAGCGGGATCGATACCGATCAAGGAACCAGACGTTGGCTTTGCCCTCTCGGACGCATCGGTTTCCACCCCGGTTTGATTGTCAAAGGCTTTCTCTACCCACTCAAGCCGGCATTGAACTGGATTCTGCCAAACGATCGAGTGAACTTGTTCAATCGATCGAAGCTTGGCCATGTGTTCAGGGTTTAGGCGGATTCGTTTCGCATTTTTGTTTCGCCATTCTTTTTCAAGCTGCTGCAAAAGACGCTCACGACGGCCTTCTGACACGCCGTCCGGAACGGCCAACGCTTCATCTGGAACTTTCGCACTGCGATCATGTGAACCAAAAATCATGAATCGCTTTGTCTGTTCCGACGCGTTCATGATATCGAGTATGCCTTCTCGACCACCGCGCGTTCCGGCAAGTGTCAGCAACAACAACACGCAGCTGACAACAACGCCGGACAAGTTTAGCAGCGACCGTCCTTTTCGAGACCACAAGTTGTGAACGGACATCCAGATTGTGTCGCTGATATTCATGCTTGGCCGCCAGTGGATCCGGTGTGTTCGTCAAGCAAACGACCATCAAGAAGATGCACGATTCGATCACAGCACGATTCCGCCAAATGGCGGTCATGGGTGATCAGGATCAGCGTTGAACCATTCTCTTCAACCATTTCCAGCATCAATTCCGTGACGGATTGCGCCGTCTTTGAATCGAGGTTCCCGGTCGGCTCGTCCGCCAACAACACTTTTGGCCGACTCACCATCGCCCGCGCGACGGCGACTCGCTGCTGTTCGCCTCCCGAAAGTTCTGACGGTTTGTGGCGGCTTCGCTTAGTCAAACCAACACGGTCAATCGCTTCGTCGACGCGTCGTTTGCGATCGGCTGTATTGGCTCCCGCGAGAATCAGCGGTAGCTCGACGTTTTGAAAGGCGGATCGATTGGGGATTAGTTGAAAAGATTGAAATATCACGCCAACGGTTTCACGGCGGTATTGAGCCAGTTGACTGGCGGTCAGTTTTTGCAGTTCTTGATCAGCAACCGAGAGTGACCCGTCCGTCGGCCGGTCAAGTCCTGCCAAAAGGTTCAACAAAGTCGTCTTTCCGGAACCACTACGCCCAAGAATGCCAACTCGTGATCCTGAATCAATCGTTAAGTCAATCGAATCGAGGGCAGTAACGCGATTTGATGATTCGCCGTAATGCCGGGACAACTTTCGTGCGTGAATCATGAAGCGTGTTTGCGGGGCAGGGCCGGCGCAGAGCTTGTATCGAACCGAGTGGCGGAGAATCACTCCATCATAATCGCTGCTCACAGGTTCGCCATGACGCTGAAAGCAAGTTTCAACTTACTGCGAAGGGTACTAAAACGTTGATGGAATCACTTCGCCTATGGGCGGGTTCAACTCCGCCATTTCCCGACGTTCGTCTTTTGCAATTTTTACCGTGTAAAAGCTCGCGTGGCGAGCAGTGTCGAACAATTGTCTCAATTGTTTGCCTGTGTTGGCTGGCTTCGCCAGCAAAACAATTGGGACAATTGTTCGACAATCGACAGCTATGCCGCTTGCAGTGAACGTGTGTGGCGTGCCCAATCAATCCAGTCGGTCACTTCTTCAAGGTCCGGTTTCTTGCCCGATCGAATGATCTTCAATCCTTCCTTGGTGTCGGAAAATGGTCCGATCACGTCGAATAGAACTCGCGGATCCATCATCGCAAGCTCGTCAGGTTCGATCACGTCACAGGCGACCAATAGCTGTGCGTCATGGCCTCGAAGATTTGGGATTCGGCAGACCATGCGAGTCTGATGCTGCCAAGTTCGCAGCGCTTCCGCAGAAAGCCGTTTGTAATTCAAACGTTCTGCCATCGACTCGGCAGTTTGTCGAAGAAAATCCGCAACCGTGATGATTCCAATCTTCTCGAAACGTTCCGCCGTTTTGGGACCGATCGAAGGAGCCGCTTCCAAATCATCGCTCAAGTTCAAATAGAACTTCAGCTTCTTATTGTCGTGGCTTTTTGAGCGGCTATTTGACCGGTTGCTCTGACTGCCAACGGTTGAACGAGCCATCGAACGTGATTGCTCGACTGGACCAGCAACCGGGCGTAGCGCCGCAGGCTGCCGCGTTGAATCCCGTCGCTCAAAGTTACCGTGATCCATGCGTTCTCGAGGTGGACGAGGCGTTCGTTCGGTTCGCGGTGATCGCTCAGATCGTTGAGTGTAGTTTGACACTCGGTACGTTTCCGCAGCGCGATCGTTCGACCGTGACGTGCGAGGTCGGCGGGTGCTGTCGACGCGGTCGTTGGATCTAGAATGACGACTTAGTCGAGGGCGACGGCTCCAGCGTGAGCGATTGCTCAACAAGGAACGATGCCATTCGGAAGCCCGGTTCCCACTGATCGAATACGCTCGGCTACCGCTTGAGATCGTACGTTGGAATCGTTGGCCTTCGGCGGAACCGAAGAACTGATTGATTCTAGCGACCAGACGATCGGCGTCGAAATTGGCCAGCGTTTCGGGATCGGTAATTCCGATCGCGACAATCAGCTTGGCCTCCTCAGGCGTCAGCCCCGGCACTGCCCAATAAATAAGCGCGGAAGAAAGCGCGTTTTCTAGCTGGTGGCGATTCATCTTCCCACCGATCAAGCCTCGTTCTAGCTGTTCCACGTCCAGTTCCAGCAATTGTTCGACGGTCATGATCCCGGCTTCGTGAAGGTCTCCCAAAATGTTCAGGTCGAACAAACCGGTGGACGCGAGAGACATGGAATCGATTGCAACCGGTGTCGATCCAGTTTGAAATGACACGAACGTTTCCGGTGATGTTGGCCGGACGCTCGCGCGAGAAGTTGATTGCGCGTCACGATTGAGCGGCGACCAAGGCAGCCGAAAGTCAGACTCTACTTCGGAAATCTCGCCAATCGCAGCGGGACTGGTCGAGTACTTTGCCAGCGGATAGGGTCGATTGTGATTCGACAACACGTACTGCGGCTGAGTGTCGTAGTTGGATACGACATTAATATTGCTTGACACCGACGGGGCCTGCGGACTGTCTTGGGCAGTCCGTACCGGCGGCGTCGAGCGAAGGGGCGACTGGTAAGGTGCTCGTGTTGGCACGTTTGGCGGCGGAAGCTCGAAGCGAGGCATCGTCGACAATCGATCGGCAAGATAATAGTGCTGGCTGAGCAGAATGATTTGCTGATCGTGCTGACGACAGAATTGATCGATCGTGTTGAGTGTCGCGGTGACATGATCGGGGCCGATATGCACGAACGAGTCATCGATGATCATCGGCATTGCGATGGAAGAATTTCGCAGGGAGTCCACCATCGCCAAAGCTAAGCTTAGGTAGGCGTGGTTCTTGCCCGCGCTATCTAGTCCGGTGAAGTTGTGAACACGTCCCATCCCATCACGAATCTGCAAGTCGAATCGTTTCAGACCGTCAACATCGTGGCCAGTTTCATCAGAAAGAAAAACCTGCGTCAGGTTGCCTTGTGTCATTTGGCTTAACAGTTGACCGGCTTCGATCAAGACTTGGCTGGGGCGTGCGACCGGTAGGCTTGCAAGTTCGTCCAGTCGCGTCTGCAAAGTAAACTGTTTTGCTTCCGTGGATCGCAGATCATTTTCAACTTGACGCAGTTGTGCTTCCAGCAATCCGACGTCGCTCGCCGACATGGCATCACGCTCAATGATCAGGCTGGATAGTTGCCGGTCTAGCTCGCCACGATCGAGATCGATTCGGTTTAAGCTTGCGAAAATATCATTGCGTTCATTGGTAAGCTGAGAAATTCGAGCACGCTCAGCCGAAAGATCAGGTTCGACTCGGGTGACGGTTGGTGCGGCGGGTTGCGCGGGACCAATGAAGCGTCTTCTGGCAGCGAGGTACCCTTCATGCGCTGCACATTGGCAAAACGCTTGCTCGGATCGCAGGATGGCGTCGGCACCTGCTGGATCAATCGCTCGAATTTCGTCGATCACCTGCTGGCGGCGTTGGACCAAGCGAGCCGTGTTTTCGCCCATCTCATGGTAGCAGCGGCGCAATTGTTTTAGTTCAACCGCGGCAGCACGTTGGCGAATGTTTTTGTATTGAGTGGAAAGCTCTGCACATAGCGAGTACAGATCGTCGCGCATTTGACCGCAGATATCTTCCACCGCACGGGCCATTTGAGTGACGTCGATTTGAGACGCAGTCGTACCTGACCAACGTGCTGCGGTTTGCTCGGCTTGATCGACACGTGATTCCAGCCCGATCAGAATTTCTTGAGCGTTATGGTACGGATGCGCGTCCGATTCGAGGGTCATCTCGTTCCAGACGATCATTTCGTCCTTCAAACGAACGCGCTGGTTCTGTACGTCTGACTGAACGTGTCGCCAGCGTTTAATCTGCTGGTCGACTTCATCCAGTCGCTGGTAAAGATGCTTGAATCCGTCGTTTGCAGGCTGGGGAGTTGAATGAGAAACATAGCTGGCCGCCGCGCGATCGATGGTCGATTGAAGCGTTTGGATCTCTGCGTCAATGGCTGCTAAGTGTGATTGAATTTGTGTGCGATCCAACCGACTCAATTGACCGGTCAACTGGTCGATCTGCTGATTCAAATCTACCAGTCGGCGTTGATCGGTCTGTTTGAGTGAAATTTCGCCAGCCAATCGAGCGCGTGTCTGATTCAAGGTGTCGATCGAAGTGAGCAACTGATTTAGCTCGTTCTTCAACTGCCGGATTTGAGGCTGATGGTCAACCGTTACCGTCAGGTCGGCAGCTTCCGGGCCAAGTGCTACCGCAAAATTCTCGTGCAGCAATCTAGCTAGATCTTGGCGTTTTTGATTCGCTTCTCGCAAGCTAAAGTTAAACAAGGTGTCGTGCATCAGCGGCGTAACCGCGCCGGTCATTTGACTCAACGATCCGATTGGCGTTTGGCCATGCTGTGGCGATTCGATACGGATGGGCTGTGACGGATCGGCCATTTGCCGAAGTGTGCAGGAGCCGACGTTGCTGGTGCAGGCCGCGTATCCGGTCATGGCTAAAGTTTTGGGGCGGACGGAGCCTTCCCCTCCCTGCAGCAACATGCCGCGAAGAAAAGAGCTCAAGGCGGTCTTGCCGGCTCCATTTTCTCCGTAAACAAAGTTCAATCCACGATCGAGTGGACTCAGTTGGACTCTTCCCGAGAATGTGCTGCCTTCAATGGCAATTTCTGTCAGCTTCATTGCTAAACTCCCAAGTTTTTCTGGCCCGCTGTTTTTGGATAGCGGGCATGGTCGAAAAAATTTAATCCAAGGTATTTGATCTACCTAGGTCAGTTTGAGTCGGAAACAATGCTAGCATGTTAATTTCGTTGGCCGCGGCACAGGTCGACGAACTGATTGATTGGTTTTTTGGTTTTTTAGCGGTCTGATTTGTGGCTATTTATTACGCTCGATTGTTGATGTTGATTGCGGTGATTGTGGGAATCGTTGCCGTGATCGGGTCGCTGCTACCGCGTTCATACGATTTCGAATCGGCGACCGTGATCGATGCTCCGGCGGAATCCGTTTTTGATCAGGTGAACACGATCAAGGCTTGGCAGGACTGGAGTCAATGGAGCCCCGATCACGTCGAGGGTTTGAAAGTCGAATATTCGGGCACCAAGGCCGGAGTGGGTGCGGCCCAAAAGTGGAATGATCCACGTGGCGATGGAAAGCTGTGGATTATCGACAGCGTGCCCAACCAGAAAGTAGCCTACAAACTAGAATTTGCCGGCTTCCCTGAGATGGACAGTTCGATTGACCTTTCGCCCGTCGCCGCCGGGGCAGGGGAGGGTGCTCAAACCCGCGTCGTTTGGTCAAGTAGCGGGAAACTGCCCGGCGGACCATTCTATGGCTTCTTCAGCCCGTTCTTTGCCAATGGCATGAAGCATCAATACGATGCCAGCCTGGAACGATTGAAAGCGCTGGTGGAAAGTAAATCATCTCCTCCGCCATCCGTCGCAAATAAATTGAACGCGAAGGCGCCAAACTAATCCGAAAGGCGAAGGCTCCGTCCGCCCCGCTCCGATGGTTGAGCTTTTTATTCCGCACGGCTCGGGCGGAGCCTCGCCCTCCCGGCGCCGCGCCGCTTCAAAACAACGGGGCAGTAGAGGGGACGGGGCTCATACTTGAGCGACCATTCGAGCTGCGTCCCCTAATTTCACTCGAATCCAACCGGAGCCAGCGAATTACTCATCGGATTGATTCACGATTGGTGAAACCTTGTCCAGCTGAAACTCTTTCCGCGAAAGAGCGACGTAGTTCAAGCCGATTTCGACTTGGTCACCCTCGGTAACGCGATTGCCCTCTGCGTCCAGTCTGGCGTTCATCGTGGCTTTCTTGCCACTCCGGCAGATCGTCTTGATTTCTCCCATGATGTCGGCCCACCCAAGCAAATACTTGCTTCCCTCGAACACCTCGCCGCGAAAATCGGTTCTCAATCCGTAACACAAAACGGGGATGTTCAGCTTGTCGCAAACCATGGTCAGCTGAAGCACCTGCTTGGGCGTTAGGAATTGAGCTTCGTCCATGAACACGCAGCTGATTTTTTCTGCGGCGTTCTCGGACTTCACATTTTCGAACAGGTCGAAGTCGTCCTTGAATGAAATTGCTTCGCGCTGAAGGCCGATTCGCGACGAGATATTTTGCTCGCCGTCGCGGACATCAATGATCGGAGTGAACAACAGGACTCGCATCCCTCGCTCTTCATAGTTGTGAGCCGCTTGCAGGAGCGTGGTGCTCTTGCCGGCGTTCATCGCCGAGTAATAAAAGTAAAGCTTTGCCATGGGATGTATTTTGATCGTAGACAGATAACTTGCTGACAGGACAATCTAGTTTTGGGTTGCGTTGATTTTAGCCGGCTGGGCATCGCTTGTGTCGGCATAGAAGAACCGGTTCAAATACCACGCCGTGGCGGACATCACGATCATGATGGCTGCCGCTGCCCAAGCCGTTTTTCGGATTAAAGGGAACGCCGATTGTTCGACTCCGATAGCGATAAACGCCCACGCCAGCGTCAAACTGAATGGGCAGTCCCGTCGCTCTACCATTAGGGCTCCGACGATTGTCAGGCAACCGATCACCATCAGCGTCACGATTTCGGCGACTTCGGGCTGAACCATGATTCTGTTTTCTCGCAATGCCAACGCCGAGCTGATGACCGTCGCCGCACTGATCCAACCTAAATACAAGGAAGGTGGCAGAAACAGCCAGCGACTTCGACGATGCTCGGCACCGATTAATCTAATGTGACGCCGCAAGCAGATCTGAGCCGCGATCAGGGCGATCAAGTGAACAAGGATGTCGAGCCAAGAAACCGTATCAGAAGCGTGCAGACTTATCGGCACGAAAGCGATCGAGGCTGCCCCGGCCAATAACAGCCATTTGATTGCTGAATCCAAACATCGAGTTGCCTCATTTCGGTGGCGGATCAGGTCGATCGCGAACCCAATCATGCCAAAAAAAATCAGGCTCCAAATGATTGGGAAAGCGTACGCCGCCGCATCAACCCGCGTGTCTGGCATGTCACGAAACTGATCGGCTCCACCCGGCAACCAACGTGCCCCAAAATTGACGACCGTGACGATCACGAATGTCACTAGCAGGATCCATGGCAGGGCACGGCCGGACGTTTGCTCGTGCGCGTTTTCACTTTCCATGTGTCTTCAATTCAACAAGATGACCGGGCAGAGGGCTGTTTCAAATTTCACATTCGTGCGGGCAGATTTTACTCGGTGGCTTCTTCGTTGTCAGCCAGAGCAACCGGTCCGCAAGTTGCGACCTGCCGAGTTACCATTTATTATTCGGGCGGAAAGGTCGCTCGTCGGCCTGTCGGTTTCTGGACCCTTAGAAGTGGCAAACAGACCATGGTTGATACATCAAAAGTCACGCAGCGTCGGAAGCTGCATTTCGAAACGATTGACGATTGCTTCGCGGAACTCGGAAAGATCGAGGCAGCTGAGCGAGAGGGAAAGCTAAAAACGCTTGGCAATTGGACGGCGGGGCAGAACCTAAGTCACTTGGCCGCGTGGATCGAATACGGTTGGGATGGGTATCCAATGAGCAAACCACCGTTGCCGGTCCGGCTTGTGATGAAACTTATGCTGGGCAGGATCTTGAAGAAGGGCATGGATCCGGGCGTGAAGATCCCCGGCATTGAAGGCGGCACATTGGGTGCCGATGACATGGAGACATTGGCGGCAGTCGATCGATTTCGAACGGCATTGAATCGTTTGAAGTCAGGAGAAGCGGCCGTTCACGACAGCCCCGCCTTTGGCGAAATGTCGCACGAGAAACGAGTCAAATTGAACCTTCGCCACGCAGAGCTTCATCTCGGTTTTCTTGACGTCGAAGCGTGAGCGCGGCCAGCACCCGTGTTCGGTGGGCTTATTTCTTCGAGGTTTCCCCGTGAAAATCGACTGTTCCAAATAATTATGGATTTGTTTGGCCCTTCCACGTCTGCTCTCACGCATGGAAGTACAGACAAACAAACGTGACACAAACGTCACTCAAAACAATATTTCAAGGGATAGAACAATGAAAACGACACGAATCATCGCTACCGTAGCTTTCGCCGCCATCGCCATTCTGACAACAAACGCCGACGCTCAAAGTGTTGGCACGGATGTTCAAGCTCAAGTTGTTCAGCCACAAGTGATTCCTGGTCCCGGCCAGGTAATTGGAGGTCCGATTGAAACGCGGGTGATTGAGCAGCCAGTAATTGCTCCACCGCCCGCTCCGAAGCTGGGCTTCACGGGGCAAATGATTTACGGCTTGGGAATGAAAGTCTTGTCCGTCAACTACGGCAGCCCGGCTCAACGAGCGGGACTTGAGCATGGTGACATCATCATGAGTGCTAACGGAGTGCTAGTGAATAGCCACGCGGACCTGAGTCGTGCTTTGAGCAACGCGGTTCAGTACACCAACGGAAGCGTCAGCCTGTACGTCAAGAACATTCGAGGAACCGCATGGCAGGGCAACGAGTACGTCACGGTAACGGCCCAATTGTTCGGCCAGCCGATGCCCTCAGCCGCTGTTGTATCCAACCCGGTTGTCCACAACTGATCAAGGAGCAAGAGAAACTTTTCTTCCGCGAGAGGGCGAGCCATTCGGTTCGCCTTCTTTGCGTTGGTGTTGGTTCAAGTGGTTTGAAACACTCAGCCGGTGGTCAATTGGCGTGACGACGTCGGGCGTGGTGCACTGCGGCCTTACGCAACGTCAAATTGCCCGATTCCGGACGCCTTTTCCTGTCATATCCATGCCCCTAGACGTAGCCAATCCAAGCCCGAACCGCGATCGAGTGAACCCTTCCACCGCGGGCAGACAGCGAATAGACGCGGCCGGTGAAGACAACAAAGACGAAATCGAAGCCATCAGCATCCTTTATAGCCGCCCGTGCTCCGCCGGACTGCGATACGGCCAAGTCAAAGAGCTGGCCCGCCGCCTGTCGATCAAACCGTTTCCCGATGCTTTAGCTTCGCCCATCGACGAATCCCAACCGCAACCGCTGCTGCGACTTTGGCAAGCGTTCGGCACCGTCGCTCCGGACAAAGTCGACACCGGCTCGGGCACGCACTGCAAACACATCGTCGACCTCGTCTCGCTGGTCCGTCACGCGATCGACCCCGAGTCTCCATTGCGACCGGTCGGCCTTGGAACAAGTGAAGAAAGGGTCGAGGAGCGATTTACCGAGTGGCTATCGGAGCAGCAGCAACTAGAGGGTGGAGGTGGCGAGTTTACCGAGGAACAGATGCAATGGCTGTTGGCGATCAAGGACCACATAGCCAGCAGCCTGATCATCGAGCAAGACGATTTCGAGTGCCCCCCGTTCAATCAGTTTGGCGGCATCGGCCGCGCGTACGAACTGTTCGGAAGGAGAAAAGAAGTCGATAATCAATTGGCCGCCTAGTTCGTAGTACCGGCTTTAGCCGGAATCATCACCCTTAACAAACGCATGTACGACTACCGCAAATGGAACCGTGAAAGACAAGCCGCCGCTCTGAAAGAGCGAGTCACGTACGGATTCCCTTTGCACAGTCCGCCACACATCCCCGAACCCGACGCTTACCGAATCATCACCGGCGTCTGCTTTGAACACAAACCAATCCTCGAATCACCCGCACGCTTGAAATGGTTCGAGGAACAACTGCTCGGCCACCTGCAACAACAATCTCTCGAAGTCGCTGCATGGGTCGTCCTTCCCAACCACTACCACGTCCTTGTCAAAATTCCCGATATCAAATCATTTACCAAGGCCCAAGGACAACTTCACGGGCGCACGTCTTTCGAGATCAACAAAGAAGACAACGAACAAGGTCGCCAAGTCTGGTTTCGGTGCACTGACCGAGTCATGCGAAGCGAGCGTCACTACTTTACGACGCTAAACTACATCCACAACAATCCCGTGAAGCACGGCTACGTCAACAAATGGGGCGACTGGGCGTATTCGAGTTACCACTGGTACTTGGAAAACAAGAGCCGCAGATGGCTCGTCGAACTCTGGCGAGAATATCCCGTCCTCAACTACGGAAACCAATGGGATGTTCTGTAACGACCGAGTTCAACATCATGTTCGTAGTACCGGCTTCAGCCGGAATCGGAGCGAAAGAAGGGCCGATAGAACATCCGCTTAAAAGCGGTACTACGAACAATTGACGGCTAGTCGTACAATTTGTTGGGCTGTGCAAATCATATTTGAATCGCCGGTTTGCTTGCCGATTCTTCGAGGAACCGAACGCTTGGCTCCGGAGTACGAGAAGGAATTCTTTGATCTTGGACTTATCGGTGGTTCTCAGGTAGCACTGACGGCTTGTGAAATGGGAGCAAATGGCAACGGTGGCTCTTTTGACACGCTAAACAGCGTATTGCCATTAACCCAACCCGAATTCGTGATAATGGTTGGGATAGCATGGGGTAACGACTCTGCAGACATTGGCGACATCTTAATCTCAAAAGAACTTGCCGATTATAGTCTGCGACGAGTAGGTCAAACCGAAGAAGGAGATCAGAAAATCGTTTCGCGCGGCACTCGTGTACCCGGCTCCGATGTCATCTTGAAGCGTCTTAAGATGTACTCCCGGAAAACGAGCCAGAAAGTTGACGACGGACTAGTTGTTTCCGGCCCCGAACTAATAGACAACCGCAATTATCGCGACGAAATTCTTCAGCAGTATCCGGAGGCTCTGGGTGGGGAGATGGAAGGATTTGGCGTTTATCGCGCATGTGCGAAACACAAAAAGGAATGGCTTGTCGTAAAAGCAGTATGCGACCATGCGGACGGCAAAAAAAAGGAAGACAAGAAGCGACGACAAAGAATTGCAGCCGAAAACGCAGCCAACTTCGCGATCGGAGCGATTGAGGCTAAAGCGTTTGTCGGAGAAGCAGAAAAAGAACAGATTCAAAACGAGGAGGTTCAAACAGGTTCGGTAAATGTCCCTCCGCTGCAAGCAGTCTATTTGTATCGACCGAGATTGGTCAGCGCCGTTGAAAAGAAGTTTTTTGACAATGCCTCGGATCGAACTCGAAATAAAGCGCTAGTTGGCGGCATTGGATTTGGAAAAAAGTCAGTCGCTGTTGAGCTGCTCCAATCTCGCAGATCGAAAAACAAGGCGGGCGCGATTTGGTTGGATTGCACCAATAATCGAACGTTGTGCGAAACGCTTTACGATGCCATTTCTCTTATGGGAGGCATTCCTCCCAAGAACAATCGAAATCTATCGAAGCTATTAACGATTCTTGCCGAACGAATCACTGCTCCCGACTGGGAAGTTGTTTTCGCTGACCTCAAGAGCGTTGAGTTGGCTAAGAGACTTTCAATCTGTTTCGCAAACGTCTCGACGATCACAACCACCACCAATGAAAATGTTGCGAAAACACTCGGATGCGTCACGTTCACCCTTAGACCGTTCACATTTGAGGATTCGGCAAGGCTCATTCAATTTGTTTCCGGTTTTGAGAATCTTAGTGCGTCGAGATTCAAACGACTTGCCGATATCTGTGGATACTTGCCAGAACCACTGTCCGCAGCGAGTGCATTGTTGCGCCGAACCAGCCGGTGGGAAGACCTAAGCGACAGCATCAGCCGAATCGAGATGTCATTAAGTGAAGGTGATTTGGCGTCTCGAATCAAAGAAGAGTCGCTTTCCAGCCTCACAGATGAAGAAAGAATCAGATTTCAAGACCTTTCTGTTCTTGAACCGGGCTCCGACATTTCGGAGAGCGCGCTTCGAGTCTTTTGGAATGATCTCGAACGAGTATCGTTTCGACAATTCGTCGAAAAACTGTTACGGAATCAGCTCTTGTACTTGGTCGCCACCGAGACCTACAGAGTCAACTCTTTCTTGCAGTCCAGCTTGAATTCAGACGAGTTGGTTTCAGCACGCGACGTAGTGGAAAAAGTTTGCCAATCTTATCTCGAAAAATTTGGTACTTGGGAAAATGTTCCTTTCGACGGCTTCTACGAGAGATCATTACTTCAAACTTTGGTCGATTACCGGATGCCGAAGAAGGCGAAAGCGGTGGCGGCAAATCTGTTGTGTTTTCCAAATGATCTTGATTCGTCCGTGGTGCGAGTTTGCCTGAAACTCTTACCTGATGCCCATGCAAAAGCTCACTTATTGCTTAGCGCGACTGACGATATAGTTGTCCAACAGCACTGCATGCTCTACCTCGGTCCTAAGGCTAAGGATCATGCCAAGCGATTGGTTCGGCAGTCGAGAAACGAAACCATTCAGGCGCTTTGTTTGCACGTTCTGGGTGAAGATGCGGAGGTCGAGGCTCGGAGGCTGATTGGTAACGCCACGAATGACGTGTTAATTAGTGTCTGTTTGAAGAATATATCTCGAGTATCCCAGAAGCAACTGGAGGGGCTTTATCGACGTTGCCCATCGGTTGCCGTGAGGATTGTCTGCCTGAAACGGATGGACGACTCGAACGCCAAAGAGTTTGCTAGAGAGTTTATTGAAGAAACCGAGAATCCAACCGCTTTGACAATGTGTCTCAAAATTCTTGGGCAAGAAGCCAAACCAAAAGCAAAGGCGCTACTTTCAAACCACGAAAACGAAATGGTCCGACTCGCCTGCTTGAAGATTATCGGCGATCGAGACAAAAAGTTCGTCCGGCGATTTCTACGAGTTTCTGAGAAATCTGACCAAGTACTTTGCTGGTGCCTTAATCGGCTTGGAGACGAAGAGGGGGCCAAAGATTTCGCACGGCAAATTCTTAAGCTTGAACGTGGCTTTCAATTGATTTGCAAGGCTCTTCATACGCTCGGTAAATCGGGGCTTCCGGAAGCGCGAAACCTCTTGGAGACTAATCACGATCCCCGTGTTTTGATGACCTGTCTCAGAATGGTCCCTGAGAATGAGGCAAGGTTTTATGCCCGCAAGATTTTGGACGAGGTGAAACGGGGAGAGCTCGAAGAGATTGTGGCTGCAAGCTGTATCAAGACGTTGGGAGTGGACGCGACGGATGATGCGAGAGAATTTTTGCTCACTACAACTTGCACTGAGGTACAAGTCGCGTGCGTCGACTTGATCGGAGCGAACAATCAAGATTTGGTGCTTAAACTACTTGCCAAAACCAGGAACGAACCGCTAATCCAAAAGTGCTTAAAAATTGTTGGTAAAAAGGGAGTTGAAGCAGCAAGGCTGTGGGAGCATCGAGCAAAGGGTTGTCAGCTCGTCCAAACTTGTCAGGAAATCATTCGCGAGCATTCAAACGCAGTTCGCACAAAGTAGTTATTCGCTTGCAGTTCGTTCGTAGTACCGCCTACAGGCGGAATTGCGCTGACTTCCGGCTAAAGCCGGTACTACAAACGACGAACTGCGCGATGATGGGCTTTCCTGCATGGGTTACACCGAGCAGATCACTTTTCTGCTCTTTCTGAAAATGGCCGACGAGCAGACGCGGCCGCCTTACAACCGCGCTAGAATCGTGCCCACCAAACTCGGCTGGGCCAGCTTGCTGGAACGTAACGGCGAAGAACTCGAACGACATTACCGCAAGATTCTCGATGGATTAGGAACACTAATTGGCACTCATCTTCACTAAACGGCACGCGAAGGAAAATGAACCGAGCATTGGATTAGTGTTAATCAGTGCAGATTAGCGTTCTCAAATTCAGGGCTGGGAGAGTCATGTCCTTCTCATTCCAAACGTTGTGGCCTTGTCACTCATGTTAAACTACCGATTGATTCCAAGCGTGAAGGTGAATCCTCGCAGCCCAAAATCGTCCTGAGCCAAAAAGCCGGATCCGCCGCTGTTGAATGACTCGTTCATGTAACCGATGCGGCCGAAGACTGCTCGATTTTCGCCGATCCGCTGCTTGATTTGCAGCGCGGTCAGGAGACCCAACGTGGTCACGATTTCGTCCGTGCCCACTCGCTGAAAAGTATCCTGTCCGAAAATGCGCTGGTCACGCTTTCCAAACAGCAGTGAACCGCCGAATCGTGTGAGGAACTCGAACCGAGTATGACCGACCGGTCGATAGTATTCGATGTTCAGTCGCGGGCCGAACGCTCGCATATCCGATCGCGAGTTCAAAGTTTGCAGCACGGCGCCGGCACCGTCGGTGACGCTGGCATTCACTAAGTGATCGATGTCGACCGCCTGAAATCCGAACATGCCGTTGATTCGAGTGACCGGCAGTTGGACTTCTTTGAAAACTGAAAAGCCAAACGATTTGAAGTTTAGCTCGTGGTTGCCCGAAAGTGTCTGCCCCGGAGCGTTCGTAGCAATCGCGGATGTGAGAAAAACATTTGGCAATGCAGACCGCACCTCGGCTGACGTCGCCGCCCCGCTAGTGAACGACTGCGTGTCAGAAGTTGCATCAAGGTTGCGGTAGTCAAATTCGAAGCCCGGACCGTATTTTGATTCGAAGCCAAAGCGAAGACTCGGCATGAACTCGAAGTCGAAGTCAAACACCTGCGAGTTGACAAAATTATTGCCCGAGCTTTGGTCGAGGGTCGTGATCCCCGAGTTCCCGTTAAACCGTGGCTTCACAAATTGCGCCTCGACCGAGCCAAACCATCGCCCGGTTGCCAAGATTTCGCTAAACGGAGGAAACTCGCGCTTCTTGTTTTCGAAATCGTACTCCGTGTGTCCGCTATCGTAAGTGCCTGCATTTCGAACCGTCGGGAATGGTGCGCGTTGACCAAGGTCCGGGCGAAATTGCGCGTTTGGCGGCTGGGCTGGAAACGCGCTCGGGGCGTTGACGACCGTCTGCGAAGGGGAAAACGGTTGAGGCGGATAGGTGTTGGGGTTCGGTTGCTTTTTGCCACCGAAAGAAAACCGTTTCTGTTTTGCTGCTGGAACGGGTTCATCAAATTGAGATTGCGAAAAATCAGGCTGTGAATTGTTCTGGTCGAATCGTTTCTTAAACAGTTTTGGTGCCGAACCTGAGCCTGAACTAGCGCCCAACCTAGCCCCCAAACCAAAGGGCAACGGAAATGACGGCCCGGTTCCTTGCTGAGACTGAACTGCCGGCTGAGCCTGCGGGGCAGGGGATCCTTGCGTGACGCGTTGTAAAACACCGGGGGCATTGCCCCAACCAAAACCAGATCCAAACTGTTCCTGCGGCACGACCGTCGCCGGAGCAGAGACCGTCGCGTTCGTGGAGCCTTGTTGGAACACTTGCGGCAGCTGATAGGGTGTCGCCGGCGCTTGAACCAATGGAGCGATTGGAGGAGCGATGGTTTGTGGATACTGAATCGCTGGGGCGATTGGTGGAGCGGTCGTCTGAGGATACCGAATTTCTGGAGAGGTTGGAAACGAGTTACTGGTTTGATTGGACGTCTGTGAAGGCGATGGTGGTGTGGAGCCGAGCGTAGGGATGGTTGGTACTTCCACGTTCCCTTCAACGACCTCTTTGGGCAACGGTGTCTCGGGTGAGATATTATCTTCCAGTGGCGACGGCGGAGAAGCCGGCGGTTCAAGCTCAACAGGATCTTGCGTGGTTGTGGGTGAAGGCAAGTCTAGGCGGTTGTCGTTGGCATCTAGAATGCTCGCAGGAACGGTAGGTGCGAGCGGAATGTCACGCGAATCTTGGGTATCGAATTCTGCAGGTCGAAACGGCGACGCTGATCGTACAGACCGAGTCGGGGGTGGTGGGGCTTGACGGCCTACCAAGTCTTTGACCGAAGGGGCGCCAGTACTTTCGTATTGGTAGGCCGACGATGTGTTGGGTGCAAAGGCAGGCGGGTATGCGGTCGCCGGTCCGTTCGCGTAGCTGGGCATGCTATTTCGCACGGTTGGATTTTGCACGGGTGGCTGACCGTAGGCGAACGAGGACGGACTACGCCGCGTAGGGCGGCTGTAGTTTTGCCCGGCCGAAAATGGATCTGCTCCGCCGCCAGGGCTTGAGTTGCCCCAACTATCAGGCGACATCGATTGGTAATTGGAACCGGGTGCATCCGCTTGAAATGGTCGCGAAGTCGAAAAACTCTGCGGGGCTGCGGTCGCCGTGGGTGAGCCGTAGGCGCCATACTGACTGGTGCCGTAGCCGAAATTGCCTTGCGCGGCGTGGGCGTCGCTGACTGGAGCAAGGAGTATGGTCGAGACCGTGAACGCTAAAATCGAGCAGTAGCGGGCGACAAGTTGTAAACAAAAACGCATCGGAGATTCCTTCTGGCCATCAGCGAAAGCTGTGTGTACAGGCAGAATCGGAACAACCGGTAAACTCAAACAGAAAAATCCTGAGAACCCGATCGACCGTCAAATCCGGTAAGGCTTCCGTAATCGTCAAGGTTTAACAGCTGAGCCGGCGACACGCTTTCGTCCGCCGGATAGACTCCGGAAACTACGCTTTCAGGTCGGCCAAGCGGTCCCGCGCTTCCTCGGCCCAAGGGCTTTTTGGTGCGAGATCCAAAAACTGCTGCCAGTGAATGACAGCATCTTCGGTGCGGCCGACTTGGTCTAGAACGCCAGCCAGATAGAAATGCACGTCGGGATATTCCGAGTGGTGCAGCAAGGCGCCTTCGAAGGCAGAAATCGCCAGATCGGGTTCGCCCGATTCGACTAATACGCAGCCCAGATTCGCACGAGCCTCAACGAACGCTTCGTCCAGTTCGACGGCCATGAAGTATCGCTCCCGCGCGCCAGCTAGATCGCCAATCTGGTACAGCAGTTCCGCGATACGAAAGCAAACGTCCGGAGTTGAACCAAAAGCAAGCGCCTGTGATCGGTACGTCTGAATCGCGAGCTCGGGTTCGCCCGCATCTTCTTGTTCGATGGCCAGCTGAATGAATTCTGCAGGAGTCGCCAACTGGTCCAGCGATTTGGCATCGTCCAGTGGAAGCGAATCAGGATTGCCAATCGAAAGAACACTCGGTTGGCCGTCTGGAGATTCGTTCGGCTGTTCGGTCAATGCGTCAAAATCGATCCGCATCTGCCCGCCCGGCTCGAGCAAGCCCTGTCCTTGTCGAAGCAAGACGTGACGACCTTCGACGATTACCGACAATTGCGAAAGAGGCCGTTGCAGATCCGGGTACAGACTGGCCAGTTTTGAAAGTCTTGACTCGATTTGCTGAGGTGCGGCACCGGAGGCGATCAGCTTTGCCAGTCGACGCGCCGAAGCGACTTCTTGAAAATCAAAGTATGGCAGCTTGTGAACTTGCCGCGTCGGACTGATTAAGCCTCGGCGATGCCAGCGACGAATCGTAGAGATCGGTAGCTCGAGCAGTTGGGCGAGCATGGCTGGCGTGTAAAACTGGCCGACCTCAATATCTGAATCGACCATGCCCAGCCGTTGCCACAACTGGGTCTCGCTGAGAATCTCCATTTGGCCGTTGGCGGCCGCCGCGACGACATTGTCCTCAAGCAGTTCATCGTGTTGCTCGACCGAGAATTGATCGGCTCCGATGACGACCATGTTGACCGAGTCATCAAGTTTGTCGGCCACTGTGCCGCCATGATTTCGAACAAGTTCGCGAGCGTCTTTTCGGTTCATGGAACCGAGTTTGCCAATAAACACGATCCGGCGTTCGCGCAAGCCATCGCGATCGGGTGGCTCCGAGGCAGTAAGTGGTTCGGTTGAATCGACTGAAGACATGGTGAGCGGTTGGAGGCACAGGAAAATCGTTGTGTGATTTTCCTACCTCGGTTCCACGATGTCAATCGACCGCCTGAGCGACATTTTTTTCAGAGCGATCGAAGTTCCTATTGGCTGCCGTCTTGAAGCTTAAAGTAACCTTTGCGGCCAGTCGGTTTCGTGGCCTCGGGCGCTTCCCAGTCGATTGAAGAACTGGTCTCGACTACCGCTTTCTCCGTTTCCGACTGCTGGCGGTTTGCTTGATCGAGCCATTCGGGGCGTTCGATTTTGGCCAACTTGGTTCGTGGGTTGTTCAAGTCTGGCTTGGTTTCGGGGACCTCGATCGTGTGAGAATCTGTCGGTTCGTACATCGACTTCGAGGGGCGGATCACGGGCGATTGAGAGTAATCGATTGACTGCCGGCTATTACCCGAATCCTTGACGCCCGTGACGGATTGCCGCTGACGCTGGCTAGTTTCCACCAACTGAGCGGCAACGGGCACTGGCGAAAAGTTGTACGTTGGAGTCGCAGTTGAAGACGTCGCTTGCGTGTCTGAATCGTTTTCCAGCACCGAATGCTTGGTTTCGGATGTTGCTTTTGAGGGAGTATCAGTGGCTGACGACGGCGTGCGATAGATTGTTTCGTCGATTCGTTTTCGAACCACTTTGGGGACCTTGATTTCCTCGGTGTGTTGCACCCAGCGACAAGCCTGTTCTTCATACGGTTCGACTTGCTCGACACGCTCGTACGTCGTTTCCGTAACCGGTGTCGTTTTGGTCACGACCTGTTCCTTGTAGGTCGTCTCTTGGTAGGGAATTCGTTCGACGCGCTTGGTGATCTTTGGGCGGCGGACGGTGACCGGTACCTTTCGGACTTCCACTTGTTCGATCATTTTCGTGACTTCGACCGGAACCTTGCGAAGCTCGACTTTGTCGACGTAACGAGTCACCTCAACCGGCTCGGAGCGTTGGACCACTTCCGGAACCAACGCGGTCGACTGAACAGTGGTTGGCACAACAGTCGGGACGGCCACGGCAGCCGGCGGTTGAACCCAATGCAGGCCCGGTCGACGCCAAGTTGTCAAACCGGTGCCGGGATCGGCGTACGTACCTCGGCGGAGCCATTGCAGTTGCGGACGAAAGTTGTTGGCTCCGGTTGGAACGGCAACCGCTGGGCCGGGAGTTAGCGCGGTCTGAGTGACTGTCGTTGGTTTCATGACGGTCACGTTCTGTGTGCGGATCTCGGTTTCGGTCACTTTCGTGCGCACGGGAACCGCTTGCTCACGCAGTTCCGTTTCGACGACCGGTTTTTGTACGACGCGACGTTCCTCACGCATCTCGGTGACTTCTTCGTAAGTCGTCTCTTCAATTTCTCGCTCGCGATATTTAGTCTCGGTTACCGGCGTCAGGACGGTGAACTTCTCGACCCGGTCGTAGGTTTTCTGCACAGGTTTGAGGACGGTTGTGCGTCGCTCACGCTTTTCAGTCTGCCAAAGTGGTTTCCACGAGGTTCGCTTTTGCGATTCCACCACCGTTTCGTCGACGTAGCGAGTGACCGTGACGGGCCGGTCAAGTTGTTCAACGATCGTCGAGGACTGTGCGCGGCAATCGGGGGACGACGCAAAAACGATTGACGCAACGCAACACAATTTGATCCAATGCATGATTCGAGTCCGAAATCTGGCTGTGGGTAAGTCGGGTCTGAGAAAGTCGCCCAAAAAAGTTGGGCGAAACTTCCTAATGCATCTTATGCGAAGAAACGCCCGAGTGAAGTGGCTGGCTGTTAAACGATAGCGGTTGTGCAAGCTGTGCCGCTCGAAGCGCCAATTTTTCCACGAATACCGGTCGAGAGGATGATCCGCGGCGTTCGTGGCAGCCGGTCGGATCTGAGTCAGCGAAGAAACCGCCGAGATTTTTCTGTGCGGTGACTGGGCCGCTTTGTGGGGCTCGATCGCGATTACTGTTGCCCAATTGCGCGGGAGAGGGTTCTAAAGGGATGTGAAGTCACGGTGTCTTCAGGTGTTCGCAAGAGCCGCCCCAATTGTAATTTCGACGCCATTGCGCTAAGTAAAATCCACGTTGACCCCGTGAATTAGCGGGGTATATTCCAATCTCTTACTGTCGCCGACTCCCTTACCGAGTTCCCCAAGCTGCCATTCGTCGTGTTCCAAATGGGAGGACGGTGGTCTTATTGCTTGCGGTTTTCGGAATGGCCCACCGCTGTACGGACACAACATGCTCATCAACTTCTTTCGTCAACAATCTGGCTCAGTCAAAAACGATTTGCTGTCTGGATTGACTGTTGCTTTGGCGCTTGTGCCGGAAGCAATTGCCTTCGCTTTTGTCGCGGGCGTCTCTCCTTTGATCGGGCTTTACTCTGCATTTTTCATTGGCCTAATCACCGCAATCGTTGGTGGCCGGCCGGGAATGATTTCCGGTGCAACCGGCGCGATGGCGGTCGTGGTCGTTGGCTTGGTGGCGATGCACGGCGTTGAGTACTTATTTCCCACCGTCATCCTTTGTGGACTAATTCAAGTTTGCATTGGTATCGGCAGATTGGGCAAGTTGATTCGCATGGTTCCACACTCGGTGATGCTGGGGTTTGTCAATGGACTGGCGATCGTGATTGGACTGGCTCAGTTGGGAAGTTTCAAAACGCTGGGCGAAAACGGGCAGCTGGTTTTCTTGAGTGACACGCGGTTGTGGTTGATGCTGGGATTGGTGGCATTGACGATGGCGATCATCTGGTTGCTGCCAAAAGTTACCCGAGCCATCCCCGCTTCGTTGGCCGCGATCCTGATCGTTACCGGAATTTCCTTGATCGTGAATCAGCAATACTTCGATCAAGTCGGCGGCAATCAGCTGGCCACAGTTGGCGACATGCTGCGTACGAATAGTCAAGCCGCGGCTCATGGAGCTCATTCATCCCATGCTTCACACGATGAAGATGAAGCAAACGAATCAGGTGACGATCAAGGTTCGGGAAAGGTTCCAGCGATGGTCACCGTCAGTGCCTCCATTGCTCGCGATTCCTCGGATGCAATCGATTCCGATATCGAACTAGAATCGCCGTCAACCGAAGCAGCATTGCAGAATGAGCTAACGGAGGCTCAGTTGAGCGACGGTGAAATGATTGCTGATGAGGCGGATTCGGGGATCAGTGGCGGTTTGCCTCAGCTGTTTTGGACTCAGCACGAGATCGTTCCAATGACTTGGAAGACGCTCAGGATCATTTTCCCGTTTGCGATCGTGTTGTGTGGCGTTGGCCTGATCGAATCGTTGATGACGTTGACGCTGGTCGATGAAATTACTGAAACTCGCGGGCAAGGCAACCGGGAGTGCATCGGGCAGGGCGTCGCAAATATCGTCTGCGGTTTGTTCGGAGGCATGGGCGGTTGTGCCATGATTGGTCAATCCTTGATCAATGTGAACTCGGGCGGTCGAGGACGTTTGTCTGGAATCACCGCAGCGGTTTGCCTTTTGATCTTTGTCTTGTTTCTTGCTCCATGGATCGAGCAGATCCCGATGGCCGCTTTGGTTGGCGTGATGTTTATGGTTGTGATCGGAACGTTTGAATGGGCGTCTTTGAAGATGTTCCGCCGCATGCCGATGGCCGACATGTCGGTCATGGTTCTGGTCGCTGGCTACACCGTGCTGATGCACGATCTTGCTTCGGCGGTGATTCTTGGAGTCATCGTTTCGGCGTTGGTATTCGCGTGGCAGCATGCGACTCACATGGGTGCCGACGTGAAGTACAACGAGTTTGGCAGCAAGATTTACCAAGTCCATGGTCCGCTGTTCTTTGCGTCGGTTTCGTCGTTCAAAGAAATGTTCGACGTCGCCGAAGATCCGGATGACGTGGTCATCGATTTCTACTACTCTCGCGTCTACGATCAATCGGGGCTGGAAGCGATCAACACGATGGCTGACAAATACCAAGCCGCGGGGAAACGTTTGCATTTGACTCACCTAAGCCCTGAGTGTCAGACGTTGCTCGATCGAGCCGGTGACTTGGTTGAGATCAACGTGTCTGAAGACCCTCAGTATCACGTTGCAACCGACCGTTTGGGGTAGTGTTCCCTTGTCGCGAGATCGCAGTTTCATCCCTTGCGGGACGGACTCTGCATCAGCTGGCACCTACAAATCCGGTTCAATCGCGGTAATCGGTAAAACTTGAACCGGCGAGTTTATGGATCGCAGGATTTAAGACGGGCGGGAAAAAATTGGGCCTTTCGAGGGCAAATCGGGAGGTACGTTTCGAACGGTCCCCCCCGATTTTTCCCCTGCCGATTCCCCCGTGATCTCATCCACCTCCCTACGAAGCGAGCTCCCAAAACGTGTCGACAGTCGCGTTGATGCTGCGCTGTCACGTTCCGCAATAAGCTGGTTCGACACGCTTGAAACGAACTATCCGGAGGTCCGGTTCTCAGTCCGACCAACTCGTTCCGCCGGAACGCTGCATGAGGACGCAGGCCGCGAGAAACGCAAAAGAGAATTTCTGCTGGGACGACGCGGAACGGCTCAATTGCTTCTCGAACGAGGCGTTCACCAACCGGTCGGCGTCAACCATGACCGATCGCCCGTTTGGCCCGAAGGATTCGTCGGCTCGATCTCTCACAGCGACCAATGGACAATCGCCACGATCGGTTCGTCGCAGACCGCACGTTCAATCGGAGTCGACACCGAACCAATTATGCTTGCCGAAACCGCTCAGCTGATTGCCGGGGACATCGCAACGGAGCAGGAGGTTCTGCTGGTGACCGAGGGCGGGCTGGAGGCAACGACCGCACTAACGCTGATCTTCTCCGCCAAAGAATCGTTTTACAAATGTTGGCACCCAATCACAAAACGGTTTCTTGAGTTCAAGGATGTCGAAGTCTTCGACTTTTCTGAGTCATCTTTGAGACTTCGCACGGTTGAAGCATCAGTTGCCGAAGAAGCTGTTCTGCCGGTCCAATATCACGTATCGGACGATAACGTGTTCACTTTTGCGATTTTGGAGGATCTGCAATGAGTGATTCACCCAAGTCAACCAGCGCGAATCAAGCCATCTACGATGCGATCAACGCGTCAACCGTTCGCGAGTACCCAGACGTTACGCTTGATCAACTGATTACTTCGCAGTGTGAGGCAACGCCGGATGCCGTTGCCGTTTTGGGCGGTGACGATGTTCACACCTATCGGCAGCTAAACGAAAAAAGCGATCAAGTTGCAGCCTACCTAGTCGAGCAAGGCGTCAAGTCAGGCGATCTAGTTGGTCTATGCTGCAACCGAGACGTTGACACGCCGGCGATGTTGGTCGGGATCATGAAGTCGGGCGCAGGCTACGTGCCGTTGGACCCCGATTATCCGGTCGACCGATTGGCTTACATGGTTGAGGATTCAGGTTGCCGCCACATTTTGGCTCATCAGGATCAGCAGCAGCTGGTCGAATCGTTCAAAGTCCCCACTACGCTAATCGATCGTGACTGGAATCGCATTGAATCGGCGACCACGAACGTTGACCTACCTAGCATCGATACCCAAAATCATATCGCTTACGTGATTTACACGTCCGGTTCGACCGGACGGCCCAAAGGCGTGATGGTTCCGCATCGATCGGCCGCAAACATGTTGTTCAGCATGCAAGAGTGGCCCGGCTTCTGCGCTGAGGATCGGATCCTTGCGACGACAACCTTGTCCTTTGACATCAGCGTGCCCGAGATGTTCCTGCCGTTGATTACGGGCGGCTCCGTCGCAGTCGTTGACCGCCAAACGGCTCGGGATACCCCTGCCTTGGTCGCGGCGATGGAGCGATACGAAGTCAGCTTCATGCAGGCGACGCCCGCGATGTGGCGGATGATTTTAGAGACAGAGTTCGCTGGTCGTCCGCGAATGAAATTTGTGACCGCCGGAGAACCACTGCCGCGAGACCTGATCGCTCCGTTGCTAGAACGATGTGGCGAGCTGTGGAATCTTTACGGCCCGACCGAGACGACGGTTTACTCGACCGGTAAGCGTGTGCTCGATGATCAAGGGACGATTTTGATCGGGCTCCCCGTTGCGAACACTCAGGTTTACATCGTCGACGAAAACAATCAACTTTGCCCAGCAGAAACACCAGGTGAACTGCTGATTGCAGGCCACGGTATGACTCGCGGTTATCTGAATCGGCCAGAGAAAAATGCTGAAGCGTTCGTCGATTGGAACGGCATTCCCGTTTATCGCACGGGCGATCTTGCGACGATCATGCCCGATGGTCAAATCAATCATCTTGGCCGGATGGACAATCAGATCAAGCTGAACGGTCATCGGATCGAACTTGGCGAAATCGAAGCGGCCCTCGCAGGCCAAAACGGCGTTCGCCAAGCGGCCACGGTGCTTCGTGAAGATCGTCCGGGAGACCACAGGCTGGTCGGCTACTTGCTGGCAGAAGAAGACACTAAGCCAGATTTGATTGCCGTTCGCAAAGGTATTTCGCAAACGTTGCCGGACTACATGGTGCCCGACACGATCGTGGTCGTGGACGAATTCCCTTACACGCCTAGTGGAAAGCTTGATCGGAAATCGTTTGCCCCGCCATCGACCGCGCGGCCAGACATGGGCGTCGAGTTTGTGCCACCTCGAACGGATGATCAGAAAACCTTGGCATCGATCTGGTCCGAAGTTCTTCAGATCGATCAAGTGGGCATCCAAGACAACTTCTTCGAGCTTGGAGGGAACTCGATCCGAGCCGTCAAAGTGGTCGCGAAGGTGAAGCAGCAAATGCGGATCGACGTGACCGGCGCTGAGTTCTTTGACAACCCAACGATCGAGTCATTCCTTGCGTTGACGGACAAGAAAAACGCGCTTCGGCAAAAGTTCCAAGACGGCGGTGGCAGTGGTTCTGGTTTCGGTGATCGACAGGGCTCGGGCAAATACGCGATCGTTGGCATGGCGGCCAAGTTCCCCGGCGCGAAGGATTTGGAAACGTTCTGGGATAACTTGGTCAACGGTCGAGAATCGATCACGTTCTTCTCAAAAGATGAACTCGATGCGACGCTCGATCCACGAGACACCTCGGATCCAAACTACGTTCCCGCCCGCGGCATCATCGACGACGCGACGGAGTTTGACGCGCGATTCTTTCGGACTCCACCTCGCAACGCGGAACTGACTTGCCCGCAGCAACGAATCATGCTGGAACTGGCGTGGACGGCGTTGGAAGACGCGGGCGTGATTCCAAACAAGTCAAAACAGATCATCGGAATCTGGGCCGGCAGTTATACAACCACTTATTACATCAAAAATCTGCTGACCAACCCCGAACTCGTTCGCCAAGCGGGTGAGTTTCAGGTTGGGGCGATGAATGAAAAAGATTACATCGCCACCCGAGTCGCTCATGCGTTGAACTTTACTGGTCCGGCGATCAACGTGAACACGGCGTGCTCGACTTCGCTGGTTGCGTTGATCGAGGCGTGTAAATCACTCGACGCCGGGCATTGCGACGTGGCGTTGGCAGGCGGATCGTCGGTCACGTTTCCGCAGAATCAAGGTCACCTTCACCAGACAGGCAGCATTTTCACTCCCGATGGTCATTGCCGACCGTTCGACGCCGACGGAGCCGGCACGCTATTCAGCGACGGCGCGGGCGTGGTGGTGGTGCGTCGGCTTGAGGATGCGATTGCCAATGACGATCGAATCTACGCGGTCGTTAGCGGCTTTGGAATCAACAACGATGGTGGCGATAAAGCCAGCTTCAGTGCACCAAGCATTGCTGGCCAAGCGAACGCGATCGCGATGGCTCATTCGATGGCGGGCGTCAATCCAGAAGATATCGGGTATATCGAGGCTCATGGTACCGCGACACCGATCGGAGATCCAATTGAAGTCGCGGCGCTGCGGACGGTGTTTGAAGCCCAGACTGACAAGAAACAATTCTGCGCGATCGGTAGTGTCAAATCGAACATCGGCCACACCGTCGCAGCAGCGGGTGTCGCGGGTCTGATCAAGGCAGCGATGTCGCTGCACAACGAACATATTCCGGCGACCCTTCATTATCAAAAACCGAATCCGCAGATCGATTTTGAGAACAGCCCGTTCAAAGTTTGCGACACGCTGACGCCGTGGCAAAGGTCTGAGTCGACGCGACTGGCGGGCATCAGCTCGTTCGGTGTTGGCGGAACCAACGCTCACATCTTGATTGAGGAATCGAAACTCGATTGCGCAACGCGGAGCGCGGAATGCGGAATCGGCGATGAAGGAAACGAGTTGCCGGTCCAAATCGTTCCTGTTTCCGCCAAGACGCAGGAAGCACTTGATCAGAACGTGGCCAACTTGGCGGACGCTTTGGCTGCGAAGACAAATGCCGATTCGGGCGAAGGCTTAACCGACATCGCGTGGACGTTGCAAAATCGTCGTGACGAATTCGCTTACCGCGCCGCGATTGTGACTGGTTCGCTGGACGATGCGGCTCAGACGCTTAAGGATCGCAAAGCGCCGAAATTCATGAAACGCAAATCGTCCGCTTCGCCGCGCGATGTCGTGTTCATGTTCCCGGGGCAGGGGGCTCAGTATGTTCGGATGGGGCAGAACCTGTACGAACACTCGAGCGTATTTCGTGAGCATCTTGATCGCTGTGCAGAAATCTTAAAACCGCTGTTGGATCGCGACTTGCGGGACGTGCTGTTCCCCGAGTCCGGCGATGAAGAGGCTTCGACCGAGATTCTTCGCAACACTCAATTCACTCAGCCGGCATTGTTTGCACTAGGCTACTCGTTGGCTCAAGTTTGGTTGTCGTGGGGCGTTCAGCCGTCTGCCTTGATGGGGCATTCGATTGGCGAATTCGCGGCGGCTTGCGTGGCGGGCATTTTCAAACTGGAAGACGGCCTGAAGATGATCGCCGAACGCGGCCGAGCCATGCAGGCGTTGCCGGGCGGCAGCATGATGAGCGTTCGAGCACCGGGGTTGGAAATCGAACCGATGCTGTGGGGTGACATGGCGATCGGATCGTTTAACGGACCACAGTTGTGTGTGGTCGCCGGGCCGGATGATCAAGTTGCTCAGCTTCAAGAAAAGTTGGAAGCCAAAGACATCGTTTGCAAGCACTTGCACACATCGCATGCATTCCATTCGCCCATGATGGACGAAATCGTTGATCCGTTCGCTCAGTTCATTGAGCAGTTCGAACTGTCATCGCCCTCCATTCCTGTGCTGTCCACCGTGACCGGCCAATGGATGACTGACGATCAAGCCACTGATCCTCGTTATTGGGCCGAACACTTGCGAAAGCCGGTTCGATTCAGTGAAGCGGTCACAAGAATGTGGGACGAAGAGCCGTCGCGAATTCTGATCGAACTTGGACCACGCCGGACGTTGGCGACCCTGTCAAAACAGCACGCGACCGACCCGAAGAATCAAATTTCTTTGCCAACATTGGCCAGCTCATCCGAGGACAATCTCGAATGGATCAGCATGTTCAACGCCGTGGCCCAAATGTGGCTCGCTGGCGTTGATGTTGATTGGACGCGGTTGTCTGGCGATGGCCAAGTTCGCTCCAGCCGCAAACATATTGGCTTGCCAACGTACGCGTTCCAGCGAAAGAAGTACTTTATCGCTCCGGGTCAGCCGTCGAACGCCACGCCCGTAAGTCTGAACAGTCAACCGACTGTCGGGCCACAGGTTGGCGAACCTACACCTAGCAACCAAGCCACCGTTTCAAATCACTCTTCTGCGCAACCGCAGAACCAAGTTTCCTCATTCCCCATTCCGCATTCCGCAATGGAAAATGCCATGAGCCGAATTCCAAACATTACTTCCGCCATTCACGACGTCTTCGAGAACACTTCCGGATTTGATCTGTCCGAGTTCGATGGCGACACGACGTTCTTTGAGATGGGGCTCGATTCGCTGGTGCTGACTCAGACCGCAACGGCGTTGAAGAAAGAGCTGGATTTTGAAGTGACCTTCCGGCAGTTGTTGGAGGAAACTCCGACGGTCGATTCATTGGCGTCATGGTTGGATGAACAGTTGCCAGCAGACAAGTACGCGGCGACGGAAAGCAGTTCGGATGTCGGAAGTTCGAATTCGGAACTGACCGCAGCCCCTGCCGCTGTCGAGCAGTCCGTATCTGCGATCGCCCCCGCTCCGCAAGCGGAACCGGCGATGGCACCAGCGGCTCAGAATGTCGCCGCACCTGTTGCTCCGGTGGCAACACAGCCAGCCGTCCAGCAAGTTGCTGTTCCTGCCCAAGCACCTGTGGTTGCCGCACCTGCTGCCTTTACTTCGGTGAATGTTCCAGCCAATGGATCGGCCATGCAGGCAATCGTGCAAAATCAATTGCAGCTGATGCAGTCGCAACTTCAGCTGCTCGCTGGATCGCCCGTCTCAGCAGTTACCAGCCCGGCCCCGGCGACGATGGCGAATCAGATTGCCTCTGCTGATGCCGGTTCGAGTTTGGCAGCAGTAACTGCTCAGAACAATTCTGACTTGCAACCTCCGACTTCCGAATTGGCAGCGAAGAAATGTGCTGTCGAGCCAGCGAAGCCTGCCCAAACAGCCGACGAATCAGACGCCCCGAAGGCAAAGCGTTTCTCGACGGTGAAGACGACCGACGGCGAGCTTAATCCAACGCAACAGGCGGCACTCGACGAGATCATTCGGTTGAACAACGAGAAAATGCCAAAGAGCAAAGCGTACGCGCAAACGCATCGCCAATACATGGCCGATCCGCGAACCGTGTCCGGCTTTCGTCCCAACATGAAAGAGATGACTCATCCGATCGTCGTCGAAAAATCCAAAGGCGTGAAGCTGTGGGACATCGACGGCAACGAGTACATCGATTTTACTTGTGGTTTCGGATCGAACCTGCTGGGACACACTCACGATATCACCGTGAAAGCGATCACCGAACAGGTGCAAAACGACTACGCGATTGGGCCTCAGTCGCCGTTGGCTGGCGAGGTCGCCAAGTTGTTCTGCGAGTTGACCGGGCACGAGCGAATGGCGTTCTCAAATACCGGCAGCGAAGCGGTGCTTGGTTGCACGCGACTGGCAAGAAACGCCACCGGACGTGAGTTGATCGTGATGTTCAACGGCGACTATCACGGAATTCTGGACGAAGTGATTGCTCGTGGCAGCAAGAAGCTGAAAAGTTTCCCAGCGGCGACCGGCATCCCGAAAGAGCACGTTGGCAATACGTTGATCCTCGACTACGGAACTCAAGAATCGCTGGACATCATCCGGGATCGCATGGACGAGATCGCAGCCGTTTTGGTTGAGCCCGTTCAGAGCCGCATGCCAGAGCTTCAGCCCAAGGAGTTCCTGCAAGAACTGCGTCGCATGACGCAGAACGAACCCGCGTGTTTGATCTTCGACGAAGTCATCACCGGCCTGCGAATAGGGCTGGGTGGTGCTCAGGAGTACTTTGGCGTCAAAGCAGATCTCGCTTCTTATGGAAAAATTGTTGGGGGCGGCATGCCGATCGGCGTCGTTGCCGGTAAGGCGGAGTACATGGACGGGCTAGACGGTGGTTTCTGGCAGTTTGGTGACGACAGTCGACCCGAAGCGGGCATGACTTACTTTGCGGGTACCTTCGTCCGCCACCCACTGACATTGGCGGCCTCGAAAGCGATTCTGGAACATTTGAAAGCTGGCGGTCAACCGATGTACGACCGGTTGAATGAAGTCAGCCAATACTTGGCCGACGAATTGAACAAAGTGTTCGAAGAATTCGAAGCGCCGCTTTACTTGGCTAACTTTGGTTCGTTGTTCAAGATTCAGTTTCACCAAGAATTGGTTTACAGCGAGGTCTTCTTCGCCGGGCTCCGTCGTCGAGGCATGCACATTTGGGACCATCGTCCTTGCTTGTTGACACTGGCTCATGAAAAGTCGCATGTCGATCAGTTGGTCGTCGCGATGCGAGAAACTCTTTTTGAGTGCCAGCAAGATGGTTTCATGCCGGGCGAAGGCTACAAGACCGTGGTCGTCAATCGCGACCCAAGCCAACCTCCTCAGCCGGGTGCCAAGATCGGCAAGGACGAAAAAGGTCGTCCAACATGGTTCGTGCCAGACACGATCAACCCCGGACAGTACGTTGCTCTCGGACCAGCCGCTTTCTAACGTTCCCCACTCATCGCGTCGTCAATCGGTCTTCCGAGCGATCATCACTCTGCCTTTTCAAAAATATCAGCCATGACTCAAACTTCAACAATCAACAGCGCAAACAACGTGCCAATTGCGGTTGGCCTGAGCAACGCGAGTGACAATCGCTACCCGGCAACAGAAGCTCAATTGGAAGTCTGGCTGTCCAGCCAGCAAAGTGTTGAGGCCAACTGCGCGTACAACGAAATTAGCTCGTTGGAATTCCGTGGATCGCTGGACGTTGATCGGCTGAAGCAAGCGTTGGAGAAAGTGGTCGAGCGGCATGCATCGTTGCGATCAACTTTTAGCGAAGATGGGTTGCACGTCATTGTTCGGGACTCAGCCACTCATGAATTCGAGGAGCGAGACTTCACGGGCGATCAGTTTGCTGAAGGTCGCGGTGGCGTGGACGAGGCCGTGCGTTCGGTGGTTCACGAACTGGCTACGACTCCTTTTGAGTTGGCGGGCGGATCGCTGCTTCGAGTCATTTTGCAGAAGTTGGCGAGCGATCATTTCAAGCTGACCTTTTCGGCCCATCATTTGATTCTTGACGGCTGGTCGTTTGCCGTGTTCTGCTCGGATCTTGGGCACTTTTACGATGTGCTGGGCGGAGTCGACCGCGAAGAACTTCCGGTCGCAGACGATTACCGGCAGTATGCTGAAAAGATGCAAAATTACCCAACCACTGACGCCGGAAAAGCGGACGAAGCGTTTTGGCTGAAGCAATTTCAGTCGGGCGACCAATTGGACATCCCGGTTCTTGATCTGCCTGTTGAAAACCCTCGCCCTGCGTTGCGAACCTACGAGGGCCGGCGCTACGATCATTCGATCAGTGCGGAGCTGGCCGAGAAGATTCGGATGGTTGGAGCCAAGCAAGGCTGCAGCCTGTTCAATACGGTGCTGGCTGCGTTCAACGCCTATTTGGCTAGGATCAGCGAAACGTATGACTTCTGTGTGGGGATTCCGACCGCGGGCCAAGCGGCCATGGACATGCCGGAACTAATTGGGCATTGCGTCAACACCATGCCATTGCGCACCCAAATTGACCCGGCACATTCCTTTATCATTTACATGAAAACCTGCCGTAATAGTTTGCTGGACGCGTTTGACCACCAGCGATACTCGTTCGGTACGTTGCTGCGAAAGCTGTCGCCACCGCGTGATCCGGCTCGACCGCCGATGCTATCCGTTTCGTTCAATCTGGACCCGATGATCGACGCCTCGAAGATAGGATTCTCGGGTCTACAAGTCACGCCTTTGATCGAGCCTCGAAGTTTTGAGAATTTCGAATGGTTCGTCAACGGAGTCATCATGGCGGACAAGTCGATCGAACTTCAATTGCAGTACAACAGCAATTTGTACAGCAAACAGTCGGTGCGGTTTTACCTAGAAGGTTTCGAAGCATTTCTCAGTCAACTGGCGGAATCACCGCATACCAGCATCGCTGAAGTAAACTTGATGAGCGTTCCGCAGCGGCAACAAGTGATCGTCGATTGGAATGAGAGCTCGCTTGATTATCCGACTGCCGGAACTTTGCACGGCGAGTTTTCGCGGCAGGCAGCAGCGACGCCGGACAAGATCGCAGTCCGTTTCGAGCAGGACAAGCTGACGTATGCGGAAGTTGAAACGCGATCCAATCAAATTGCTCGACACCTGCAATCCCAAGGGGTTGGAGCTGGTGACCTTGTTGGGATAAGTGTTGATCGTAGCGAGCGGATGCTGGTTTATCTGTACGGCATATTAAAATCGGGTGCCGGTTACGTTCCGTTGGACCCCGCCTACCCGACGGATCGACTTCAATACATGTGCGATCACTCAGGTCTGAAACTGATCGTGACCGAGAAGGAATTGAACGACCGAGTCGCCCAGTTCAACAAGCCTCACATCGCGATCGATGACTTGAAGAGTCAGATTGATCAGCTGGATTCCGGTACGGTGAAATCTGAGGTCGCTCCGGAAGACACTTGCTACGTGATCTACACGTCTGGATCGACTGGCAAACCCAAGGGCGTTCAGGTTCCTCACGGGCCAGTGGTTAACTTCCTGTATTCAATGCAACAAACGCCGGGCTTCGGCCCAGACGATTCGGTGCTGGCCGTGACGACTTTGTCGTTTGATATCGCGGTCCTTGAGCTCTACCTGCCGACCGTGTCTGGCGGAACGGTTGTCATCGTTGATCGAACGACCGCGGTGGACGGCGTGAAGCTGGCCGAGGAATTGGAGAACCACAATATCACTCTGATGCAAGCGACTCCCGCAACATGGCGGTTGATGGTTCAGGCCGACTGGAAGGGCAAACCAGATCTGAAGGTGTTGTGTGGCGGAGAGCCAATGCCGCAAGATCTGGTTCAGCCGTTACTTGATCGCTGCGGTGAACTTTGGAACATGTATGGCCCGACTGAGACGACGGTTTGGTCGGCAGCCTATCGAATCGAGAGCGCGACCGCGCCGATTCTGATCGGAAAGCCAATTGGAAACACTCAGATCTACCTGTTGGACAAAAACGGCCAAGAGGTTCCCGTTGGCTGTGAAGGAGAGCTGTTCATTGGCGGAGCAGGAGTCACGTCTGGTTACTTGCACCAGCCGGAGATGACCGAAGAACGATTCGTTGCGAATCGATATCGCAACCCTTTTGTGGATTACGTCAGCGATCGCCTTTACAAGACGGGCGACGTGGCACGGTACCGATTCGACGGAAATATTCAATTTCTTCGCCGCAATGACAAACAAGTCAAAGTGCGTGGTTTCCGAATTGAGCTGGGCGAAATCGAACAAGCCATCAAATCTCATCCGTCCGTTGCGCAAAATGTGGTGATCGTTCGTGAGGACGTCGTCGGTGATGCTCGACTGGTCGCGTACGTTGTCGCTAGTCAGGGCCAAAGCGTGACCGCGACTCAGTTGCGAGATCATGTTCGCGAATCGTTGCCGTTCTACATGGTGCCGCAACACTTTGTCGATCTAGACGCGATGCCTCAGACGAACAACGGCAAGATTGATTACAAGGCGTTGCCGGCACCCGCTGCAGAAATCGTGGAAGAAAAAGTCGCTCAAGAAATCGCGATGCCGAGCACTCCAGCGGAAAAATTCCTCGCCGGAGTTTGGCAAGATGTGCTGGAGATCGATGACGTCGCGTTAAACGATTTGTTCTTCGACGTCGGAGGCCACTCATTGTTGGTCATGAAAGTGATCGCGACGGTCAAAGACAAAACCAACGTGAAGTTGGGGCCACAGGATTTCCTCGTGGCAACGCTTGAGCAAATGGCAGACAAGCTCTCGGAGGCACCGTGTTTCGAAAGCGAGCAGCAGCCTCCGTCGGTTGACGCTCCCAAAGAAACAGAATCAAAACCACCGGAAGAAGCGATTGCAGAACCGTTGAAAACCGCTGGTGAAGTTGCTGACACACAAAGCAATGGCTTATTCAAAACACTCAAGGGCTTCTGGGATTAGTCAAAGGACTAGGCGGCAACAAACGACGCCTGAAACCGGAAACCGGAAATCCCGAACACCGAACCCCGAACCCTGAAATCTGAAATCTCTTTTTCCTTTTCTTCAATGCAACAATTTTTTGGACATCCCGAATCGCCCTTGTTTGGCGTTCATCATCCGCCGCGAGGAAAGCAGGCGAGCGATGATCGTGCGGTGGTGATCTGCCCGCCGATTGGGCAGGAATACATTCGGACTCATTGGTGTCTGCGATTGGTTGCCAACCAAATCTCGCGCGGGGGAGCCCACGTGCTGCGGCTTGACTATCAAGGGATGGGAGACTCTTTCGGACGAGTCGAACAAATTGACTCGCTGGCCGTTTGGCAGAACAACATCGAAGCGGCGATCGACCAAGTGAAACAGATCAGCGGTGCTCAGACGGTGATGCTACTTGGGCAGCGATTTGGTGGAAGCCTTGCTGCCGAAGTCGCAAAACGCAGACCGGACGTTAACAGTGTCGTGCTTTGGGAACCGGTGACCGACGGTCAAATTTATCTGAATCAACTGCGAACCATGCACGCCGAGATGCTGGACCTTTGGGTGTGCAAGATGAGCACTCAGGATGATGAAGCGGCGGAAGAAATTCTTGGAGCGAAATTCTCACGCAGTCTCCTTAAGGAAATTGAAGCGTTAGAGCTTTGTGTTGGCGATATTCCGCAACCGCAATTGGCAGTCAAGATCCATGAAGGGGTTTTGAACGCAACTGAGCATCCGCAGCCTTCGCTGCAGAAGATTGTCGTCGATGATCGCCCAGCTTCGTGGAATGACCTTCGTGAACTGGAATCTGCTTACTTGCGGCCGGCAATCTCCCGCCAAATCGTAAAACTCGTGCGGCAAATGTTCGACCGCCTTGAACAATTTGACGCATTGAAGCTGACTTCTCAATCGCTCGGCGCGGAGGTCGCACAATGAAAGAACAAGTTTGCAACTTCGGAACCAACGGGCATTTGCTGGGAATTCTAACGACGCCTGATGCAAACGTTCGCGTCGAAGGCGCGCCGATCGCACTGATTCTTAATGCGGGGATCGTGCATCGTATTGGGCCGTTCCGTTTGAATGTTGATATTGCTCGTCATCTGGCCGAGCTTGGATTTTCGACCCTCCGAATGGATCTTTCCGGATTGGGTGACAGCGGTCCTCGAACGGGCAAGCTGGAACTTGAAAACCGAGCCGAACTGGATGCGGCCGACGCTATGACTTTCCTGCAACAGGAAACAGGCGTGGACGAATTTGTGATCGTCGGCTTGTGTAGTGGGGCCTACAACGCGCATTGTGTGGCGGTGAAGGATCATCGGGTCGTTGGTGGCGTGTTCATGGACGGAATTGTCTTCCGCACATTTGGCTACTTTCTGCGTCACCACTTGGCACGGGTATTTCGGCCTCGATTTTGGCGCAACGCCATCAAACGAAGATTGTACCGCCCGACATTCACAACTTCGGAAGCCGACGGGAACGCGTTGGCGGAAAGCGAGTTCTTTGGCGGCGATCTGTCGAAGGACAAGGTCGTCAACGACTTAAGCGGGTTGATGGACAGGGGCGTCCAGATGCTGTTTCTGTACACCGACGGCTATGACGATATCTGCGGACGTTCTCAGTTCAAAGAAATGTACGGTTTGCGTCCGGACGAGGGGCAGTTGCAAGTTGAGTATTACCCGAAATCAGAACACACGTTCCGATTGATTGAAAATCGCAAAGCCGCGTGCGAGCGAGTCTCAAAGTGGTTCCAAAATCGCTTCGGTGCGAAAGTGACAAGTGCGACGAACGCTTAGCTGGTGAGCATAAATTCTTCAATTCAGCCATTGCTCTTTAAGCGGCGTTTCGCCGAGAGAGGTAGTCTGTACCTCTTCGAATAGAACGTCATTGTAACGCGTGGCAATTTGCAAAAAGAAACGAACGACAGTGTAATGAGAGAGAAACTCACACTGCCGTTCGTTCTTTAGGGGGCGCGATAAAAATCGGCCACATCAGGATGCAAAATTGATCGATTGTTGTTCGCGTCGTTTTCGGTGGCGAACAGTTCGCTGCTTACTTTATGGAAGCGGAGGCATTGCGTCAGCATCAAACGAATTGCTTAATGCCTCGATGCTTGGAAGGCTGTTTGACTCATACGATGAGCCATAGGTGGAGCCATACGGCACTCGGCTGGAGCTTCCTGAAAAGACGCCTTGCCCGCTGTTCGGAACGATCGTCCCTTGGGGCAGAACACTATTCCCAGAATTCGGGATCGCGGACTGAGGAACAATCCCACTTCCATTGTCATAGTAGGGAACGCCCGGATCGTTCAGTTGGATGTTCGCCGGCGCAGAAACCGGCGCTCCACCGTAGCAACTGCCGTCATTACACAACGGAGCGACATTGCCTCCGTGACCACCGACTTGGCCCGCCGGGGGATTGCACGTGTCGCATGGTGCCCCTCGAAAAAACGACCGAATCGGGTTGTTGGAAAGCTGGCTGCCCTGAAACAAGCCGCCTTGCTGAGCGCCGCCACTAAAAAGTCCTAGGCCCAACAATCCGTTACCGCAACGATTTGTTGCACAACCGGACGTTGATAAAATCAACATAGTCGATGCGATCAGGCAAATTATCTTTTTCATCGTACAAGCCTCGTAGGCATTGAGAAATGTTTTCAAGTCACCTCCATTTGAGGCTCGAAAACGTACAACGTGAATGATGATGTGCAAGCGAAACATGTTGTTTTTTTCAACATTGCTTCCGCTGCATTGGCCCATGCGGATTACGTCTCCGAGTTCGGTAAACTGTACGGAAACTGCGGTTCGTATCGACTGGCATATCAATGTCGATCACTCACGCCTTAAGCTCACGCGTTTACACGCTCACTTTCACGTTCAGACCCAGAACTGTTGCCTGATGCGTCGATTGTTTTCGAACTTAGCTTTTAGTGCGCCGCCTTGGCAGACCTTGGTCGTCTGCCTCGTGTGCTGCGCGATCAATGCGGGATCGGCATTTGGACAGCAGGAAATCGATGACGCCTTAGAGTCGCAAAATCATGTAGAGGTCGTCGCTCCTTCAAACACGCAGCAATCGGTTACGGTTAGAAGATCAGTTGGAACCGAATCGATCTCGATCGACGCACGGGATGAAATCTGGGTTTTGTCGGCTCATCAGGCACAAAAGCTTGATGGCTGTAATGCACGGTGCGATTCCTACGGCTCTGAAATTGAATTCGAAACACAACGTCTCGACTGCAGTCAGTGGCAGCCTCAAAGCCTATCCGATCTAGCGTTCGCTCATCAGAGTGACCCGGATCACGTCACCATCATGCTGGTTCATGGCAATAATACGGACAACGACTGGGCGTTGACTCGTGGGCTACAGTTTTACGATCGGATTTTCGGTAAGTGTCCCGATGGACGGCCTCCAGTTCGGCTGATCATCCTTGCGTGGGAGTCCCAAAAAGTCTTGCCACGTCCTTGCTTAGACTACAAACTTAAATCAACCAGAGCCGTGGCGCTGGGATCGCACATTGGATGGCTACTTAACGAATTGGGTGGCAATCGCCCCGTGTTAGTCGGATACAGCCTCGGGGCTCAAGTTGTTCTATCGACACTGGTACACCTTGAAAGCTGCGGAAGCTTTGCCTCGTGCGAACTCCAAAACGGATTTCACGTTGCCTTCATCGCCCCGGCACTCGAAGCCGATTTCGCATGTGGAGAACTGGCGGCGATCAACAATAACCATCTGATCGCCGACGCCCAGATTTTTGCGAACCGGAACGACCGAGTTGTTCTCGCATCACAGCTGCTGAGCCGACATCGGTGTGACAATCGATCGGTCGAGCCATCGCTGATTGGGCTGGCAGACAAAGGGCGGCTGGACGCAAATCGCTTTCAGCTACACGATGTTACTCGCGAGGTTCGCAATCGACACTCGCTGGGGAATTATATTGAATCCCGGACCGTTCAACGCTGCATGCTGCGTGTGGTCACCAATGCGAAACTCGAACACGCTAACCAGATCGTTGAATTCAGCGGCCAGCAAGTAGTCAAGGAAGTAGTCAAGCAAGTCGCTTCCACCGTTGCCCCGCTTGAGAGCAACTCAGGCGCAACCCGTCCGGTTCCTTCCATCCAGCGATAGCCAATTCGTTGGGGCTCAAATCGACCGTCAACGCTAGTTCTCTGAGACGATGTTGATTTCCGGTTGATATCTGGTGCTCACGTGCCACCGTCCAAGTCGAGTGCTTTCCAAGGTTCTAGGCTTCGCATACGATAGAGTCCGCAAAAAGCGCAACTGGCCGAGCGATCGACGCGAATTGCTTGTGGTCGATGGCGTGCCGGGCAATGATTGACGACCGCGTTAAATTGCCGTCCGTCGGAATCCCAAATATGTCACGTCACGTCGTTTTGAATTTTTCTCATTGATGATTTCTAACCCTCAGTTGCTGGTTTACTGCTGCTTGATCGTGATTGCGTCGACCGTTGGAGGTTCATTGCCATCGCTGATCAAGCTGACGCATCGCCGCATCCAATTGATGCTCAGCTTGGTTTCCGGAGTGATGCTAGGCGTCGCGCTTCTTCACTTGCTGCCTCACGCGATCTACGCGCTGCGCAGTCCCCAGCAGGCCTTGATGATCTGCCTGTTAGGGCTGCTGTTTATGTTCTTCATGGTGCGAATGTTTCATTTTCACCAGCATGATTTGGCGGTCGACGACCAACACGATCACGCGCAGAAGACGCTCTGTGATGAAGAGCACGATCATCATCACGTCCATTGCAAAAAGCACGATGGCCATCTGGATATGACTTGGGCCGGTTTGTGTTTTGGGTTGGCCGTTCACACAATCGGTGATGGAATCGCGCTTGCGGCTGCCGTTGGTGGAACGACCACGTTTTCACTTGCGGGCGTGGGTGTATTTTTAGCGATCGTGTTGCACAAACCGCTCGATGCGATGTCGATTACTTCCCTGATGGCGGCGAAGGGCTGGGGAGTATCAAAACAAATCGTCGTGAGCCTAGTCTTTTCGTTGATGTGCCCGCTGGGAGCCATTTTATTCACGCTGGGAGTCGGACAATTTGCCGAGTACCGTGACCTAGTGTTGGGCGTCGCGTTGGCGTTTTCTGCCGGCATGTTCTTGTGCATCTCGCTGGGGGACTTGTTGCCAGAAGTTCATTTCCATTCGCACGATCGGCTGAAGCTTTCGACCATGTTGCTTGTTGGCGTACTGTTCGCCCTGCTGTTAGAAATGCTGCCCGGCCACCAGCACCCGTCACTCTTTGACAACAAAGGTGCGACAACAGATACCGTCATGCCTTCAAACGTTGGTGCCGAAGCAAAGCCGTGACTTGGGTAGGAAATCTACCGCTTGTTGCAAACGCTGCTGCGATTCGGTGTAAAAAAAGAAATCAGCGACGAGAAGAGCGAATCAGCGACGACGAATCACCACTTTTTGCTCACGTGCCATATCAATAGCTACCACCTTTCACGAATCGCAATTGCCTTCATCTGGCTCTACCACGGCTTGATCCCCAAACTAATTTGCTCGCATCCAACCGAAATGGAACTGGTTAGCAAAGGGCCGATGCTAGGGTCTCCAGAGATCACGATCGTTGTCGCGGGCGTGATCGAGGTCATCGCTGGCTTGTGCGTCATTGCGTTTTGGCGTTCGAAATGGCCGATCCAGCTTTCTCTAATCGGATTTATTTGCTTGCTGGTTGGGTCGTTGGTGATCGCACCCGAGCAAGCGACGCACGCATTCAATCCAGTGACGCTTACTGTATCGGCAATCTTTTTTTGCCTCATCCAACTGACAGCGACTCCAAAAAAGGCAGGTTAGGATTTAGCCAGACGCTGGGCGCAGTGTCAATTTGCCAATGGTCAAACGGCACGCACGACGACTTCCTCTAACCAAGCACGCCTACTTGGCAGCCTGTTTTTCCTTATCAGCAAGCGTCGGCGTGTCTTTACCCTCGATGCTGTCGGACACGATTTGCGTCAACGTGCGATTGTCCGACGCGAAGAGCTGACCAAAGTTGTACTGAGTCATTTTAATCTTGCGGTCGGGGTCGATCAGCCAAAACGATGGCGTCGAGCGTACACCGTAAGCGTCGACCGTCGAGTGCTCCCATCCGTCCGTAAAACCGTGACTGCCTTCTTTGAGCTTTTTCTTGATGATGAACTCGACGGCGGCCTTGCGTTTTTCATCGATGCAGATTGAAAGCAACTTGATCGGATACTTTCCTTTCAAGTCCGCGTACATCTTTTGGACTTGGTTTTGGATTTTGATGTCGGGATTCTCGGTCGACCAAAAATTGACGAATAAAAACTTGCCTTTGAATGTATCCAGCGTCAGTTCCGTCTTGTTGTTGTAAGTAACTACCTTGATCGCCGGTGCGCGTTGCTCTTGTTTCAGCAGCGGTGTGATCTCGATCAAAATCGGGGCCAACGGAATATCATCGACTTTTGGCGACACAGTGATTTCACCGAACACCTCGTAGGCGTACGTCGTGCCTTTGATTTCCTTGTCCAATCGAGCCTGAATTCCGTACACGCCCGTCGGCACATCATAAACAACGAAGGCACCGTTTTTCTCGATCAGCACGTCGAAAACCTTCGCGTCGTCAATCAACTTTTCACGCCGGGCGATATACTTCTTTCCCGCAGGACTTTTTTCGAACGCCTCCATCCACTTTTTCTTTTGCTCGGCCGTCGCATCCTCAAAATTTCGGGGCACGGGAACCGGTGGAATATCGACGCGTTCGCGAAGTTTTACTTCCAGATCGGTGTAGGGAATTTTCTTTGATTCGCCACGCTCAAACGCGATTCGGCCGCGAACGACTGCCGTCGCATCCGACTGAGCCCTCGCCGAATTGGAGAAGCCAAGGTTTACGATCAAGGCTGTCAGGGCAGCCATTGCAAGTGTCAGGAGACGAGTATTGAACATGTTCGTTACAGATTCAGGAATTTGGGGCAAGGAATCGGAGCAATTATACCGCAATGTCCGGGCGCTGCTTGACCATTCGTGCAGCCAAAACTTAAACTGGCAAGTTTGCCAGATCGCTGCCAGATTGTATCGATTGAGCGGTTTACATAACACTTTTTTAAGTGCCATGCCAGCACCGCTCCGGCCCAGTATCCAGCAGTTTAAATTATCCGCGACGGGAGCGTCAGAGTGCCAGGACAGTGCGTAATTGGTTTGCAGTGGGGCGATGAAGCCAAAGGTAAATTGGTCGATTTGCTAACCGAAGGCAAGGACCTTGTGGTTCGCTACGCCGGAGGTGCCAACGCTGGGCATACCGTCGTGATCGGCGACGATGTCTACAAACTGCATCACATTCCCAGCGGAATCATCAACGAAGGAGTTCAAAACCTGATCACTCCGGGCGTCGTGATTAACCCTCCGACGATTTTGGACGAGATCAAACAGCTTGCCGACAAAGGGATCGATGTCTCGACGCGGATGAAGCTTAGCCAGCGAGCCCACGTGGTGATGCCGTGGCATGTCTTAGAGGACAAGATGTGGAACCAGTTGGTTTCCGGCAAGGACAACATCGGGACGACGCTGCGAGGCATCGGGCCGTGCTACGCCGACAAGGTTGGCCGTAGCTTCGCGATCCGACTGGGCGATATGATTCAGGACGACTTCCCCGAACGAGTCCGCAAAATCGTGGCCGTGAAGAAGCAAGTGCTTTCCTCCGTCGCGACCGATGAGATGGAATTGGATGCCGAAGCGATCATTGCCGAGTACTCCGAATACGCGAAACAATTGGCTCCAATGATCACGGACACCAATCGAATTTTGCTCGACGCGGTGGACGAAGACAAGGCGATTTTGTTCGAGGGCGCTCAAGGCTCGCTGCTGGACATCGACCATGGCACGTTCCCGTTTGTGACCAGCAGCAACAGCTCGGGCGTCGGGATTTCTACCGGATCGGGCGTGCCCGGAAACTGGATGGGGCAAATTCTTGGCGTGTGCAAAACGTACGCGACGCGTGTCGGCGGAGGACCATTCCCGACCGAGCAAGACAACGAAAAAGGCCAGCACATTCGCGAAATGGGCAACGAGTTTGGAACGACGACCGGTCGGCCTCGACGTTGCGGTTGGTTCGATGCCGTTGCCGTTCGATACACCGCCAGATTGGGCGGCGTTACCTCGGTGGCGTTGACGATGCTGGATGTCTTGAGCGAATTGCCCGAGATCGAAGTGTGCGTCGCGTATGAACTTGATGGCCAGCGGATCGATTATTTTCCCGGCCACGTCAACGAACTTCGTCGCTTGAAGCCTATTTACGAAACGGTTCCCGGCTGGCAAACCGATGTGACGGGCGCTCGCAGCCTAGACGACTTGCCCGTCGCGGCGATCAACTACATCCGCCATTTGGAAAAATTGATCGATCGAAAAATTGAATACGTTTCCGTCGGCCCCGATCGAGCACAAACGATCCACATCGAAAAATCCGTTTGCCTAGACGAATATCTGACAACTCGAGCCGTGTAATTCGAGGTTCGAAAAAATTTGTGCCGCTGGGCGGACATTTGCCAATAACTAATCGTTTTTGCAGAACTAGATCGCGTTTCGTCTAAGTCTGGCGACTTTTGACTACATTCAACTCGGTTTTTTCAACGCCACATACGCTACAGTTCAGAGCAACATGCTCTAGCGGGCAGGCACCGTCCAGTCCGAACCAGATTCTTCACCGTCTTCCAATGTTCATGCCCACCACCACGCCTCAACCTGACCCATTGGCAGACATTCCTGCTGATCGCCGGCCAAGTCACATTGCGATGATTATGGATGGGAACGGACGTTGGGCTCAGCAGCAGGAACAGCCTCGGATCGTGGGCCATCAAAACGGAGCCACCACGGTTCGCAGAATCACCGAAGAAGCGGCACGCCTAAATATCGATCAGCTGACGCTCTATTGCCTCTCTAGCGAAAACTGGAAACGACCGGCCGACGAACTTGACTTCCTGATGCAGTTGCTCACTCAGTACCTGATCACCGAACGTGAAACGCTGATGGAGAACAACATCCAACTGAAGATCATTGGACGGCGTGAACGAATCCCAGTCGAAGTTCAAGCCGAAATGGATCGAACGCTGGAAATGACGGCGGCCAATACTGGAAGCACGCTCTGTCTGGCGATCAATTATGGGGCTCGAGGAGAGATCGTTGACGCGTTTCGAAAGATTGGTCAACAAATCGAAAGCGGTTCGCTAAAGCCGAGCGAGATCACGGAAGATTTGATCTCTCAGAATTTGTACACGGCCGGCATGAGCGACCCTGACTTGCTGATTCGGACCGCAGGCGAGCGACGGATTAGCAACTACTTGCTTTGGCAGATTAGCTATGCCGAAATCTGGGTGACCGAAAAGTTTTGGCCCGATTTTTCATCCGAAGATCTCCACGAGGCGATCCGAAACTATTCGCGCCGGACACGCCGGTTCGGTGGACTGGTTCACGCGGGTCGTTCGAACACGCACAAAGCTCAACCGAACGATCGGGACTAGCCCATGCTCAAGCGTCGATTGATCGGAGCGGCCATCATCATTTCGGCCATGATCTTTCTGCTGTGGTTGGATTTTCTGGCCGGGCAACCTTCGGCCACGGGTCGTCCGGGTGTTGTGCTCTGTCTCTTGGCGATTTTGACCAGTGGAGTCGCTGCGTCGGAAGTTTGGCAAATGTTCCGCGCCGGGGGAGCAGTTCAACAGCCGCAATGGCTGGTTGTCACCATGATGGTCTTAGCGACCTCGATCACCTGTGGACCCATTTTGTATTCGGTCTACCCCGTCGACTGCCCGATCGGCATGTTCGGTTGGCCACTTGTCGGGCTAATTACGATCGTCGCCATCAGTTTCCTGTTCGAGATGTCGACCTTCGATGTCGCGGCCGCGGAAAGCCCGGGGCTCGTCACGCATCGGATTGCTCGAGCGGTCATGCTGTGCGTTTACCTGTTGATTCTATTCACGTTTCTGGTCGCCCATCGTTTTTTGCATCACGACAATCTGCTGGGGCAACTTGCTCTGGTCACACTATTGTCGACGGTCAAACTTTCCGACGCGTTTGCGTATTTCACCGGAAAGCGATTCGGCACCGTAAAATTGGCACCCCGGCTCAGCCCAGGGAAAACCGTCCAAGGATCGCTGGGTGCGCTGGTTGGTGGATGTGTCGCTGCGGCTATCAACGTCTTCTTGGTCGCTCCCTACATTTACGGAGTCACTTTGGACCTACCGTGGTGGTGGATTCCCGTTTACGGGATCGTTGTGACGATCGCTGGGATGTTTGGAGATTTGGCGGAATCCCTGATCAAACGCGACTGCCAGAGCAAGGATTCCAGCACGTGGCTCAAGGGGCTGGGAGGAATCTTAGACATCGTCGATTCGTTGGTTTTTGCGGCTCCAATCTCTTGGCTGCTGTGGATACTGGTTAAAACGACTGCGTAAGGGGCGGGCCTGATTGAGGCCAATTCTTCACCTAGAAACTGCCCCCGTAACGATTGTGATTTCACTCGTGGGCGGGTACCTTAAGGACGTCCGGAACGTTCGGCTTGCCGATGCTCTCGATTCTAGTTATCTGCCATTTCAGTTATTTGTAAAATTCACCCCAACGGAATGCCCCATGTCATTTGACGGTAACAAGCGAAACGGATTGTTTATTGCGATTGACGCTAACATTGGGGCTGGAAAAACCAACGCCTGCCACGCGATCGCGTCGGCTGTCATGGCCGAGGGACACACGACTCGCGTGATGGAAGAGCCAACTCATCACCCCAAGTTCAGTCATTTCCTTGAACGTTACTACGAAGACCTCCGATCGGGCGAGAACACGGGCGGCGGATTCGCCATGCAGATGTTCATGCTCTGCCAACGCTACGAGCAACATCGTTTGGCAGTCGAACAGGCGTGGGGCGACAACGGAATTGTGGTCGTTCAAGACCGTCCGATTTACGGCGACACGGTTTTCGCGACCACCGCGATGGAGCGTGGTTTCATGACGCAGGAAGAGTACGATCTGTACGTGGACGTGTATCGCAACATGAGCCGCGACGTGATGCCGCCGGACGTGTTCGTCTACTTGGACGTGTCGCCCGAGGAGTGTCACGAGCGTATGAACCAACGGGCTCGGACCGAAGAAGAAGGTGTGCCGTTGGATTACCTGCAACAGCTTTACGGCAACTACCAGAAACTGCTTGGCGAGATGCGTCGGCGTGGCGTTCGAGTCCTAACAGTCGACTGGAGTGGATTCGGTCCGCCGGTTGAGATCTGGAAGAACATCAAGAACTTGGTGAATTCGGAAGAGTCTTGGTACGAGGAACTTTCATGGTCGCTTGCCAAAACCCCTCGTGCACCAATCACGCCCAAGCCGTAGTCGTAGACCGAGCAACGTCCGGGACGGCGTCACGCCGCCCGCGCACGTCCGGGACGGCAATCCTCCGCCCGCACCCCGACCCACCAACATGCGTCGCTTCACGCAACGTCCGGGAGTGTAAGGCTCCGCCCGCACCCAACTCACCCCAACGCAATTTGCCCAGCGTGGCTCGGGCGGAGCCTTACACTCCCGGACGTTGCGTGAAGCGACGCGTGTTGGTGGG
>CALFUT010000030.1 GCA_937929805.1 uncultured Pirellulaceae bacterium
GACAATCCGGACGCCGTTCTCGCAAGACATCGCTGGCTCGAACGCGGGCACGCTGGGGGCTTGATCGAGTCGCTAAAACTTTGGATTCCTGATTCCGACCCACAAATGCGAGTCCTCGACCTAGGCTGCGGCGACGGCACCTTTGGTCCAGCACTCTTCCCTGACCACGCAAACAGTTTCTGCGGCATCGACCTTTCGAAACCGGCAATCAAACTGGCCGCTCGATGCTGGCCCGAGGCCACTTGGGTATTGGCCAATGCGGATCGCGGCATACCGGCGATGGACTCAAGCGTCGACTGCATCGTGTCGCTATTCGGTCGTAGGCCGGCCGTTGAAATTGCGCGAGTGTTAAGCCCAACTGGCCGTTGTATAGTGGCCGTTCCCGGCGAAGACGATTTGATCGAGCTTCGGGAGCAAGTGCAGAAAGAAGGGCGGCGAAGAAGCCGAGTCGAAGCGATCGTGGAAGAGATGAATGAACACGGCTTGGCGTGCGTCGAACAAAAAGTGTGGCGGACAGAAGTGGAAGTCCGTCCAGACGAGATCGCCGACGCACTCGCCATGACCTACCGTGCCGTCCGTCGTTCAGAGCAAAGCCGCGTCTCTTCAATCGACGCAACCAAAGTCACGCTGGCGGCAGACCTGATGCGATTTGAAAAAAGGGCTCTTTAGCCGTAATGCGTTTCCAACCACGCTTAAAACGATCCAAGCGGAATTTCGCAAAAATACTGACTGGCCAAATCTCGCTGGACTGCCGATGAGCGAATTTGTCGACAGGCAACGTTGACGTTGCCCGGAACCACTAATTCCATGACTTATTCCTAAATTTCGGCAGATCGCAACGGTTTTAAGGATCGGCAAAACCAAACACCTGCACATTCAATAAAACCGGCATATCGGCACCGGTTGCCCTGGTTTTCCGCGATGTTCTACTTTTTCTGAACCTCCACAATAATGGCTGTTGATTCAAGCACTTGCGATGTTAATCTACTTCGACTAATCGAAGCTCATTTCTAAAAACCCTGAATTGCAAGACCCAATAATCGAAGGGCGACAGGGAACACGGAAATGGGCAAGGATTAAACAAAATATGATTGATATTACCACCAAGAAAATTTATGTTGCCGGCCATCGAGGTATGGTCGGTTCGGCGGTCGTACGGACCCTTCAGTCGGATGGAGCGACGGACATTGTCACGAGGTCGCGTTCGGAGCTTGACCTGACAGACCAACTGGCTGTCGTTTCATTTTTTCGAGACAGCAGACCCGACATTGTCATTTTTGCTGCGGCGAAGGTCGGAGGCATTCATGCCAACAAGACGTACAAAGCCGAGTTCATGTACGACAACTTGACGATGGCTTCCAACACAATTCATGCGGCCTATCAAAACGGCGTTGAACGTTTCCTGTTTTTAGGAAGCACATGCATCTACCCTCGATTGGCCCCTCAACCGATGCCGGAAAGCTGCTTGCTATCCGGCCCTCTCGAAGAAACGAACGACGCGTACGCGATCGCTAAAATTGCCGGACTGAAAATGTGCCAGTTTTATCGAGAACAGTTTGGTGTCATGTACCATTCCGCGATGCCGACGAACCTGTATGGCCCAGGCGACAATTATCATCCCGAAAACTCACATGTGCTCCCAGCGTTTATTCGACGTTTCCATGAAGCGAAATTGTCAGGTGCCGAGCAAGTCGTCATCTGGGGGTCGGGAAGTCCTCGACGCGAGTTTTTGCATGTAAACGATCTTGCTGATGGCTTGATCCACTTGATAAAGCTTGACAACCCGCCCAATCTTGTGAACGTCGGAACTGGAGTTGATGTTACGATTCTTGAACTCGCACACATGGTCGCCAAAGTCGTCGGCTTCGAAGGCGAAATTGTCAACGACGCATCAAAGCCTGACGGGACTCCCGTGAAGCGGTCCGACATTAGCCTGATCGAATCAACGGGCTGGAAACCGACGATCTCTCTGGCGGACGGAATTGCCGCCACCTATCAAAACTTTTTGCAAGAAACTCAATCGAACTCAGTAAGACAATAAAATGACAAAGAAGGCTTTAATCACCGGCATCACAGGTCAAGACGGCTCCTACTTGGCCGAACTTCTGCTTGAGAAGGACTACGAAGTCCATGGGATTGTCCGTCGCAGCAGTACGTTCAACACCGATCGTATTGAACACATCTACCGCGACCCCCACGACCAGAATGCCAAACTGTTTTTGCACTATGGCGATCTGACAGACGGCCAAAACATCACGAACCTCGTGCTGGATTTGGAGCCAGACGAAATTTACAACCTTGGTGCACAAAGTCACGTTCGCGTTTCGTTTGACTCGCCGCAATACACCGTTCAGACAACCGGGGTCGGTGCCCTGAACTTGCTCGAAGCCGCTCGTCAGCTGAACAAGACAAAATCAACCAAAGTCTACCAGGCCTCGTCGTCAGAGATGTTTGGTGATGTCGTGGAGACACCCCAGACAGAGAAAACTCCCTTCCATCCGCAAAGCCCATACGCATGTGCAAAAGTTTATGCGTACCATCAAACCGTCAACTATCGCGAGGCGTACGATTTGTTTGCGGTAAACGGGATTTTGTTCAATCATGAATCGCCGCGACGTGGTGAGACTTTTGTGACACGCAAAATCACGCGTGCGGCGACTCGGATCAAGCTCGGGCTGCAAGAAAAGCTGCACCTTGGAAATCTCGACGCCAAACGTGACTGGGGCTACGCGAAGGACTACGTCGAGGGAATGTGGCTGATGTTGCAACACGACAAGCCCGAAGACTTTGTTTTGGCAACGGGCGAAACTCAATCAATTCGCAAATTCTTAGATTACACATTCGAGTACCTTGATCTCGACTGGTCCAAATTCGTCGAAATCGACCCGCGGTACTTCCGGCCAACCGAAGTGAACCTGCTTCTTGGCGATTGCTCCAAGGCGAAGGAGCTTCTTGGCTGGGAAGCCAAGACTTCCTGCCGTGAACTGGCGGAACTGATGGTCGACCACGACTTAGAACTGGCTCGCCAAGAAGCAGCTCAGCAAAGCCTCAAAGAAGGTTAATCTAGCGAGCAACTTATCAAGCCGCGTTGTCAGACGGGGGGAGTGTCGACCATAGGCGACGCTCCGTCATCTGCTCTACCGTTGGGATCGTTGTGCCCGCGCATCACGACACGGCAGCGTGAGACTCACTGACCGAATGCGGCTTTCGATCAATCAGAATGGAACTTGGAGCCGGCATGCCGAACTGGTAGTCGAGCAACTCCCGTTCCTTCGCAAAGACCTTGGCGATCAGTTCAGCAGACCAAGGCGAGTAAACCTTTTCCGGTTTGCGAAGGTCCTTGCGAGTATTTCTTCCTTCTTTTGATTCCAGACGGATGTCGATCCCCAGCCGCTGCGAAATATATCGCAAGTGACTTGGGTAGTGCTCGTATCGCCCGATAAAATCCACGACTGGTCGCCCTTCGGCGTCAGTGTATTTATCAATATCAACTGGAAACCGTGTCTTCCCGAATCCCATGCAACTGCTGACATACCAACGGTACTTAACCCACGTTTCAAACGACCAAGGATAGCCACTGGCTTTTCGCCACGCTCGGTCTAGAAACGTAATCGATTCCGTCGCTCCACCTTTTCCATGCTCATACCCGCGACGAGACCAATAATTGGATAGCACTTTATCCCACGGGTTCCGCTCGAAGGTGAACGTGAAGTACTCGTCCCAAATCTCTTGACCAACGCGATCTCGGATCTCAGTCGCTTTGGCATGTCGCTTCCATGAGCCTGCGTTTTGCCCCGGGTAGTCACCCGTTGGACTAATAACATCGCTCGGCCCGCAGTGCTTCGCCAGTTCGATCGTCAAACTCCGACCGCCGGTTCGACCGAGATGAACAAAAATGAACTTGTGTTTGTGAGAAATGATCATCCGTGAAAACCAAAAGCCGGTGGGGCACCGATTGCAGCAGCCAAAAACAGCGTGGGGTGGAACAAAAACTTAATGCTTCCGTTGTTTCATGAACAGACGAATCGAAATCAAGTCGACCGTCACGGCACCGTCTTCTAGCACAATTCCCAAGACACCTGCTACTGATATCCCTTCGCTTGGATCTCAAACAGATGAGCGTATTGACCATTCTGCTGCATCAATTCCTCGTGCGAGCCGCGTTCAACGACCTTGCCTTTCGATAGCACGGCGATCTGGTCGGCCATTCGGACGGTGCTGAAGCGGTGGCTGATCAAAATCGCCATCTGCTTTTGAGTCGCTTCGCGGAAGTGATCAAAAATCCGGGCCTCGGCTTCCGCATCCATCGCCGAAGTTGGCTCGTCCAGCACCAAAATATCAGCCTGCTTACGCATGAAGGCCCGAGATAGAGCGATCTTCTGCCACTGCCCCCCCGACAGCTCGCGACCGTCCTGAAACCAGCGACCTAACTGAGTGTCATAGCCGTTTTCCATTTCGGAAATGAACGGCGCAGCCATCCCTTTCTCTGCGGCGGCTTGTTGTTGATCTCTAGCGTCAACATTCGCCACATCACCGACGCCAATATTTTCGCCCACGTTCAACTGGTAGCGAACAAAGTCCTGAAAGATTACGCCAATTCGATCTCGCAACGCATTCAACTGCCACTCGTTCAAATCCAAGCCGTCCAACAAAATACGGCCTTCGGTCGGGACATACAAACGAGTCAGCAATTTGATCAGCGTCGTTTTTCCGGATCCATTTTCTCCCACCAGCGCCAGCTTCTGCCCCGGTTGAAGATGCAAGCTGATTCGATCGACCGCCGGTGCCGCATCGGCGGACGAGCCCGGATAACGGAACGAAACTTCCTCAAACCGCACGCCATCCCCCGGGGTCGGCCCTGCCACCGCAGTGCCGTCGGCCACCTCAATTTTCTCGTCCAGAAACTCATACAAATTGGACAGGTACAAATTGTCCTCGTACATCTTGCCGATCGAGGTCAACATCGCGGCGATGGCGGATTGGCCCTGCTTAAAAATCAACAGGTACATCGTCATGCCACCCAGCGTGATCCATCCCATCGCTGCCGACCAACCGATCCATCCGTAGGCTCCGTAGAACGCGACACTGCTAAGCACTCCCAGCAAAAATCCCCACAAGCCTCGCTTTAACGTCAACGCTCGGTCTTCGGCGTACAGGGTTTCAAAGATCTCGCGATATCGAGCCAGAAACAGGTCGCCCGTTCCGAACAGTTTCAGTTCTTTGATGTAGTCCTCGCGAGCCAACAACCATTCTAGGTAGTTCCGTTTTCTCGTTTCGGGAACTTGCCAGCGAAAGAGTCGAAAGGCGGCTCCAGAAAAATAGGTCTCTACAAAGAAAGAGGGTAGGGCGGCGATCAACAAACCAACCACCGCCAACCATGAGAACTGAATCAACAACCAGCCATAAGTCAGCAGCGTGATTCCGTTTTGGACTAGCCCGAACGTTTTGGTAACAAGGCTTAGCGGTCGCGATGATGCCTCGCGGCGAGCCCGTGTAAGTTTGTCATAGAATTCCGAGTCCTCGAAATGAGTCAGCTGCAGCGTCTGAGCCTTTTCCAAAACCATCACGTTGACGCGTTGTCCAAGGAGCGCTCGCAGCAACGAGTTCGCGATCATCAGGCCTCGCTGTGCCGCCGTCATTAGGATGACCAAAACGGCTTCAACGCCGATCCAATTGACGACTTTCCATCGGTCAGCCTGCTGGTTCGACTCGACCGCCAGCACCACGGCGTCGACGATTAGCTTGCCGACGTAGGCGATGGCTCCGGGGATGACGCCCGCAAAAATCGTCAGGGCTGTGATTAAAATTGTCAGTCGCTTGTCGGTCGTCCAAACCAGTTTGATGGCTTCTTTGCTGTAGCGAAAGACGCCGAAAAACCGACCGGTGGCAGAGGAACTATCTTTTTCCGAGGACGGAGCAGGAGGAGACATCGAACGCGGAGTTCCAAAGCAGAAATGAGAAATTGTCTGCAGCCCAGTATGTGATAGCAGGCCTCAAGTGAACAGGACGCCGCACGAAGAATGTCCATCGGTCGCCCCTCCATTCCAAGAATGACATGCCGAAGCCATCCCAACGAAATCTCAATCGCAAAAAAACCGGGGTTCAGGCTGATATTGGTGGCCAAGAGCCAATTCGTTATTGTACTCATCCCCTATTACAAACCTTCCCGAGCGTCACCGCGCGATTCCGCGACAACGTTCGCCGTTCTCAAACCCGGAGCCTGTTTCATCGTGAGCAACGCGACTTGGCAACAAAAACTGATCGGTCAAGTCAACGCATTTGTGTTGCCCAAGGCTTTGGGCATGCTGAACACTCGGATTTCCTACTACGACAAAACCGTTGACCCGTGCGGCCCGGAATATGACGAGCATGTGATCTACGTCTTCTGGCACGAGCACATTGGTGTCGTGCTGCCGACGTGGGGACACACGGCCGCGACGATTTTGTGCTCGCAACATCGTGATGGCGAATGGGTCAATCAGTTCGGCGCTGCGATGGGACTACACATTGTCCGAGGAAGCTCCAGCCGAGGCGGTTCGGCAGCGATTCGGCAACTAAAAAAGAACTCAAAATTCTCCAGCATCGTCATCACGCCCGATGGACCAAGAGGACCACGCCGAGAAATGGCACTCGGCCCGATCTACATGGCTTCGCTATTAAAGATGCCCATCGTGCCACTTGGAATCGGCATCAGCAACGCTCATCGCCTGAACACGTGGGACAAGTTTGCGATCCCGAAGCCGACGTCACGCGTGCGGATCATCGCTGGCCCAAAGATCAGAATTCAACCCAAAGCTGACCGGCACGTGCTGGAAGCCTCGCGTGCCAACACGCAACAATTGATGAACACCCTTTGCGATCACGCTCAAGACTGGGCCGACTCCGGCCAGAAGATGTTGGACGAACACTTAATTACGCGGAAGCGACTGCCACGGAAAGTTGTCTTTCCGCCCAAGCCGAAACCGACCAAGCCGAAACTGGCTCTGCACACCGTTGCAAATGATGAAACCCCCAACCTTCGAAAGGCGGCGGGGTGAAGCCTACCGGGGAATCTCCCCGCAACGCATTGGCTCATTTTCGCAGCGCATCACTGAGCCAACGGATGCTCATCCGCCGGACTTGCAGTTCGCGGCGTTGAGTTCAGCCAGAACTTGGACGCTTGTTCTTCGAATTCTCGATTCCCACGAAGCAACTCGTTTACTCGTTGCCCCGTCCGGCGGTCCGATCGGCTTTTTATGGTGACTCGAAGCAGGCGATCGTTAGACATTTGATTGCGTACGGCCCGAGCGACTCCAAGCTGAAATCGTGATTGTGGATAAACCGGCACACCAAGCTCGCTAAGCGACCACTCAGACAGATCAAGCTCGACAACACCCGGCAACTTTGGGGATTCCATTGTGTAGTTTCGGGTAGGGTAGGGCAGTTGCTCCACCGCCGTCCCGGGCAACTCGATTTTGACACGGCTGCTGCGAGGTGCATACAACTCCCACGCCAACCAATGGTCACAACCGCCGAAGCTACAGGTGATTGGAAACAGAATGACCGCCAGTGCGAATGCGGCCGCCGGCCAGCCTTGCATCAGATTTGTTTGAACAGCGTATTCGCGCCGCTCGCGTTGGACGAACAACCAATATGCCTGAAAAATGAAAAACGCATTCCAGATCAAAACGGGCGATTGGTGATTCAATCCCAATGGCCCTAACGCCAGCAGCAGCCCGACATGCAACAAAATTGCCAGCCATCCGCACAGGCGACACGTCTCCACAAACGCCAACCCGATCCCGACCACCAGCTCAGTCAGAGGCAACAACAAGACGAATCGCGAAAGCAAATCGGGCAAATGTTCTGCAAGCGACACTCCAGCCAGACCGGCCATCGCTTGCACCATCTGCAAACCAACCGAATGAGTGAACTGATAGTCGAGTTTGCTGATCGCGGAATAAATGTAAATGCTGACTACGATCCAACGGAACCACCGCATCGCATCACCACGGCGTGCCATTACCAGAACTCCGGCAAACACAAACCAATGCCACGCCCAAGGTTGCAACCGGTGTTGATCCAACAAAAACGAAACCAACAGGCTGGATGCAAATACTACGATCGGCCATCGTGACCATGCACCGCTGACCTTCGGAGTGATAGCGATCCAGATCAGCGAAGCCACGATCAGCACAAACGCAACCCAATCGATGAACCCTGGCGCGTTGACCATTGATTCGAAGACGGGCACTTGAGGGTACAACGATTGGGGCGTCCACAGTCTCCACGTGGTCGCGAACAGGAACAATCCAAAAACGGACCAGACTCGCAAGAACCACATTGAGCCCACACGAGAATCGGGTGAATCATTGCTCTCCAGACCAACAGGCTGCGGGGCGATTTCTTGACGGTCATTCACTTGCTACTTTAACCAAAAAAATTCGACGCCGCTCAACTTCGATCCGTTCGCTTCCACTCCAATGCCATCCGCACAATTTCCTCTGGCGATAGCACCTTGCCACCGGGCGGATTAAAAATCAACTCGCTGGCGTTCGGATGAGGCACATTCCGCTCAAGCTTCGACACCAACGCATCAAAATCCATCATGCAGGCACTAGAATTGGCAATTTGCTGAACTAGTTCAACGAGTTCGTTTTCGGACAATTTCTGAGGCATCAATAAATCCTTTGTGAGCAGCAATTCGGGTGCAATTCAATCTGCACATGCAAAAAAGCAAAACCAGTAACCGTAAGTGCTTCTATCCTCAAAAAAAAGCGGTCCCGGAATCACATTCGTTACAACCATTTACCGCCGAAAACCTCGCGAAAAATTTAGCTATATTGCCCCGTTATTCGATACATACTAAACTTCGCGGACTACTCCTTTGTCGTCATCGCATCCCGCGTTGCAACCTTCGCTCTCGCGAAACCACCCTGCCATCCTCCTTAAGTTCAGGAACACTGACATGTGCTTTCGGCTTCCAACTACTCTCATCTGTCTCAGCTGCCTTTTAGCTCTCTCGTGCATTGAAGCTACTTGCCTCAACAACCGAGCATCGGCAGATGATGTTTTACCTCCCGATCCGATAGGAAGTGTTTCTGCTTCGGAAGGCGTGCTGCAAATCTACGGGACCGACGACGACAACGTGATTGGAATTTCTTCCTCCGGAAATGGACTGCAGGTTGTCATTGACGACTATGATCACGGCGTGTTCCCGATCCCTGCGGAAACTCTGCGAGTTCACGCAAAAGCGGGCAACGACACAATCGATCTTCAAGCTTCGTTGACGGTGCCCACTCAAATGTACGGCGGAGCGGGTGACGATACCATCCGTGGTGCAGCGGGTCAGGACGAGATCTACGGTGCGGGCGGGAATGATGAACTAATTGGTCGCGGAGGATCAGACAGGTTAGTGGGTGGCGTCGGCAATGACCGGCTTCTTGGGCAAGCGGGCGAAGACACCATTATTGGTTCGTCGGGAATCGATTTGATCTTTGGTGGAACGGGTGCTGACCAATTGGACGGTGGCGCAGGCGACGACTATATCTACGGGAATGGTGGCCACGATCAGATCTTTGGAAGCGCTGGCAATGACACGATCTCCGGCGGCCTCGGACACGACATTATCAACGACATGTCAGGAGACAACACAATACGTGGAGACGGCGGCGACGACTCAGTCTATGCCCCTCGCGGCAACAATATAGTTTTTGGTGGCATGGGTCACGATTCGATTTGGACAGGAGATGGAGATGACCTACTCGATGGGGGTAGCGGGGACGACGATTTAACATCTGAGGGCGGAAACGATGTCATTTCAACGGGTTCCGGACGGAACACGGTCTGGGCGGGATACTACTGGTATGAAATCAATTTTTTCAATGGTCACAAGATAGTTTTTGGTGGCGATGGTGACGACTCAATCCTCACCGGAAATGGAAATGACTTTATTTTCGCCGGCGATGGGTACAATGACATTTTTCCTGGGGAAGGCGACAATCAGATTGACGCTGGCAAAGACAATGACTCTATAGACCTAGAATTCGGAAACGACATAGTCAGCACTGGAGCCGGCGACGACAACATTTATGGCAATTGGCGGTCGGACGAACCAACGGAGTCAGCTCCGAAAACGATTGACCTAGGACCCGGCCATGACGAGGTTTACCTCGATAACGGTGACTTCGTTATCAACGCCGGGCCGGGCGATGACTCAATCCATCTTGGTAATGGCGATCACCAAGTGGATGGTGGATCGGGTGATGACTCGATTCATGTTGAAATCGGAGCCTGTATCATATTTGGCGGAGATGGAAACGATGGAATTTACGTCGCTCTCAGAGCTGATGAGGACGTGTGGATCCCCGGATCATTCGTATCGGGCGGCAATGGCAACGACGACATTTCAACCGGACCCGGTGACGATGTCATTGATGCGGGCGACGGAGTGAATTTCGTTTTTGCCGGTGCTGGCAATGACCGAATTTTCGGTGGCTCTGGCCCAGACGAAATTTACGGCGCTGAAGGCAACGATATCATCGAATCCGGGCCCGGTGACGACGCTATTTATGGCGGTGAAGGAAGTGACGGCATCCTAGCGGGAGACGGGGACGACTTAGTTTTTGGCGACGATTATTTACAGGGCGGCTTCGGCTTTAACTACCTCGACGGCGGCGAGGGAATCGACACCTATGGTGACTTTGGCGAACTGGGACACTTCAGCTTCGAGCTCGAGTTCGAACCACCAGCGGCGGAGTAGATCGACCGTTGGTTGGTGGTCAAAATCAGATTGTTGGCCCAATAGCCTGTCAGAATTCGCCTTCCACTCGTTGCAATTGGTGACTTGCCGCACCAAATCCACCAATTGCTCGTTTGCGAGTTAATACATGTTGGCAGGGATAACCTTCAACGACTTTGACGGGTGAGCCCCCAATCAAGCCCGTTCAATTCGGCCCAACGAGCATTTTGCCGGTTGCCAAAGCCCGTCTTTGCGTAGTATCCTAGACACGAATAGGGATTTGTTAGCCGCTTGCAGCCTTCATCTGCTAAAGAGCCTTCTACAGTCGTCTGTGCGTTTTCTCGACATCTTCATGTCGGCCGAAAACGTATCCGACGCCCGCGATTGATCGCGACGAAGCTCGATGATGATCCTCGCTTTGGCCAGACGAATCTTCTCAGTATTTGTTTTGCCTTTTTTAGCTGTAAATGTCTGCCATGCCAGTGACTCAGCAGGAGCGTCGATTGTCCTCTCACGCCAAACCTCAAACACCGTCCTCTTCGACCGACCAACGTGGCGTATCCACAATCTCTGTCCACGCCGGAGAAGCGCGGCAGAAACCGGTCGATTCGATCACCGATCCCGTGGTGATGGCGTCAACGTTCACTTTTGAAAACACTCAGTCGATTATCGACTTCATTGAACAAGATCAAAAACGGGGCGAGTACGGTCGCTATGGGACGCCGGGCGAACAAGTCGTCGAAAAGAAACTTGCCGCGTTGGAAGGAGCCGAAGAAGGCATCCTGTTCTCCAGCGGAATGGCGGCTTTCGTCGGCCTGCTAAATGCAAAGCTGAACAGCGGCGACGAGATCATTTTCTTCGATGAATGTTACCATCGATCCCGCGAGTACTGCCGCAAGCACTTGTCACGATTCGGCGTGGTCACCCGTGAGGTGAAAACTGGCGACTATGACGCGATGGAGGCCGCCATCAACTCGAACACCCGGATGCTGGTTAGCGAATCGCCAACGAACCCGCACTTGAGCGTGATCGACTTGCAAAAATTCGCGGACGTCGGCAAACGAAACAATGTCGACACCGTGATCGATGCGACTCTGGCGACACCGTTCAACCTGCAACCGATTCAAGCGGGCGTCGACTATGTAATGCACTCGGCGACCAAGTACCTTGGCGGTCACAATGACCTGTTGGCCGGCGTCGTGCTGGGCAAGAAGGAAAAGCTGGCCGACGTCCGCAACCTGCGAGGCATCATGGGCGCGATCAATTCGCCTCACAATTGCTACCTGCTGGAGCGAGGATTGAAAACGTTCTCGTTGAGAATGCAACAACACAACCGCAACGGCCAAGCGGTTGCCGAATTCTTGGACGGTCATCCGCGAGTCGAAAAGGTCTACTATCCGGGCCTGCCGTCTCATCCGGGCCACGAAACTGCTGCGGCTCAAATGCGTGGCTTTGGTGGCCTAGTCACTTTCGAAGTGAAGGACGCCGATTGGCGAGCCACCGCCGATATCGTTGACGCGGCAAATATTTTCCGCATCGCTCCTAGCTTGGGCGGGGTCGAGTCGTTGATCGAACAACCGTTGGTGATGAGCTATTTCACTTGCACGCCCGAAGAACGAAAATCCTTTGGCATCAGCGACAACATGATCCGCATCGCTTGCGGAATCGAGGACTCGCAGGACTTGATCGCCGATCTGGATCAAGCGTTGGGCCAATGATGCGGTTGTTCCAATGACTTGGCCAACTCAAAGCTCAAACGGCAGGGCCCGGTACCAACCAGATTCTTCGTCGACCTTCACTGGGACGTCGTACAACTGAGTCAGATTCTCGCTGGTCAGGACGTCAGCTTTTGGGCCGGCGGCCAAGATAGATCCCGATTTGAGTAAGACAACGTGCTCGATCGCCGGAATGATTTCATCGATGTGATGCGTCACTACGATCACGGTTTTGTCTTCCTTGATCAACCGATCGATTGTCTGCATGTATTGAAACTTGGCTGGCAGATCCAACCCGTTAGTTGGTTCGTCCAAAATCAAAGCCTCCGGATCCGTCACTAAGGCACGAGCCAACAGAAACCGCCGTTGCTCGCCCGTCGACATTTTCAAATAGTTCTTATCACGCAGTTCGTAGATCCCAAGCTCCTTCATCAACCCGTCTGCGATTCCAAGTTGCTCAGTCGTAAATTCTTGATGAGTAAAATTCGCTAGGCTGGCATGGAATCCAGTTCGAACAACGCCCGCGCCCTCGGTGAATGGATTGAAGTTCTGCTGCAGATCCAGTGAGACGATTCCCAACCGTTTTCGCAGTTCCCAGACACTCCAATTCGATTGCCCCAACACCTTCCAAGATCCATCTTGCCCAAGATGCGGGTACACGTCACGGCTGATCGTCCGCAGCAGCGTCGATTTTCCGGCTCCGTTGGGGCCGATAATCGCGGTGTTCTGACCTGCGGGAATGCACAGGGTCAGATCATCGAAAACTTTCTTCAAGCCGCGGTAGATGTCAACGTTGGCGATATCGAGGATGTTGGGCATAGCTGCAAATTGTCGCCGAGGGGCTGTTGATCAAACCAATCGTTGATCGATCCGATCATATCAAAGTGCCACTCGAAGATCAGCAGCTTCTGACGTGCCCCAGCGAGCAGGCCGTTACGCGTAGAGCATGTGACGGTAGACGAACCCAACACCTTTACAGCAAACATGCTGGCATAGCTCTTTGTTAGTGTGGCTGCAGGTCAGAAAATGCCATTGCGGCCTGTCGCACATTTGTGTAACGACGAACACTTGAAAGCACCGTCGAACCTTGATTAACGCAAAAGTCGCATGTTATTTCACGTTACTAAACCGCTGCTGGTCACTTCCATCTGCCTAGCCGTAGTCTCGTTTGCTCATGGGTTGGTCCACGGACAAGGGGACTTTGAAACTCCGGACGCACAGCCCATTGAGCCTTTGCCGACTTTCTTTGATAGTGAATCGGCTGATCCAATCGCGTCAATTTTTCTGCAGAACGACGCTCCAGTTTCTCAGTCAACCCTTTACCAAGACTTGTACTCAGTACCGACGAGTGAATATGCGGCCCCTGCGGCCGACTTCAATTCAGGAGTACCCCAACAAGACATCGTTTACTCAGACGAAGTCGAATACGTTTCCGAACCGGAACTCAGCGGAAACGACCCAACCTGGGCGGATGCGGAGAGATTCCCAAGACGCCTCAAGCGGCGTCGCGGTAGACTGTGGACAGCCAGTTTTTTTGGCGGACCATCGTTCGTGAACAATGCTGAGAATGAGCACGGTGCCGCGGCTAGACATGCGGAGCAAGGAGGTGCAATCGGAATTGCGATTGGGAAGTACTGGGAACGCACCGATTGGCGTGTCCGATCGGAACTAGAATATTCTTGGCGGGCCAATGAAATCGAATCGCGAGAGATGCTTATATCCCGAACGTTCTTCGATGTGGCCGGTTCCGTGAAACGATCAACCGCCATGGTCAATTTTTACTTCGAGGGTAACGCCCCCCCCGAGCATCGATTGACATCCTACATTGGCCTTGGACTTGGGAGCACGAACACTCAAATCACCGACACTCTGAACGGTCGCGATTTCGCTGCAGGCGACGGGACAGCGTTCGCTGTTCAAGGCATGATCGGCGTCAACTACGAAATCTTCCCTGATCGAGCTCATTTTTTCACCGAACTGCGCGGACTGCGAACATCGGATACGGACATTGACATGCTCCGCGTCGGCTCCTCAAGGCCCAACTCTCTAGGAGTCTCTGAAGACGTTGGGGGCTTCACCTTCGACTTACTGTTCGGTCTACGCTTCCAGCTCTGAGCGAATAGAACGCCCGTGCGAGTTCGGTTGGAAAGCAGAAGCACTCGGTATGACTACTCGTCCGACGCGCGGAAGCTGCCGACGAGGACTGGCGTGTAGCCGCAGATTTCATTCGCATCAAAGTACAAATCGATCTCGCGAGCTGCGGCTTCAGGACCGTCGCTGGCGTGGACCAAGTTCATCTGGCGGCTACTGCTGAAATCGCCTCGGATCGTTCCGGCTGCCGCAGTCAGGCCGTTGGTGGCTCCCAACATGTCGCGAACCACTCGGATGACGTCCAAACCTTCCAACACCAATGCCACGACCGGTGATGAGGTAATGAATGCCTCCAATCCCCCGTAGAATGGCTTCTCAACGTGCTCGGCGTAGTGCTTTTGCGACAGCTCGGGCGTCACTTGCAGCATTTTCATCCCCACAATGTTGATCGCTTTGTCCTCGAAACGCGCAATCAGGCGTCCGATCAGTCGTCGCTCGACAGCGTCAGGCTTCAGCAAAATAAGGGAACGTTCCATGGTCTGGGTCTTTCGTTGCGTATTGAGGTGGTTTGAATGTTGTCAAATTCTTGGTTGAAACCTTGATTTGACAGAGTTTAGCAAAGTTTTGCCCCTTTCGAAAAGCGGTTATCTTTGTGAAACTATTAGCCGATAACCAAATTTACTGCCTGCGCCGAATGTTGGGCGTAGGGGCAATCTAACGACCAATTCAGCGTCACCGTCCCAAAACTCAATCGACCTGAGCGTTGTTTCGGACGGTCCTTCTTCCCCGACGAACTGCCAAAAATTTTCGCCAGTTCGTGTTCACGATGAGCCTTTTATGATTAGCGTATCGGATCAGTTTCCACCCACAAACAAACCGTCTGAATCAGTAACAGGAGTCACCGTCCGCTTGGCGGGTGATTCAGGCGACGGAATGCAGCTGCTGGGAACTCAGCTTACCAACACGTCGGCCCTTTCCGGAAACGACGTCGCAACGTTTCCCGACTTCCCGGCCGAGATCCGTGCGCCTATCGGAACCCGTGCGGGCGTCAGTGGATTCCAAGTTCGATTTTCTTCGGAAGACATTTTCACACCGGGCGACGGCCTAGACGCGCTGATTTGCATGAATCCTGCGGCGTTGGTGACGAACCTCCAAGATTTGAAAAAGACCGGAATTCTAATCGTTAACACGGACAACTTTGACAAGAAGGGGTTCAAGCTGGCAAAGCTCGATACCAACCCGCTGGAAGACGGCACGGTTGAAGGCTACCGAACCATCGAGGTTCCGATGTCGACGTTGACTCGCGGCGCGGTTGAGAAAACGGGTTTGTCCAGCAAACTAGCTGACCGCTGCAAAAACTTTTTCGCGATGGGTTTAGTTTTCTGGCTATACGGCCGAGACGTTGAGCCAACCTTACGATTCATCGAAGCGAAGTTCAGCAAAAAGCCCGAGATTGCCGAGGCGAACCGCTTGGCATTGAAATCCGGATGGGCCTACGGAGAAACCACCGAAGCTTTTGCGTCGACCTACCAAGTTGCTGCCGCGAAATTGCCGCCAGGCAAGTACCGAAATGTGATGGGCAACCAAGCATTGGCTTGGGGATTGATCGCAGCGGCCAAACTAAGCGACAAGGAATTGTTCTTAGGCAGCTATCCGATCACTCCTGCGAGTGACATTCTGCACGAGCTTAGCAAGCACAAGAATTTTGGCGTTCGTACGTTTCAGGCGGAAGACGAAATCGCAGCCGTTTGCAGCACCATTGGCGCGGCTTTTGGCGGCAGCATGGCAATCACGACCAGCAGCGGCCCCGGCATTGCTCTCAAAGGCGAAGGCATGGGCTTGGGCATGATCTTGGAGCTGCCGATGCTGATTATCGACGTCCAACGCGGCGGACCAAGCACCGGTCTACCAACGAAGACGGAACAATCAGACCTACTGATGGCGATGCACGGTCGCAATGGTGAATCACCGCTGCCAATCATTGCGGCTCGCAGTCCGGCCGACTGTTTTCAGACTGCGATCGAGGCGTGGCAAGTTGCGACGCGTTACATGACGCCCGTCATGATTCTTTCGGATGGTTACATTGCCAACGGTGCCGAGCCTTGGAAGATCCCGGACGTGTCGGATTTGCCAGAAATCAAAATCGAACACCCTGGACCAAACGAAAACGGCGAGCCGTTTCATCCTTACACTCGCAACGAGAATTTGGCACGGCCTTGGGCCATTCCTGGCACCAAAGGGTTGATGCACCGCGTGGGTGGATTGGAAAAGAAAGATGGCTCGGGAGAGGTAAGCTACGACCCGGACAACCACCAACACATGGTGGAAACTCGCGCGAAGAAAGTCCAAATGGCGGCCGACTTCATTGGACCTGCCGAGGTCTTTGGCAAAGACTCTGGCACGTTGGTGATCAGCTGGGGCGGCACCTACGGCGCATGCCACACCGCGGTTGAGCAATGTATCTCGCAAGGCGTTGACGTAGGGCACGTCCATCTTCGCTGGATCAATCCATTCCCGAAAAATTTGGGCGAGGTGATTGCAAAGTACGACCGCGTGCTTGTCCCAGAGTTAAACAACGGGCAGCTTCGTCTGCTGCTGAAGAACGAGTTCGTGATCGATGCGATCGGACTAAACAAAATCAAAGGCAAACCGTTTCACGTCAGCGAACTGATGGAAAAAATCCATGAAGTCTCGGCTGCCGCGACTGTTTAAACCTGATCGCTCGGATACACAACCACGCCTTCCAAACTGAACAACGACCATTAGGCAACCGTCAGTTGCCAAAAATTTACTAGGTTAATTCTATGAACTTACCCGTCCTTAAAGCCAAAGATTTCGAGTCCGATCAGGATGTTCGCTGGTGCCCCGGCTGCGGCGACTATTCCATCTTGGCTCAAATGAAAAAGGTGTTGCCCGAAATCGGCGCAACTCAAGAAGGCACCGTCTTCATCAGCGGCATCGGTTGCTCAAGCCGTTTCCCGTACTACATGAACACCTATGGCATGCACAGCATCCACGGAAGAGCCCCAGCGTTCGCCACAGGCCTGAAGTCGACTCGCCCCGACCTAAGCGTCTGGGTGATCACGGGTGACGGTGATGCGTTGAGCATTGGCGGCAACCACTTCATGCACATGCTGCGTCGAAATATTGACCTGAACGTGGTCCTGTTCAACAACAGCATCTACGGTTTGACCAAAGGACAGTACTCGCCGACATCTAAGGTTGGATCGGTGACCAAGAGTACGCCCCGAGGATCGATCGACTACCCTTTGAATCCGATTTCGATCGCCATCGCGGCTGAGGCAACCTTCGTGGCTCGTTCCATCGACACGAACATCAAGCACCTTGTCGCGACCCTGAAACGAGCCGCTGAGCACAAAGGAACTTCATTCGTTGAGGTCTACCAAAACTGCAACGTGTTCAACGATGGGACTTGGGATTATGCCAAGAACAAGGACACGAAAGCCGATTGCACGGTCGAGCTTGAGCATGGAAAGCCGCTGATCTTCTCTGGAGGCACCAAAGGCATTCGCCTGAACGGTTTCCAGCCTGAAGTCGTCAAACTGGACGGCAATGTGGCTCAAGATGACCTGCTTTTCCATGACGAAAAAGCCGCCAGCCCGCAACTGGCGTTCTTACTTTCGCGCATGCGTCACCCAGAATTCCCAGAACCAATCGGTGTCTTCCGAGACGTGCAACGAGACACGTACGACGACATGATCAACGCTCAAGTCGCTGACGCCAAAGCAGAAAAGAAAGATGGGGACTTGGCCAGCCTGTTTGCCGGTGGCGAAACTTGGACGGTCGAATAGCCCAAGGCATCATCAACGTTGCCAGACAAGTCGGAATTTCAACGGCTGGCGACTCTCCGAAAGTGAACGATGCCGGGTCACATTCTTGCGGCATTCGAATTTGGTTCGGTCAACGGCGGCGAGAACTCGTTCTTGGCCGTTGTCGATCTACTCAGGGAACAAGGCTGGCATTTTTCCGCCTTGGCTCCACCTGATTCTCCGCTTAGCCAGAAACTAATCGACAACCACTTCTCCATTATTCCGTTTGAGCGAAACGGCGACGACGGAACCCGTCTAGATCAGTCCGCTCTCCGGACCGCTGCTGCCGAAACGATCCAAGAAGTTCGCCCGAACCTTGTTCACTGCAATAGCTTGTCCATGAGCCGCTTGCTTGGGCCAGTGTGTCGAGAGCTCAAAACCCCTTCGCTTGGCTACCTACGCGACATTATCAAGATAAGCCGCAAAGCGATGGATGACATCAACCAGCTAGATAAAATTGTCGCCGTGTCCGAAGCGACCCGGGCGTTTCATATCCAGCACGGCTTGGTCGCAGACCGCTCTATCACCATTCACAACGGAATCGACCGCAATGCGTTCCTGAACCCTCGAACGCCGACTGTTTCGATTCGTGAACAACTGGCACTGCCTGACAACGCGCGGCTTATACTTTCCTGCGGACAGATCGGAATGCGTAAAGGACTAGACACGCTGATCGAATCCTTTATCGAACTGAACTCGCTGGAACCGAGTCGGGATTCACCGCTGCACCTGTTGATCGTCGGTCAGCGACACTCTCAGAAGCAAGAAGCGATCGAGTACGAAAGCCAATTGCATGCTCGCGTGGCTGACGCTCAGCTGACAAGCCAAGTCCACTTTCTGGGTAGACGGTCGGATGTCGCACAGCTCATGCAGCAAGCAACGTTACTGATTCACACCGCGCGACAGGAACCGCTCGGACGCGTACTTTTGGAGGCTGCTTCAGTTGGACTGCCAATCGTTGCAACCGACGTTGGAGGGATGGCTGAGATTCTTTCACGCCCCTCACTCAAAGACTGCCTAGTCCCTCCAAACAATCCATCCGCAACCGCTCGCACGGCTCAGTGCTTACTGCAGGACAACGATCGGCTGAGTCGGCTGTCACAGGAACTTCGCGAGCACGCGGCTACTCATTTTTCAACCAATGCCTGCGCAATGGCACTCAATTTTCAATATAAAAGCCTCACAGATGCGATTGATTTCGGCTGACCACCATCGCGGCTCAAAAACAATTTTTCATGTTGTTAAGCATGCCTGCCGCGCGGTCGTCGTCAAGAAAAATTCCGGCTCGACTGAATTCGGAATATGGCTGAATTGTCGTTTGGGCATTACAATGCAATGTTCAACTCGAACGTTCTCGCCGCGACCAACGTTGTCCCATGCCATCGAAGCCGGATTCCAAACCCAAGTACGACTTTCGCACCTGCTTGAAAAAAAGCGACGTGCTAAAGCCAGAGGTGCTTGAGAAATGGTTGTCCGAAAATCCTGACCAAAGCCCAGCGGAAGACGCGGCTCAGTTGGTTAGAAAGAAACTGCTGACCGAGTGGCAGGCCAAATATCTACTGTCTGGTCGATACCGGCTTCACTTGGGAAATTACCAGCTACTGCGACGAGTGCGTCGCGACTCGTTTGGCGATCGTTTCATTGCACTACATCCTCAACTGGGGCGAACCGTTCAGGTGCAGGTGCTGCCCGTCGAGCTAACCAATGACGCGAATCAGCGCGATGAGTTTCTGACCAAAGCCGGATTGGCGGGCGAACTGGACCATCCCAATCTTGCTCACGTATTCGACATCGATATGCAACAAGGTCGATATTACTTAGTAACTGAGTATGACCCGAGCGTATCCTTGACCGAGTTACGCGTGCTATCGCTGGACGCGTCGAGGGTCGCGAGTATCGTTCGCGATTCAATTCTGGGATTGAAGCACGCTCACGAGCGATCGGTTGTTCATGACAATTTGACAATGGATAACGTGCTGGTCAACGAAGACGGCGTTGTCAAAATCTCGCAGATCGCATTGTCGCCTCTGGCAAAAAAAACGACAAAAATGGCAAGGGAAAATGTGTCGTCAGAGCAGGGTGACCTGCTGGCGATCGTCCGCATGGGTCGGCGATTGCTCAAAGACGCACCATCGACGACTGCAACACGGCAACTGACGACACTGCTATCGAATTTGAACACCAAAGATGAAACCGCTTTCAATCAGTCACTCACGGAACTTGAGCTTTGGATCCAACAATCTTCGGAGGAGTCACTGGCACACGAAAGCGTAAAGGAATCAACAATCGATTCAAACACGCCGATCGCGGTCCCGGATGGCGAGATCGAAAGGCTTCAGAAAAATGCGGAACTAACGGAAAGTCAGAAAACTCAGTCGCGGAACCCAAAAGCGCGTCGAGGTGAGATTTGGGATACCGGGCCGGGCAGCAAGAATGGGATGCGCCTTGCAACGTTGGGAGCAGTAACCGTGCTCCTTGGTGTGCTTGTGCATTTTGGACTTCAGGCGATACGAAAATCGGCTCCCGCAAGGCCAGTATCACAGAGGCAAACTTCTCTGCAAAAATCTGTTACACCAAGCACTCGAAACCGATCGCTGCTCAGCCCTCAAACCGTTGCTCGGGTAAGTTCGCCGAAAGACACGAACATGCTGGAACAACTTGCAGGCGAACCTCCGCGTGATGTGGCTGAGATTTTACCTCCGACGAACGAGACGACCTTACCGCCACCGGTTGTTAACCCAAGTGCCTTTGGTCCAAAACCTGACGGCGATTCGAAAACTGTCGGCACTCGCTCTCTGACAAGTGCGTTACCAAAATCGGCCAACACAGCAGGGGACCAAACTTACACCGATCGAATGTTCGAGACGAACAAGGCTGAGCCACCAATTCAGTCCGTCGCAAAAACAGAGCCCGATCCGCGGGAGAAAAAACCAGCAGCTGGTTTTGATGGCAATGCGGCAGTAAGTTCCACGAAGCCCGATGCCGCTCAAGACACAGCGCAAACGGACTCGCAAAGCGAAGCGGATGAGAAACAGGAATCCGAAAATCCCTTCGACGGTTTCCCTAGTTCTTTCGACCTGCCCGAAACTGAATCGTCCAATGAAGCTATACTAGCAACGCTCAAACGAAGCTCGATTCATCTGCTGGGGATGGAACTAAAATCAGCCGAGGGCATTGGCAAAGGAAGAACCAGTTTCGCCCTTGAGCGGAATGAAACGACGAAGCGTCAGTGGACTTTGCTTTCGAAGAAGTCTCCCCGAAACAATGGCGACCCCGTCGGGCAATTCGATTTTGATAAAACATCTGGCCAGATAAAATTCCACTGGCTTCCCAAAGCGGCTTCATCTCGAATTGCCAACTACGTTCGAAACTGCGTTCTCAAGATGAAACTTGGAAGTTCATCACGAACAATGGCATTACGATCGCCAGTGAGAGCCGAGCTGAAAATGAGTCGAACGAAACCGTCCGCGACAATCGAGGCAGACCTTGAGTGGCTTCCGAACCCTGAGTTGCTGACTGTTGAAGTGCTTCCGCTCAAGCAAGTGGGAATGCCCAAGACTTGGATCGAGTCCGCGATCGTTCAACCGGGCACGCCCGCGATTATCCACTTCCATGAGGCGGCCAGTAATCGATTCATGTGGCTTCAGCTGGACAGCAGCATTCGGAAAAAAGTAACACTTGACCTAAGCTTGATGCTCAAGCACGCCGACGGAACCGTGCAAGCGATCACTCGTGCTGCCGACGTAAAGAAACTACAGACTCTACTGCAAAAAGCCGCCGTAAAGGCGCAACAGGAATACGACGCCAACAAGGACATCGTTGCTCCCAAAGGCCAAATCACCAAATTTAAGGACTATGTGGCAAAGCTGAAATCGACCGCCAAGAAAACCTTGAAGCAATCTCAAATCGCTGGCGAAAATACCACGATTGTCGAAACTTTCTACGACCGCGTGCTTCCAGTTCGACTCATATTCCGTGCGGACGATTACCAAGTTGTCCTCCTTGAGTCCGCCCCGTAAGCCGATCTTTGGGTATCGTTCTTGTGGTACCAAAAGATTGGTTTCCGCCAACTTTTTTGCTTGGCAGATTTTCACGAACCTGCGTTGCCGATTTTGGCTCTACGGAACTACAATCTCCAGCGTCAGCAAAGAGGTTTAGCACCTACCCAATCAAAACGACCTGCGGTCGGGGGAAGATTAAAAAGCCTTTTACTACCAATTCGCTTGTTTTGTTTTTTTGACTGGATTCCTTTCATGGTTCGGATTGGCATTGTTGGCGGCACCGGATACACGGCGGTTGAGTTAATTAAGTTGCTGCTGAGACACCCCGAAGCTCAGATTACACGCATTACGTCACGCGACCCGGAGCACCCTCATCTTGGCGACGTCCACACGTCTTTGCGTGATCGTCTGGACTTGCGTTTTGAAACGCTGGACATTGGCCAGTTTTCTTCGGACATTGATTGCGCGTTCTGCTGCCTGCCTCACGCTGCGTCCGCTGCGGTTGTTGGGTCATTGCTGGATGCCGGAATTCGCGTGGTCGACTTTAGCGCCGACTACCGCCTGAACGATGTGGCAAGTTTTGAAAAGTGGTACCAAGTGACTCATCCGGATGGCGATCGAGTCGGATCAGTGCCGTATGGAATCCCAGAATTGTTCCGCGATTCGATCCAGTCTGCAAATCTCGTTGCGAACCCGGGATGCTTTCCAAGTTCCGCGATTCTACCGCTGGCTCCGTTGGTGAAAGCGAATCTCATTGATACGCAAAGCCTAATCGTAGATTCCAAGACAGGAGTCTCGGGAGCCGGGCGGAAGCCAAACTTGAAGTTCCACTACCCCGAGTGCAATGAATCAGTTGCCGCTTACGGCGTGGGCACCCATCGACACATGCCCGAGATCGATCAGATCTTGGGGCGGTTCGCAGGCGTTACGACAGCAACTATTTTCACACCTCACTTGATTCCCATGGACCGTGGAATTCTGTCGACCATTTACGTAACGCCCAGCGAGGGCACTCAGCCCGATTCGGCGATGGATTGTTTGAACGACTTTTACAAACGCGAGCCGTTTGTCCGGATCACCAGTGACTTGCCCATGACCAAGGACGTTGCCAATACGAACTTTTGTGACATAACAGTTCGCCAGTGTGGTGATCGCCTAGTGATTGTCAGCGTGCTGGATAACCTAATCAAAGGTGCCTCGGGCGCTGCCGTCCAAAACTTCAACGCGATGTTCGGATTTGACGAAGCCACTGCATTGAACTGAACTAAATTTTCCGCATTCCGCATTCCGCACTCCGCATTTTAAACGCTATGCCCAACAAACTCCCTGACGGTTTTCGCTACGCTGGCGTCGCTTCTGGCGTGAAAGCGTCCGGCAAGCTCGACCTAGCCTTGATTGCGACCGAACAAGATGCCGTCGCGGCAGGCGTCTACACGACCAACATCGTGCACGCCTCCAGCATCGACTGGAACCGCGACATCACGCCGACTGACCAGTTCCGCGCACTGGTGATCAACTCGGGGAACGCGAACGCGTGCACCGGACAACAAGGCGAATCCAATAACCGATCGATGGCAGAACTCACGGCGCAGCAGATTGGGGCTCAGCCTAACCAAGTGTGCGTGTTTTCCACCGGCATCATTGGGCATCAACTGCCGATGGCTCAGATCGAGCCCGGCATCAGCGACGTGGCAAATCAGTTGGGCGATTCAAAGGACCATTTTACGACTGCTGCGGAAGCCATCCTGACGACGGATCAAGGCCTCAAAACGGCTTCGCGAATCATCAAGGTAGGCGACCAAGAAATTTCGGTGGTCGGAATGGCCAAAGGAGCCGGAATGATTGGTCCGAAAATGGCAACGATGCTGGCCGTTGTCATGACAGATGCCGCCATCGACAAGTCATCTGCCCAGACAATCATCCAGCACGCAGCCGATGCCTCGTTCAATCGAGTGAGTGTCGAGGGACACATGAGCACCAACGATGGTCTGATCTTAATCGCCAGTGGCAAGTCATCGGCATCGATCGATGCGGGCGAAGCTTTGAACGCTCTGGCTGGAGCGGTTGAAGATACTTGTATTGAGCTGGCTCGGCAGATACCGGCCGATGGCGAAGGAGCCACTCACCTAGTCGAGATTAACATCACGGGAGCTCGCTCGGATGCAGACGCCGACAAAATCGCGCGTGCGATTGCGTCCAGCAATTTGGTCAAAACGGCGGTCACCGGCAACGATCCCAACTGGGGCCGGATCGTCTCGGCCGCCGGCTACTGTGGAGCCAATTTCGCAATGAGTGAGGTCGCCCTGAAGCTGAATGGGCAGACCGTCTTCGAGCACGGCCAACCAGTGGACTTTTGCGAAAAGACGGTCAGCGGGATGCTGAAAGACTCGTTCGATACACTGATCGAGCTGAGCGTCGGCTCAGGCCCCGGTAATGCTCGGCACTGGACCAGTGACTTGACGACCGCCTACGTTGAATTCAATTCAGAATACACTACCTGAATCAATTGGCGTGGTGAACAATTCGGCTCAACGACTTGTTACTAAGAATTTACGCATCATGGATAGCTTCTCGTTCTAAGATGCGTTCAGCCAAATTAAACTTCAAGATCGAACAGGTCACCTTGCCGATTAGAGTTAAAGGCTCAACAACCACACCGTTCCACTTGAAGTGGTCAGACCATGAATCTGAACGCGGATTGTAAAACCTAATGAAGTCTCCGGTTCCGTGGTCAATCGACCCTACGTCCGTCCCTTTGTGGCGATTGCAAAACGTGCATGAAACCGCAAGGTTAGATTCGACCGTTTCCCCGCCGTGTTTTTCCGAAATGACGTGATCAACTTGAAACCCAAGAAAGGTGTCGATTTCTTTGATCTGGCAATACTCGCAAGCTCCGGCTCCCCGGGCCTCGACAGATCGGCGAATTTCAGCGGGGATATAAGACGTCATTCTGCAGTTATCTTGCGTGCCTTGGCTTTGGCGAGACGCATGATGTGCTCGACTTCGAGAAAATGGTCAAGCTCGGCTTTCCCTTCAGCTGAAAGCGTTCCAGCCTTTTCGCTGGCAATCAAATCTGCGACTCGCTGCTTTGTCTCATCCGACGGGACAAAACTGGCAACGGCCGTCGGCGTCGTGCCTGCCGCAATAAAGTCTACGATCTCGGTGTAAGCTCTCAACATCGTGTCATTGTAGCAAAAGCAAGCAAAAGTCCAAGGATCATGCTGGATTCGCCCGATTCCGGATAACTTACCTGCTGCCTAAATCGCCCGAGCGTGCGAAATCGGTGTCCAGAAACAGCTACCGATCCCCCTCTCAGCAGTCAACACGGCAAACGACCGGCATTTTCGATCCGCTGGCAAGAGTTCTTGATGATTCGATCAGAATCGTGGCTCAGTTGCTTGACACTTTCACGCTGATCAATACCCTTTCTTTACCGATATTTTGGTTCGACGATTTAGAGAAGATTCCCAAGGCGAATTATGATTGACAATATTAGTACCGATGACTCCAGCGACGATATTGATCTGGATCCGATGCTGGATGCTGATCTCGTTTCGCCGCTAGAGGACAAGAAGCTGATCCCCGAAGATCCGACTGCCGACGTCGTGGACGAGTTCGACGAAGCGGACTTTGACGAGGACTTCGACGACACCTTCGAAGAGGAAGTCGAGGGCGAGTACAACCTTGAGGACGACAAGTATGGCGAAGAATTCGATCGCGAATTCGGCCACTTGACCGACCCCGTCCGCGCGGCAGCCCGCAAGGCCGCCATGAAAGCCAAGGCAGCCGAAAATCGCGCCATTGAAAAAGCCGAACGTGAGAAAGCGAAAGAGAATCTAAAGAAGAGCAAGAAGTAACATTCGTACTCAGTTGAAACGGGACCGTTCACAACCGGCCGTTTTCGAACGCAGCTGTCGGGCGTCGGGCGGCTTGATTCTGGTGTGCAAGTGCTTGTGGAGCAATTCGCCTAAACCAAGCCGGCCTAAACCAAGCCGGCGTGAACCAAGATGCACACCGAACTGTCAACTGTCCCCTGTAGACTGTATACTTTGGTCAAACAGCGGTCGGACTTGACCGGCCGAGTCGATCTTTCAATGTTCTTTCGTTCGCTCCCCCGCTTCTCCCATGCCATTTGAGCCCGTTCAGCCCGGCGCTGATTTTCCGAAACTCGAAGAATCTGTACTCGATTTCTGGCGCGATAACCGGATCTACGAGCAATCGCTCGAGCAACGTGATGGCCAACCGCGTTACGTTTTCTTCGAAGGCCCTCCCACCGCCAACGGGAAACCTCACCCCGGTCACTGCTTGACTCGCGCGATCAAGGATCTATTCCCTCGCTACAAAACCATGCGTGGCTATTTTTGCGAACGCAAAGCGGGTTGGGACACGCACGGGCTGCCGGTCGAAGTCGAGGTCTGCAAAGAGCTGGGCATCCACAGCAAGGAAGACATCGAAGCGTTTGGCATCGAGCCGTTTATCCACAAGTGCCAGCAGTCAGTCTGGCAGTACATGCAACAGTGGGAACAGCTGACTGAGCGGCTGGGTTTTTGGGTCAAACTGGACGAAGCGTACGTCACCTACCACCAAAGCTATGTCGAATCGGTTTGGTGGTCACTGAAAAATCTGTACGATCGAGACCTGCTGTACGAAGGTCACAAAATCATCTGGTGGTGGGCTCAAGGCGGCACCGCCCTGAGCGCGGGCGAGGTAGGGCAGGGCTACAAAACGGTGAAAGACCCGTCGGTGTTTGTGCTCTTTCCGCTGGTCGATCAAACTGGCTACGACAAACCAACCAGCCTGCTGGTCTGGACGACGACTCCGTGGACGTTGCCCTCCAACCAGTTTTCGGCCGTCAATGAATCGATCGAATACGCGGTCGCCTACGATTCGGAACTGGATCAGAACATTATCTTGGCCAAGGATTTGGTCGAATCGATCGGGGCCAAGCTCAAGCGGGAGCTAGAAGTCAAATCGACTTTGATGGGCAGCGAATTGGTCGGCAAACGATATGTGCCTCCGTTCGACTATTATTACAACACGCTAGGCGAAAAAACAGGAAAACTGAAAACAGGCGAGACCCAACATCAGGCGTGGCGCATCACAGCGGCTGACTTTGTCACCACTGACAGTGGAACCGGAGCCGTTCACGAAGCTCCTGCGTTTGGTGAAGTCGACTACCAACTACTGGCGGACGAACAGGCTCGCTTCGAAACAGGCGAAGGCCCCGAACTCATCTGCGCGGTGGCTCCCAATGGCAAGTTCACATCGGAAGCACCGGACTACGAAGGCCAGTGGGTCAAAGATTGTGACAAACCAATCTCGCGCCGCCTGAAAGAGGAAGGCAAGCTGTACTTGCTGGACCAGTACGAGCACGAGTATCCGTTTTGCTGGCGAGCGGACGACGATCCGCTGATCCAATACCCGCGCCAAAGCTGGTTCATTCGCACGACCAAACACAAAGATAACATGCTGGCCAACAACCAGCAGATCAACTGGCTGCCCGGCCACATCAAGGACGGTCGCTTTGGCAACTTTTTGGAATCCAACGTCGACTGGGCGTTGTCTCGTGAACGTTACTGGGGCACGCCGCTACCAATCTGGCGCTGCGAAGAGACCGGTCGAACCGAAGCCATCGGTGGTTACGACGAAGTCATCAACAAGCCGGGTGCGACCGGCATGGAGGTTTGGGAGCAAGCGAAAGCGGCCGATCCGGAACTGGCCGACGACCTGAAAGTTCACAAACCCTACATCGACCACATCACCTACGACTCGCCCTTCGCCGAAGGTGCGAAGATGAAACGAGTCCCCGAGGTCATCGACTGCTGGTACGACAGCGGTGCGATGCCGTTTGCTCAGTGGGGTTACCCTCACAAAGGGCACGAGGAATTTGCGGCTCAGTTCCCCGCCGACTTCATCAGCGAAGCGTTGGATCAGACTCGCGGCTGGTTCTATTCGCAGTTAGCGATCAGCACGTTGCTGTTTGGTGACGATCAAGGCGGAACCGACAAAGTTAGTTTCCCTCACCCGTTCCGCAACTGCATCGTCCTCGGTTTGATGCTTGGTGAAGACGGTCAGAAGATGTCCAAGAGCAAGCGGAACTACCGCGAGCCTCGTGAGATCTTCGACAAATACGGTGCGGATGCGTTGCGTTGGTATTTCTACGCCAATCAGCCGCCTTGGACCGCCATCCGCTATCGTGAGCAAACGATCAAGGAAAGCATTCCCGAGTTTATCCTGCGGATGTGGAACGTTTACAGCTTCTTCGTGCTGTACGCGAACATTGACGAGTTCGATCCGGCATCGGTTTCCGACCCGGGTGATCTGGCTGCCGAAAATCTCGCCAGCGGAGACGGATACCGACCGATCGCCGAACGAGGTGAATTGGATCGGTGGATCATCAGCGAGCTAAATCGGACTCTCGCCAGCGTGGTCGAGAAGATGGACGCCTACGACAACTACGGTGCCGCCGGAGACATCAACCAGTTCGTGGACGTGTTGAGTAATTGGTACGTGCGGCGCAGCCGTGATCGGTTCTGGGCGGGTGACAAGAAATCGCCAGAAAAACTGGACGCGTACTGGACGTTGTTTGAATGCTTGACGACGACCGCGAAAATGGTCGCTCCGTTTGTGCCTTTCGTCAGCGAGATCATTTGGCAGAACCTGACCAGCACGTTCGGTGACAAAACGCCCTCCAGCGTTCACCTTTGTGATTACCCAACCGCTGATACGGATCGAATCGACGAACAGTTGTCGGCGCGGATGAATGTCTTGCGAGAAATCGCATCGCTGGGCTTGTCGGCTCGAGCTTCCGAAAAGCTGAAAGTGCGTCAACCGCTTTCGGGTGTGACGGTGATCCTGAAAGATACCTCCGATCAGGAATGGTTGGCGACTCATGATGAGTTACTGAAGACTGAACTGAACGTTCAGGACGTCACCTACACAACCGATGCCGGGCAATACGTTGCCTACAGCGTGGTGCCGAACTTCAAACGGCTTGGTCCGCGTGTGGGCAAGCTGATGCCGCAGGTCAAAAAGGCGTTCGGATCCGCCGATGCGGCGGCCATGATGGCTCAGTTGGCCGAAACCGGGGCGACTTCCATCGCCGTCGGCGACGAGTCGATCGCTTTGGACAATGAGGACATCGAAGTCCGGCTATCCGCGAAAGACGGTTGGGCAGCGGCTCAAGGAACGGGCGTCGTTGTGGTTTTGGCGACTGAATTGACGCCTGAGTTGGTTCGAGCGGGTTACGCGCGAGAATTGGTTCGACAAATTCAAGATCGGCGAAAAGAAAACGACTACATGCGAATCACCCGAATCAGCGTGAAGTTGTTTACGGACTTTGACCAACTGAAGCTCGCAGTCGCCGAAAACGCTGAGTACATAAAGTCAGAAACACTTGCAGTTTCCCTTGAATTAGAGCCCGTTGAACAATTTAACCTTATGCCCATTCCTCCGAAACACATGGGCCCAATCTGGACAATCATTGATGAGAACGAGGAGTACAACATCCTTCTGCACGTGCAAGAGCACGATAACACGGCATGACGAGTAGCTTCAACATTTGCGTCCTCATCTCCGGTGGCGGGACCACGTTGCGGAATTTGATTGACCGGCAAGCTTCAGGCTCTTTGAATGCCGATATCGTTCAAGTGATTTCCAATAACCCGAACGCCGGTGGGCTTTCATTTGCGGCCGAAGCGGGGATCGAAACATCGGTCATCAATCATCGTGATTTCGATTCCGTGACAAGCTTTAGCGATGCCATGTTCACCGAAATTCGCACGGCGAGCCCTGACCTAGTCGTCATGGGCGGGTTCTTACGACGCGTCTTGATCCCAAAAGATTTCCAGAACCGGGTCATCAATATTCACCCCTCGCTAATACCTGCATTTTGCGGCAAGGGAATGTATGGCTCGAATGTCCACGCGGCGGTGGTTGAATACGGCTGCAAAATCAGCGGGTGCACGGTTCATTTCGTCGATGATGACTACGACCACGGACCAATTATCGCTCAAGCCACCATCCCTGTCTTGCCCGACGACGACGCCAAAGACGTCGCGGCTCGCGTTTTCGAAAAAGAGTGCGAACTTCTACCCCAAACGATCAACCTGCTTGCGGCCGGCGAAGTGAAAGTGGCAGGGCGTGTTGTGCGAGTCGTAAAACCATGACGACGACCGAGCAACTAAGACACCAGATCTGCGAGATCGGAAAGCGGGCGTGGACACGTGGCTTCGTCGCCGCCAGCGACGGCAACATATCCGCGCGACTGGATGAAAACCGTGTGCTGTGCACACCAACGATGGCGTGCAAAGGATTCCTGACACCAGATTCCCTTTGCATTGTCGACATGGAAGGCAAACTGATCGAAGGCGAGCAGCAGCCGACCAGCGAGATCAAGCTGCATCTGAACATCTATCGCCAACGATTGGATATTCGCAGCGTGTTTCACTCGCACGCGCCTTACGCGACCACATTTGCGGTCACGGGACAGCCGATCCCTCGGAATGTTCTGGCCGAGCCTGAGCTTTTCTTAGGCCACGTCCCCACGGCGTCTTACGCGAGACCGGGCTCTAAAGAATTTTCAAAATCGATCGATCCATTCGTCCATAGCACCAACGCCATCCTGCTGGCCAACCATGGCGTCGTGACGTACCACGACTCGGTCGAGACCGCATTCTGGTTGACTGAGATGCTTGATGCCTACTGCCGGATCCTCATCAACACGAAGGCACTTGGCCCCGTTCAGACTCTTTCTGATTCTGAAGTAGAAGAGCTTGCTGCGCTTCGAAAGCAGCTGGGATACCAACCTTAACGGCCAAGGGCAAACCAGCCACGATTGGTAATTTATACCGGCTGAGCAAACCTGTCCGATCAGGTTGTTGTAAACGCTCGCAGGATAAAGGTCACTGGTCTGGGTCGCTCTTATCGACGGGGTCTCTCTTACAGTTCCGTTCGTTTCCTCTGCAACGCTTGCACGACTTTGATGGCATCAGTCAGGCAAAATTTAACGGCTGGCGTTTGTGAAACTGTACCGGTCCTCCGTGTTGAACCAGTCGTCATTGTTAAGATCGTATAAACTTCACTTCCCCCAATGGAAGCAAATTGCAATCAACCCGATTAACTGTACCAGTGCGTTGCTCCGCGTTTTCAATATTCGGAAACAGAACAAGTCTTTGGTATCAGTTCAATGAATTGCAGATTTTGGCTCCAAATCGCCGTCGCGTTTATCGTTACCTCAACCACTTCAGCTCAGGACTTTGGCTACGAGTCACTAAATTTCGACGCGTCAGTCAGACCGTCCGCCTATGTCACAACCCTGCCTGCAAGGGATGACGCGGATGCCGAGTCGTCTGACGAACTTCGCGAGCAGCTTGAACGGATGGAACTGCGGCTTCGCGAGCTGGAGAACGATCTGGAAGACCGCCTTGGAGACTACGAAGAAGCGGCAGACGAAGCAGAAGATTCAAACGACGACGTCTACAAGCGTCTGGACGAGCTAGAAGAATCTCTTGAGGCCCAAGATAAATCGATCGGCAAGTTCAAAGATACGTTACCCGGCTTGGTTTATCATGGTCACAAGAATCCGAAATTGCAGTTCTTCGGGCGGATCCACCTCGACTACTGGGCGTTCCCGAGAACTGATGACGTGATCTTCCCATTGGAGGCTGATTCAGCCAATCCATCCGGGAACCCTCAGGATAACGTCACCTTTCGCCGAATGCGAATTGGTGTCAAGGGTGACTTGTTCGACAACGTCTTCTACAAGTACGAAGGAGAGTTCGCCGGCGGCGTGGCGTCATCGTATCGTGATGCGTTCTTCGGTTTCAAAGACGTCCCTTACCTCAACACGGTCATCATCGGTAACCACAAGCGCCCCTACGGCTTGGACCACCTGAACAGTTCTCGCCACAACATCTTCATTGAGCGTCCTTTCATTGTCGAGTCATTCAACCAAGATGCCCGACGCCTTGGTGCATCGACCAACGGTATCAGTGAAGATGGGAACTGGAACTGGCGTTTTGGTGTCTGGAATCAAGAGTTGACTCAGACACGAGATGGCTGGGAAACAGACGACTACCAGCTGGAGCTGGCTGGTAGAATCGCAGGTACCCCATGGTACGACGAATCCTCCGGCGGTCGCGGCTACCTACACGTCGGACTTTCCGGCTCTGTCGGCGAGGTTAACGATGATACGCCTGCTTCGCAGTTTCGCACCCGCCCCGAAGCACGATCAGATGGTCGGTGGTTGGACACGGGCTTTATCCCGAACGCCGATGAAACAGCATTGATTGGCTTGGAAGCGCTCGCAAACATTGGATCATTCCAGCTAAGTGGTGAGTACATGCGTTTGAATGTTAATCGCCGTGGTATCGACCCAAATCTTGAGTTCGACGGTGGCTACGTTCAAGCCGCGTACTTCCTGACCGGTGAACACATGCCTTGGAATCGCAAGACCGGTACTCTGGGCCGCGTCAAGCCATTCGAGAACTTCTTCTTGGTCCGTGGTTGCGACTGCGAAACGAAACGCGGATGGGGTGCTTGGCAAGTCGCAGCTCGATTGTCTTGGGCCGACTTGAGCAATGCCGACGTCCTTGGAGGCGAAGGTGAGTCGTTAACTCTGGGCTTGAATTGGTTGTTTAACCCGTATGCACGGATGCAGTTCAACTACATCACCGGGCAGATCTCCAACAACTCTGGTCTGGCAGGCGGTCCTGACGTGAATGGTGACTTCGACATCTTCGGTGTCCGAATGATGGTTGATTTTTAAAGGCCAACTTCGCTGATCGCCATCCCAATCTGTCCGTCTTCTGTCGAACGAAGACCGCCACCCAACAAACTAAATTCACTACCGAGTAGTCCAATGAAACTTTTAAACAAATCTTTACTGGCTGTTGCTATCGTAGTCGGAAGCGTTTTTTCGGCTCAATTGCTGACCCCTTCAATTTCTGGAATCGCTTCCGCAGCTACCGGCAACTGTGGTTGTGGATGTGCAGAAGCGGCTCCGTGTGAAAGCTGTGTCGAGTGCGTCTCCGACGAGTGTGCAACTTGCGTGGAGGCAACAGCATGCACGAAAAAAAGAGGTTGTGGCTGCAAACGTTGCAAGCGAACTCGCAAGAAAATCAGCTGCCCAAGCTGTGCGGTCGAGTGTGACACGTGCAGTTTGAAGCTGGATCACTACGAGGAAGAAAAAACGTGCTTTAAAACCGAGCAGAAGATCATCTGCATTCCTCCGGTTCGTTTTCCGTGGGAAGAGTGCTGCCCTCCCGGACGCACCAGCAAGACTCGCACCATCAATGTCTTGAAAGTCCATAAGTACAAGTGCAAGGCATGTGGCTACAAGTGGGAACTGGACAAACTACCTGAGCCAGAGAGCCCAGAGGAACCGGGCGATTCGGTTGAAACGGCCAAGGTCGAAGCGTCGGACGAATCATCGAAGCAAGTCGATTCACCGGAAAGCGTCGATCCGGTCGTGGCTCCAGTTGAAAGCCAAAACTTGCTGGAACCACCTGCCGATGCCCCGCAACCTGAATTCGAGACTCCTTCGATTCCAGATGGAAAGCCATTCGACGCCGTTCCACCGGCCCCCGCAGGTTAGAAGAAAGACAGCGGCTCTCTACAAAACAAAAAGCGGCAACCACTTTCACTGGTTGCCGCTTTTTTTGTGATTGAGATGCGATTTCGAGTTAATGCGCTGGCGAGCGGAGGAGGCCGCGATTTACGTGCCTCAAGAACGCCCCGGACCGAACCTAAAACAACCGGTTCAGCCCATTGAGCGCTGCGACGCGATAGGCTTCAGCCATCGTCGGATAGTTGAAGGTGGTCGTCGTAAAGTAATTTAGGGTGTTGGCTTCACCTTCCTGCTCCATGATCGCTTGGCCAATGTGGATAATTTCCGCCGCGTTGGGACCGAAGCAATGAATGCCCAGTAATTCCAATGTTTCTCGGTGGAACAACAACTTCAGCATACCGACTCGCTTGCCAAGAATCTGAGCACGAGCCAAGTTTTTGAACTGGGAAATACCGACCTCGTAGGGCACTTTTTCTTCGGTCAACTGTTTTTCTGTTTTCCCGATCGAACTGATTTCAGGGCTGGTGTAGATCCCTGAAGGAATCTCCTGAAGCCGCTGACACTGGGCCCCCGTTTCGCCCAAGATACTTTTCGCTGCGGCTCGCCCTTGCGTGTACGCCGCGCTGGCTAGCGATGGAAATCCGATCACGTCACCAACGGCAAATACATTTTCGACTTTCGTTTGAAAGCAATCGTTGACCTCCAGATAGCCTCGACTGTCCGGAACCAAGCCGATGTTATCGAGCCCAAGGTCATTGCTGTTTCCAGTGCGGCCAGCCGCCCACAACAAGGCATCTGACTTCAGTTGCTTGCCGCTCTTCAGATAAGTTACCACTCCATCGTCTTCACCCACAATTTTTTCGTAGCTCTCGTTATGTCGAATCACGACGCCTTGTTCGCGCATGTGATAACTGAGCGCATCGCTGATTTCGTCGTCAAGGAAATCAAGCAAACCCTCGCGGCTATTGACCAAGTTGATTTTGATGCCCAGATTGCGAAACATCGATGCGTATTCACAACCGATCACTCCCGCGCCATAAATTGTCATCGATTGCGGCATGTGATCGAGACCCAGAATCGTGTCGCTATCAAAAATCCTTGGATGATCGAAGTCGACATTCTCAGGCCGATAAGGTCGAGATCCAACCGCCACGACAATATGGTCAGCCGAAATCGTTTCCGAATTGTTGATCGATATTGTGTTCGCGTCCACAAAACGCGCCTGCCCAAATTCGACTTGGCAATCGTTCCGGGTGTAAAAATGTCGGCGCATTTTCTCTTGGCTGGCGATCACGTTCTGTGCCGTCTTCACCAGCGTCGCAATCGACGCGTCCGGTTTGATGCCCATCGCTGAAATAATGGGATGGTTCATTGCTTCGGTGTAGCCGCCGATCGCAAACTTCAACGCTTTGCTAGGGATCGTTCCCCAATGAGTACACCCGCCACCGATCTTTTCATAGCGTTCAATCACAACGACCTGCTTGCCGGCTTTGGCCAACTGCATCGCGGCACCTTCACCACCCGGGCCAGTACCGATCACAATTGCATCTACTTTTGATTCTGCCACGTTTCGTTTCCGGCGTTCTGGAACGCGGACTCCATCGGGTTTTCATAGAACTTGGACGAAACCAGATTCTGACAGGAAGCGGAAAGCTTCGCAATTCGAGCTTTTCCGAAATCCTCACTCAATCGGCCCGCAAGCGAAGAAAATCGAACTCCGATTTTCGCTCACCCGCCAGCACATCCACCAGATGTTTGCCAATCGTGGGAGCCATTTTAAAACCGTGCCCCGACAGTCCTGCCGCAAAAACAACGTTGTCGTGGTCCGGCACCTGATCAACAATAAAATGCCCGTCATCCGACATCGTGTACATGCACGCACTGTGGTGGACCAAGCGTTTTCTGCCAAAGTGCATTCGCCTATCCATGAACGACTCCACTGCCGAAAGCTCTTCGTTGTCCAGCGAGCGATCTAGCTTCGTCGGATCAGCAATTGGTTGACCTCCCGAGTGTCGACAGACTTTCATGCCGAGGTAGTCGATTTCGGGCACGCCGTAGAACAGGTGGCCGTCCGGTTCCTCAAATAGAAAAACGGGAAAGTCGTTGACTTGCTTTTGGTCGACTCGATCAAGCTGATACCAATGCTGCTGCTTTCTCAAAACGGTTAATCCCTTGTGAAGAAACGGCAGCAAATCCTTGGACCATGCACCGGCGGTAACAATCAGTCGCTCCGCCTGGAAGACACCTCGATCCGTCGTGACAGTCACCAAACCAGATTCGTCAACTGCCCAATCTTGAACGATCGTATCTGATTGGATTGTGGCCCCATGCTTCAACGCTTGGGAAATCATCGCCGTCACACATTGCTCGACTAACAAATAGCCCGCATCGGGCTCGAAGACGCCCACGTGATCATCCGTCAGGTTAAAGATTGGCAACCGCCGTTTGATCTCGGCCGCCGTAAAGCACTCATGTTGCAACTGGTGCTGCTGACACGATCGCAGCACACCTTCAACCGTTTCGCTTCCAGCCAATCCAACCGTTAACGCACCAGTTGGGTTCATCAGCTGTTTGATGGAAGGCTTGGTTCGATGCCGTTTGTTTAGCTCGTCCCATAGTTCGGCCGATTCCTGCAACAGCGGCACGTAACTCGGGTGCTCGAAATACGCCTTTCGAAAAACGCGAGTGTGACCGTGGGAACTTCCTTTGTCATGAGCCGGTCCGAAGCGGTCAATTCCAAGCACGCTCCAGCCTTTAAGTGCCGCGAATCGCATCGCCGCGCTGCCAACACCTCCGAACCCCAGCACAATGCAATCGTATGTTTTCATAACAGTCAAAACCCTGTGGGCTGGTCTCGCGTTCGCGTCGCCCGCGGTTGGGCCCGGTTTCGACCGATTACGTTACGATCATGTCAGGCGGGGGACTACTCGGTATGTAATTCGCCGATCAGTGTAACTCACCGATCATTGGCAGCTATTTTGGATTCCGCCTCAAATCTCAAATCTCAAATCGCCCGAGCTTTGCTCGCGTTCTTGATCACCCGCCCGAGAAACTCGATGATTTGGCGTTAATAACTTTTAGCACTGCAACTTTCAACACTGTCATTCTCTCACTAAGCTATCCCATCGTAAAAACAATCAATGGTTGGGGGTCGGCGGCCGATAGCTGTCCAGATTAATCTCTCGGAACCACTCGATTGTTTTTGTCAAACCTTCACGCAACGGAACTTTTGGCTCCCAGCCCAAGTGCTTTTTGGC
>CALFUT010000031.1 GCA_937929805.1 uncultured Pirellulaceae bacterium
CACCTTCACCAGTTTGCTGGCAACCTTTGGAGCACTCTTTGATCGAGTTACTCCACAGAAAATCCGACAGCGATTTACTCGTTTCAAAAATCGTGACCTCAAGCAGTGGCTAAAAGATGCAGGCCTGACAAACTCTACCCAATCAAGAAGAACAAAGGCCTACGAAAAAACGAAAAAACGCGTAACAGAATCGAAACACTAGAAAATTCTTTTCACCTCCCCAGGGCGAGGCTCCGCCCGAGCCACGCGGAGCAATCGGGAGGGCGAGGCTCCGCCCGAGCCATGCGGAGTAAAAAGCTCAGCCATCCAACCGAGGTGCGGACGAAGCCTTAAACCGAGGTGCGGACGGAGCCTTACCCTCCCGAGCATCTGTGTCACTTTGGGAACACCGCCGTCCCACTATCGGCTCAGCTGCAACAGCTGCTCGCGAGCATTTCTGTACCTTCCACTCACGTCCGTCGCGGAAATCGGTACTCGATAGCGAACCACGCGGGACTGAGGTTCGCGCTGAATTCCGGCGTGATTTTCGGACCGATCAAAACCTTTATCCGTTTTTGTTTTGCTGCCGGCCAAACCCCACAGGTTTCGAAAGGCCGACTCGAACCCCGAAGGTTCGTCTTCCTTTTTCAACGCTTGCTGAGCGTCCACCAACTGACGAAACCCGGTTTCAGCCCGCACATATTCCACCGCTCGAGCCCGAGCTTCAGCGCGATCGGCAAGATAAACGGGCAACGTAAACGAGCGTACAACTTCGATAGGTTCTTTCCAGATCCCCGCGATTTTTCGCTCCCCGCTGGCTCGGCACTTCACCTGAAGCAAGCCAGCCTGCCACTCGCGAGGGACCCGAAATGAAACGTTCAGCGTACGACTTCCCTCAAGCGTTTCGTGACGGGACCGATGGAAACGAAAAAACACACCGGTGCCGCGATCGGTCGTACCGCTGGCGACCAGAATATCTTGCTGGGGAATTTCCTGATACTGGTTGCTTTCACTGTTGCTGGCTCCGGCTTCGACGTTGGCCGTACCCGCTAGGCCGGGCGGATCGATCCCATTGAGCGCCAGACCAAGCTTCAGCTTTCGATCGGCTTGCTTCTTTACTTGAATGGTTCCATCAACAATGCTGGTCGTCCTTGTTCGCGGTCCGAACTCAATGACCGGATATCGAGCCTGTTGCCATTGAATGTCATAGCGGAACTCGCTGACGTGTGCTCGATCGGCAGACGCGATTTCTGACGTGACAGGTACCGAGAGTCGAATCGTCATCAGTTCGTCATCGTTAAACTCCCCATCCGAAACCAAAAACGCCTCGGACAAGGCATGCACGTCGAAACGAACTGCCGCGTCCGCAGCCTCACCAGCAGCACAAACAGAAGACGCCAAAAACGCATGCGAGAACAAAAACACCATCAAGCTGAAGGTCTGTACCGGGCGCCCCCAACGCCATGCTCGCAATTGAGCTTCCAGACGTTCGTTGATCCAGATCAGCGGTCCTGAGATTGCCGTCAAGAATCTACCGCGGTTCCAATTAACCGAATCAATTTCAGAAACCTGAGCAGAGTCAGCTCGCGTGTGTTCGTTCTGAAATCCTGCTCGCTCGATCGCTCCGAATGGTCCAAATGGTCCGTACACGCTACCACCTCATGAAAGCAAACCCGTCCAGCCACCAACGTCAGTGTTGGCGCTTCTGGAAAAAGCGTGCTTCCATCCTTGATAGCAATGTCGGAGGACCAACCTCCGTGTCCGCAGGTGGTACGCAAGGGCCGGAAGAATGGTTCACCAATTTTGCAAACGAAAAGAAACCCGACTCGCACGAGCCCAGCAAATCGCGATTTCATCGTCGGCCCAATCCGGGGCGATCTCGGCGGGCTAGAGGGATCTGTTCTCAGGGCTTCCGCCCTAAGCTACCAACGAAGACTCCTCCGGAGCCAGCCTGTTCCGGAACACTTAGAGAAAATCAGTTCGCCTGTTGAGCACTTCCAAACCCCGAACGAACGCGAAGTCCATGACGACTCCGCGCCGAATCCCGCCGTGCCGAGTCCGTGACAAATCCCGCCGTGACAAATCCATCCATGCCGAAGGCATGACAGCCGGTAGCCGGTGGTCGAGCGCAGCGAACACCACCGGTTCGCGTCGCCAAGCAATCGCATCCCGAAGGGATGCCAGCCGCAAGCAGCACCTACGTGATCAGCGATAGCAAAACCCAACTGCAACGCCCACAAAACAACCCCCGACTCAAGCCACCGGTTCACCGATCGAAAAAATCTCGTCCAACTGATCGAAGCTTTCGATCACCGGATAGTCATTCGGATTCTCCACTGGCTTGTTCCCCGGACGGACGCTCAACGCGACTTGCATCCGCGCCTCATTGGCCGCGTCCAGTTCCGCCACGACATCGCTGACAAACAGCACGCGATTGGCCGGCACTCCGTAGTCCGACGCGATCATGTGATAACTGGTGCGATCATGCTTGGGACCATAACTACGATCATAATGTCGGGTCAGGCACGGTAGCAGATCCCCCTTGACGGTGTGACCAAAGAAAAGCTTCTGGGCCTGAATACTGCCCGACGAGTAAATCCGCAGGTCGATTCCAGCAGATGTCCATCGCTTCAACGCCGGCTCCACATCATCAAACAGATGAGCCACCATTTCCCCGCTTTTGAAACCTTTCTCCCAGATCATGCCTTGAAGCTTCTTCAAGCCGGGGGCTTTCACATCCGAATTCATTAGCCTGTTCACATTTTTTACGTGAGCCGCCTGCAGGTCTTCTGGAGTCACCGTGTCATCAAACTCGGCCAGCCAGTTCTCGGTGCCTTGATGTTCCGCATATTCAGTCAGCAAAGCAGCCAGCGACTCCTGCAGATCGGGTTCACCCCAATGCTCAGACAAATAGCGTTCTAAATGCTCACGTACGTAGGGGAACATCATGTCGTAAACAAAACTGATCGAAGACGTCGTGCCTTCGATGTCCAGCAAAATACCGCGAATAGCTGGCATAGCAATTCCCTCCCTCTTGGCTTGGTCACTCAATGTGACCCGATCGCTGCAACGACAATCTAGACACGGCCGTTGCGTTAGAATTTAACTTCTTGCTCTGATTACTCTTTCGACAAAATCAGATATCCACCACGCTGTCAAACTTGGGACCTTGATCGCCATCCAAATAGCTGGGGCCCATGCACAATGGCGAGTAGTCCTTGTGAGCGCTGTCCTCCATGTAATGAGGCGTCCAGCCGGTCATGTCTTCGAACAACCGGATGCACCGAATTGTCTTGTCACCACACAGATTGAACCAGTGGTGCGTCCCCTTTGGCACGCTGATCAAATCGCCCGATTCGACGGTGATACTGAACACGGGCGAAGTTTCCGGGTTGATATGAAAAACGCCGCTGCCTCGAACGGTGAAGCGAACTTCGTCCTCGGTATGCAGGTGCTCTTTGTCGAACTTCTGCAGCATATCGTCCAAGCCCGGTGTTTCCGGCGTCACGTTGATGACGTCCGCCGTCACGAATCCATGAGCCTGTTTTAGACGTTCGATTTCGGGCGAGTAGGCATCAAGAATTTCTTCGTTAGTCGCCTCAGGACCAATTCGCCCCTCAACATCCCATTGCTCAAAATTGATCCCAAACGGCGCAAGGAACTCGCCAATCGCCTTGGGTTCGGTGATGTCTTGGTCGGTATCTGGAACGTGTACGCGAGCCATTGGAAACTCTCCGCGGCAGTTGAAGGTTTGTTGATCGGCGATCGATTCGTAGCAACCGAAATCGGAACTCGGCAACCGATGCTGCCCGTTGTCTATCGTCGATTTCCGGTCGCGGCGCGACATGGAATATCGAGCCCCAATTCTAACGAAAATCGGGATCGTTCGTCAGTCATTTTTTCCGGGCAAAGCCAACTTCCGCCCCTCACATTCAAACAAAAACTCATAAACTTCCACGTGACGGCGGGCGGCGGCGATATCTTTCCCCCACGTGTACAACCCATGCTTTCTCATTAAAAAGCCATGAGTCATTGAAAAATTGGGATCAGCCAGCCGAGTTCGAATCTTTGCCGCCAAAGTCGCAATGTCTTGCGTGTTTTCAAAAATCGGAACCGTGTGAGTCGTTTCGTGGGTCGGAGTCCCCTCCAAGCCTTTCAACATTTCGTATCCCGAGATTTCGATCGCACCAGACTCGAAATAGTAGTCCGACAACAGTGTTCCCCAAACACTGTGCGTATGCAAAACACTGCCCACGTCAGGTAACTCAGCCAAGACAACGTGCAACATCGTCTCGGCGGAGGACTTGGGCTGATTGAGCTCGATCCCGTTTCCATCCGGACCGATGTGGGCGAAGTCGCTTCGCTCAAGCCGCCCTTTATCTTTGCCGCTGGCAGTAATTAATAACTCGGCCGGATCGTGATTCAACACCGCGCTGTAGTTGCTGCTGGTCCCAACCGACCAGCCTCGCTGATGAAACAGTCGACCACAGTCGCGCAGTTGGTCTAGTGTTTCTTCATGACCGTAAAGCGGATGCGTGGCCGGGAAGGCTTCCGTGTTCTCTTTAGAATCAAGCATGTTCAGAATTCGACGTGACAAAGCTACAATTTTGCGTTTACGTTTAAAGACGCAGCAGTTTAAGCCAGAGAAGACCCGAAAGCCACCGGATAACGAAAACGAAAACGAACCTCGCTCTCGAAGGGTCCCGCGCCAATCGCCGCCCAAACTTTCAATTAGAATCGGATGATTGGTTCGGCATGATCAATACCACTTAAGCTTAATCACTCCTGAACGCATGAACCGCACCTCACGACATTCCGAAAATTCAGCCCACGCATCCCGTTCGGGTCGCGTGTTGCCGTTCCTCGTATCGCTGGCTTGGATTGGATTTGTTGCACTCGCCGCAACATGGGGATTGGGGGGGCGTAAGCTTTTCGAGAAATCGTTGACCGCGTTGGCGACTCCAGTTGGATTAGCGTGGCTGTCTCTATTCGGTATCGGCTGGTGGCTATTTCGAACAGACAGGCGAGGCGAAGCGACCGTCGTTTTCTTAACATGGCTGGTGCTGACTCTGGGAGGAAACATCTGGGTCACCCACCAACTGGTCGGCCACCTAGAAGCACCGTGGCAAGAAGTGGATGGCATCACTGGCGAGCCGTTTGATGTCGTCGTGGTGCTGGGAGGTGGCACCAGCGAACGTGGACCGGGGCGAGCCCAATTGACCGCCGACGGCGAACGAGTCACCACTGCCGCTCGCATGTTCCAAGCTGGAAAAACTCAGCGGATCATCTGTACTGGAACGCAGCGATGGCGTGCCACAGAGAACGATTTACATTTCCGCGAAGAAGCCATCCAGATTTTGGTCGGCCTTGGCATTCCTGCAGATCGAATCGAACCGCTCGAAGGCCACAACACCAGCAAAGAAATGCAGAGCCTGCGATCGTGGATCGAACAACAGCCGGATCCGGCAATTCGAATCGGCGTCATCACGTCTGCGTACCATCTTTCACGCGCCATGCGTTTGGCGGCTGCCAACGGCATCGTGGCCGAGGGCATCCCCGCAAACTTTCGCACACCGCAGCTGGCGGTCTCTCATTCGTGGGTCATCCCCACGGCCGAGAACCTGCGAAACTCGGCCATCGCAATCAAAGAATACTTGGCCAGTTTCGTTGGGCGTTAGCACGACAACGCCGAAGCAATCGTCGTGGGTAACGACTGGTCTACATCTCGCGCCGGCGACGTACAACGACTCCTAACCCAAACGCCGCGAGCAGAGTTAACGCTCCCGGCTCAGGAATCGCTAAACCTGGCGTTAGCAGCTCAACGCCCCCGTTAGCAACCGTGAATGTCTCCGCAGGAACACCCGCCGCGCCAAACCGTAGCTAAAAACCCGCAAGCCCCTGTTCAGTGCGAAAAGATGGATCAATGATCGCTCCTAGGTTGAAGGTACCCGGCGAAAATGGAGACAAGCTCAGGAATCCGATACCATTTGGATCCAGTTGCTGGGCAAGGCCAAGCCCAGTGTTTGAAGTAAAACCGCTGACATCGAAAATTGCTCCTCCACCAACTTCAAGACCCAGAATCTGCAAGCCAGAGCCAATATCAAGGACACTTTTGCTTACTGCGTGGAGGCAGCAAATGGTCCAGCTCGGTTTGCTGAATGGAGGCCGTCGTTTGCCCCAAGTGAGTTACAAAGGCTTGAAAGCGTTCGTCGTCCTTGAGATGTTTCTTGAGAAGATTGGAAACCTTGTGCTTGGTGTCATCTAGGTGAACTCCGGAAAAACCAAGCTTTTTCAAAGCGAGAGCGCCGTGGTGCAACTCCGCTGCGCCATCGCTAAGCACCGCCAACGGCGTCCCGCAGTGCCCGGCCAGTTCGGTCAACTGCCGCGATACTTCTGCCTTGTCACGTGACGTGGAGGGCAGGACAGCCAGAGGCGTCATGTCGTCTCGTCGTAACGCCCGGCCCACCGGCATTGCCGACGAACGAATCCCCAGCACCACCAACACAAACATTTTTCCCAACTGAACACTGTGGTCGATCATCCAAACCCAGTCGTCGGCGTGAGTCGCTTCCTGAAGGATCGCGACTCCGTTTCGACTATTCCAGTTCCGGACGATATCTCGCGACGGGATCTCAATCGGCAAGTCAACAGCTCTGGCATAACGAGCGAGAACTTTGGGCACCGCGCGGACGCCCATCAGCAAGCTCAATTGACAGCATAGGCAAATCATCTCAGCGCTAAACTGATACCCCGGCAGCTTTTTCCACTCAACCGGACAGTCGGCTCGTTGAGCCGTTTGACGCTGAAGTTCCTGGCAAAGTTGGCCGATCCGCTCTTGCCGCCGAGTTTGTGACTGTTGCAGCTGGCGGCAAAGCAGCCGATTCTCGGCGGATAGTGGTTCGCGTTCTCACGCCAGCGATTTTGCGACCGCGTGAAGGACGGCAAAAGACATCGAAAAGGTGACTTGTACTAACCGAGTGTTTTGAGAGATCATACAGACACTGTTGCGCTCCTTCGTTTCGCGGGTTTGACAAAACGAATATGCGGGAGCGTAACACTTTTAAAAGACCAATCTTATGCAAGCTGTCCAGATTGACGACGTTTCAACATCCCAGCCTTGGCCTCCCGGATTGAGGCAGAAATTGGCTCGGACGGAGCCTTGCCCTCCCAGATTGGCGAAGAAGTTGGCTCGGACGGAGCCTTGCCCTCCCGGATTGAGGCATAAGTTGGCTCGGGCGGAGCCTTGCCCTCCCGGATTTGCGCAGAAGTTGGCTCGGACGGAGCCTTGCCCTCCCGGATTTGCGCAGAAGTTGGCTCGGACGGAGCCTCGCCCTCCCGGTGTTAATCGATCTGAATCACGAGTTCGTTTCGGCTTGATTTTCAAAAGAGCACGAATTGTCACTGCGTCGTTGTTGTTTGTTCTTTGCAGTTTGCCAGTGTTGGTGCAAAGCGACGAAGTGAAAACGACTGAATCGTGGACTCGGCTGTCAGAAGCAGGTTTCGATTTGCAACAGCTTGATGGATTGAGGCGACGGAACAGCCAGCCGCTCACGGGCAAGGATCGGCAGCCGATGGATGCGTTGCTGGCGGCAGTCGATCAATGGGATCAAAACGGATTCGGCTCGATTCAGCCGCTCGGTTTGCTGGATCTCTTGGCTGACACGAACGACAGTGTTTGCCGCCGCGTTCAGATGATTGGGAAAGTCCGACAGTGTTTGCGAATCAAAGCCGATCCGGCTTCGGCTGATGCCCCCACTCCTGCGAGGGATTCGTTTCAGCTAACGATCTTTCCCGATTTGGATGGGCAAAAAATCACGGTGAAATCGTCGGCAGGTGATCGAGTCCCCTACGGTCGGTTTGCGGTCACGGTGCGGGCCTTCAAGTTGCCCGCAGGTGAAACAGAGCAATCGCTGTTGGACAAACGAATTCGGGTCGACGGGTTTCACTATCGATTCTGGCGTTACGATTCGGTTTTCTCGGATCAGAAAGGTTTGCAGGGACAGATCGGCGCTTTGGTGATCGGCGGGCCGATGGCGGTTCTGAAAAAGCCTTCCGCCGCGTTGCTGAACGATGGTTTGATGTGGGTCGTTGCTCTGTTGGCGATCGGTTTGATCGGCATGGGTTGGTGGTATAGCCAAGCCGCGACGAAGAACAGCCGAACCTACGACGCCTTGCCTGACATGTTGCCCGAGGACTGGAAAGCTGATTGAGCCGAAGTTCCTCGATGAACGCGGCGTCCCTTCGGATGGGGGCACTTGAACTGAGCGATCAAGTTCGGGATATTTTCTTGGCTGAACTTGGAGGGATTGGGACGAAACTCAGGCTGACGTGCAACGCAATCGAGTGGACTTGTTTCTGCGATGATTATCCACTGGTCTGCGCGTCGTGCTTGCAGTGATGGCCCAATCCTGACTTTTTGTCCGCTCACTCATTAACTACGAATTTGGAAATCCATCGATGAAACAACCTGTACGAGTCACCGTGACCGGAGCCGCCGGCCAGATCAGTTACAGCCTTCTGTTTCGTATTGCTGCGGGCGATATGCTGGGCCCCGACCAGCCCGTCATCTTGCAGATGCTGGAGATTCCTCAGTCGATGGAGCGTCTGAAAGGCGTTGTGATGGAACTGGAAGACTGCGCGTTTCCTCTGTTGGCCGGCACCGTTGCGACGGACGATCCAAACGTGGGCTTCAAGGATTCCGACTTCGCCTTGCTGGTGGGTGCGATGCCTCGTGGAAAGGGAATGGAGCGAAAGGACTTGCTGCAGGCGAACTCAAAAATCTTCTCCGTTCAAGGAAAAGCGATCGATGCCGTCGCGAAAAAGGACATCAAAGTTCTGGTCGTCGGAAACCCTGCGAACACCAACGCTTTGATCGCCGCTGCGAATGCTCCCAGCATCAAGGCGGGGAACATCACCGCGATGACTCGTTTGGATCACAACCGTGCATTGAGCCAGTTGGCGGGGAAGACAGGGATCGCCACAACCGAAATCAAAAAGATGACCATCTGGGGAAATCACTCGGCCACGCAGTACCCTGACATCAGCGATTGTTTGATCGACGGAAAGCCCGCCGCGGAGTGTGTGGACGAAAGTTGGTATCGCGAAACGTTTATTCCCGTCGTTCAAAAACGAGGTGCCGCGATCATTGAGGCTCGTGGCGCGTCGAGTGCCGCTTCGGCCGCCAGTGCCGCAATCGATCACATTCGGACTTGGGTTTCTGGCACGGCGAATGGAGATTGGGTCAGCATGGCGATCCCAAGCGACGGTAGCTACGGCATTGATGAAGGTTTGATTTACTCGTTCCCCGTGACGTGTAGTGGCGGTGAGTATTCGATCGTTCAAGGCTTGGAGATTGATGATTTCAGCCGGGAAAAGATGGATGCCACGCTGGCCGAGCTGAAAGAAGAGCGTGACGAAGTGAGTGACTTGCTTTAGTGCGAGTCGATGCAAGGGGCCAGCGGCTTTGCCACCACAAGTGCGGAGCGCTTAGCAACGGAGCCTCCGGTCTGGAGGCTGACACGCCTGCTTTAGCCAGTTTTTGTCCTGCTAGCGAGGTGGCGAAAACAACGCCGCTCAAATTTGCGCGTTGGATTGGGCGAGCAACTCGCGAATCTAGCCGTAGTTCGTGATGGCTCAAACCGTGATTACTGACGGCTGAGATTGACGAAGCGCCGGGTGTGAATTAAAAACGGATTTTGACGGCTGCGGTAACGACGACGTCTTCGGGAATCGGCTTCTCTTGATTTCTTGTTGCGGCTGTTGAGAAGATCGTAAGCGACAACTGAAACTTCTGCGAAACGGATTGAGGCAGGCATGAACAGGATTAAAATCAGCCCTTTGGCGGCGGTTGAACCTCGGTCATCAAACCCCAAGGACCTGAAAGATTCTGACTCGCAGAACGTTTCTCCCGCCCCTCAGCCGGTCGATTGTTTCGAAAGTCTTGCGTTTGGGGCGGTCGACGATCTTTCGTTGTTTCTGCCGATGCATTACGAGAAAAAATACGGGTACCCACTGGTCGTCTGGTTACATGGCAACGATCAATCGGCAGAACAGATTCAACAAATCATGCCCTCGGTCAGCATGCGGAACTTTGTCGCGGTGGCTCCATCCGCGCCGGCGATCGATCGTGAGCACAATCAACTTTGGCTGCAGGATCCGATGATCGTCGGCGAGGCTCACGAGTCCGTTGTGCAAGCAATTGACTACGCAGTCACTCGGTTCAACATTAACCCAGATCGTATTTTTCTGGCCGGAGCGGAGCAGGGCGGAACGATGGCGTTCCGTCTGGCCTTCCAACGCCCGGATCTTTTTGCGGGTGTTATTTCGCTCAACGGACCTCTGCCGACCGAGCGATCGGTGCTGGGCGATTGGGCCCGATGTCGCAACATGCCCGTCCTGTGGGCCCATTGCCGGGACTCCGAGGATTTCGATCAGGACACGTTGTGCCAGCAATTGAAGTTGCTTCACGTGGCAGGTTTTTCGGTCACGCTACGACAGTATCCGGGCTTCAAAATGATGTCCGACAAGATGCTTTCGGATTGCAATTCTTGGATCATGGAACACGTTAGCTCGGTGATTTCCTGAATCAAGATCCCGATTTTCGTCCATTGACATCGATTGCCGGTTTCCTCTAAAAGCGGTCTTCCTGATTGCGGTTTTTTGTTTGCAATCAGTCAACGCTATCAGAAACCACTTACGGGCGAACCTTCCATGCGTCTGAACGATGCCTCTTCTCAATCTGCTCGCACAACGCGACAGACTTCCGATCGTGACCGAATCTCGATCAGTCGACTGATCAATGAAATTGTTCTCTCACTGAGCGATCATTTTACCAGCAGTCGAATCACGGTCGAGCTAGACGTTCAGTCGTTAGAAGTTCACGCCAACGGCCCCTTGATTCAAGACGCGCTCAAAGGACTGATGCAGAACGCACTCCAGTCGATGCAGCGCGGCGGCGAACTGTCGGTCACGCTGATCGATTGTCCGCATCAATGGGAATTGGAAGTTGCCGACACGTCGACCAATCGCCTCGTTGAGGCATCGATCTTAAAAGATCAACCCAGTCCAGCAATTCATCCTAGTGAACAGCCCGAAACGATTAGCATGGCGCGGGATGCAACCGGCTCAGATTGCGAATCGCTAAGCGTTGTTTATGCGGCGGCGGAGGCTCACGGCGGTCATGTCCAGACTTGGAACTGCCCCAGCGGAGGCACTGCTAACGTCCTGATCATTCCCAAGCTTCATCGCAACGCGGCCTAGTGCAATCTTTCGGGCGTCTGCAATCGGCTCCTGTTCGACGACGTCCAACCAACACCGGAGAACCCCCAATGGATTGGCAACAACGGTCATCTCAATGGCTTCAACGTCCGCAAACCATCGGGCTGGTCGTGGTTGCGGTCGCGATCGTCGGTTTGATTTCGTTTCAAACCAATTTGCTTGCGCCGGCCAAGCCACAGATGTGTGAGCTGATCTCCAAATGCCATTTGCGGCATAGTGACCTGCAACGAATTCAAGTTGCCTTAGGGGAATCGGGGCTGAACGATTTTCAAATCGATGGGCAGAAATTATTGGTGCCACGCAGTCAACATTCGCTGTATCTGCAAGCCGTTTCTGAACGCAACGCGCTGCCGATGGATTTGCGAGAAACTTCTTCTGATTCAATTTCGAACCCGCTGCTGTCGCGTTCTCAGCAGCAGGCATTGAAGTGGCAGCAGAAGAAGCGGCAACTCAAGGAGATGATTTTGCGATTGCCTTTCGTGCAACAAGCATGGCTTGAGATCGATGTGGCTCCTTCGTCATCGCCATTTCAGCCGGATCGTCAATCGGCCGTGATTTCGATCCGGCCTGAAGGGGATCGACCGTTGGACGGTCAGCATGTTGATACAATTCGTCGGATGATCGGCGGTGCCGTGGCGGGATTGCAGGCCAGTCAGATTGAGGTCATCGATTTAGGAGAAGGTTTCGCGTACGACCGTGCGAATGAATCTGCTGGTGATTTCGACCGGCATTCGATGCAGCAGTTGCGAACCAAAGAACAGCAGTTGGAAGATCAGATTGCGATCGCGTTAAGCCGTTTTGATGGCGTGGACGTCGACGTGCGATTGAGCCCATGTCCGAAAGTGGCGACTCGTAGGGCTCAGTTGGTTGCCGAATCGGTGACGGCAGAGACTCCTGCCCAGTTGAATTCGATTCAGCCCGCGAAGCGTCTAACGGTAGGCTCAAATGGCGTTGCATCGATCTACGATGAACCATCAACGCCAATTAGTCAGCAGAATGATTCGGCCGTGTCAGCAAGATCGGTCAGCCATGTGAAACAAGCGTCAGCCGTTGGAGGCATACAACGGGACACGCGTGAAAATTCTTCCGCCTGTCGAGTCGCCGTGCAAATCGATGTTCCCGAATCCGCGTTGGCTAACGTGGCGATGTCGTTGACGTTGCAGCGACCGGCCTTGCACTCAGGTGGTCAGAAAGTCGATCCGGTCGAGCAGAAATTTAGAACCATTCGGCCTCAAATTCAACGCGAAGTCGCCTCGATGTTGCCGGCAGATTGGTTGAAGGCGTCGGGGGCTGCACCGATTGAAGTGACGCTTCATCGATCGACTGCGCCATCGGTTGCTAATCCCAGCCAACAGATTTCTCAGCTTGTTGAAAAATACTGGCCCACCGTGGCCGCGTTGGGATTGGGACTGGTGTTGTTGACGCTGGTCGTTCGCAAACCGAATTTTAGTGAACGTGCTGGCACAAGCGAAGGCAGAGTTCTTTCGATGGCCGGTCATCAGGATGCGGAAACGGACGCGGGCAAGAACGCCAAGGAACGCATCAACCGAATGTTTCGAGACGATCCTGATAAGGCAGCGGCGACCATCGAAAGCTGGATCAAGAAAGCCAGCTAAAAGTCGGTTCGCAGTCCCGCTGCGATGAATTCCTGTCCGTCCTCAGACCGCTAGCGTTCCTACTACGCGGAAGCCGGTGCCGATTGATCTTGCCGCTGTTTCCCATTTGAGCGACAACAGTGGGTGGTGTGCGGCGTTTTAAAAATTCGGCTTCAGGAAGAAGTCCGACTTTTCAGCCGCAGCGACTCTGCTTTTCCATCATCATTATCGTCACGGACGACGCCAAAGATGAATTCATGTCATACAAAATCAAACTTCACGTCGACTTGCTTCTTAGCAACAGTTGTCGTTGTATCAATTTGTTGTAGTGAAGGAAGGGCTTTTGCCCAAGGCGATTTCGGTGGTCTTCGCGTGCCGAACGTTTTCGCTCAAGGTTCTCAGGCCGCAACTCCAGTTCCTCAGCCGAGTCAATTTCAGCAGGCGATCAATCAAGCCGCTGATAACTTGGCGAACCAAGCCAATGACGCAATCGAGCGATTAGAGCCCCCGCCTGTTTTATCGCGACCCAATTCATCGCAGCTCGGATCGACTTGGCCCGATAAACCGGTGAAGTTCGATGACTTCGTTAGACAGACGAATCTCGAGCAATCGGATGCTTCCAAAAACGTGAACGGTTTGATCGGCAGTACAGTCGACTCGGCCGGTCAGTTGTTGGGGTCATGGAAAGACAAAATTGGACAGAAAACGAATCAACTATTGGGTGACGGTTCTGCGATCACAGAGTCGGCCGGTTCCGTCGGCCAAGACTGGTTTAACACGATCAAACAGAAAGCAAACTCACCCGACATTCGTCGTATGTTGGGAAGCTTGGCATTGGTTGTCGGCGGCTATCTCGCGTTGGTCGTGGTCTTGCGAAAGTTTAATGGCGGCGGTCAGAAAGGTATTCCGGCCGAAGTGGTCAGCGTGCTGGGGAATTTGCCGTACGGACACAAGCAGAACCTCCGGTTAGTTCGGCTTGGCAGCAAACTTGTATTGTTGCTTAACGGGCCCGAGGGAACTCATCCTATCGGCGAAATCACTGATCCGGGCGAAGTTGACTATCTGGCCGCTTTGTGCCAAGGAAAACGAGCCGCTCGACCTTCGGTTCCATCGACAAATTTTCGACAAGCAGAGCAAACCATTCAAACGGATTCGGGCGTGCGTGGAATCACCGACGAACGACTCGCGCAGGTGATCAACCGTCTTGAGCAGGCGACCCGCGGCGGCACCGCCAACTACGAGGCATAAGGCAACTTTTGATGCGTAATATCGCCACAACATTTCCTAGCGGTTGCAAGATTTGCTCGTGCCTTGCGTTGGCATTTGTGTTGCTCGTAGTCTTCGGTGCATCGACGCCGGATAGCGCCGCTCAAATGTTGCGGCCCAACAGGCTGCAAGCGGATCGAAGTGGCTGGGGAAACCCTGCTTCGGTGGATGCTCAAATCAACGATTGGCCGTATTCCAAATCGGGATCCCAATCAGAGCCGAGTCGATCGATTCCAGTGGATCGGTTTCCTAACCAAAGCACAAGGAACGAAATTGGGCTGGCCAGCTATCAGCAGGAAGCTCACCAAGAGGATCAGCAAGAGTTTGATTCTGAATTGCCTGTGGATGCTCCTGTCCGAACAGCAGCCGTAACGCCGCCTCCACGAGACGCAATCACCAACCCATTTTCGAATCGTGTTGAGCAACGCGTTGATCAGACTTGGCCCGCGGCATTGCCACAAGATTTGGAACAATCAGCTGACGTTGATCCCGCTCCATCAACCGTCGTCCATTCCGGTTTCTTTTCCATTGCGAGTGAAGGCAAGTCCGGGCCCGTTGCATCGCCGGAGCCGTTACCGACTTCTTCCGAGGCCCCGTCTTTTGATTTTTCCACGCTGAACCAAGTGTTTTCGGGAGAAGATTCAGCATTGCCTCGCACCGGTTTGGGATCTTCTATCCAAGCCATGCTGCTGTTGGCGACCTTGAGCCTAGCTCCGGCCATTGTGCTGATGACCACCTCCTACGTGCGAGTCGTCGTGGTGCTTTCGTTGTTGCGACAAGCGTTTGGGTCTCAACAGTTGCCGCCGACTCAAGTGATCACTGCGTTGTCCCTATTTCTGACAATGCTGGTGATGGCTCCGGTATGGAACGAGGTGAAAACCGAGGCAATTGATCCATACGCGTCTGAGGGAAGTGAATTATCTTGGCAAGAGGCTTGGGACGCAGGCGTGAAGCCGGTCCGTAGCTTCATGCAAAAACAAATTCAGTTGGCGGGCAACGAGCAATCGATTGCCACGTTTTACAATTACCTGCCTGAAACGTCTCAGCAGCCGCCCAGCAGTTTCGATGATGTTCCCTTGAACGTGTTGTTACCCGCGTTCATGGTCAGCGAACTAAAGGTTGCGTTCCTGTTGGGCTTTCAAGTGTTTTTGCCGTTCCTAGTTTTGGATCTAGTCGTTTCATCGGTGACCGTTTCAATGGGCATGTTGATGCTGCCTCCGAACATGGTCAGTTTTCCCCTGAAGTTGATTTTGTTTGTGATGGTTGATGGTTGGAATTTGGTCATCGGCATGTTGCTGCAAAGTTTCGGCCCGTTTGTGTAGGAGTAGGAAATTAGTTGTACAGCGTTGGTTTTTAGCTTCACCGTTGTTTCGAATGGGGCAGTGTCACCGGGAGGGGGAGGCTCCGTCCGACCCATGCGGAGAAATAAGCTTAACCATTCACGCGGGGCGGGCGGAGCCTTCCCCTCCCAAGCATCGGTTTCCCTTGGGGAAAGCAACGCTGTCCAACTAGAGATTATTCAATGGTGATAGCCGCGGAGGGCGGCAGTTGTGGTTAGCCTCGGAGAGGCCGTGATTTTTTGTGACAGGGGTTTCACTAAGTTGTTCGCGCCGTTTGTAGTAGCGGCTTCAGTCGCTTGAAAATGACAGCCGAAAGCCTAAAGGCTTTACGACGAACCTTGCTCTCAAAAAAATCATAGCCCCGGAGGGCGGCAGGATGTAGCCCACGGCGTAAGCCGTGGGAAAAGATTCAACAATTACGCAGCCCCGGAGGGGCGACAGAGTCGATTCCACCATGACGTGGAATATTTTTAACAAAAAGAGCAAGGCATGGATGCCCAAGAAGCAATTGATCTCGGTCGCGAAGCGATCCGAGCCTGCATGATGATCGGCGGCCCGATTTTGGTGATTTCGCTGCTGGTCGGTCTAGCGATCGGAATGATGCAGGCCATGACGCAGGTCCAAGACCAAACCGTTTCGTTCGTCCCAAAGCTGTTGATCGTGATGGTCGGGATTGCGGTTTGTTTGCCGTGGCTTTCCGATCGAATGCTTGAGTTTTCTCATGATATGCTCAGCAAGCCAATGATGATGGCTCATGGGTCGACCCAACAGACGGTCCATCATTCAGCGAACTTCGTTCCTGTCGCGTGGCCAAGCCCGCAGCCGGACGCTTCGATCGCTCCTTTGAACCCAAGTGAATCTGACCAAGCACCGGTTTGGTTCGATCCGTCCATCGAGCAGCCAGAACGTGAACTCAAAGTGAAATCACCCTTCCAATTGCCGCACTACCGTTTCTCCAGAAAACCTACCGACGATCTGGAAGGGTAATCAATGGAGTCCATCGCGATCCTGTTTCTGCTGGTTCTGATTCGAACCTCCGCGCTCGTGATGACGGCTCCGTTGATGGGCAGCCGAGCGATCCCGGTGCGATTTCGAGCAGGAATCGCGGTCGTTTTGAGCCTCGTCACGCTTCCGATGGTTCGCAGCAACACGGCCGCCGAATCATTGGCATCCAATCCGACGGAGTTACTGCACTTGGCGTCCGCCGAGCTGGTGATCGGGTTCGCATTGGGCCTAGGTGTCAGCCTCATGTTTGCCGCTGCCCAAATGGCGGGCACGCTGTTGGGGCAGATGGCCGGCATTCAGATTTCCGATCAGCTCGACCCGACCACTGGCCAGTCCGGCACGCCCGTCAGCCAGTTCTTCTCGATTCTTTCGCTGGCGACCTTCGCCCTGATGGGCGGACCCGAACTGGTTCTGTCCAGCTTGTTGAACACGTTCGTTCAACTACCGATCGGTGTGCAGGTTCTAGCAAGTTCTCAAGATGCCGGCGGAATCACGTTGGCTCGAACAGAGATGGCGGACCTGCTGGTCGAAATCTTGCGCCAAAGTTTTTTGTTGACTCTACGAGCCGTTGGGCCCGCTGTAGTGGCCATGATGATTTCAACGGTGACCATCAGCATGATCGGTCGCTCGTGTCCGCAAATGAATCTTTCCGGAATCGGATTCGGTTCGAACGTGGTCATCATGCTGCTGGCGGTGTTTCTGTTCAGCGGCGGGTGCGTGTGGTTGTTCGTTGACGATCTGACGGGCGTGGTCGAGCACATTCAGTCGACCTTGGTTGCTAACCCGGCAGCCTCGATCCGTTGATCGACAATTTGGGAGTCAGAATTTCATGTCCGAAACATCTCAAAGCGATCGCACGAATCCGGCCACACCGTTACGGTTGGAGCGAGCCCGATCCGAGGGCGATATCGCGCGGAGTGCGGATCTCGCGTTTGCGATACAATTATTTGGTGTGATTGGAATCATTTGGCTTTTGTCCGGTGGCATCGGGCATTGGCTCAAGCAATCAACGACTCAGATGTGGACTGGAACGACCATCCGAGCCGATCAGTTCGATCCGGCGACCGTCATGCAAGAGAGCATTTGGTCGGGGGCTCTGACCGTCGCGCCGATTTTGGTTTTGATGATGCTGGTGGCGGTTGCGTCATGGTGGTTGCAAACCGGGCCGTTGTGGATCGTTGACAAACCGACGCCGGACATCAGTCGAATGAGTCCCATGAACTGGTTTACTCGATTGTTTTCAGTTTCCAGTTTCGCCTACCTGCTGATTGGGCTTCCTCGAGCTGCCATCGCGATCGTGGCGGCGTTGGTCAGCGTCTACTGCCAGCGGGAGTCCATGTTCTTGATGGCCGGATTGCCGGCGGACACGATGGTGATTCGCATGATGGATTTGGTTTTATCCACCGCATTGTTTGTCGCGTTGGCGATGCTGGTAACGTCGATGGCCGACTACGGTATGCGCTGGTTCTCGCATCGTCAAAAGTTGCAGATGTCCGACCAAGAGATCCGCGACGAGCAAAAAATGCAAGGCGCCGACAATCCCTTTCGGGCAGCCAAGGCAATGCGGCGGTAGTTTCTGCCAACATGTTACCCCTCTGGGGTAATGGTCGTGTGTGGGGGGGGGGGGGCGGTTGCTACCTACATTTTGCCCCGCCGGGGCATGCGTGTTCGTCGCAACGTTGCCGCAACAGCATGAAAAATTGGCTTTCCGCAAGAACGCGCCGTCGGCATGAAATCCCGCAAAGAGATCTGCGTTCCGTAGGAACCCAACGTTGGTAGAAAAACGAATCGCACCAGAATCCGCGTTCCGTAGGAACGCAATGTCGAAAATCTACCGGTCGTCTTCGACTTGCTGGATGTATTGGCGGAGACGTTCGTTTTCGTCAGCCATCCCTTTGAGCGCCAGCATGTTCTCGACGCGTTTTTGAAGTGTCAGCCGATTGACGGGCTTGGACAGAAAATCATTCGTGCCCGCATCAACGGCTCGCTCGACGTCACCCAACTCATCCAACGCGGTGACCATGAGGATCATGATGTGTTTCAACGCATCGTCGCCTTTGATCTGCTCGCAAACCTCAAAGCCGCTCAGTTTGGGCATCATGATGTCGAGCAAAATCAAATCCGGTTGGAACGATTTTGCTTTCTCAATCGTTTCCTGTCCGTCGACCGCGTAATCGATTTCGCAATCCATCACTGCCAAGTACGCCTCGAGCAGTTCGCGATTCGCTTCGTTGTCGTCCGCGATCAAGATTCGATGAGTGCGTGAGGGTGTGTCCATGGTTATCAAGCTTAAAGTTTACAGTTAACAGAGTACAGTTTTCGGTGAAACTGTTCTTTGCCGTTTGTGGCAATCCCAGTTCTGGAATTCCGAATTTCGACCTCCGAATTCCGCCTTTCCCCATTGTAGAACTTCACGCTCGTTTTTGCGATTGGACGAAAAAATCCCCAGTCGGATCGGATTTCAAGCCGACTCGCTGCGATTGAAGCTGGCCAATAATTGGCGGCCCTGCCAAATCGAGTACGCGAGCTGCCCGTCGATCGGAGCGTTCGAATTGCCGGCGGCAATCCACTCGATCGAGTTCGCCTCCACGATCAGCGTGCCCGGTTGGCCGTCTTGAGTTGCCGATGCGATCAGCACCAAGTCACCGAAAAAGCTGCCCACCGATTCAATTTCCACCGATTCGGCATCCAACGATTTGAGCGAACTCTCTAGACGTCGAAAGTCATTGGAGAAATTTTTCTGAGCCTGAGGAACGGTCATCTGGAAGATGTCATTGTGAACGGTTTGCCAACCGGCAAACGCGGCATACATGTCATCGACGCTTAGCGGTTGAATATCGGCGGCAAACGCATGAGTCAGCGGACCACAGATGCCGATGTTGGTGAACGTCTTGTCGCCCGACCCATAAGTGAACCGAAACAAGTAGCACTGCAACGGATGTTCGTAGCTGGGCCAATAATATTCTCGTTGGTCGACCAGTTCCAACTTGCTGGGTGCCAAGCCCATTTGTTTGGGTTCGGACAACCAGATCGCCAAATGACTTTCGGCGATCGCCAGTTCGCCCTGTAGCTCAAGCGAAATATCTTTCGTCAGCCCCAGTTCTTCGGCGTAAGCCAGAACTCGCATCCGTGCCACGGGTTCTTCGGCAAGACGGACCAACGCTTGGCGTCCTTTCTCGTCGTCCAGCCGAGCCAATGCCGATGCGGATTCGGTTTGGATGCGGCGATGTTTTAAGTTCAACGCGGTGTGCAATTCAGTGATCGCCGGTTTGTGATCTAGCAACGCAAACAGGTCACACAACGAAATAATCATGGCGACCGAATCGGAAACCAAGCGATTGACTTTGGCGGGCGTGATCCCTTTCGGAAATTCACCTTTTTCAATTTTCTGCATCTGCAGGACCAATTGGCCCAGCAGCGTGGTTAACTCGTTGCAGCGGCTGGACGCAGGATGGTGCCCCATCTGGCCGCCGCGAAAATAATAATTGAACAGATCAAAAACCGCCGGCGCGATTTGCGGATGAGCCGTCGCGTGATGGAGTAACTTGGTCAGCACATCGCTTGATGGTGCGAAACCGGCTTGCATCAGCGGCGCGAAAGCTAGGCCGATGCTGGGTCGGTGCTCGGGTGGATCGTCGGCCAGCAAATTACTCCAAACCTCCAATGACTCGTCTTCCCGAGTCAACGCCAGCAGGTGCAGAATGTGATTGCGTTGTTCTTGGTCGGGCGGCAATCGGTGATAAAGCTGCGCCACCGCGCCGATGCGATTGGTGGACCAAGTCGTGGCCGAAGCCGAATCGCCATCGGATGCTTCGTGTCGTGCGATTGCCTCGCGTTGGTTCATTTCGGCAAGAATCGGCTGCAGCGCTTCGTGAAATTTTTCGTCGGTCAGCAGGTTCGGTCCCACGTACCCCGGAGCCGCCATGTTCGCCTGCAGCTGAAGCAGTTGCTCAAGCAATTCGTCTAAGTTGGAATCAGTCAGTTCGCGGACGATGCGAGCTTCTTGGGCCACACGAGCCAGCCACGCATTGTTGTCTTCACCGGGAATCGAGATCGTTTCGATCAGGTTTTGGAGCATGAGTCTGAAAAGAATTTCTGCCGCAGGGGCAAGGATGTCGATGAAATGAGCGGCCAACCTCGTTGACCGGTTGCGCTGACGCAGATAGCCTATATCAATCAATTCGAGCGTTTTAACGCTCGGTGATCTTATCAAGCCGCTCCATCATGATCTGAGAGGCTTGATCAGGCGAGTGGCCGGATGAAATTTGCTTCGAATCGTTCAAAAAAATCGGGATTTTCCGAAGGAGTTTTTGACGCGGAAGGGGCCAATTTCATTTTGCCATTTGCCAGCCACGATCACAATCCGTTCTGATCGATAACCTGAGCAAGTTTTGAAACGTAAACAAATTCTGTCGTTTGATCAGCTGGGCCTGTCAGACAAAATGATGGCGACGCTGGAAAAAATCGGCTACGAGAAACCGTCGCCGATTCAAGCTGGCGTGATCCCACTGGCGTTGGAAGAGCACGACGTGATCGGTCAAGCTCGCACGGGTACCGGCAAAACGGCCGCCTTCGCGATCCCCATTCTTGAGCAATTGGATTTGGATGTCCTGAAGCCAAAGCCGCAAGCGTTGATCCTGACGCCAACGCGCGAACTGGCTGTGCAGGTCGAGAACGAATTTCGACGCATGTCGGATGAGAAAGAAGTTCGTTGCTGCTGTCTGTATGGCGGTCGTCCAATCAAAAAGCAGATCAGCCAACTGGAAAAGGGTTGTCACGTCGTGGTCGGTACTCCCGGTCGCGTGATCGATCACCTCAACCGCCGGACATTGAACATTGACCAGTTGTGGTTTGTCGTGCTGGATGAAGCGGATCGAATGCTAGATATCGGTTTCCGTCCTGACATTGAAAAGATCTTGAGTCGTTGCCCCGAGGAACGCCAAACGATGTTGCTCAGTGCGACGTTGCCGGAGTCCATTATTCGGTTGGCCAAGACCTACATGTACCGGCCGAAAGTGATCAACTTTTCGCAAGGCAGCGTGGCGGCCGACACGATCGAACAGTTTTACATCACCGTGCCGGGTGAAATGAAGTATGACGTGCTGGTGAAGTTGCTTAAGCGTGAGGAACCCGAGCAATCAATCATCTTCTGCCGCACTAAGCTCGGCACAGAAAAGCTCTATCGAAAGCTCTTTAAGTCAGGCAAGTTCAAGGGTGTCGCAACGCTGCATGGCGATATGACTCAGTCGTCGCGTGATCGCGTGATGAAGGATTTCCGCGCAGGGACGGTCACCTATTTGGTAGCGACCGATGTGGTTGGTCGCGGAATCGACATCACCAACGTGTCACACATTATCAACTACGACATTCCTGAACTTAGCGATGACTATGTTCACCGCGTCGGACGAACCGGACGGATGGGCAAGCAGGGCGTTGCGTTCTCGATGGTCCGGCCCGACCAAGGGAACGAACTGACGGCGATCGAGCAAAAGATCAACGTGCAGTTGAAAAAAGATCCGCTTCAAGAAGAAGTTGACAAAATTCGCGCTGCCAACGAACCCAAACGACCCGAGCGTGCGAAACCCAAGTCGCGTTACCGTCGAGGGTTGTAAGTGGTCTCTGATGGACAAGGTTTCTCTTGCTGCCGTGCTGAAAAACCCGGCCATGACAACGACATGGTTGACCGAGGCTGGGTTTCGAAACATGGCAGCCAGTGCCACCAATCTTCGCCAGATTGCGACTCTCTGGGACGCAGCATCTCGTACAAGCGATCTGCTTGGGCTGCTACAGACGCTTCTGCCGGAGCTTGGCGACCCGGATTTGGCGCTCAATTATTTGGAACGCTACCTTTCTTTCAGCCTTTCCTCCCGTGATCAGGCTCAATCATCCGAAGGCGAAAATGATCGCGCCGTTTTGCTTGATCAAATGATCTCGCAGGATGTTGCGGCGTTGCCAGGCTTGCTGACGCTGTTTGCTTCCAGTCAGTATCTGGCCGATTTGTTGATCCACGATGCCGATCAATATCCGCGGCTGCGAAAAAGCCGAGGTGCTCGATGTGCCCGCGCGGTGTTGGATGCTCAGTTGGAGCCATTGATCGCGGCGGCCGAAACGATGGACGAAGCGATGGAAACGCTTCGAAAGTTTAAGCACCAGCAGACGTTACGAATCGCGTTTGGTGATTTGATTTCCGGGCACCGGGTCGAATTGGTGGCGGAGCAAATTTCTTATCTGGCTGAATCACTGTGCCAAGGCGCGTTCGCATGGGCGATGCGCCAACTTAATTCCACTTGGGGAGTGCCACTTAAACGAGACGGAACCCGCAGCCAGTTTGTGATACTCGCGATGGGGAAACTGGGCGGGCGTGAGCTAAATTATTCGAGCGATATCGATCTGCTGATGATCTACGAACAAGATGGGTTCGTCGAATCGCCAACCGGCGGCAAGACTTCGCGCAGCAACGAGCACTTCTTCGAAAAATTGACCCAGACGATTGTCAAACTGCTTAATGATGACACCGCTTTGGGTCGTGCATATCGAGTCGACATGCGATTGCGACCGCATGGATCGCGAGGAAAAATTTGTCCCTCGTTAAGATCCGTGTTGCGGTACTACGACCTGCAAGGACGCACTTGGGAACGGCAGGCCTTGATCAAGGCGCGTGCGATCGCCGGTGACATCGCGTTAGGGCAGGGCATGATGCGTCAGCTTGTGCACTGGATTTACCGCCCAAACCTCAACCGGATGGATATCTCGGGTATCAAGGCGTTGAAGCGGAAGATTGAACGCCGTGCTCGTCTGGAAGGGGAAGAGCATACCAACATTAAGACCGGTCGTGGCGGAATTCGCGATATCGAATTTACAATCCAGTTCCTGCAGTTGCTTAACGGATGTTTGTTAAAAGAAGTGCGAGGCAACAATACTTTTCGGGCAATCAAACGGCTTGAGCGAGCTGGCTGCCTGACGGTTAAGGAAGGCAACTTGCTGTACCACAACTACAGTTGGTTACGAAAACTAGAGCACCGCTTGCAGATCGTTCACGATTTGCAGACCCATACGCTTCCGAGTGGCCTGAGCGATATGGCAATTGTTGCACGGCGGATGAACTACACCGACACGGGTGATCACACGGCGTTGGAACAGTTTCAGGCCGACTTGAAAGAAAAGACAGAGACCAATCGATCGATTCTAAACCACCTGCTGCACGGTGCTTTCAGTGCGTCTTCAGCCGGTGATGAACTGCCGGAAGGGCAAAGTGCGGGTTTCCATCCTGAAAAAGTTCCTCCCGAGGTTGATTTGATTTTGGATGCTTATCCGGGAGAGGCCATGATTCGCGAAACGTTAGCGGGCTACGGTTTTCGCAACGAAATGCAGACGTACCAACGGCTGATGGAGATGGCTCGGGAGTCGACCCGGTTTCTGTCGCCCCGTCGTTGTCAGCATTTCTTTGCCGCAATCACTCCTTCGTTGCTCCGCGAGGCGTGCATGATGCCGGACCCGGATGCGACGCTGGTGGCTTTGACCACGATTAGCGATTCGCTCGGTGCCAAGGGTGTTTTGTGGGAACTATTCAGCTTCAATCCTCCGACACTGCGGCTGTACATTCGGATGTGCGCGTTGACGGATTATCTGGCTTCGATCTTGAAGCAGAATCCGGGCATGATTGATGAGCTAATGGACGCGTTACAGTTGCAGCAACTTCCAACCCGTTTATGGCTTGAACAGAATCTGGAAGAACTATCCCGAGGCGCCGAAGATTTGGCTCTGGTTTTGCACAGTTTCAAAAACACACAGCACATGCGGATCGGTGTGCGAGACCTTTTGCGACGGGATGACATTCGTGACATTCACCAAGCGCTGTCGGACGTCGCCAGTTTGTGTCTGCAATCAGTTGCAAAACATCAATACGAAAAAATGATTGGGCGTTATGCTCAGAAGGAAAAAGCCGATTTTCTGTTGAATGAATTCGAATGCCCGTTCATGATTCTTGGCTTAGGAAAACTGGGTGGGCAAGAGCCCAACTACCACAGCGATCTGGACGTGATCTTTCTTTATGATTCGTCATCGAAAATTGAGGATTACTTGGCGACTGATGTGACGCAGCCGTTTTTCTTCAGCGAACTGGCCGCAGGGATCACTCGGTTTATCGCTCATTCCCCACGCCATGGTCAGCTTTATGAAATTGACAGTCGCCTAAGACCAACCGGTAAAAGTGGGACGTTGGCGGTTTCATTAGATGAATTCGAGCGATACTTTTCGTCAGATTCGGGGCAGCTCTGGGAACGTCAGTCACTCTGCAAGGCGAGGCCGGTTTTTTGCGAGTCGCCGATCGCGGCGCGAGCGATGACCGTGGTTAAGAAAGTGCTCCAGCAGAAGCCGTGGACGACCGAGATGGCAGCTTACATCAGAAAGATGCGATCCGCTTTAGAAAGCGATTGCGAATCGACCAATCTGAAACGAGGCGTCGGTGGGACGATCGATATCGAGTTCGCGATCCAAATGCTTCAACTGAAACATGCAAGGGAAGACGATCGCGTGCTGGTCCCGGGGACACTGGACGCGATTTCCAATTTGGTAGCCGGAGGATTTTTGGATCCCCAGCGGGGTGATCAGTTTACCGAATGCTATCGGCAACTGAGGCGGGTCGAAGCTCAATTGCGATTGATGAACACGACGGCTCGACACGATCTGCCGACCGATCCGGGCCAGTTGGCAAAACTGGCGAAGCTACTGGATTATGCCGACTCAAATGAAATGCTGGAATCGATTGGCAATTGTAGAAAAAAGGTTCGTCGTCTGTTTGAAAACATCTTTGACGAACAGTGAATCGGTTTTTCGTTTTCAAGACTGACGTGGCGTTGTTTTGCTATCGTCCGGTACGATGAAGCGGCGACGGAATCGGATTTTTTGCTGACGAGCCATGGAAACAACGCTTCACCGACAACTAAAAGATTACTTTCGACAATCGGACTCTCAGCTGGAGGTCCGGTTGGGCCGCTATCGGATCGATGTGGTCAATGGGAATCGCCTTGTCGAAATCCAACGCAGTGGCCTTTCATCAATTCGCGCGAAAATTCAGAAGCTGTTGGACGATGGCCACATGGTTGACGTTGTTAAGCCTTTGATCCGACGTAAGCGACTGATCAAATTGGATTCGATCGATGGCCGCCAGACCGACCGGCGGTGGAGCCCGAAAAAAGGGTCGGCGTTGAGCATCTTTGACGAACTGCTCTATTTCACTCGGGTCTTTCCTCATCCGAATTTAAAATTGATCACGCCGCTAATCGACATCGAGGAGATCCGTTACCCCGGACAAGGAAAACGACGCCGACGCCGGAAGAACGCGTTTTTGGTAAAGGATCAAAAGATCCTCGAAATGGGCGAGATGGTCAGTTACTCGACCGTGCGCGATCTGCAAAAGTTGTTGCCAGCTGAATTGCCCAAGAAGTTTGATACCGCAGAATTGTCAGCGGCGTTGGATGTTCCTCGCTGGCAGGCGCAGCAGATTGCTTACGTGTTAAGAAAGACATCGGCGGCAATTGAGACCGGCAAGCGAGGCAACGCGATCGTATGCCGTTTGGCGACGGTCAAAGAGTCCGATCGCCAGCTTTCGCTGAAGCGGCCTAAGCGAAAACCGAAATGCAAACCGGGCCAGACTTTGCTGGACGGAAAAATCCGTGCTGGCAAAACAGCGGCTCCGCCCAAACCCAAGCGTCGCAAGACCACGACCAAAAAACCGCTGAGAGCCGCGTCATGATTGATTAGGTGGAATCCAACGAAAAAAGCCGGACCACATTGGTGTGATCCGGCTTTGAGTTTTATCTGATTGAGCCACAAACACTGACGCAGTGCATCGGCCTTGGTTACGAAGACGCTTCGGCTTCTGCTTTGGCGCGAGCTTCGCGGAGGCCTCGGCTGAGGATGTCGCGGAGCATTGGCGAGTAGTCCTCGAACTTCGCCTCGTCAGGGGCTCCGTTGGAATACTGGTAGATCGCATCGCGTGGTTTTTTTCCTAACGCGATCAAGGTCGAACTGACCGTTCCGTAATCTTTCTCGTGGATGACCATGCTGGGGCGATCCGGAGCGATTGGCGGACGAGCAAGAACCTTGCTGGCGATCGCCAAAAACTTGACGGGCGAATCGAGTGTTTGAAGTGTCAGCAGTCGGCGAGCCATGGCGACTCGTTCATCACGAGCGTCATCGATATCTTTCTCGCTGACGATTCTAAGCCCTTGCTGAAGCTCGACCACGTTGACGTCGTTGCCTCCATGGATGCACCAGCCGTTTTCGTAGTCGGCGACCACGAAGTTGGCTCCGTCATAATCACCCGTCTCTAGTTCTTCGAGTGCCATGTCGACGGCCTGTTGAGCCGAATTGCAACGAAGCATCTCGCGAGCGAGAGCGCCGCGCGACTTGGGGCTGACGGGAGAATCAAATTTACGGCGTCGAATTACCCCTACAAACAATCCGTTTTGATTGACACCTAGGCATGTTCCGCCTGTGGCCTGATCCATGCTGGCCAAAACTCTGGGCTTACCGGACTGAATCGAAGGAGCAGGGCAAATACGATCGAGGGGCTCGTCGCGGTTAAAGGCAACCAAAATTGGTGCCTCTGGGACCAGCTTATAAACAACTGCCAAAAGGCTCATATGTTCACTTTTCCAAAGAACAATTGACGATCATGCGCCGTTAGACGCACGGTTTTTACGGGCGACACTGTCGCTTTTCACATTCCGTGTTTGGGTCCACTGTATCGTAATAAATATCCTTAAACACCCAAAAAACGGGTAGGCAGGTGAGAATCAGCGTTTTTCGAACCAAGTCGCCTTATCCACTCGGAAAATTCAATGTAAAGTCAACCCAGCGAAGGTTTGATGTCTCCCATTATTTGCGGATATCCCCACATTTGGACCAGTTTTGATCACGTTTCCTTCGCCCCAAATCAAACCGGATTCAGGACAGATTTAGACTGCCCAGACCTGATAAACTCACTTTTTTGACCCACATACCTCGCCGCGTCGTCAAATTGACTCGCGCGGCGTCAGCCAGTTACGGATAGCTCATTGCCAGCAACAACTCTTAGCGGAATTTCGGTCCTTGCTGCTAACTACGCAGTTGGGGAAAGGAAGGTTCCCAATGAAGCATTGGCGGACCTCGGTTGTGACCCGGAATGGATTGTCAAGCGAACCGGGATTCAGCAACGGTTTCAGATTGGTCCCGATCAAGCCACTAGTGATTTGGCGATTGCGGCTGGTCGAGCTTGCTTGGAATCGGCCAACGTGTCACCCGAGGAAATCGATCTGATTGTGGTGGGCACGATGACCCCCGATCACTTTACTCCGTCGGTTGCCAATCTTGTTCAGAGTGCCTTGGGATGTCGAGCGGCCGCTTTTGATGTGAACACAGCCTGCAGCGGGTTCGTCTACTCGTTGGTGACGGCCAGTCAGTTTATCAAAACTGGTTGCAGCAAGCGGGCGTTGGTGATCGGTGCCGATGCCATGACCACGGTTTGCGATCCGAAGGATGTCAAAACGTACCCGTTGTTTGGCGATGGTGCAGGAGCAGTTTTGCTGGGGCCAGCCGAGCAGCCCGAATCGGGCAGTCCTAAAGAGCCGGGGATTTTAGCGTACGAACTTGGATCCGACGGTGACCAAGCAAGTTGTCTGTTGGTGCCTGGCGGCGGGTCGCGACAGCCGCTAAGTCAAGAAGTGCTTGCCGAACGATCGAACTATTTGAAGATGGATGGCCGCACGGTTTTTAAATGGGCGGTTCGTCTGATCCCGGAAGCCATCCAGACGATGCTTGATCAATCCGGCCTGCAATTGGACGACATCGATCTGATTGTGCCTCATCAAGCCAACGTGCGGATCATTGACGCGGCGATCGAGTCGATGGGGATCGAGCGAGAAAAATTCGTGGTCAACTTGGATCGGTTCGGCAACACTTCAGCGGCCAGTGTTCCGATTGCTTTGGCGGAAGCGGTCGCAGACGGCCGAATCCAACCCGGCAAGGTCATCATGATGCTAGGCTTCGGCGCAGGGCTGACGTGGGGTTCGTGCTTGTTCCGGTGGTAGCCGAATACGCTTGCGATGATCTGGGAAAGCGGTAGTTCAGTCGGACTACAACGGGAAGTCTTCCTCGAGCACCGTTTCGTTGTAAAGAGGCAGGAAGCGGTAGTAAACCTCCAGCGTCATGCAGGCCAGCGAAGTGGCGTAAAGACGTCCAGCGGATTTAGCGTGCCGTTCGTCAAACATCCAGCTGCCAGTCGCGGGGCCCTCGCGTTCTTGTTGTTGAACTAGGTAGTCTCGCATGCCGTTATTCCATTTTCGCCAGCGATCCCCGCCGTATTGTTTCATCACTTGGGTTGCGTAGTAGTTGTAGTACATATTGGTAACACGGTCATGCGAGCCGTCGTTATCCGGGCCCCACTCGTCTAGGCGGTCAATCGCTTTGCTAAGATCGTCCGCGTCTTTCTCGGCCCCCAAGTACATGCGGCTCAAAACGCCAATCGCCGTGCAGGCTCGAAGTCGACCGGTGGCCGTAGGTGGTTTGCTGGTATACCCAAAAAAACCGATCTTTGGGTTTTCCATCTGTGCCAGAAATTTCTTCGTTAACTTGAGCGTTCGTGGTCGAACCTGCAGTCCAGATCCAATCGCACTTTTGATCGCCATGACTTGCCATCCGACGACGGAGGTGTCCCCTTTTTCTTTAGGTCTGTAGCGCCAGCCTCCACCGCTATCGTCCTGAGTCTGTTCGATGTAGCGAATGGCCGCTTGAGCGAAAGGAGCCAGTTCAGGATCTTCTGTCATGGCGAAGGTTTCGCACAAAACAATGGAAACCAATCCATGCGAGTACATTCGTCCGCCCGGTTCATAGAAAGAAATCCCTTTGTCGACCGGACGTCCACGCTCAAGCAAAAATCGCAGGCCCTTGAACACCGCATCGCGATACTCGCCAGACTTGTGAGTATGACCGTGGCCAAGCAGCGGCAGCAAGGCAAGAGCAGTAGCTGCGTTGCGCGATGGAAACTCGCCAGACATTTCACCCGGATCCGGGCTGGTGCGTTTTCCGGGACCCAGTTGATGGTTCAAGTTCCAGCCGCCGTCAGGAAGCTGGTGATCGACGATCCATTTCAGCGCCAGCTTGACGGCCGATTCGGACTCGGCCGAACCTCCATATTTTCTGAGTGCTTCCCCGCGAGCGTCTCCGGTCCGCATGCTGGTCTCGTTGCTTGCGGTTACCGATGTGGATTCGATCGGCGACGTTTCAAACTCCATGGTGCTATCGACTCCCGCGAGGATTTCTCCGACGTCGACGGTTGCTTCGGGTGCGATTGCTTCGGTAGGCTCGCTGACTTTTGCTGGATTACTGGCGGCCAGTTCGGCAGGAGGTTCTTCGCTGACGTCGTCAAACGAATCGAGGCTGATGTCAACCGACTCGACAAGGCTGTCCGAAGGCGGCGCTCCATCAAACGAGATAGATTTTGCAGGCGGTTTGGGAAGAGCGAAAAAGGCAGCGACCAAAATCAGGGTAACGTGTGTTAATAAGCTGATAATCCAGCTGGGCACCACGGTGAACAGCAAAAACCGGCCGCCCAAAAATTCGTTTTCCTCGTCTTCGTTTTGGGGCTCGATTTTCTGAGTGCCCTTCTTTTTGACTCGGCGATCGGCAGACTTCTGCTTGGCGGCGGGAGAAGAAGACTGTTTCTTTTCAGGAGGTTGGGTACTCATGGGAGACCAACATTCGGGCAAGGAGCTGAGTGGTGGAGGTGATTCGGTAAGCGGCGGTTGAGAATTTACCTTTCGAATCGGCTGACTCTCGACGCTCAAAGCAACATGAAGATAAATTTCATGCGGCCAATCGCCTTACGTCAGACAACGTTTACGTTATACCATACCGAACCGAATTCGTTGGTAACTATGTACACAAACTTTTGATTGATCAGGTGAGATCTTTGAGCGATTTCCCGCGCGTGATAGAAAAAATCGATGCTTTGAGGGCTTTCGTCAGCCAGACGCGGACGGCCGGAAAAACGATTGGGCTAGTCCCAACGATGGGTGCTTTGCACGAGGGCCACCTGTCGCTGGTGCGACGATCTGTCGAACAGACAGACGTCACGATCGTGACCGTTTTCGTCAATCCGACTCAGTTTGCACCCGACGAAGATCTTTCGGCGTACCCTCGGACATTGGACCAAGATCTGGATCTGTTGGCGCAGGCCGGAGCCGCAGTTGCGTTTGTGCCTTCGAACGAAGAAATGTACCCGCCCAATTGCTCGACCACTGTATCGCCTTGCGAACTGAGTTCGGCGTTGGAAGGTGAGTTCCGGCCAACTCACTTTGGCGGTGTGCTGACCGTTGTGCTGAAGTTGTTCAACATTTGCCAAGCTGACATGGCATTCTTTGGCAGCAAGGATTACCAACAGTCCTTGGTGATTCAAAAAATGGTCGAGGACTTGAATGTGCCCATTCAGATCGAGGTTTGTCCGATCGTACGAGAACCCGACGGGATGGCGATGAGCTCGCGAAGTGTTTATCTGTCGGCCGAAGAACGTGAAATCGCTTTGTCGCTCAAGCGAACGATCGATTTGGCGAAAGATCAGATACAGCAGGGGCAACGTGATGGGTTTGAGCTAATCACCGAGATGCGACAGTCGCTGATCGATGGCGGAGTCACCAGTATCGATTATGCGGTAGTCGCCGACGCGAAAACGTTGGAAACGCTGGACCCGATCCAGTTGCCGTGCGTGATCTTGGTCGCCGCTCACGTGGGATCGACACGTTTGATCGACAATTGCGTCGTCGAGTGATTTTCAAAACGCGAGTGAATTACTTGCATGAGGATTGTTGTTCCGTCAAATCGTCGCGTCGGTTCTAATGGTGGAAAACACCGTGAACTGATGACTGTGTCCCGTACAACGTCGACTTCGAACCAATGCAGCAGACTCTATTTTTCATTCCGCATAGTTGGTTCGAAGGACCGCTGCTGATCGCTTGGTTGTTGATTGGTGCGATGGTGATTGGGTATCACGTCTGGCGTCACGGATGGGGTGAGCAAGCGTCTGGGTTTCTGCCGATTTACGGAATCGTGGCTGCGATTATCTGGTTCGTGCTTCCTCAGGTGGAAGTGTTGGGCGTCAATCCGGCCGATCCGCTGGGGCCCTTCATCAAGCAGGGACTTGCGGTTCGAGGTTACGGTCTGTTTATGGTCGCGGGGATCGCCGCCGGAACTTGGTTGGTGCTAATGCGCTGCCGACAGGCCGGCACCGACCCGGATCAAATTTTGACGCTGGCGTTTTGGATGATCATTTGCGGGATCGTGGGCGCAAGGACGTTTTTCGTGATTCAAAACCGTGACCAGTTTTTTGGGAACGGCATGCCGGTTGGGCAAATGTTGCTGAACATTGTCGACATGACCAAGGGAGGACTGGTTGTTTACGGCAGTCTGATCGGTGGAATGTTGGCGGCCGTTGTTTTCTTCCGGGTGACGCGTTTGCCGTTTGGGCGACTGGCGGATCTGATTGCTCCGGGGATGGTATTGGGCCTAGCGTTCGGACGCTTGGGCTGTCTGATGAACGGTTGTTGCTTTGGAGGCGTTTGTCCTGCTGAACTTCCCGCGATTCAGTTCCCGCCTGGTTCACCTCCGTACATGCGACAGCTTGAGGAAGGTCAGTTGCTGGGGCTGAAGACAGTGCCGCACGAAACAGAAATTGCAGCGACACCAAATTTTCAACTGACGGTCCAGTCGGTGAAAAAAGATTCCATCGCTTACAGTTTAGGAATCGAGCCTGAACAACAGATCAGTATTTATGCGCCCGATAGCCTGCGAGTGCGACATTTCAAAACACAGGATGTTTCGTCATCCTTACCATCAACAGGCGGGCAGGACTTGGCGGTGATCGTGGACACGGATGCAGGGAATCGAATGTCGGTCCCAATGTCGTCGCTGCCGGCGTCCTCGTTGCGAGTCCATCCGACTCAGATTTACAGCGCGATCACGGCGCTGCTGCTTTGTATCGCGTTGTGGCATTTCTGGCCTGTTCGACGCTCGGACGGTGAAGTCTTTGCGCTGATGCTGATTCTTTACCCAATCGCTCGATTTCTGCACGAGATTATTCGTCGCGATGAAGCGGGGCAGTTCGGGACCCAGCTAACGATCTCGCAATGGGTCTCCGTCGCGACGGTGTTGCTGGGATTCTTGCTGTTTGGCTGGTTCCGTTTGCATGGGAAGGCAGTGCAGGTTCATGCAAAGCCTGAATAATCTCTTTCCGATTTTCGCGGTGATCGGATTAGGGATCCTGCTGCGGAATCGCCAGTTCTTAAGCCACGAGTCGACACGAGTTTTCAACCGATTCGCTTACTACTTCGCTTTGCCATGCTTGCTGCTTTACAAAACGAGCGCGGCGGCAACGCCGACTGGTTTGGCCAACCTATTTTTGGCCACTTTGATGGCAGCCGCTCTGTTGACCGCGGTTGCCGGTTGGGTGATTAGCGGATTGCTGAAAGTTCCCAATCGCTCGCGCGGCGCGATGATTCAGGCTTCGTTTCGAGGCAACCTAGCGTTTGTGGGGTTGCCGCTGCTCATTTTCATGCTTGAGGACTTGCCTGTTGATCAACGATCACAGATTGAGGCCGCCATGTTGGTGGCGATTGTCCCGGTGATCATTTTCTACAACGCAGCGGCGGTGGCGACGCTGGCGGTCTATCAAGATCAGCCGGACGAGAAGTTTTCATGGCAGCGAATGATTATCGACATCGTGACCAATCCCCTGATTCTAGCCTGTGTGGTCGGAGCGATTCTTCAAACGAATCAACTTGAACTACCGGTCATGATCGAGCGTACCAGCAAGATCGTGGGCTCGGCCGCGTTTCCGCTGGCGCTGCTGGGGATCGGCAGTCAACTTGCGTCGATCTCGGTGGCGAAACAGTGGTCGCTGGCGTTTGTTAGCACGTTGATCAAGTGTATTTTGTGTCCCTTGATTGGATGGGTGGTCGGCTATGCGATCGGGCTGGAGGGAGCGGAGCTTCAGCTGATCCTGATGATGTGTGCGGTGCCGACGGCGGTTTCCAGCTATGTGTTGACCGATCAGATGAAGGGCGACGGCGATCTGGCGGCCAGTGCGGTGGTGGTCTGCACCGCGTTTTCCCTGTTTTCGCTGTCGGTGGTGTTGTGGCTGACGGGATAAAGAAGTCCGCAGCGTACAATTTAAACAAAAATGTGGGAACGAATCACGCAACCAATGCGTCGGAAGCATGAACCAATCCTCGAACAACCAAGACGACGATCACCTGATTCGCCAGACGTTGGCGGGTGAGTCGTCTGCGTTCGAGGGGTTAATCGAGAAGTATCAGAATCGGCTGTATCATTCGATGACTCATGTTTTGCGCAATTCGACTGACGCCGAAGACATTGTCCAGGATACGTTCGTCAAAGCGTTCACTAAACTAAGCACCTTTCGGGGCGGCAGTCAGTTTTACACTTGGCTTTATCGAATTGCTCATAATTCCGCAATCAGCCAGATTCGAAAACGCAAACCGACCGAGTCGTTGGACCATGATGCGGGAATCCCAGCGGCTACGTTGGAGGGTCACGGCGTTTCTCCTTCGCAGCGCATTGAACAACAGGAACAGAGCCAACACTTGAACGATGCGCTGGGCCGATTAAAAGAGGAACAGCGTCGCGTGTTGGTGCTGCGAGAAATGGAAGGGCTTGACTATGATGCGATCGCCGAAATTCTGGACGTGCCCGTGGGCACGGTTCGTAGTCGGCTTCATCGAGCTCGAACGCAATTGAAAGAGGAACTGGAAAGGCAGTTCACGGACACCGAATAACCAATTGATTGAATGAACAAACCGATTCCCGATGACGAACTCCTGTCGGCTTATCTTGACGATGAGCTCAGCCCGGAGGAACGTGCGCGAGTCGAACAGCGACTGGTGACCGATCGGGAGTATGCCGCCACGTTGGATGCGTTTCGGGATCAGCAACAGCGTTTGCGTGGGTTGGCTGGTTCGTTGCCTGAAGGTTCAATCGACGTGCGGCAGCGTGTGATGGATGCTGTTGAGGCGAAGTCGACAATCGCCGCGGCTGAGAACCGATCCGGCCAGAAGTTTAACTTGTGGGTGCTGGCTTCCTTGGCGGCGCTGATTCTACTGGGCGTGTTTTTGTTCCTGCCGGATTTTGGGATGGAACAGGCGGTGGTTCAGAATGACCTATCGGACAATCCCGCTGTGGTCGCGGGCAAGGTGGACGAAACGGTCGACGATGCAGATCTTTCGGAGGAGAATGAAGCAGCTGTGGTGTCGAAGGGAATTTTCATGGAGGCTCAGGATCCAATTCCGGCTTCGCGGCAGTCTCGGCTCGAGCGGCAGATGGCTTCAGGTGAGGAAGGTGACGAGGCTTTGGGTTCTGATGCTGAACCTGAGTTCGCGGCGGTGGATGCAGCTGCGTCAAAGTCCTCTTTGGCTGCCGCGGACGATGCTCAGCCGGCCCAGCCAAACGATTTTTCCATGAAGTTTCACATGAGACAAAACGAAATGTTAGACATGGCGGCGTTGGCCGGATCGGATGTTGAGGCGGCACCGGAGAAACTTCAGCAACAATCGAATGCCAACAGGATGACGCGAAGTCGATCCGCACCAAGTGCTCCGACATTTAGCAAGCCGGGTCCATCATCTGTTGTACAGAACGAAGCAGACAAACAATCGCTGCGATTGCAGGCTGGAGCCGCTGGTGAAAGTGAGCTTACTTCCAAACGGTCGGCTTCAGAATCTGTTTTCGAAGAGAAAACGGTTGATGATGAGGTCGATGGTGTGAAGGTTTTCAAGCAGCTTGAAGGGCGTTGGGCTCGCACTTGGCACGTTCGTCCGGCAGGTGAAGGCTCGGCGGTTGCTTTATTCCGCCAGTCGCTTGAACTGGCAGGCTGTCGTTTTCAGTTAGTTCGATCTTCGGATGCTCAATCACATTCGTCGGGCTTCGCGGCAGGACCCCAAAAGGATCAGTTGGCAAAAAAGAAAAAGGGGCAGCAAGTCGACTTCATTGTCACCGCTACTCCACAGCAGTTGGTCAATCTCCGAAATAGCGTGGTGTTTTTTGCTGATCTTAGACGGTTGGACCGAATGCTTAGCGCGTTGAAAGCAGATGAAGCTCAATCGAGCTGGGATGGCTCGCTGTTGCCGCGTGTGAATGGTTTGGATCCAGCGGGGGACGCGCGTGTCTACTTATTTAACGTATTTCCAGCCAAAGAGCTGCCTGCCAAGCCATAGGCTGCTTGGTTGAATTCTGAAGAGCGAGCCTCTGACCGCCGTCATTCGCTTCGCTCGGTGCGGCCTGCTTCGTATGGCCTGCTTGATACGTCTAAGTGGATCGCCACAGGCGGGCGTTGGCACTATTCGACATGTTTTCCACGATGCGATTGGGTGCGATTTACTTGTTGTGTGGATTGGTGGCCGATGACGAATTGCTGGTCGGCCGCTGAAGGGCTTGTCTATTCGGCACAATGCGAAGCGGAGCGGCAACATCTTTTCGTGACGCGTTTGAATCTGGCCGTTTCGACTTTCCAAAGCTGGCCGCACTGGTAACTTTGGTGTTTTCCTGACACCTGCTACCAACGCTTGCAGCCCAAATCTGAACAGAGGAATCATGCGCGAGACCACGACTGCCGAATTGAACCCAGAAACATTGCCCTCCGCCGAAACGACCGAGCACTCGGTGCCGTTTATCGGGCAATGGAACCAGTTGATTTCGACGACGAACTGGGACAAGGGGCAGATCATCCAAGATTGGCGGCAGTCGCTCGAAAAATCCGATGCACCCGCTTCGCAGTATTCGGACGAGGCGTGGAGCCAGCTAGTTGGCGGGGTGACGCCTCAGCATGTTGGACGACTGCGACGAACTCACGAACGCTTTGGTCACGTTTGCAAAGAGTACGAAGGTTTATTCTGGAGTCATTTCTACGCGGCGATCGATTGGGACGACGCCGAGATGTGGCTCGAAGGAGCCGTGCAATCGAAGTGGTCGGTTTCGAAGATGCGGCAGCAGCGATGGGAAACGATGGGCAAGCTGCCGGGAGAAGAACCGAATGCGGCGGACATCGTCTCGGCCGAGGCAGGTGAGGAGACTCAGTCGTTGGCTCTTTCGGATGGAACCGAAAAGCCTCGCAGCAACGATCGAGACTACATCGAGGGCCCGGTTCACGAGGGTCCGGACTTCGGTGACGAAGGGCAGGGCGGTTCCGGGGCGTCAACAGCGACTGCGGAGCTTGATGCGGCCGATGCTGCTGATCCGGTTGATCCGATCAAGCATTTCGAGGCATTCGACAGCTTGCCGGACGATGTGAGCGAAGCCGCCAGTGCGTTCAAGGTTGCCATTATCACTCATAAGGCAGCAGAATGGGAAGAGATTTCTCGTGAAGACATGGTCGGGATGCTGGACGCGTTAAAGGCGTTGGCGATGGCCCCGCTAAGCTGATCTGGTCACGCGATTTTGGTCGATGGAGGGGCGATTGTCCCCGCAGCAGGACGATCCTTTTGCCTCCGTGGCATCATTCCGTTTTGAAAACAGATTTTCTACAATATGCGTCTCCCCGGTTTGGGGTGACGCATTTTTTTGTACGACAGTTGTTTTTGTAGCACAGTTGTTTTGTAGCACAGTTGTCCCAACTGTTTCTTTTCAGCTGGGACAGCTGATCGACACTAAGTTTTCAGCTGGGACAGCTGAACTACCATCATTCGAACGTTTATTCAGACTAATATCTTGGAGTTATTCATGGCCACCAACCCACCGCTCAATCGCAAACTTCGAATGGCTCTAGTCGGTGGCGGCCGCGGATCGTTCATCGGCCGCGTACACGCAACGGCTGCCGTGCTGGACAATCGTGCGGCGCTGGTGGCGGGTGCTCTTTCGTCGGACCCGCAGCGAGCCAAAGAATCGGCGGCTGACTACGACATTGCCGAAGACCGAGCGTATGGCTCGTATCAAGAATTGATCGAGAAGGAACTCGCGCTGCCGGAAGATCAGCGGATCGATTTTATTTCCGTCGCGACACCCAATCATACTCACTTTGAAATTGCCAAAGCGGCCGTTGATGCGGGCTTCAATGTGGTCTGTGACAAACCTTTGACGCTCGATTACGCACAGGCGGAGACACTCGCGGCAGCCGTTGAAAAATCGGGCGTTGTGTTTGCGGTGACTCATAACTACACCGGCTATCCGCTGATCCGACAGGCTCGTCAGATGATTCTTGATGGTGAACTGGGCGAGATCATGGCCGTCCGAACGGCCTACATTCAAGGCTGGTTGGTCACAAAACTGGAAGCCGAAGACCAAAAACAGGCGGCGTGGCGAACCGACCCCAAGAAAAGCGGTGCAGCCGGTTGTTTTGGCGATATTGCGACTCATGCTTACAATCTTGGTCGTTACGTGACGGGCCTGCTGCCAGATCAGATCAGCTGCCATCTGAAAACGTTTGTTGAAGGACGAGCGCTTGATGATTACGGGCACGCGATTGTGAAGTACGAAAATGGAGCCCTAGGCACGGTGACGGCTTCTCAGATTAGCCACGGTCGAGAAAACGATTTGACGCTGGAAGTGGACGGGACCAAGGGTTCGCTGTCATGGCGGCAGGAAAACCCGAACGAGCTATGGGTGCGGACCAATGGGCAGCCTCATCGATTGTTCACTCGAGATCCAAACGCCTCGTTTATGAAACCGGGGGCGGCAGCGTCTTGCCGATTGCCATCCGGGCACCCTGAGGCATTCTTCGAAGCTTTTGCCAACGTTTACCGCAGTGCCTACGACGCGATGTGCCTGCGAGCGGCCGGCAACAATTTTGAGAAAGTTGACACGATCTATCCGAACGTAAACGACGGCGTCGAAGGGATGTACTTTATCCAGCAAAGCGTGGCCAGCAGCAAGCAGGATGGTGCTTGGTTGCCGCTGAATCATGATTTGGCAAGGGTTTGATCCTCACGGCGCGGGTTGTTTTTCTTAAGGATCGATGCTGCGACTCGCTGTGATCGGCTCGACAATTCGGTACACTGGGCAACTGAAACTGAATCCAATTTGGATCTTGTCTTTCTGAAATAAAACCCACGGTGCAGGAACGAAGCTATGACTGAATCGATGTCGTTGATTGGCCAAGCCGAAATTTCACCTATGCAGATTGCGATTCTGGTCGCGATTGGATTCGCGTTTCTGGCTTTGCTGGTGGTCGGCGGATTCTTCATGTCGTTTTTTCGCTGGTGGCTGCAGGCAGCGCTAACGCGAGCGAAAATTTCGCTTTGGGATCTAACCGGAATGTGGTTTCGGAAAGTGAAGCCCAGCATCATCGTGCCTAGCAAAATCATGGCGGTGCAGGCGGGTTTGAATGATCCTGAATTGACGACCAAAAATCTGGAGGCTCATTACTTGGCCGGCGGCAATGTGCCGATGGTCGTGCGAGCCTTGATTGCGGCGAACAAAGCGAAAACGATTCAGCTGAGTTTTCGCGAAGCTGCTGCGATCGATCTGGCGGGTCGAAACGTGCTCGAAGCGGTTCAGACTAGCGTTTATCCGTTGGTGATCGATTGCCCGGCACGAGGCTCCGCGCGGAAGTCACTTGATGCGGTGGCCAAAAATGGAATTCAATTGAAGGTTCGGGCCCGAGTCACCGTTCGCTCTAACCTTCAGCAGTTGATTGGTGGTGCGACCGAGGAAACGATTATCGCTCGTGTGGGCGAAGGCATCGTCAGTGCGATCGGTTCGGCCGATACTCACAATGTCGTGCTGGAGAACCCCGACATGATCTCGAAGGCCGTGCTCGCCCGGCGTTTGGATTCTCAAACGGCGTTCGAAATCGTTTCGATCGACATCGCGGACATCGACGTGGGCGACAACATCGGAGCGAGACTGCGAGCCGACCAAGCGGAAGCAGATACTCGAGTCGCGAAGGCTCGAGCCGAAGGTCGCCGCGCGATGGCGGTGGCTCAAGAGCAAGAAAACACGGCGACGATCGAATCCAGCCGCGCGAAATTGGTGGAGGCTCAATCGCAAGTCCCCAAGGCGATGGCCGACAGTTTCCGAGGCGGTCAGTTGGGGATTCTGGACTATTACAAATTACGAAATGTCCAGGCCGACACGGACATGCGGAAGTCCATTTCCCAAGCGGGATCATCGACTCCAGCGAACGACGCGTCGATTTAGCCCACAACTCTACAGCACACAATTTTCAGAACGCAGTAGTGGATTTGAGTTGCGGAAAGCGTGACGCGATTGTGTAAACAATTCTGACACTTTGTAATCCCCAAGAACTCATTCGGCGATCAACATGGCTCGAGATATTGAAGAGTTTCTTCGCAAGGCGGCCGAGCGTCGTCGGCAGCAGCAAGCCGAGAAGCAGGGCGGTGCGGCCGGAAAAAAGCCAGCCAGCCCGCAGCCCACGCGGCAGCCGCCAAGACAACCACCGCGTCGAGAGCCTCAGGCGAACATTGTTGAAGCCGTCGAAGCGGTTGATGACGAAATCATTGAGGCTCAACCGGTCCAGCGAAGTAGTAGCCGTCGGCGATCGGTACAGTCCGGCGTTGAGTCACATATCGATACCAGCAAGATTGCTAGTCATGCGGACCAGATTGGTAGTCTGAAGGTTCAGAAGTCTGGCGATGTGGACAAGGTCAAGCAAAAGTTTGACCGGGGGGCGAGAAAGTTCGAAACCAGACATACCACACGCGATAACACGGACGATGAAATTGTCGGGCAGGACGTGTCAGCGGTGGCGACGGATTTGATCCAAATGTTGCGAGACCCCAAGAGTATTCGGCAGGCGATTCTAGTATCGGAAATACTTCGACGCCCCGATTTTGATGACTAAAGCTGGGAGGGTAAGGCTCCGTCCGCACCCCTTTCAATGCTTCGCCCGCACCCCTTTCAATGCTTCGCCCGCACCCCGTTGCAAACCCCGCTGCGATGCTCCGCCCGTACACCGCCTCAGAGATCCAGCCGAGCTGCCGGGATGAGAAGTCTTGTTCCGCCGTACGGCTCGGACGGAGCCTCGCCCTCCCGGATTGGCGCAGAAGTTGGCTCGGACGGAGCCTTGCTCTCCCGGATTTGCGCAGAAGTTGGGTCGGGCGGAGCCGTCAATATTTCTGGAGACGCCTTCTCGCTGGTCGCCAATCTTGGGTTTAGCAACGCTCCGTAGGTCGTTTCATAGATCTCGCGGGCCGCATCTAACAGAGTCGCGGCCATCGCGAGCGTAGTCAGTAGTTTCTGAGTTCACACCGCGTCACGTTGGCTATTCAGCTTGTAAGCAGAACCGAATGAGGGCTCGTCGTGGCGTACTATCAGCAGAGACTAACGCGACAGCCGGTCTAAAAGGCTACACGGCTTCAGCTTGAAGTTTCTCAATCCATGGATCCATGTCCTCAAAAATTGCGCCGACTTTGCCGTCGAAGACGCGACCTACCAACAGGTCGGTTAGCTCGCCCGCGTGTTGAGGATGTTCTTTCATGAACCCAGCGAAGCTGAAGTCTTTGTTGTAAAACGCTCGCACGAGTTTCCGGATCAAAGCAACGCCGGACTCGTAGTCCTTCGACCAACGCCCCAACTGTTTGGCGGACACGTCATTCTTCCCCAGACCCTCGGCAACGGCTTCTCCTGCTTTCATGCCCGACCATAGAGCAAGATAAACGCCAGAAGAATAAATCGGGTCGATGAAACCTCCCGCGTCACCAACCAACACCCAGCCGTCTCCCGCCTGCTGCGTCGTGCGATACGAGAACTCTTTGGCGACATTGAAACGGCCTTTGTGACCTTCCAACGAACTTTGAGTTGCATCACGCAACCGTCGCTTAATTCCGGGGCAGTTGTTGACCTCGGTCTCAAAGGTTTGCTGAGGACTCCCGCCTCGTTTGAGTAGAAAATCGTTGTCGCCGACGACGCCCACGCTAACCGTTCCGTCGCCCAACGGAATGTACCAGAACCACGCGTCTTTGCTTTCGGTGTGCAGAATGCAAGTGACTTCCGGGTTCTTGCCGCCGGCTCGTTCTGCGTTATCAAAGTAACCCCAGATCGCCGACTTCTTCAAATCTTCGTAGTACTCTTTAAGCTGCAGCCGATTGGCAATCAACGAAGATTGTCCCGACGCATCGATCACGACTTTGGAAACAATCTCTTGCTCTTTCCCATCAGACGTTTGCATAACGACTTTGTGCTGGCCTTTCTTCTTGATTTCGATATCCAGCACTCGCGTCTGGTCGATGCAAGTTGCACCTCGGTTGTAAGCCGTATCAAAAAGTAGCTTGTCCAGTTTGTCTCGCTGCACATGCCACGATTCGTTGCTCGGTCCGTCGTCGTGATCCGCAAAGATGAACGGCATCGATTCTTTGCCACTACTGCTAACGAACTGGACACCATTCTTCCGAGTGAACCCAAGCTGTTCGATTTCGTGCGACACGCCCAGTCGCTCGAAAATCCAGTGTGACTCAGGCATCAACGATTCGCCCACATGAAAACGAGGCAACTTGTCTCGTTCGATCAACAACGTCGAGTGCCCTTGCTCAGCGACCAATGCCGCCGCGGCACATCCTCCGGGGCCAGCCCCCAACACCACGCAGTCAAAACTTCGGTTGGCAATCATGGTCAATCTTTCAGAGTCGTGGAATTTCGATGGCTTGTGGCTCGTGAATCAGACACGGTCTATTGCCGGGCTGAGGCGATTGATAGTCTATTCGTCAGTCTACACGGCTGACAGCAACCATTGATCATTACGTGCGACAAAGTGCCGCAAATCGAGCCCGTTTTGTTGATGATTCGAATTGAAACGGCGGAGATCACGGTATCTACTCTCTACCAGCGGTTAACCGTGGGTTTTGAACCATTTTAACGTATTCCATTTTCGCCCGAACGCCATGAACGAATTCAACCAGCAATCCAAAACCGCCGACAGTGTTTCGACACGACGCAGATGTCGGCAAGCCGGATCGATCATGCCACCGATCGCCTTCGCCCTGCTTGGTTGGCTGTCCGTTTCCAGCTCCAGTTTCGCCCAAACGAATCCTGCCGCTGCCAAAACTGAGCAAGAAATTGCCAGCAAGAAATCAATCGAATCCCGGCTGCTGTCAAACGTTCGGCAACTGACGTTTGAAGGGCGCCGCAGCGGCGAGGGATACTACAGCGCCGACGGTAGCGTGATGGTTTTTCAAAGTGAACGCCAAGCCGACAACCCGTTCTACCAAATTTACACGCTCGACTTCGAAACCGGCGACATCGAAAGAGTTTCTCCCGGGCATGGCAAAACGACCTGCGCGTGGATACACCCGGGTGGCAATCGAGTCCTGTTCGCGTCGACTCACAACGACCCGGAAGCCCGCGCCAAACAGAAAGCCGAACTTGAGTTCCGCGAATCCGGACAAACGCGGCGTTACTCGTGGGACTACGACCCCACCTATGAGCTTTACTCGTTCGACCGCACCACCAACGAGTATCAACAACTTACCGACGCCAAGGGTTACGACGCCGAAGGATCTTATTCGCCCGATGGCAAACTCATTGCCTTCGCCTCCAACCGAAACGGCTTCGGATCCGACGCCTCGGACGAAGCGGCCGAAGAATTCGCACGCGATCCCTCCATTGCGATGGAGATCTATATCGCCCATGCAGACGGCTCAAACGTAAAGCAACTGACCGATGTTCGCGGCTACGATGGCGGCCCATTCTTCAGCCCAAACGGCGAACGAATTTGCTGGCGAAGGTTTGCTCCTAACGGACTAACCGCCGAAATCATGACCATGAACATCGACGGCAGCGAACAACAACAAATCACACGAATGAACGCGATGAGTTGGGCTCCGTTCTATCACCCATCGGGCGAGTACTTAATCTTCACCACGAACAAGCACGGCTTTGGAAACTTTGAACTCTACCTTGTCGCGGCCGATGGCAAGTCGCCGCCTGTCCGAGTCACCGACACGGATGGTTTCGACGGTCTAGCCAGCTTTTCGCCCGATGGCAAAACACTGACTTGGACGTCGACACGAAACGCTCGCAAGCAATCGCAGATTTATCTTGGCAAGTGGGATCACGAAACTGCAATGAAAATGTTGTCCGCCGGCACGAAAGAGGAAGCGGATGTCTCGACCGCCACACGACAAGGAGTCGAAGCCGCAAATGCTGCCGCCAGCGGTTTCGACCAGCGAGATCTGATTCGCCACGTCGATTACCTATGCCGCAAGGAACTGGGCGGGCGAATGACGGGCAGTATTGGCGAGCGGAAGGCGACTGCCTACGTGGCCGCCTATTTGGATCATTTGGGACTTTTGCCCGCAGGAGACAACGGTGGTTGGTATCAAAAATTTGACTTTCCCGATGGAGCCCGACTTGGTTCCGAAAACGGGCTGACGCTGAGCCGCGATGCAACGACCAAGGATTCAACGAAGAATCTAGAAATCGACACCGACTGGCGACCGCTCACGTTTTCCGCCAACACCACGCTTCCTCAACGAGCCATCGTGTTCGCGGGCTACGGAATCGTTGCGCCTGAAACGGAAGACCAAGCCGCCTACGATTCTTATGCCGACCTTGATGTCAAAGGCAAATGGGCGATGGTGTTTCGGTTCGTTCCCGAAGACGTGACGCCCGAGCGACGTCAACACTTGCAGTTCCACGCCGGACTGCGCAAGAAAGCGTTTCAAGCGCGACAACGTGGGGCCGCCGGCCTGATCGTCGTTAGCGGCCCGAACTCACAGGTGCGAAAGCAATTGGTTCCGCTGCAGAACGATTTCTCCCCAAGCGGTTCGAGCCTTGCGGCCGTCAGTGTCAGCGACGAAGTGGCTCAGAGGATTCTTGATGGCAACGATCACGATCTGAAAGCGTTACAAACTTCACTTGATGCAGGAGAACCTCACCCCGGTTTTGTGTTCAAAAATGTTCAGCTGGCAACGGCGATTGACGTGATTCAAAAAACTGGCGCGGGCCGAAACGTGTTGGGGCGTTTGCAGGCTGGAGAGAAACCGTCCCGCGACGCGATCATCGTTGGGGCTCACATTGACCACCTTGGGGCGGGCAAGGCTGGAAGTAGCCTAGCCAAAGAAGCAGAGCAGGGCAGTGTGCATGTTGGAGCCGACGATAATGCATCGGGAGTTGCCGCCATGTTGGAGATCGCCGAATACTTGGCCGACGCGAAAAAATCCGGCAAGCTAAACATGAAACGCGACATCATTTTTGCCGCGTGGTCTGGCGAGGAGCTTGGTTTGCACGGTTCGAAGGCGTACGCGAACTCGATTCAGGGAGTCGCTCCGACCGCCAAAGCGAAAAAGAAGTACGACATTCACGACTTCGAACTAGCGATCGACGCGAAAAACAACTTGTGGCTCAATGGAGAAAAGACGACCCTGGATGAACTGAAGGGCTCGCTGAGCTTCATTGGCAAAGTTGATCCAAACTTTTTGATCAAAGTTCAGATTGACCCCAAAGCGTACTCTGACTCGCTGCCTGGTTTAGTCGACGCCATCCATAAAAATGGCATTTTGAGATCGCCAACAATCAGGTCCGAGAAAGTCGAACTTGAGAACAGAACGACCGACAGCAAGAAACTCCGCATCGTCGCGGCGTTGAACATGGACATGGTCGGCCGCTTCAAAGAAAAACTGGTGCTGCAAGGAATCGGCAGCAGCGACTATTGGGCTCGCGCGATCGAACAACGCAATGCCGTGGTTGGGCTGCCGCTAACACTTAGCGACGACACGGATTTACCAACCGACGCCAGTTCTTTTTACCGAGCTGGCGTCCCGATCCTGTCGGCCTTCACGGGATCGCACACCGACTATCACACGCCGCGTGACACGCCGGAAAAACTCAACTATCCGGCCGCCCAAAAAATTGCTCGCTTGATGGGCTTGATCACACGGCAGCTGGTGACCGACGACCAAACGCCCAAGTTTGTCAAACGAGAATCGAAACCAAAGCAGGCATCGCGTGGCGGCAACCGAGCGTACCTAGGCACCGTCCCGTCCTACGGCGACGACGTGGTGGGCGTGAAACTGGAGGACACCACCTCCGGTGCGCCTGCCGCATTGGCGGGAGTCCAAGGCGGCGACATCATCATCGGTCTGGCCGGACAAAAGATCGAAAACATTTACGACTACACGGCGATCATTGACGGCCTGAAGATCAATCAAGAAACAACCATTCGTGTGAAACGTGGCGACGAAGAGCTCGAATTGAAAATTACGCCACAATCTCGACAGTAGCTATCGACCGGAACGCCTGTCGAAAAAAATCACCGCCTCGCAGGGATATCGTATAGATCAAAAACGCCGCTAAAAAATAGCGGGCACAAAAAAGACGATATTTCAGCACACGTGACTCTCGCTTCAACACACCTTGTCCCGGTAGGGACATCATGTCGGTAGCGAACACACCCCCAACCCCACGCGTCCCGTGAGGGACGCCATGCTGACTGACTTCAGCTAACGTCATTTTTTTGGTATGCCACGGGCGTAAACGAATACCGTTCTTCAAAGGGCACGCCGAACTTCTCTAACAAATCGTGATACTCTTCAATAAACGTTCGCTTTCGATGATGTTCTTCTTGATTCCGAATGTATTGAATCACTTTAGGAACCTGCGATTTGCTGTACGAAAATCCTCCGTATCCCTCTTGCCACGCAAACCGGCCGCGTACGAATCCTTTCGAGTTGATCCACTTTGAAGAATCGCCTTTAACGGCTTGCATCAATTCCGACAATGATTGTTTTGGTCGCATACCAAAAAATAAATGCACGTGATCGGGCATTCCATTGATTGCCAATACCTTGTGGCCGTTATTTTGCACGATTCCCGTGATGTAACGATACAGCTCTTCTTTCCATCGATCACCAATCACAGAGGCGCGGTTTTGAACGGTGAAAACCGTTTGGATGTGAATTTGTGTATATGTGTTTGGCATAAGAACCAACTTGATCTTTTGACTAGCCCCGCATCCATGCGAATCATATTTCGCTACCGACATCATGCCCCTACGGGGCAAGCGACTTCGGCGATCCAATCGTTGCTACCGACATCTTGCCCCTGCGGGGCAGCAAATGCAAGAATAAAATGTCAGCACAAAATCGCTCATTCTCAAAATTTTCGTGCCCCACCCGAACAAAGCGAAAAAAATTCGCTCCCGTACTTCAACATTCTCGTGCCGTACTCCCACCATAATGGCGAAAAGGCTCCTCAAAAATCGTGGCCCCCGAAACGCAATTTGCCAGGCTCTACTTTCTCCTCAACACCCGTCATCTCGCAATGACGCCATGTCGGTAGAACCTCGGATTCGCGGCGTGAGTCAACATGGCTACAATGTCGAACATGAAACGCAACAAGAAATCGAAACCCGATAAAACTCCCGCGCCAGCTGCGTCCCAAAACCAATCGGCTACGAAATCAGACACGTCTGAATGGCTGGCAGCACGCGACAAAGATGCCGTCGGGACGATCTCGATGAATCGACTCGTCTCGTTCGGGCTGCTGCTGACAGTCATCATTTTGCTGTCCATCGTGTTTTACAAGGTCATGGCCAGCTTCCTGATTCCAATGTTCCTAGCCGCGTTGCTGGTGGTGATTTTCGACCCTTTCCACCAATGGTTTTTGAAGAAGTGTAGCGGGCGCGAGACCCTTGCTGCGGCACTGACGACGCTAAGTATCATGTTGACGGTGCTGGTTCCGATCGGACTGTTGCTGACCATGGCAGTGATGGAAAGCCAATCGCTGTTCCGACAGTATCGCTCGCCCCAACTCGTCCAGTCGCTCGTGGACCTAAGGAAAAATTTGAAACTGGATTCACCCTTATCCGAACAATTTCGTCAGGTCGAGTCCCGCTTTGACAGCCTTCACTTGCAGTTGCTAAACGACGACATGGATAAGCAAAGGATTGGTATTTCCGAAATCTACCAAACTGCCGCTGAGATCGCAGAAGCCAGTGAACTTCAATGGTCTGACGCTGGCGACGCAGAAAAAGCGGAAGAAGTGGCTTCAAGCAAATCACAGCAAACAGAAGAAAACTGGGCACTCTTCCAGCAACACATTGCTGCGGCGCGAGAGATCGATCAATCGGCTAGCTGGGAGTTATCCAAAGAAGACAGCGACGTCGCCCGATCCGAGTTGCAACGCCACGAGAATCTGCAAGCTTACAAGCAAGAACTGAGTGAAGCGAATGCTTACTTTGAAAAGTTCAAAGTCGCCTTTTTGGGTGGACGCATTCGTGCCCTGTTTACTCAGGCCGTTAATCCATCCAACGAACAAATTGAGTCTTACGTCAATTCATTCTCAAAGTTTACTCAGACGAATCTGCCAAAACTTGGTGGAGCGACTTCTGCTTTTCTTGGCAGTTTACTGCTGGGAACTTCGATTATGATTTTCAGCCTGTATTTTTTCTTGCTTGATGGCGAACGCATGATCAAGTCCATTCAAGGGCTCTCCCCGCTGGACGATCAGCACGAGGTCGAATTGATCGAAGAGTTTGGTCGCGTCAGCCGAGCAGTCGCAGTTGCGACACTTCTGTCCGCAGTGGCTCAAGGACTGCTGGCCGGAATTGGGTTCTACGTTTGTGGTCTTGAATCGGTCTTCTCGTTGACCTTGCTTTCGGCAGTATTGGCGATGGTCCCATTTGTGGGAGCGGCATCTGTTTGGATCCCCTGCTGTCTTTACCTGTATTTTGTCGATCAAAACTTGGCCGCCGCCATCGGCCTAGCCATTTACGGCTTTGCGGTGATCTCCATGGCTGACAACATCATCAAGCCCATTGTTTTGCACGGACAATCGAACCTGCATCCCTTGCTGGCCCTGCTAAGCGTCATCGGAGGCGTATCAACACTAGGCCCAATCGGAATCGTGATTGGACCGATGGTGGTTGTCTTCCTGCAGACGCTTCTGAAAATCCTCCGACGTGAGTTGGACGGCATCGAGCACGAACTGGAAGCCACCCAATAAAAACGGCCGCCGAGAAATTCTCGGCAGCCTTTTCTGTTCGCCACAAAATGATAGCGTAAACGAAATTGTCGAAGCCTTCTGCTTGAGTTAATAGCCGCAACTGCGACCACCACGGTAGCCGCCGCCGCCATAGAACGAACGGCCATAGCTGTACGAAGGCCGGAACGACGAGTATCCGACATTGAAACCAGAAGGTCGGTAGAAGCCGTTGTTAAAGCCACCGAAGCCGCGATTGAAGCCATAGCTCGGGCCGAAACCACCAAAGCCGGGACCGAAGCCGGGACCAAAGCCATTGCCGATCGAAATCGCAAAGCCTGATCCGCCACGATGGAATTGAGCGTCAGCTTCCTGTGGTGATGCCAGAGCGACGACGCCCATAGCGACAAGTAATGCAAGTGCACGTTTCATGATAAATCTCCTAAACTTGGATACCGAGAGAGGGGCGATCAATCTTCAAACCGCCGAGATTGCCTGACGACAACCGTCGGACAACAACCAAAAGTGGTCGCTTGACGGCGGCAGTTGAAAATGATGCTGTTGTAGAGTGTTACTTACTTAACTCCATCGACTGATTGATGCATGTCGCGTGCCGAAACCTGACTACCAGCATTTAATCAACTTAAACGTTGGTATCCCATTGATAATTGTGTTCTACATGGCCAATCGAAGGATTTTCGTTTCGCGAAATGTAATCCAGTTGACCACAGCGCGTGATCAACTGGATAAAATTTGACCGTTTACTCATAGTTGCTCTCGATCTAGTGAACGCCAATCGTTGCGACCGGTTGCGTCAACCTGAGCTGATGAAACGAAAAAACCCGCTGGACGCATCCAACGGGTTCTAAGGTTTCGAGAAAGCCTGATGTTACAGGTTCGACATCACTCGGCGACCTTGATATTAATTTTGCGAGGCAGCACCTTCTCGGACTTTGGTAGCTCGATAGAAAGCACACCGTTTTCATATGCCGCCTCGATCGCATCGGCGTCAACCAGCGTGGGAAATTCAAACTTGCGTCGGAATTCACCCGATCGTTGCTCGACCTTCAGTGCCCGCACTCCTTCCGGCAGTTCCGCTTTTTCTCGTGTGCCAGAAACTTCCAACACGCCATCGTGCATTTCGACAGTCACGTCTGCCGGTTTGACTCCGGCCAATTCGATGCTGACTCGATACGCCGTGTCAGATTCTGAGATATTCGTGTGCGGCAACCAGCGTCCCTGCGGAGCGACTGGTCGATCGCCAAAAAATTGCTCGAACAAATTCTCAACGTCAACCTGAAAATCTCCGAACGGTGTCGCGATACGATTTTTTGTTTGATTGCAGTGCATAATATGTTTTCCTCGAAAGAGCTGTTGCTGAAATGCAGTTTGCCGGCTGCTGACGTTTTGTCATCTTTTGCCGGTGAACTGATCTGTTATTACGCAACCATCGTGCCAAACAGCGTCATACGGGGTTTTATCCTGCGTTTTTCCACTCGAAACGCTTACAGAAAGCAAATCCAGAATCTTGGATTTCACAGCGTGATCCCAGCTTCGACCTGACAGGGAGACGATTCTGTCAGCCAGCTAAACGGATCGAGAAATGGCATTTGGTTGCCAAAACGACGCAAAAATGCGGTCGCTAACAAATAAAGCCTTGTTCTCCCGAACGGTCGCTTGAGGCGAAAACATCAGTCTTCGTATTTTGCCACAATCATCGAAGCGTTGTGACCGCCGAACCCAAAGCTGTTGCTCATCGCATAACGAATTTCGCGATCACGAGGCACATTCGGTGTGTAATCCAAATCGCAGTCAGGATCGGGATCAGTCAGATTGATCGTAGGAGGAACTTTCGACTCCAAGATCGCTTTAATTGAAAGGATCAGCTCGATGCCACCACTGGCTCCCAGCGAATGTCCCAACTGACTTTTGGTACTGCTGATGCTGACATCTTTTGCAGCATCTCCGAAAACGGATTTGATCGCTTTGGTTTCTGCTTTATCACCTAACGGGGTGCTCGTACCGTGAGCGTTGATGTAATCAATCTGCTCAGCCTTCAAACCCGCGTGTTCTAGTGCGGCCACCATGGCGGCCGCGGCTCCGGTTCCGTTTTCGTCGGGAGACGTAATATGCCCAGCGTCGCAAGTGGTTCCAAAACCAACGACTTCGGCCAGAATGTTCGCCCCCCGAGCTTTCGCGTGCTCCAATTCCTCGAACAGCAGCAGGCCAGCGCCTTCGGCGAACACAAAACCGTCGCGTCCGGAATCGAACGGACGACTAGCTTTGGTTGGTTCGTCGTTCCGGCCGGACAAAGCTTTCATGTTTTGGAAAGCACTAAGACCCATTCGAGTCATCCCAGACTCGGTTCCGCCCGATACGACAAAATCGCAAATGTTGCTACGGATCAGATCAAGCGAGTTGCCCAACGCGTTTCCTGCACTGGCACACGCAGTCGCGACGCTGTAGTTGGGGCCTCGGAATCCGTAACGGATTGCGATGTTGCCTCCACCCGCATTAAGCATCAGCTTGGGAATCGTCAGCGGCGAGACCCGCCCCGGCCCTTTATGAATCAACCGCTCCATCTGCTCGGAAATCGTGGTCATCCCACCAATCCCGGAGCCTAACACGACACCAAAACGAGACTTATCGGGGTATTGATCAAGATCAATCCCACTGAACGTCATGGCTTTGTCGGCACAATATAGAGCCAACTGAGTGTATCGATCGACCTTTTTGGCTTCCTTGGTGCCCAGCAAATCAGTGACATCCCAATCGTAGATATCGCCACCAATTTTGATCTTCATATCCGAAGTATCAAAAAGCTTGATATCGTGAATGCCACTTTCGCCGGCCAACACACGATTCCAACAGTCATCCACGTCGCAACTGAGTGATGTTGCAAGACCCCAACCGGTGACGACTACACGCCGTGTCATACGTTTGCCTGTGATACGAAGAGGTGACTGCTTAGAATGAAGCCGCAACAAAACTCAGTGCGGCTGAACAACAAAACATTTCGCGGCTGGGTACTCAAGGACCAACTCAAACGAGCGAATTTTGGCCAAACGTCCTAAGCAACGCTCTGGAACCCTCGCCACAAAACTACTCTCATCCGAAAACGAAACGACGGACGATCAATAAAAGCTGGTGCCCTAAAACAAATTCCGCACAAGGAAGGCTTTCGGCACTCCTCGTGCGGAAGAAAAAATTCTGTGAACAACCGAGTCATTTCACCTGCCTAGTTAAAAACTTACGCCCCAAGTGTTCCGAAAAACGAAACAAAATCTTGGGACAATGGCACGCGCTACAGCTTGGGCTGATTCAATTTATTCAGGAGGCCGCAGAGGCGTTGCTGTTGATATGACTGATCGCTTCGCCAACGGTCTGAATTTTTTCAGCCGCGTCGTCCGCGATATTGATATCGAACTCCTCTTCTAACTCCATCACCAGCTCGACTGTATCCAGCGAGTCAGCACCCAGATCGTTAACGAAGTTCGACTCTGGTTTGATTTTATCTTTATCGACACCAAGTTGCTCGGCGACGATGTTAACAACACGTTCTTCGACCGACGACATAAATCGGCCTCCTTCTCTGAAAACTACTGTACGGAGAACTTTAACTTTTGATTGATTCGCACCACTCTTTCGAACGATGCAGGACTGCGATCTGCCTGCGACAAATCGGGTATGCCCTTATTTCAAGTGCCTGAGAATAGAGGATAAGGACAAAATAGGTCAAGCCAGAATTGCCCCAAAACCCTGTTTTCTTCGCGCTGAAACGATACCCAAGTTCTACCAGAACCACATGATTACGCGGTCATGCCGCCATCGACGGTTAAAACCTGACCGGTTACGTAACTTGCTGCGGGGCTGGCTAGAAACAGCACACAAGCCGAAACATCGTCCGGAGTGCCGATTCGGTTGGCAGGAATGCGTTTTTTGACCTCGCCAAGGATCGTATCGCCCAATTTGGCCGTCATTTCAGACTCGATAAATCCTGGCGCGACCGCGTTGACGGTGACTTTTCGCTTGCCCAGCTCTTTTGAGAGACTGCGAGTCATCCCGATCACGCCAGCCTTTGATGCCGAGTAATTCGTTTGACCAGCGTTTCCAATCAAGCCAGAGACGCTAGAGATATTGATGATCCGGCCATAACGCTTTCGCATCATCTTTTGCGACGCGGCTCGAGTGAACAAGAACGTCCCTCTCAGATTCACCGCGATCACGTCATCCCACTGCTCGTCCGTCATCACCGGCAGCAGGGTGTCACGAGTAATCCCGGCATTGTTAACCAAGATATCCAGCTGCCCCCATTCCTCGGCAACCGTTTCCACGATCTTTTCGATGTTCTCTTTCACGCTCACGTCCGCCGCCATGACGTCCGCTGCGCCACCCGCGTCAGTGATCGCTTTGACCGTTTCGGCCAGTTTCTGTTCGTTGCGAGCCACACACGCGACACGCGCTCCGGCGGCGCCCAATGCGATGGCCATCGATCGACCCAATCCCTGCGAGGCACCGGTGACGATGGCGTTCTGACCTGACAGGTCAACTTTTAATGATTCAAGACTCATGGTTTTTCAAGTTTCAAGTGTGTAGTTTTCAGTTTTCAGTTTTCAGTTTTCAGAGTTCAGAGTTCAGAGTTCAGAGTTCAGAGTTCAGAGTTCAGAGTTCAGAGTTCAGAGTTCAGAGTTCAGAGTTCAGAGTTCAGAGTTCAGAGTTCAGGCGTACTCAGTACTCAGTACTCAGTACTCAGTACTCAGTACTCAGTACTCAGTACTCAGTACTCAGCATTCCGCATTCCGCATTCCGCATTCCCATCACTCTCCCACGCCGTGAAAGGTAACTTTGCGATTGATCCGCTTCATTAGGCCACGCAGCACTCGGCCACTGCCAATTTCATAAAATTCGTCATAGCCGTCTGCCAACATTTGTTCCATCGAACCCTGCCACAGCACCGGCGAGCAAACTTGCTTCACCAACAACGATCGAAAATCGTCTGGTTTTTGATGAACCTGCGCATCAACATTGGAATAAACCGGCAACCGAGTTTCAGACATCTCCGTTCCATCGAGCGCCGACTTTAGCTTGTCGACCGCCGACTCCATCATGCCGGTATGAAACGCGCCGGCAACGGAAAGAGGAATGCACTTCATTGCACCGGCCTCCGTCGCGATCGCCTCAACTGCCTCGCACGACTTCTGCCCACCCGAGACAACAATGTTCCCTTTGCACAACAAGTTCGCGATCTGCAGCACTTCGCCGTCAACGCGAGCCTTTTCGCAAACCTCTTGGACAACTTCACGGTCCAGCCCAAGCACGCTGACCATCGATCCGGCTGTCTGATCGGCTGCCGCCTGCATCACCTGACCACGAAGCTGGACCAATTTTAGGCCATCCTCAAAACTCATTCCTCCAGCGAACGCAATCGCGGTGTACTCGCCCAAGCTCAACCCCGCCGTTCCGGCACAGCTTTCGACAACGTCGGGCGATTCTTGCTTCAGCTTCTCCAACGCAATCATGCTGGTCACAAATAGAGCCGGCTGGCTGATCTCTGTCATGTTCAGCCGATCAGCAGGGCCGTTAAAACAAACGTCCGCAAGATCGAATCCAAGCACGTCCGACGCATGATCAAACATCTTCACCGCCACCGGCAATTCGTCGAATAACGACTTACCCATGCCGATCGATTGAGCCCCTTGGCCCGGAAACAGGAACGCAATTTTACTCAACGGTTTGTCTCACAAGAAAGAAAAATGGCCTCCGCGGCGCCGCCACTAGGATCGACAATCTATGGCCCGCTTTTTCGAGTGTCAACGTGGGCAAATCCCGCCAGCCACCACGCTGACTTGAACGACGATCAGTCAAACAGAGCGGATCCTTCACTGGTTCCCGGCGGATCGAGATTCATATGAGCAAATGCCTTCGGTGTCGCGACTCGGCCACGCGGCGTTCGAAGAATCAATTCGCTCCGCAGCAAGAATGGCTCGACTTCGTCCGCCAAAGTATCGGTCACCGAATTCATCGTCGCAGCCAACGTCTCAATCCCCGTCGGCCCGCCCATGCAGACTCGGATCAGCGTGTCCAAATACTTTCGGTCCTGTCGGTCCAGCCCCAAGCCATCGATCTCGGCCATTTTCAATGCGTCGCGGGCTACCTCCAACGTAATTTTTCCTGCCGCGCGGCTTTGAGCGAAATCACGCACCCAGCGGAGTCGATTGTTTGCCACTCGAGGCGTACTGCGACTGCGAGCCGCAATCTCAATCGCCGCCTCTTGCTCGATCTCCACCGAAAGCTTCCCAGCGTTGCCCGTCACGATTTGAGCAAGCTCTTCCAGCGAGTAAAAATCTAACCGCTCACGAAGTTGAAAACGATCTCGCAGCGGACCGGTCAGCATTCCCGCTCGCGTCGTCGCGCCGATCAAGGTGAATGGGCGTAGCTTGAAGTTATGAGTCCTCGCATTGATCCCCTCGCCCAAAATCATGTCGATGCGAAAATCTTCCATCGCCGTGTACATGTACTCTTCGACCGCTTTGGGAATGCGGTGAATTTCGTCAATGAACAAAACCTGTTTGGCTCGCAAGTTCGTCAGACTCGGCACCAGATCTTTGGGAGCTTTTAAACTGGGGCCGGACAAAAAATCCACATGCACGCCCAGTTCGGCCGGAATACAAGTCGCAAAGGTCGTCTTGCCAAGCCCCGGCGGCCCATCAAACAGAATATGCCCCAGCACTTCATCGCGCTGCCGAGCCGCATCGATCGCGATTTGCAGTCGCTCAATCACGTCGCGCTGACCAATCATGTCGCTCATTCGCGTCGGTCGCAGCGTCGGATCGTCGTCCTTCGCATCGGGCTTGTTGGAAAGTATCGTTTCGCGAGCCATCGAAAATCGGGCCTCAACTTGCGTTGATCGTTAAAGTTTGCGTTGCTTTTCAAAACCAGACTATACCACTGTCCACCAATGAACGGGAACCGCAATCGCTTCAAATCCACGCGGATCCCTTCGCCCACATTGGCTGCCGCAGCACATTTTCGATCGCCGTCACGAATTTCCCGGCACTTTGTCCGACTGCCTGAACGACCAAGACGCTATGGCCGACGACAACATGCACTAGAATGGGTGGCAGCATGAAGAAATCTCGAAAATTCAACCGATCGCTCGGCACTTACTTCGACCGCAGCGCCGAACCGATCTACCTTGTCAGTGCCGACCGGCAAATCGTTTACATGAACGCCGCCTGTTTGGCGTGGGTGGGATTGGACGCCGATCACGCTGATGACTTGCAGTGCTTCTTCACGTCGGAGGATACGATTGAGCCGAAAGATGATCCGGTCAAGGGACTTTGTCCTCCCCCGGAACTCTTTTCCGATTCCCACGACGACGGAACTCTTTCCGATCAAACTCAATCCATTGCCGGGCCGATCACCACGAGCGTCTTCGTTTCACTGCCCAAAGGAACCGAAACTCGGCCCGCCACGTTTCACCGCCTGCTGAACGAGGAACAACAACTGCTGGGAGTGCTGGGCGTTGTCAGCGCGAACTGCGAAAGCAACTCAAGCGAACCAAACGCCACCTCCGCCGATCCATCCACATCGAGCCAGTCTCAAGCCCTTCACACCGCGCTGGCAATGCTCCGGCAGCACCATGCCGACAACTACGCAATGGGGAACCTGATCGGAACGAGCCCCTTCGCCGATCGATTGCGTCGACAGACTGCGGCCATCATTGGATTGGATGCCGAAACCGTCATCACCGGCCCCCCGGGCAGTGGCCGCGAACATTTGGCTCGCACGATCGCAGCGTCCGGCACCGAAAGCGAAGATTTCTCAGTCGCCGTTTTGCATTGCGTGCTGGCCGATGACGAACTGACGCAGCAATCGATCGACCAAGTCGCCAACCAGATCACGAAACGAACACGACGCGGCCGCGCGGTGCCGGTTGCATCCGACCAACAAACGCACCCGATTCTGCTGTTGCTGGACATCGACAAACTAATCGGTTCCGCGCTGTTGCTGGTCGAAAGCTTTTTAAAACGCAGCGGCGATGCGTGCCGAGTCATCGCGACATCGGAAACCTCGTTGGTGGAACTTGCCACTCAAAACAAGTTCCCTGCTGGCATTGCTCATCAGTTGACCACGATCGAAGTCCCGTTAATTTCTCTCGCTCAGCGACGCGAAGACATTCCCCTGATGGCTCAGGCGTTCGTCGAACATGCCAACCGATCGCGCGAGCATCAACTTGGGGGATTCGACGACGCTTCCATGCAGTTGCTGAACGAGTTCCATTGGCCCGGCAATTTGGAGCAGCTTCAACAGGTGGTTACCGCCGCCTGCGATCATGCGACCGGTCCAAAAATTCAGGTCGACGATCTACCTGACTCGTTTCGACACGCCGTCCAAGCGTTTCGAATTGGCGATCCGGAAGAAACGACAATTGACTTGACCCAATGGATCGAGCAACTGGAATTGGAACTGATCCAACGCGCTCTCCTGCAATCGAAAGGCAACAAAACCAAAGCGGCCCAACTGCTAAGCATTTCTCGATCGCGGCTGATCCGGCGGATGGGGCACTTCGAACTTTCAGCGTCTACCGAAGAGAAAACTAAAGGGAAAACTAAAGGGAAAGCCAAAGGGAAAGCCAAAGGGAAAGATTCGCCGAGCGATCAGAGCACGCCCGATGACACTCCGCCGACCGAATCGGATAACCAAATGATCGATCCTTCCGCGTTCGAGGAATTGGAATGAGCACTCGGCATCTCCGCCCCGATCTACACCGGCAAAAGGTCATCAGCCTCACGCGAACCGAGCGCTGGCTGTCCGTTATTCGCCACCATTCGGATTCTAACCAACGGATCTCGGCACTCGACCTGAACGATCTGGCCATCGAGTGCCGGAATTGGCCGGGAAGCGTTGCGGTGGTCGAAGTGGACGAGGTTAACCTAGCTGCCTGCTGCCGGTTTGCCGCCGAGCATCGGCACTCGTTCACTCGCTGCGCATTGTTCGCGGTTACCGATTTCAGCTCGATCGAAATACTGAATGCCTTGGCCGTGGCCGGTTACCAGTGGACGTGTCGTAGCCCGCTGGCTGCGAAAAGGCTTTTCCGTCAAATCCAACGTCACCACGACTTAAACCCGCTCGAATCGTTGGATATCGAGTCCTCGTTCGGACAACGCCTCCCGTGGAAGGCGGTCGCTCGCTACGCTGGTGGCTCGTTCAAAACGACTCGTTTTTCTGTTCCACCGACCAAACTGACACAACATTCCGACTCTCTGACCGACGCTGAAAACTCCAATGACTGATTCCAACGAACTCAAATCCCAAGTCCAACAGACGCTGGCGAAAATCCCAGACCCCGAAACAGGCCGCCCGCTGAAGAATCAGATTCACGCGATCTCGGCCGACGGCGACTCGATCGCGGTTGAGGTCGGGCTGACCAGCTTCGCGGCACCTATCCGAGATTCGTTTCAGACACGCGTCCAAGAGGCGCTGGAGAAAGCGTTCCCCGACATCAAGTCGATTGATGTGACGATCATTGATCACGATCGACCGGCCCAGCCGATTGGCCAAGTCGGGATCACCGCGAAGGCCGTCATTGCGGTGGCGGCAGGGAAGGGCGGGGTAGGCAAAAGCACCGCAGCTGTCTCGATGGCCATCGCGCTTAAACGAGCAGGTTGCAAGGTGGGAATTTTAGATGCCGACGTTTACGGACCCAGCGTGCCGCAACTGACCGGCGTCCGTGGCCAAGTCACCAAAGATGGCAACAAGATTGCGCCGCTAGACTTCGATGGCATTCCTCTCATGAGCATCGGGTTCCTTGTGCCTCCGGGCGAGGCCGTGATCTGGCGGGGTCCGATGTTGCATTCAACCATCACGACTTTCCTACGCGATGTGGCGTGGGGAGATCTAGACTACTTGATCATCGACATGCCACCGGGCACGGGCGACATCGCATTGAGTCTTTCTCAGATGCTACCGCTAACGGGAGCCGTGATCGTTTGCACTCCGCAAGAAGTTGCCTTGATCGATGCGATCAAAGCAGTCGGCATGTTTCGCAAAGTAAAGATTCCCGTGCTGGGGTTGATCGAGAACATGAGTAGCTTCGTGTGCCCAGACAACGGCAAGGAGTACGACATCTTCGGCAAGGGCGGCGCGAAGAAATACGCTGGCCAAGACAAGATCCCGTTTCTTGGAGAGATCCCGATCAACATCCAGCTGCGCGAACGAGGCGATGCGGGACAAATGGCGGCCAATTTTGATGACGAAAACGTGGCTCCCTACCTAGAGGGGATCGCCAAAACGCTCTGCCAGAATCTGGCTGACTCTGCCGCCGCCAACCCGCCTCAAACTCAGCTACCGGTCCTTGGGTAGGTTCCGAACATGTTCACGCAAGCGTAAGGCGCGGCACCCGGACAATTGAATCAGCCGATTCTATGAGCGCAAAAAAGTAGGGCCGTCGATTCAGATCGAAGGCCCTTTCTCGTTGTTTCAGTCAGCAGATTCAGTTCATCGAACCGAACTACTTCTTGCGCTTTGCAGCTTTCTTCTTTTTCTTCACGACCTTCTTCTTTTTCTTGGTCGCTTTTTTCTTCTTAGTAGCCTTCTTTTTCTTCTTAGCTACTTTCTTCTTCTTAGTAGCCTTCTTTTTCTTCTTGGCTACTTTCTTCTTCTTAGTAGCCTTCTTTTTCTTCTTGGCTACTTTTTTCTTCTTAGCTACTTTTTTCTTCGTTGCCTTTTTCTTGGCAACCTTCTTTTTCTTCTTGGCCACAGGACGTCCTCCATTTTTAGACCGTGGCGAATTTGCCGCTCGCTGAGAACACGAGTTCGTCAGCCCTGAGCAAACTCACCATTCGAAAAAAACCATTACATGTGATGGTTCGAATGATGCAACTGCCTGCTAATCATCGTTGATCAACGCTTTGAACTCGTCAGAAATAGTTTCAAACAAATTCAAAGGCAGTTGCGTTGCGATAGTTTTAGGAAACAAACTGAACTTTTCAATATTGTTTTTGCACTTTTCGGAATTTTAACTATTGAACATGAGCCAGTTTTCAACATCGCAAGAGTTCGTATCCGGCAAACGAACGAACCAACTTGCCACGAACAACCGAGGACATTACGCACTCAATGTCACAAACTTGTTAATCAAATGCGAAAGTGGCGTGGCTGCGTTGTTTGGTGTTCAGTTTTCGCGATGCGAGAGTCATTTTGAACGCAGTGACGATCTATTTCGGCAACATCGTACGTCATTGGAGCATTACGAAAGCTTTCACGCGGTGCGTTAAGTCTTTGAAAAACAAGTATTTAATGCATGAACGCGATCGCAAACACGGTTTACGCAAACGTTCTAGCGAGGGACGCGTTTTGCGTCTCAAAATGAACATCAAAACCAAGTCAAAACCTTAATTCGCGCTCGTTCTAACTTTGAAACGAACAAAAATCGTTTTCGTTCTGACAAACTTTCGTTCTTGATCGCCAACTTGATCACTAACTTAAACGGACGCGCAACGTCGTATGCAAACACGTTTTTGAAGTTTGAAAAAACGCAAAAAAAATTTCGTTTTTTTTGAAACGAGACCCGCAACTGGCGATTTTTTTACTTTCGTCGCGCGCGAAACGCAGCGCGATTGAGAAATTTCAAACACTCGACATGTTTATTAAGTTGCGTTCATCATCAGGATACGAACTTGAGAACGCACATGGCGAACAACGTTTACCATCAACGTTACCAAGGTCTTCGTGTGCCGCTGCTCTGTTGCCATGCTTGGTAATTCTGCCACGCCATGAACCCGAAAAAGAATGCGAGGAACCTGTCTTGGCCGGACAGCCCAAGTATCGCAAACGCAACGCCTGTCGCGACAGATAGAAGCAAGCTATTGCTAACCCCGTTCCAAGGATCGAACTTTAAGAATAGTTCTCTAGAAACCTGCCCACCATCAAGAGGATAAACGGGAACTAAATTCAGCAGGTTGATAAAAATGTTCCAGATGATTCCTCCTTGGATCAGCATCCAAAACACTTCGTTCCCTTCCATTGCAGTACCCGCCATATTGGCAAACGGCACAGGCACGAACCCAAACACCCAACCCAACCTTACCGATCCGCCAAACGCGTAGACCGCTGCAACACAGGCAGCCGCCAGCAACAGACCGGCAGCGGGGCCGGCAAGGGAAATAGCGATCTGTTGATTCCCAGAAAAGCGGCGACCACTGGTTCGAGCCCATGGCAGGTTCCCAGAATCCGCAATCGCAATGCCTCCCATCCAATACAAGACGATGCGTCCCGCCTGTCCAAAGTAGCGATACGCAAACACGTGCCCTAGCTCGTGAACGAGGATTGAAACGAAAAAGAGCCCAACAACCAGCAACAAGCCGACCCCAACGTTCATCCCCGGCGCAATCAAACCACGCCCAAGCAGCACCGGCATGATGAAGAATGCCGGATGGACCCTGACAGGAATGCCAAACATCTGAAAGTTAATATCGAAATCGGTTCGGCCCGGTTCGCTCAGTAACACGCGATCGCTCCACTGCAACAAAAGTGTCTTCTACATTTCCAAGTTGTCGATAATGTACTCCGCCGCGCGGTCGGTCGCACCCGGTCGAGCGTACTCGCTGGCTAGGCTGTCCAATTGCTGCACGTTATCGGCCAACTTTTGCGGGTCTTTCAACCAAGCAATCGCTCTTCTTGCCACAGCAGCTGCGGGGTTGCCGACGGTCACATACTCCGGCATCACGGCAACTTCTTGATCGCTTGCGTCTGCGGGAGCATCCGGGTCATAGACACCCCACGTGCGCTTACGAATATCCTTGGCCGCAATCAGGTTGACCAGCGTGACAAATTTCGTCCGTAGCAGAAACGCTTGAGCAACCATCAGCCAGCGGGGTAGCTGATAAACAATGATCGTCGGCTTGCGGTAGTGCAACAGTTCCAACGAAACCGATCCGCTGCACGCCAGACACAGCGTGCTGCAACGCATTAGCTCGGGCGTACGATTCACGTGAGAATCAATATTCAACGTTCGCTGTTCGAGCATTTCAATGGTTCGATCCAAGTGTTTCTGATTGAAACACGCGATCGCGATGCGGCAGTCGGGGACTTCGGTTCGAATTTGGTCCGCTACGTCAAGTAAAATCGGCAGGTGCCGTTCAACCTCTTGATTGCGTGAACCGGGCAACAGGGTCACCAGTGGCTGCGACTGGCGGGTCACTTCCTCGCAAAACGATTCGTCATAAGTCTGCGTGGCCAGTTGGTCGAAGTACGGATGCCCCACGTAAGTTGCCCGGCAATCGCGATCCGCAAACCAATCGACTTCAAACGGCAATTTGCACAACACATGGTCAACGTATTTGCGGATTTTGCGTACTCGCCACGGGGCCCACGCCCACATCTGAGGAACACCGTAGTAGAAAACCGGAATGCCGTGTTTTTTGGCCCGCTTGGCAATGTGCCAGTTAAAGCCCGGGTAGTCGATCAGCACCACGGCGTCGACTTTGTTTTGCTGGAAGTATTCCTCGGCCTGATCAACCAAGCCAAAAAAGAACCGAAGCTTCTTAATCACCTCCCACAAGAACATCACCGCCATCTGAGTCAGATCGTAGTGAATGTCGCAGCCGGCTGCCTTCATCTTTGGACCTCCAAAACCAACGCACTCGATCGAGTCATCGTGTTGTTTCAGCCGGCGTACGAGGTTGGAGCCGTGCAGATCACCGCTGGGTTCACCCACGGAAAAAAAAATACGAACTGGCACGAGTGATTGTTTGGGGCGAAGAAGCAAGGAGAGTAAACGAAGGAATTCAGATTTAAGTTTTGTAGTGAGCCAAAACGGCGATCGATTATCGTCGGCGACTACGGTTTTGGTTTTGAGGGTTCTGAGTCAGCATCAGCTTGGGCGGACGCCGGTTTGAACGCTTGACCAAATCGGGCTGGATCGAAAACCAGCTTGATCTTCTCGTTGTCCGTTTTCGCTTTTTCGATGGCGGCGGTGCACTTCTCGCAACAAAGCTGGACAGGCACCCCGCCGACAACCGCAGCATGATTATCGGTGACAGGACCTCCCACCAACGGGCACGCAGTCTGAACATACTGCCCGGTTTGAACTAGCTGCCGGTTCGCAGCCGCCGCAAATTTTTTCGTATCCTTTTCAAAAGCCTTCGCACAACTCTTGCAACAGAAAAACACCTTCCCACCTAAATGGTCGGCCGAGTACTCGCCTGAAACCTTTCGGTTTGATTCGACCACACACATTGCTTTGGCAAGATCGATCTCCCGCACGGCGGCCTTGGCATCCGTTTCAACTTTAACGAAAGATTTTTTGAAAACATTGCTGCCAAACACAAGTTCAGCCCGCTCCGCCAAGTCTTGCGTATCGTTAACTTTCTTCAAGCAACCTTGGCAGCAGAACGCGATGCTGGTTCCGCCGACGTTTGCGGTGACCTCCGGATCGAAGTCGGTGTCATTGATCGGGCACTTCGATTGTCGATACTGCCCCGTCAGCACCAATTGATGGTTCGCTCGGGCAGCAAACTTTTTGGGATCCTTTTCGAATTGCTTAACGCACTCCTTGCAACAAACGTAGACGCGGCCGCCTTGATATTCGATCGAAGCGTCGGCGGAAGCACTTTGGTCACCGTTGACAACGCACTTGATTCCGCTCAAATCCTGCGCGTCAGAAGCGGCGACCACGGCAAACGTCACAACGCATGCAACAATCATCCCGGTCCAGGACGGGTTCTCTGTTCGAGTCATGGTCTGCTCTCTCTTTTTTGGCGGGGGACGGACGGATTTTTCGAATCAGCAGTCGACAAAAAACCGCCTGTCATGGCAAGGGCGATCGAAGTGACGGCATGCGTGAGTATGCTGAAATTTCAGATTAGTGATACTTTCCTCGCGCGTTAGCAAGATAAATTCCCCGAATTCGGCTCTCAGCAAAACCCACCAAAGAATGAACACGCCAAAGGAACAACCTGACATCGCCAAACAACCACCAGCTGGCCAATTGGTTTCCGGGTTCTGGTTCGTGGCAAAGTTGTTCGTGACAGTTGGCGATGTGGTGGCCGTCTTCTTTGGAGCGATCGCGATCTTTGCCTTCGCGGCACGTTTCTCATGGGCGGCCGATCTTTGCTGCCAGTTTCGAGTCCAACTGTTGATGATTTTGGCGGTGGCAAACTTCGTCTACTGGATTTGGCGGCGTGGCGGCATCGCGTATTGGGTACTGATTTGCTTCATTGCCAACCTGCTGCCTTTGTCTCCGTATCTCATTCCGAACTCAAATCCAGCCGCAGACGTCACCGCAACCGCGCGGGTGACTCGGATCATGACATTTAATTTGCTGCAAGGAAATCAGCATCACGATGAAGTGGTCGACTACGTGACCGAGAATGCTCCCGACGTTTTTGTTGCGTTGGAATCGGATCAAGAATGGACTGAAGGCTTGAGGCCGCTCCATTCAATCTACCCCCATCGTCACATCATTGACGGCCGTGGCACCAGCAGCATTGCTGTTTATTCACGGCTCCCACTCGAATCCGTTGACGTCCACCTTTCCACACGCCGCCGACTTCCCTCCTTAGATTTGAACGTCACCGTGGGCGGGAATCCAATCCGAATCTTCGCGACACACCCCTACATACCGCTGACTCCTGAAAAGGCTCGCTTCAGAAACGAGCAGCTCGACGAGATTGAATCCATGCTGGATCATGCCGGACCACGAATTCTATTGGGCGATTTCAACTGTGTCCCTTGGTCGCCTCATTTTGCTGACTTGCTGACGAAAACCGACTTGCAGCCGGCCGGATACGGACGCGGCTTGCGACCAACTTGGTACCGAAGGGCTCGTGCGTATGGACCGCTTCGTCAGACGTGGATCTTTGCGTTGAAGCTGGATCACGTGTTGCTAAGTCCCGACCTGACGGTCATCGACCATCGAATCGGACCGTGCCTAGGGTCTGACCATCGTCCCGTCACGGTGGACTTTGTTGTTGGCAGCACGAGCAATGCCCAGCAACCGAAAGGCCACTCACAAAACGCCAGCCAATAAAAATCGCGCGTTGCAAACAGGACGAAATCGAACGAAATTCAGTCGCTCGCGTTTCGGGCTTGTGTCGGTGAGGAGTGCCGCGGTTCGATCAAACCGAATGTAATGCACCAACCTGAAAATAAGCACGTGGCTCCGACCAAGAACACGAATTCGAAACTGATCTGATCGACCAGCCATCCCATCAAGACCGACAGCAACATCGGAGGCGTCGCCACGCAAAGACCGAGGGTGCTTAGGTAGCGAGGCCGATCTGCTGGACCGCAAATCTCTAAGGTGTAGTTGTTCAACGTTCGGATCGTGACCGGAGCCAGCCCCAGCATCAAAAACACCGCATTGAACCAAACGCCGTCCACGGTCTGCGAACGCGACAAGAACAGGGCAAGCATTGGCACGACGCAAAGCGAAAGCATTAGCGAATTCAAAACGCGTCGGTTGCCGAAACGATCGGCCGCCCACCCTGCGGGAATGCTGAACAGTGCCGTCCCCAAATTTTGAGCGATCACCCACGAGACCAACGACGTCAGGTCCAACGACAATCGCGATCGGGCCATCGACTGGTAATGCGGGAACAAAGTGACGCTCATGCCAAACATCATGCCGACAATCGCCAGCCGTCGAAAATTGTGATCATTTCGAAAAGTGGCCACCGCCGCCTGAAAAATTTTTACGCTCGATCGCCCATCTGATTGAATTTCGTCCGGCACCTCAGCAAACACGCTTCCAAAAGCTGCCGCGATCGCGAACATCAGCCCGGTGAACAAAAAGATCATCGTGAAGTTGGGAGCCACCGTCTGCTGAACCGTTTGATCGGCACCCGATGTCGAGCCCAACCATCGAGTCAGCAACCACCAAGCGCAGGTGATCGCGACGGCCGATCCAACCACGTTGGACACCAAATCCAATAGCCCCCGACGCCGGACTCGGATCAGTTTCCCCTTCAAGGTATTCAAGAGCAGCATGTTGACGCCCGTCGCCGCGAAAAAAAACGCATATAAAGTCAGGAACACCAGCGGCAACCAACCTCCGGCCTGACCACCGGTCCACGCCCAAACCCCTGAGAGCGCCAGAAAGCAAACGCTCATGATTAACGTCATCGCGGTCAGCGTTCGTTTCTTGAGCGGCGTGCTGCGAATAAAACTAGAGGCGAGCATCGGCGGGACGCTTTGCCCGAAACGGTTCAGCATTGGCAGAAAGCCTCGCAGCCAACTTGCTCCGCCAATCACGTCCAGCACAGCCGGCATGATGATGGTCTCGGTTTTGAAGATCCAACCGGTTCGCATGGCAACCATGAACGACGCCAGCAGACCGAAATTTCGCGTGTGGTGAGGCGGGTTATGATCGGTCATCGTTTTGGCGACCGAGGGTTTTGAAGCGGGCAACTGGTTCATCGCCGCATCCTAGTTCAGATTCAGCAAGCGTTCGACCGGACCAAATGCCGCACGCGGCTGACGGTCAATGTGGAACGCACTTTAGAGTTTGATCGCATACTTTAACTGAACAGCGTTAGCTGCGCTGAATGCAGCCAATGTCCGGGAGGGTAAGGCTCCGTCCGCACCCCGGTTTAAGGCTCCGTCCGCACCCCGGTTTAAGGCTCCGTCCGCACCCCGGTTTAAGGCTCCGTCCACACCGCTTCAATGATTGAGCATTTTGCTCCGCAAGGCTCGGGCGGAGCCTCGCCCTCCCGGCGAAAAGTCCTCGTGGCAATACCTCCACGCCGGTGGCTGACGCCAACGGCATTTCTTAAGCCAGCCTCCGACCTAAAGCGAGTGCCCTTGGGCTCACGACTGCTGCTGCAACAGGTCCAGATAGCTGGTGCGAATCGGGTCACTCAAACCAAGTCGCTCTGCAATCGTTTGAATCTGTTCCTTTGCCGTCGCGACGGCGGACTGATCTTTCACGACCAGCTCAATTTCCGCAAACGCTCCAAGGCCTTCAACCTGATCCAGACAAAACTCAACCTTCGCACTGTCCACCATCAAGCAATAACGCTCACGACTTTTTCGCACCGGAGCAAGTGGCCGAAACCCTGAACCGACAAGTATCTTCTGCATCACATCGGCGGCTTGAGCGTTTTCCAGCTTCACTTCGTGCTCTTCACGAATCTTGCCGACGGCGTCCTGATTGGGGCCTTTGTAGGTTAACCACGACGCCGAACCTGACTTGCGAACCCGGAACGCAATGTCTTTTTGGCGGAAGTCGTCGAGAAAATGATCGAAGTAGAGATCTTCTTGGTGAACCGTTTCAATGAACTCTGCGTTTAAGCGTTCCAGATCGGATTGCAGCGTTTTGAGCGAATTGACAGCATATTTGTATTCAACTTCGATCATAAATCGCTTCAGCCGGTTGTCGTCAGTAAGGAATCGTTGTCTAGGTTCGTCAATGAGTTGCTGGCAGGCATGCTTGCCGCAGAAGCGAAAATGCAACTCTCAAAAAAATTACAGAGAACAGGAAATTGACATGGCCAATATACACAACGGATGTGAAACGAGGTTTGGCAAAATGCGAAACGCTGTAACAAGCGGTATGGCGGTCGCGATTGCTCTGATCACAACACTGGCCGGAACCGCCACGGCCCAAGAGACCGCCGGGCGAGCGTGGCCTGCGGCACAGCAGGTCTCGATGGATCGAATCAATCACACGTCTTACGATCAATTGTTGCAAAAGTACGTCGACGAAAATGGCTTGGTTGCCTACAAAGCGTGGCACGCCAACGCTTCGGACCGGCAAGCACTTCAACAGTACTTGGCTCATTTGAGTCAGGCCTCTTTGAGCCAACCGGCATCGCGTGAAGCGCAACTGGCTTACTGGATCAACGCCTACAACGCCGTTACGCTTGAGGGCATCCTGCGAGTCTATCCAACGTCAAGCATTCGCAACCACACAGCAAAAGTCGTGGGTTACAACATCTGGAAAAACTTACTGCTGCACGCGGGCGACCAGAGGTTGTCGCTGGAAGACATCGAGCACAAAGTTTTGCGAAAAATGAATGAGCCCCGAATTCACTTTGCGATCGTCTGTGCCTCGATCGGATGCCCGCGACTGCTCAACCGAGCCTATTTCCCTCAGTCGCTCGGCGAGCAATTGGCCGTTAACACGCAAGACTTTTTCTCGCGTCCTCAAAACCTGCAAGTTTCGGGCAACACGCTCAACATGAGCAAAATCATGGAGTGGTACGGCACGGATTTCGCTCAGTCACCGCAACAACAGGCACAGGTGCTGGCAAAGTACTTCCCCGGACCGGCACAACAACTCGTTGCCAGCGGGAACTTTCGCGTGGGCTACCTAGGCTACGACTGGAACCTGAATGAGCGGGCAACGCCACCAAACGCCGCTGGATCAGCAAGCCGAGGCAGCGGTTCAGCAAGCCGAAGCAACGGATCGGCGACTCAACGCAACGGTTCTGCAAACCGAAGTAACGGATCGGCAACCCAAAACAGCGGGTCCGGAACCCGGAATTGACGGGTGCCATGCTCACGCTTGCGTGAGCATGCTTGAAATCAACGGCCTTAGTCTTGTTGAGCCAGCAATTTAAGAAACTCCTCGGCAACTTGTCCGGGGTCTTTAGCTTCAATGACTGCGTTCTGAACGGCGACGCGACTTTGACCGGCCTCGCAGATGTCGCGGACGTTATCCAAGTTGATTCCACCAATCGCAAACGCGGGCAACTGAATCTCCTTGGCGACAGCAGAAACTAACTCCAGTCCCACGTGCGAATCGAACGACTTGGTCTGCGAAGGGAACACAGGGCCGATGCCGATGTAGTTCGCTCCGGCCAGCACTGCCTCGCGGGCTTGCTCGATCGAGTGCGTCGAAATGCCAATCAACCGGGCGGCACCCATGATCCGCCTAGCGTCTGCAATATCCAATTCGTCCTGCCCAAGATGAACGCCATCCGCATTTGACGCCATCGCGAGATCAACGCGATCGTTCATGATGAATCGTGTGTCCGACAACTTTGTCGCATCAGCAATGACTCGACCGGCCGCGACCAAATGGCGATCCGTCAGCGACTTGTCTCGCAGTTGAATCACGTCGACTTTCGCATCGACTAACGTTTTCACCATCTGCCGCAGCTGCGAAAACGGATCGGCTTCATCGTTACCGCCGCCACTCAAGGCATCGATCAGCACGTACAGCCGGGCGTCACCAAGGTGTTTCAAGCTAACCATCGTCGTAAGAATGGCTTTCTCGACGGTGTAGACTCGGTACCGCAACTGTTCGACTTGTTTGGCAATGTTTGGATCGAGCGTCTTGGAAAACTCTTCGATCGTTCGCAACGCTTGCTGAGCCCGCGCGAGGTTCGGCTGAACGACCGATTGAGCAACCGGGCCGTTGGCAACCGTCTTCCGCTGGTACTCGGCCGATGTCTCGATCGTTCGTCCGACATCACCCACACTGTCGCGAGCCGCCATGCGTTGCTGGGGGTCGACGCCCTTGGTCGCCGCGGTCAGATCATGCCGCAAATGCTTGAGCGTCCCCGCTAGATGAGCATCGGACAGATCCATTCGCAGATAATCTTCGACCACCCGAAGCCCCTCGGAGGCTCGATTGATAGCAGCGTCCAGGATCCGGAACACGGAATTTTCAGATTTTTTTTCACTCATCAAAGTCGCTACTCGTTCCCGGGTTTCTGACAGTCTGGCATGACGCAAGAGCAATAATTTTCACACAAACATTGTGGCAACCGGGAAAACTTCCGGCAAACAGGTTGGATAGCTTCCGGAACGCGCGTTGCACCAAGTCAACATTTCGACGGTGCCGCGTGACGACCGCTCTGTTTGAAACGGTTAAGTCTTCCCCAGCGGGTCGTGCAGGTTCGATTGAGATTGACGTAAAAGCAAGGGGTTCGGATACTCAAATCTACGAAGAGTGCGGCTGTGCAGGCAATCTGTCGGGAGAAATGGAAAATTCGCCCGTTTCAGCCAGCCAGCCGATCTCAGACTTGGAAACCCGGACGTTTCCAGTCGACAGGACGCGAAAAACGACGAAAGATTAAACCGTGTCAAAGCCTATTGTTTTGGCGGCCGGTCGATTCGTTACTTGTTGGTCGTTCGCCGTTGGAACCAAGGAAAGGGACTCATGGATTGGGGCTCACGACTACTTTGCAGCTGGCCCGGTTTACCGGGCCTTTGGTATCGAGGACATTTCTCTTCGTTGTTGCTGGCGGTCGGATTCGCAATCGTCCTGAACTTGGCGCTGATTTCCAGTTTCGTTTGGCCACATTGTCTCGGGGAAACCTTTCCGGCGGTGGCTTGGCCGACGTTGCTGATTTTGTGGACGGTAGCGGCTTATGTTTCTGTCAGCACGCTCCCTGACGTGATGTCAGTTGCTTCGACCGCCAAAGTGTCGGCTGACGAAACATCCGACACCTTGTTTATTCAAGCCCAACACGAATACTTAAGCGGAGACTGGCAAGCGGCTGAATCGCTTTTGCGGCAGCGTCTAGGCCGGTTTCCAAGAGACGTCGAATCACGTTTGCTGTTGGCAACGTTGCTTCGACACGATCGCCGGCTTGAACAAGCAGGCGATCAATTGGATACGATGAAGAAGCTTGATGAGTCCCATGCGTGGGACTTTGAAATACGTCGCGAACGCAAGTTGATCCAGCTAATCCTCGAACACGAGGCGGCCGAATCGGCAGGCGTTTTGGCAAAAACAGAATTACTTCCTGACAACAATGACGGATATGTTCATATCGATGTGACCGGCGACTGACGATTTCCTTGATTTCATGTTTATCGTCACCGCTTTGTCGCTCAATTAAACGACTCGGGCAACCAACGCTGCTCAACCAGAGAGAACTCAAATGTACGAACGCTTTACCGATCGCGCCCGGAAGGTCATGCAACTGGCCAACCAAGAAGCCCAACGCTTCAATCACGAATACATTGGCACCGAGCACATGCTGCTGGGCCTAGTGAAAGAAGGCACCGGCGTCGCAGCCAATGTGCTGAAGAATCTGGACGTCGACCTGCGCAAGATCCGCTTGGAGGTCGAGAAACTGGTCCAGAACGGCCCGGAAATGATCACCATGGGCAAGCTGCCGCAAACGCCGCGTGCCAAGAAGGTGATTGAGTACTCGATGGAGGAAGCTCGTAACCTGAATCACAACTTTGTCGGTACCGAGCACATCCTGCTGGGCTTGCTTCGTGAACAGGAAGGCGTCGCGGCTCAAGTGCTGATGAACTTGGGCATGAAACTGGAAGACGTTCGCGAAGAAGTCCTGAATCTGCTGGGCAATGGCCTTGAAGGCGGTGAAGGTGGCGAACGTGGCGGTCGAGAAACCGCCGGCGCTGGTGGCGGCGGCGAATCCGCTTCGGGCAAAGGCAGCAAATCAAAAACGCCGGCACTTGATAGCTTTGGCCGTGATCTAACCGAACTGGCCAAGAACGGGGACCTCGATCCGGTCATCGGACGATCTGCGGAAATCGAACGAGCCATTCAGGTTCTCTGCCGCCGTACCAAAAACAACCCGGTTCTGTTGGGTGAAGCGGGCGTTGGTAAGACGGCAATCGTCGAAGGGTTCGCTCAGTTGGTCGTCTCGGGCGAAGTGCCAGAGATTCTTTCCGAAAAACGAATCGTGGTGCTCGACTTGGCAATGATGGTCGCTGGTACGAAATACCGTGGCCAGTTTGAAGAACGCATTAAAGCGGTCATGAACGAAGTCCGCCGTGCCAAGAACACCATCCTATTCATTGACGAGCTTCACACGCTGGTCGGTGCCGGTGGTGCTGAAGGTGCGATCGATGCCGCCAACGTGCTCAAGCCCGCTTTGGCTCGTGGCGAAATTCAATGCATTGGTGCCACGACGTTGGATGAGTACCGTAAGTACATCGAAAAAGACAGCGCGTTGGCGCGTCGATTCCAAGAAATTCAAGTCGATCCGACTTCGAATGAAGAAACAATCGCGATCCTGAAAGGGCTTCGCAAGCGTTACGAAGATCACCACCGGGTTCAAATTACGGACGACGCGGTTGCCGCGGCGGTTGATCTTTCCAGCCGTTACATCACTGGGCGTTGCCTACCGGATAAAGCCATCGACGTGATCGATGAAGCCGGTGCTCGAGTGCGGCTTCGCACGATGACTCGTCCGCCAGACCTGAAAGAAATCGACGAAGACATCGAGCGTCTGAACAAAGAAAAAGAAGACGCGGTTGCCAACCAAGATTTCGAGAAAGCCGCCAGCCTTCGTGATCAGGCCGACAAACTTCGCAAGAAGAAGGACCAGATCAAGAAAGAATGGCGCGAGAAGTCTCAGGAAACCGATGGCGTGGTCGACGAGGAAATCATCGCCGAGGTGATCTCGAAGATGACCGGCGTTCCGTTGACTCGACTGTCCACCGAGGACAGCATGCGTCTGCTGAAAATGGAAGACGAACTGCACAAGAAAGTCGTCTCCCAAGACGCGGCGGTCAAAGCGATCTCCAAAGCTGTCCGGCGTAGCCGCAGCGGATTGAAAGATCCCAAACGGCCGATCGGTTGCTTTATGTTTGCCGGTCCAACCGGTGTCGGTAAAACATTGCTGGCCAAAGGCTTGGCAGAGTTCATGTTTGGCGACGAAGAAGCTTTGGTGTCGATCGACATGTCGGAGTACATGGAAAAGCACAATCTGTCTCGTTTGATCGGTGCCCCTCCGGGATACGTTGGTTACGAAGAAGGTGGCCAGCTAACCGAAAAAATTCGACGTCGCCCCTACAGCGTCGTGCTGCTAGACGAAATCGAGAAAGCCCATCCGGACATCTTCAACATGCTGTTGCAAGTGATGGAAGAAGGCCGTTTGACCGATAGCTTTGGTCGCAACATCGACTTCCGCAACGTAATCCTGATCATGACCACCAACGTGGGTGCTCACCAGATCAAGAACGAGCAATCGTTCGGTTTGCCGGGCGCTGGGGACGACCAGTCGTTCGAAAACATGAAAGAGCGAGTCTTTGGTGAGATCGAAAAAGCTTTCCGCCCTGAGTTCCTGAACCGTCTTTCAGAAGAACCCGTGATTTTCCGCCACTTGGAAAAGAAGGATCTCAAAATCGTCATCGATTTCGAATTGGCCAAAATCAAAGAACGACTGGCCGAACGTGGTTACGATCTACAACTGACCAACGAAGCCAAGGAATTCTTGATCAAGAAGGGAACGAACCTCGACTATGGTGCTCGCCCGTTGCGTCGTGCCTTGGAAAACTTCGTCGAAGACCCTCTTTCCGAAGAACTTCTTCAGGGGCACTTTGAAGGCAAGAATAAGATTGTCGTTGACGGTGTCCGCAACGATGCGGGCAAGATCAAGAGCCTAAACTTCGAGAGCGAATACGTGGCTCCTCCTGAACCACCGGCCGAGCCCGAAGAAACGGTCGGCGTCGGGGCCGGAGAAGAGGATGGCAGCGGGGACTCTGACGAATAGTCTCACTTTCAAATCCACGAAAAAAACCACGAAAAAAACCACGAAAAGCCTCGGTTAGTCCGAGGCTTTTTTTGTGTATCCGAATTTACTTGGATTTTTATGGATGCCACGGTGTTGATAGCCCAGCTTCATTTTGGCTTGGGGGATCGGCCCCGTTGATTGGTACTCGACTGCACGATTGTTGTTATGCTCTAGTGCCAGCGATCCATTTTTGTTTCAAAGGGCAGAAACGTTTTCAATTTTCCAAGCCACCTACGGAGAAATGTCGTGACCAATCCGAAGACAGGTTGGACTTCATTCTGTGTCAAAAAACTATGGCGACCGGCTTCGGTTTTACTCGTGCTTTTCATGGTCGCGGGCTGTAGCCGTTCACCAGAGGTGGCCTCATCGTCAAACGCCGAAACAAAGGCGGAACTCGACGCAAGTATCGCCGATGAACCAATCACCGATGAGCAAGCAACAAAGTTTGCCAACGAGTTGAGCAAAGCGATTGCCTCTAACAACTCGAAAGCAGTCGCCCAGTTGATTGCTTGGCCGGAAATTGTCGCTCGCGCGGTAGAAACCTACGACATGGCGGAACAAGACAAGGGTGACCTGATTCGAGACACCGTCAATGGCGCACCGAGTATCACCAAGGAGATTGCAAACACAGTCAAGCAAGGCGGCGTTTATCAACTGGTTCATGTAAAGCAACGAGGCAGCGACCCATTCGCGCTTTTTCGCTTGATTGCGGCCGATGGGACGCTCAACTACCACCTTGTTCGAATTCGAAGGATTCGAGAACGTGTCCGAGCAGACCAATTCTTTAGTGCGGCCCAAGGCGGGGAAGTTAGCGACTCCATCCGACAAAAACTTGTTCAGGCCGCAAAGAACTTCATGGATTTCGAGAAAGTTTCGGAAGAACAGAAACGTTTCGTTGAAGATCTTGAAATCAAACAGCGATTGACTGACGCGGTTGCCTTTGGATTCGACGAACAGGCATTGCAAATCTATAACGGGCTGCCAGACCGACTCAAAATGGGCCGGATACCAATGCTTTGTCGGATCAAGATCATCCCAATCGAAGAAACAACAAACTACGCTAACGCAGTCAAACACTATCTTGTGAAATTCCCGGACGATCCAGCCGGTGGGATGATTGCCCTTGATGCGGGTGCCACCGTCAAAGATGTTGAACTTTTGCAACAAGGTCACCGCGCCATAACAGAATGGTCCGGCGGCGACCCTTACCTAGATTTGCTTGTTGGAGCGGGCCTTTCGCAATTTGGCCGGACCGATCTGGCATTAGAAATGACCCAAGCAGTCGATCCGTCTAACGCTGGTATCTCGGGTGCTCATTCCCTCAAACTCAAGATCAGCTTGGCGGTCGATGACCATGCGGAAGCCTTGAATCAGTTGCGAATCCTGAAAGATAAGTATGGCATCAATCCCAAGCAACTGGAGGAAATCGAGCAATTCCAGAGCTTTGTTGAATCTCCCGAATACCAGCAGTGGAAAAACGACTGAATGTTGGCTGGTCCCATTCAGCGACGGCATCGGTTAACTTATGAAAGCACATCTGTAGGGCGACATCGCTTCGAATTTTGCAATTTCGAATTCTACGTGTTTGCCAAGTATTGTTTGAACTCTCAATTTCATGTGGAAACAACCATGAACCAGCTAGACCAACTAAAGCAGTGGACCAAAGTCGTGGCCGATACCGGCGACTTTCAGTCGATGGCGGAGTACACGCCTCAAGACGCAACGACCAACCCGTCATTGATTCTTGCCGCAACGAAGGATGAAAAATATCGACACCTCGTTGACCAAGCCGTCAAAGAAACGGCCAGCAGTTCTTTGACCGGCGACGCGTTGGTCGAAGCAACGATCGACAAGGTTTTGATTCTGTTCGGCAATGAGATTCTGAAGATCGTGCCCGGCCGAGTTTCCACCGAAGTCGACGCCCGACTGTCGTTCGACGTGGATGCCACCATCGCAAAAGCACGAGAACTGATCAAGCTGTACGAAGACTCGGGAACCAGTCGTGAACGCGTACTCATCAAGATCGCGTCGACTTGGGAAGGAATCAAGGCGGCCGAGATTCTTCAGAAGGAAGGCATCAACTGCAATCTGACACTGATGTTCTCGTTGGCTCAGGCCGTCGCTTGTGCTCAAGCCGACATCAAGCTGATCTCGCCGTTCGTAGGACGCATTTACGATTGGTTCAAGAAAGATACGGGCCAAGAGTACACGGGGGCCGACGATCCGGGAGTTCAGTCGGTTACCGAAATCTTCCACTACTACAAAAAGTTCGGACACGACACGGAAGTCATGGGCGCCAGTTTCCGTAACGTCGGCCAAATCACGGAACTGGCTGGATGTGACTTGCTGACCATCAGCCCAAAACTCTTGGAAGAACTGCAAAACTGTGAAGACCCGATTTCACTAAAACTGGATGCGAGCCAATCGGCCGCTCACGATATCGAGTCATTCGATTGCGACGAGAAAACGTTCCGCTGGATGATGAACGAAGACGCCATGGCAACTGAAAAAACGGCCGAAGGTATTCGTAAGTTCTCGGCAGATATCGTGACGCTGGAAAAGCTGATCCAAGAATCGGTGGCTGTTGCCTAAACATTTCTGAGGCAGCGCCCTTTAACGTCCAGCAACAGATCAGGCCATGAAAAAGTTTTCACTCGGTTCATTGGGCTCAGACCAAACCAATTCGGTCGGGGATGAGATCTCTGGTGTACTGACTTTCGTCGCCGTGATCTGGGTCGCGTTTTTCGCGGATTGGGCGTTGCCATTGAGTGAATGGTTCGCATTGATACCTCGTGATGTTGCTCGCTTGCCGGGTATCGTCGCGATGACGTTTCTGCACGGCAACTTTGGGCACCTTTTGTCCAACACCGTGCCGCTGATCATTCTCCTGACACTACTATCCGGATCACGGGCAAATTCATGGCAAACCGTGACGATGATTGTGGTAATTGGCGGCGCTTTGCTGTGGCTGTTCGGCCGCAACGGCACAGACTCGCACGTCGTCAGCCACATCGGCGCTAGCCTGCTGGTCTTTGGCCTTATCACTTTTTTCTTGGCCGCGGCTTGGTTTGAAATGCGAGTCGTTTCGATCGTGATTGCGGTGCTGGTTGGAGTGCTTTACGGTTGGTCGTTGTTGTTCGGTGTCGTGCCCATGCAGCGCGGCGTCTCGTGGGACGGACATCTCTGCGGCGCCGTCGCTGGCGTCATCGTGGCATTCGCACAATCTCGACTGACAAACCGTTCAATCTCCACGACTGCTAGCACTTAATCCCTGATAAACTCGCCCTATCCGGCAAAGTTTATCAAGATCCGGTTGGCGGCCGTCGATGATAGAGTTGAATCTGTCTGGGGGGACACCGTCACTCAAGGTATGCGCGCAAGTGCATTTGAACCGTGTCATCCGCCAGTCCAATCCACGATCCATCGTATGTGCCACCCGTCGGCATTCTGGGAGGTTTCGTGGACCAAGTATGCCGCTGGGGCGAACTGGTTATCGATTCCATCACTGCGGTCGGTGATTTTACTCTGTTCATGATTCGCACCCTGCGATGGTTGCTGACCCGGTTGCCCCGGGGTGAGACGCTTTGGCCCAACTTCTATGAAGTGGGAGTCAAAAGCCTGCCAGTCGTTGCGTTGACGGGCACGTTCATCGGCATGGTCTTGGCCGTCCAAAGCTATTTTCAGTTTCGGCAGTTGGGGCTGGAGACTCGCTTGGGTGGCGTGATCAACATGACGCTGGTCCGAGAACTGGGACCGGTGCTGGCGGCCACGATGTTGGCCGGTCGAGTCGGTAGTGCGATGGCGGCCGAGCTTGGCACCATGCGCGTCACCGAGCAAATCGACGCGCTGTCCGCGATGGGAGCCAATCCGGTTCACTATCTGGTGGTGCCGCGTTTTCTAGCATGCCTGTTCTTGATCCCCACGTTGACCATCATGGCCGACTTCATGGGTGTGGCCGGCGGACACTTCTACAGCGTCTACATTTTAGAAATCGACATTCATCACTATTGGCACAACAGCAAGATATTTGTCTCACAGTTCGATCTGTTTGTAGGTTTATTCAAAAGCATCTTCTTTGGTTCAGCCATTGCGATGGTCAGCTGCTATCAAGGCTTCAATTGCACCGCGGGTGCCGAAGGCGTTGGTCGTGCATCCACGTCAGCATTTGTGCACTCGTTTGTGATGATTTTGATCATCGACTTGTCTCTGGGAATCGTCCTAGATTGGGTATACTTCTTGATGTATCCCGAAGGAGTCGGACTTCTGTAAGCCATGATCGAAGCATTACTGGAACAACAAGAACCACTCGTTGAGGTCCATGATCTGCACGTGCAGTTTGGAGCGCAGAAGGTCTTGCGCGGGATCAATCTGACCATTCCGGCTGGGCAGACATTGGTCTTGTTAGGCGAAAGCGGTTGCGGCAAAACGGTTTTAATGAAATCCATCATCGGCTTGGTGCAACCGACACGTGGTCAAGTCATTTTCGATCACGAAGACTTGGCGACGCTGGCCGAGCGTGAAATTAACTACCTTCGGCTTCGTTATGGCTTTGTCTTTCAAAATGCAGCATTGTTCGACAGCATGACGGTCGGACAAAACGTTGCTTTTCCATTGCGGCAACAAGGTCGTTTTTCTGACAATCAAGTTTACGAAATGGTTCTTTCCCGATTGTCAGAAGTCGGTCTGCCCGATTCCGTGGTGCACAAAAAACCGGCCGAGTTATCGGGAGGCATGAGAAAGCGAGTCGGACTGGCTCGAGCGTTGATCATGAACCCGGAAATGATCATGTATGACGAACCCACCACCGGTCTCGATCCAATCATGAGTGACGTTATCAACGAGTTGATCATTCGGACTCGACGCCGCAATCCGGTAACCAGCGTCGTGGTGACTCACGACATGAATACTGCAAAAAAAGTGGCCGACCGGATCGTGATGCTGATGCCGCTGCCGCGCCTTGGAGAACAAGAAAGCCAAATCATCTTTGATGGAACGCCTGAAGAGCTAGTCAACTGCCGCGACCGACGTGTCCAGCAGTTTATCAATGGCGAAGCGGGTGAACGACTCATGGAACTTCGAGCCACAGGAGTTTAAGGCCATGAACGAACAAAGATTACAATTTCGTGTCGGACTGTTTGTCATTCTAGGAATGTTGATTCTTGGGATTCTGATCTTTCTGTTCAGCGAGGGCTGGTCCAACCAATACACTTTGTACATCAAGCCGTCGTCGGCTCCTGGAGTAACCGCTGGTACACCAATTCGGAAGAACGGAATCCTCATTGGTCGAGTAAAATCGGTCGAAAACGTGGACGACCATGTGCTGCTTGAACTTGGCATCAATGAGAACGAGCGAATTTTCAGTAACGAAGTCGTCTCGATTGGAACAGAATCATTTTTGGGCGATGCGGGCGTAGAGTTTCTTCCTCAATCACGTGAGACACGCGGCACGCTGGTCGGCAACAACGGTGTGATGGGCAAGGTTTCCATCCAACGCGACCCGATGGAAATCATCGATATCGCTTTGAACTTGGAAAAAGATGTCGCGGACACGCTGGCGGCAATTCGGACCGCAGGCAGTGCCGTGAACGAGGCGGGTGACGGAATCAAGCAGCTAACGACCTACGTAAGCGGAGCGTTTCAGGACGATGACAGCGACTTCCGCAAGCTGTTGGTCGATTTCCGCGGCGTCAGTGTGAAGGCGCAGGCGGCTTTGGATAACTTCAATCGCATGTTTGAAAACATGAACACGATTGTGGGTGACCCAAAGCTGAAGGAGCAAATCACAGATGTGATGAGCACGTTGCCCGACATCTTTCAGGAAATGCGAGTCACCATCAGCGATACTCGCGAGACGATCAACGGCTTCCGCTCGGTCAGTAAAAAAGCCGGCAAGAATCTTGACAGCCTGCAGGGCTTCACTGATTCGCTCAACGACAACGGCCCCGAAATTCTATCGCAAGTCAAATCCAGTATCGGCAACATCAATGGCTTGGTGTCTCGCATCAGCCAGTTCACGCAGTCGCTGTCCAAACTGCAGAACTCTGAGGGCACGATTGGGAAATTGCTTAACGATACCGAGCTGTACGACAGTGTGCTGCAAACTGCCGAAAATGTACGCCAGTTGAGTGTGCGGTTGGACCCGATGATCAGCGACTTGCGCATGTTCGCTGACGCAATCGCTCGCGATCCCGGCTCAATCGGCGTTCGAGGCGCATTGGATCGCCGCCCCAGCAAAACCGGTTACAAAGGAAGCTTGATTCCTCGCGATGGTGAATCGCCCCTGCGACGGTAGCTCCATTGAGTCGATCGTGCCATCAGCGATCACGCCAAAAGCCAACCCTTCGCTTTGAGTGCGCGACCGCCACGACCAAAATATGATTTCGTTCGCGGCGAAAAACAATTTGGCAAGGATACCTGCGAACGCTGCAGCTCTGGTGACGAGAATCAACTTTGATGAACCTATCGGGCGTCTCGATAATCGAGCCTATCGCAAGATCGACGGCAACAATCAGTCCGCGAGCCGCGTTTTGACTTCTCTCGGAATACCACGCTACCGCGGCCTCAAGTTCTCCGATGGCTTCTGGGTGGAATTCAATCCGCATCATTCGTGCCGTATTGGTTCATCAGCTTTTCACGAATCATCGACCAGTCGTGTAGCTCCACCTCCCCCGAATCGATCTCGTCACTTCGGCGATTGATTTCGCTGATCCATTCGGCAGACAACGTTGGTGGCAGATCGTCCGGCACAGTGGATGCAAGTTCATCGATTAGTTTGATCCGTTCGGAGACCGACAGTTGCATCGCATTCGCCAACAAATTTTGATACTCACACATGAATGCAATTCGCAAATAAGAGCTAGGAGACAGACGGTTACTCAAATTGTAAACTGTAGAAGCGGATAAAATCAAATATCTGAAACTTTCTTACCAGGTTCCATTTGTCGAGCCCCACCATCCAATCCATCCAAATCGGAATGCCTCGCCAGTTGGGTACCCCCGGCAGTGAAGAGCCGGACCAGCAGCCATGGTTCAGCGGCTTCATGAAAACGGCCGTTTCTGGACCGGTTGAAGTCACACTGACTGGCATCAAAGGTGACGGACAAGCTGACCTGAAAAACCATGGTGGCCCAGACAAAGCCATCCTTTGCTACAGCGCCGACCATTTCGCATTTTGGTCGAAAGAGTTGTCACGCAACGATGTATCGGGCGGCATGTTTGGTGAAAACTTGACGATCAACGGCCTCTCCGAAGACGTGGTCTGCATTGGAGATACGTTTGCCATCGGTGAAGTCGTCGTCCAAGTCACTCAGCCTCGTCAACCTTGTTGGAAACTGGGCCGGCGATGGAACGAGCCAACGCTTCCCAAGCAAGTTGTAAAAAATGGGTTCTGCGGCTGGTATCTTCGCGTGCTCACGCCCGGCACGATCGAGGCGGGGCAGGGCTGCCAGCAAATTGAACGCCCCAACCCGGAGTGGACCGTGCGTCGAGCCCATGAAACGATGTACCGAAACAACGCCTCAAAAACCAACCTGCGCGATCTGGCCAATCTGCCCGAACTATCGGAAGCTTGGCGAAGTGAGCTTCGCAGGAAGTTGAAATCCTGACATGAAAAACATTCTCGCACGCCTAGCCGACCGCTTGGTGCTTCGGCCAACAACCAATCCGATCAATCCAGAAGATCGTCAGCGGATTCTGATCCCGTTCAACGGCGGTCACTTGGAGGCATGGAGCAACGAGGTCCATCAGGAAATCGGTTCGCCAAAACTGATCGCGCTGAAATTCCCGGGCACCGCAGGTCGAGCCGAACGGGCCGGTCCTCATCCGTGTGAACTTTGGCCCGAGTTCGCATCAAAAATCTGGACGATCAATCCGGCGGGCTATGGAGGCAGCGATGGCCACGCAACACTGCAGACGATGCCGGCTCAGGGCGATGCCGTGTTCAAATTCGTCCGGCAAGAATTGCCCGACCATCGAATCTTGTTAGTCGGTAATAGCCTCGGTTGCCTATCGGCTCTCTATCTGGCCGCCCGCCACAAAGTTGTGGGCGTCTTCGTCCGAAACCCGCCGCCGCTGCGACCGTTGATCGCCGAGCGACGCAAATACAACTGGTGGAACTTTGGAATGGCTCGATTCGTGGCCGAACAAATTCCGCCCGAGTTGGACGCGATCACCAACGCCGCTCGATGCGAATGTCCAGCTTTCTTCCTTCGCAGTGAGAAAGACACCGTCGTTCCCGAGCCCTTTCAGCGCCGAATCCTTGATGCCTACAACGGACCCAAGCAGGAGTTCGTCATCCCCGAAGCTGAGCACGATGATTTTGTGACGGAGGAGGATTTCGAGCGCTACCGAGCGGAGATGGCCAAGTTCAAGGAAAAATGGACGGGCTGACAGGTAGAACTGACGCGCCCTCTCGTGGTCGCTGCCCGCACTGAGTCGGACAACCAACCTTTTGCCGAAGGAACGCGTAGCTTTTTCTATTCGGTGTCAGCTTACTTCAGTCAATCGTCGCAACTCTTCAACCAGCGATTCGTCGAACAGGCAAAAACTGTACTCACGTGAGTTCAAAACTCGGCTGGTTTCAATCTTCTCGCGAACTTCAGCCAACTCGCTTTCCAAAGTCTTGACATCATCTAAAACAAACAGCTGCAACATTCGATTGGCCGTTTCAATCTCGTGATGACGTTCCTTGCGATCGCTTGAAGCATCGGCAATGGCTTCCATTTTTTTGGAAATCCAACTTTCCACCTCGCTCGAATTAATCTCACTCGAATTAATAAAGCGCTCCGGGTGAAACTTCCGCTGCCGAATCTGCTGACGAATCCGTGTCTGATCAGATTGTGTTACGACGGGAACATCAAACGGCAAGTGCATGGTGGCCGTCATGGTTGAAAACGGCGGCAGTGTCGCGCCGAAGAAATCGGCCGCGATCAAGTCCGTTAGCTGATCATATTTCGCTCCGCCAATTCCGTGCAAGAAAAGGTCACTCAATACTAAGCGAGTGTACAAAGTCGTGATCAACGCGCGGGGGCGGACGGCGATCTGTTGCTTGGCCAGTTCGGTCAGGGTTGCCGCCAGAGAAGCAGATTCCGTTGCCACTTTCCACCTTTCACGATCTGTCAGCGTGATCGTTCCATCAAACTCTTTCAAGAATAAACGTCTTCGCTGTGGCTGATCCTTGCTCCAGACCCAAAACGGTGCCTCCAACCAACTGCCATCTTGTTCAAGCTCCGGCACCGGATGCGAGCTGCTGCGAATTTTGTGAAGCTGCCTGTACTCAAGCAGCCGAACGTTATAAGAATCGTTGAACCGATCTTGTTCCTTCATGATCGCCGCCGCGAAATGACAGAACGTTTCCGTCTGAGCCACCGTACTGACGGGAACTTCCAAAGTCTGCAGTCCAAAATCACACTCCAAACGGTGTCGACCGGCAGCCAAGATTGCTCCGAGCGGAGCATCGCGCCCAATTGAATTCCGGGCCGATTTCACATGCCGCCATAAACGCCGCACCAGCGGATCCGCCGTTTGGCCGAACGCACCGAAACAATTACTCACATGTTCAGTAGCTCGATTGGCAAACGATGCGAACAGGCTTTCATCAACAATCGATCGCCTTTCGTACGGCAACGCGGACGCCGCCGCATCGATCTCAATCAAACCGGTCGAAGCTTTACCGTCTTTGAACGACGGACACTTGATCACGGCAGGTCCGCAAACGTCATTATCGACCACCAAGTTGACGCAGGTCGCCCCCACCGCCGAACCAATCGAAGACAACGCAAAGTTTTTGAACCACACACCGGGATGAAACAGCAGCGGTTGATGGCCCGACATCACGATCGATTGGGCATTACGCTGGCTCAATTCGACATCGCGATACTGCGCCGAGTAACCCAATGCCAGTTCCAGCAGTTCGGGCCGGGCCTGCTGCTTGAGAGCCCCCAAAGGTTGACCGCCAACCTCGATCTCGTTTGACGGAAACGCCCGGTTGGTCCACCCGGAAACCGTCTGCGCCAAAGGAGGAATCTGCAGCGAGCAGCCTGATTCCGCTGGAGCCCGAAGCTGACGATAGTGCAGGCCCAATTCACCTGCCGCGTCACACAACTCGCCCTCACTGCGTGACCGTCGTTGGTCGCCGTTCATCCAAGACTTTCGCTTCCGGTCGATTTCAGCTTTTCGCAATCCGAGGGCAGCGCGGCGAAGGCTTTGTCCATCACTTCGCGATAGTGATTCAGTCGAATCTCCGCGTCGTCCAGTTTTCCGCCAAACGACCGGGATTCGTCTAGGTAAATCCGCGGCACTGCGATTTCGCGAACCGACAGTTTTTGACAGGCCGCCTGCACCCACAGTTCCAATGGCATCGCATAGCCGGTCTCGGTCAAGTTCAACAACTTAAGCGACGCGACCCGATAGGCCTTGAACCCACAAAACGCATCCGACAACCGAAAATTCAATCGCTCATTCAAAGCCCGAGTCACCTGAAAATTGATCGCGCGGCGTTCCTCGGGGGGCGGCGAGTCAGCTGCAAAGGATTCTAGGTAACGACTGCCTGAGACAATATCGACGCCCGATTCCTCGATCACATCCACGAAATGCTCAATTCGCTGCGGTTCATGCTGGCCATCACAATCGATCGTGACAATGTATTTGAAATCATGAGCCAAGGCGTAGGCGAATGCCGTTCTAAGCGCCGCGCCGTAGCCACGATTGGTCGCATGACTCACGCGGTCGATGTCGTTCCTCTGAGTCAGCAGCTCGGACGTTCCATCCGTTGACCCGTCATCAACAACCAGAATGTTGGGTGAATACTGCTTTACCAAATCCAATACCGACGAAACCGTTTCGACTTCGTTGTAGACGGGCAGGGCAGTTAAGAACGTTGGCTTCATGGATCTAATCCGCATCTAGTCGCAGGTCGTTATCGTTATCAGAGCATTTTTGATTCACATGACCAAAAATCAAACTTCTGCTCCACCGTTTTTCATTTTGGTTTCAATCGACAAACATAGCTGTACGATTCTCAGCCGCTACCACCAACCAATCGGATCCGACTCTTTGGTGCTGGCCCACACTTCCATGCCGCCAAATTGAATCCCAAGACGTTTCGCAAGAGCCTCCACCGCAAACCGCTCGCTGTCATAGTGGCCGATCAAGACAAGGTTCACCTCGGCCGCTTGAGCCTCAAGGCAAGAATGAAACTGTGCCTCGCCCGTCACGAACGTGTCACATCCGCAGAAAATCGCATCACTCAAAAAGCTGCCGCCACTTCCGCACGCGACCGCCACTTTCTTGACCACGCTCTCACGCTGACCGACAACCTTGATCGTCTGTTTCTCGAACGCTGATTTGACAGACTCGACGAACGAAGAAAAATTCTGACCTTCTTCGGCCAGCTTACCGACTCGCCCTGCGCCAAGATTTTGCGGATCTTCTGGGATCAATTTGAGCGGTTTGATCTGCTGCAAACCAATCTTTTCTGCCAACGACTGGTTGATGCCCTCCAACGCCGAATCGAATCCGGTGTGCGGACTGTAGATCGCGATGTTGGCTCGGGCCAATTCCCACACCAATCGCGACGGCGTACTGTCGGTGGTCAATCGTTTGAGCGGACGGAAGGGCAGGGGATGATGAGACACAATCAAGTTCGCGCCGCGCTTAATGGCTTCGGCCGCACTGTCGGGCGTCACGGTCAAACAGGTCATGATCCGTTGGCATTGGGCCGCTCGGTTTCCGGTCAACAAACCGACGTTGTCCCAGTCCTCGGCCAACCGCGTCGGAGCAAACTGATCAAGATATTCGCAAACTTGCTGGATTTTTGTCACGCTGATTTCCATTGATTCCACTCGGATCCCTCAAATGCGTCAGCGGGCCGCGTCAGTTGGTGGCGCAACCGTTGGTTTGAAGGTACGATAGCGATTGATCTTACCAATAATGTTCGTCTCTTTCGCCACCCGATTGCAAGATGCTGAAGCTGAAAACCTCAATCCGCCTTGAATCGCTTCGCCAACCGCTAAAAACGGCGCTCGTCACCGCTGCACGACTTGGCGCAAACGCGGTCGAAATCAATGGCCGCACGCAACTTCGTCCGGCCGACATGTCTCGAACGGCCGTCCGGCATTTTCGCAAGTTGATTGGCGATTTGAACTTGAGCGTTTCTGCGATCCATTTCCCGACGCGTTTTGGCTATGACTCGACCGAACTGCTTGAGCAACGGATCGACGGCACGAAACAGGCGATGAACATGGCCTACGATTTAGGCTGCAACGTGGTGGTGAACAAAATTGGCCGCGTCCCCGAACAGACGGATGACCCACGTTGGCTCACGATGGTGCAAGCACTCTCCGATCTGGGCAATCACAGCCAGAAAGCCGGCGCTTGGCTAGCCGCCAGAACCGGCAGCGAGCCCGGCGAAACGCTCAAGGGCCTAATCGACTCGCTTCCGATGAACAGCCTTGCCATTGATTTCGACCCAGCTGATTTTGTGATCAACGGATTTTCACCCTCCGATGCGATCACGACATTGGGCGAACATGTGATGAGCTTTCGGGCTCGTGATGCCGTGACAGACCTTTCGATCGGACGCGGCATCGAGGTCGAACTGGGCCGAGGCAGTGTCGACTGGGCAAAACTGCTGGGCACGTTGGAGGAGCATAATTACGCGGGCTTCATCACCGTCGAACGAGAAACCGACGGCAACTCGATCGAGCAATGCGGCAACTCGATCGAGCAATGCGGCAACGCGATCGAATATTTGAACCAACTATTTGGGTGAAGAACAGTCTATAGGAAACGAACAGTCTACAGGAAACACATCTCCACTATGCCACCTGTCCGATGGCTGCCGCCAAAATTGCGAGAGCGATCATCGCAAATGCGGGAATCAATACAGCAATTGCAACTCGCGTCTTGGTTGTCTCATGAACTTCAGCCAAGCCAATGATGTAGATTGCAATCATCCAGATACCCAGCGGAATCGCAACGATAACACCAAGGAAGGGAATTATAGTGACCAGCGTGATCGGCCACGCAGCGAAGTACATGTAGCTGACACATCTCGCCGTCGCCGAGTAATCATATTTTTTCGCCCCGACCAACATCAACATCAGATGAAGAAAACCAGCTCCCATTAAAGCGCCAATCGGAAACAGAACTGCGTACATCAAAGGGAGCAGAATCAGCGCCCCGGCAGCCACCCCCATCATCACGCCAGCAGGAGGCGCTCCACCGTTTCCGTTGTTCGCTCCACTCGCTGCCATAAAAGTGATCATCAGAACAGCCAACCCTCCAAATAGCAGTCCCGTAACTGCTCCAACAATGGCTCCATAAGTCATTGGCCGCCCCAATCCAGCATCGGGAATCAGATTCCCAAACGTTTCTTTTGGCTTGGTAAGAACCTCGATGGAAGTTTTGAAAAACGAGCCAATCGAGGGCTTTGCATCCCACGACGGAGCACCCAAGCGATGATGGCCGGTACGCTCCATCGCCCCAGAAAAATCAGTCGTGGAAGGAGCAGCAAACGGGTTGTCGCCGACCGCTGGCGGCACTTCCGTGAATGGCTGCGGAGCGGGGCTAGCCACGTTGGCAACTGGAACCGATGTTGCAACTGCCGCCGCCGCGGGAATCCGAGTAATTGCTGAACAGGCTGGACAGCGAGCCTTTTTGCCTTCGGTCCCATCAGGGGCTTTCATCTTCTTTTGACATGTGCTGCAAGAAAATTGGATCGACATCTAGGTTCTTTCGTTCAGGAAGTGAATCGATTGACGTCCGCCGATCATAAACGATGTCCCAGCAAGATGCAAAAAATCCTGCTGACTTAGCGACGAAGCACTCCACCAACCTGCAGCCACAAACTAACCCAAAATCGTTTTGTTTGGCTGACCGGCAATCTCCTGCACGTATCTGGGCACTGCATAGCCCGGCAAACGGGCACGAATCGCAGCGATCAACTGCCGCCCGTGCTCAATCGGAACTTCAAAATGAGCCGCCCCGATCACCGGATCAAGTTGATGTAGGTAATAAGGCAATACGCCAGCATCCAGCAAGCGTTGGCTTAAGTCGACCAAAGCATCGGCCGAATCATTGACACCTTTCAGCAGAACCGATTGGTTCAACATCTGCGTGCCGGAAGTATCAAGCCGTTGAAGCGAACTGATCACATCGTTGTCAATCTCATTCGCGTGATTCGAGTGAACGACAATCACTTTCTGTAGACGACTTGAGCTCAATCGTTCGACCAGCGACTGAGTCACGCGTTGAGGAATCACGATTGGCAATCGCGTGTGAATGCGCAACCGCTTGATGTGAGCCGCCGCCTCGATGGTGTCCACCAGCGAACTCAACGCCTCGTCGACCAACGTCAGTGGGTCACCACCACTGAGAATCACTTCGTCAAGCGTTTCATCTTTCGCCAATGCGGCAGCCAATTGCTCACGCAAAGCTCCTCCACCCGGCCCATCGCTGTAGGGAAAATGTCGCCGGAAACAATATCGGCAGTGGATCGCACAGGCTCCCGTTGCGACGACAAGCAACCGCCCGTGATACTTCTGCAACAGTCCCGGCTGAAGGGTTGCCGCGTCTTCGCCCAACGGATCGATCGAAAAATGAGGTGGGGATTGGTCCTCTGCATTGATGGGCAAAACCTGCCTCAGCAGCGGGTCGGCCGGATTTTCTGGTCGAATTCGCTGCAAATAGGGCAACGGAGCAAAAACGGGAAACTTCGCAGAGGCCGCTGCCCCAAACGTCGAATGGCGACTCAATTTCAAATAATCCAGCAATTCGGGAACCGTCCGAATCGCGGTTTTCATCATCTGCTGCCACGTTTCGCTTGTTGCTTTTCCAGAAGGCCCCAAACCCGCGCCGACAGAACCATTCGAAGTCGTTAAAATCTCCATCCAGATAACATAACCGGTTTTCGCGTCCGTTTCGACGACGGCGTTTCAATCGTTGCGGATTCGCAAATCAATCTTGGCGATTCGAAGACCGGCGTCCTTCACTCCAACCATAGCAGGATCAACCCGTGGCGTACAAAGCACAAGACTTTCGCAAAGGCTTGAAAGTTCAAATCAATGGCGAGCCCTATATCATGACCTCGATGGAGTTCAAGAAGCCGGGCAAAGGCAACGCGATGTACATTTGCAAGCTGAAAAATCTGCTGCGGGGCACCTCGCTTGATCGCACCTTTAAGGGAAACGATACGCTTGATGAAGCGGATATCATGGAAACGAACGTCCAGTTCCTCTACCGACAGGGCGATGCGTTTGTATTCATGGACAGAGAAACTTACGAGCAGTCCGAGTTGACCGCCGAGCAGATTGGTGATGACTGGAAGTACCTGAAAGACAACATGGACTGCCAGATGACTTTCTTCGACGGCAAGCCGATCATCGTGACGCCGCCAAACCATGTGGACTTGGTCGTGACCTACTGCGAACCGGGTGCCAAAGGCGATACCTCGACGAACGTTCGCAAGCCCGTCAAAACGGAAACGGGGGGCGAGTTCCAGACGCCGATCTTCATCAACGAAGGCGATATCGTTCGCATTGATACTCGAACCGGCGAGTACCTAGAACGAGTCAAAAGCTAGTGGCTCAGTAGTCATCACACTCTGAGTGAGGCTCGAAGTGATGGCGACTAACGGTAAGTAGTCATCACACTCCGTGTGATGAACTCCTGCAAACACTGAACCACGCTCCGAGCGATCCAACCCCCAAACCGAACATCACTCGGAGAGTGATGACCACCTACCGAGAACCATATGAAAGTTCAATTTTGGGGCGCGGCCCAAACTGTTACGGGATCCATGCACTTGGTTCATCACCAAGGAAAACAAATCCTGCTCGATTGCGGGCTGTATCAAGGCAAACGCAAAGTCGCTTTCCAAAAGAATCGTGAACTCCCGTTCGCAGGTGACAAAATTGATGCCGTGATCCTTTCACATGCTCACATTGACCACAGCGGCAACCTGCCTTCGTTGATCAAGTCTGGTTTTAAAGGACCGATTTTCTCAACGTCAGCCACCCGTGACCTCGCATCGGTCATGCTTCTCGATAGCGCGAAGATTCAGAAGTACGACGTCCGATACGTGAACAAAAAGCGGAAACTGAACGGGCAAACGCTCTTCGAACCGCTCTACAAACAACAGCACGCCGTTCAGACACTCAGGCGGTTTCGCACGATTGAGTACGATCATTTGTTTGACGTTTTGCCGGGAGTGCAAGCTCGTTTTCACTTTGCTGGACACATGCTGGGTGCCGCTGTTGTCGAGCTAAACCTAGCCAACGAAAACGATTCGTCCGCCAAACCGACGCGACTGGTCTTTAGCGGCGACATCGGCCGCGATGGCATGCCGATCCTGCGCGATCCCCAAACCGTCGAAGGCGCGGACTACGTGATCATGGAAGCCACTTACGGCAACCGACACCATGAAGAACGGGCCGACGCTCGCCAATCACTCAAAGAGTTAACGCACCAAGCCTTCAACGAAGGCGGCAAACTGATCATCCCGGCGTTCTCGGTCGGGCGAACGCAAGAGATCGTTTATCGATTGAACCAGCTGGCCGAAGCCGGCGAGCTTCCCGAAATTGACGTTTTCATCGATAGCCCGCTGGCCGTGAATGCGACCGACATCTTTCGCGAGCATGTCGAGTGCTACGACGATGAAATGATTGATGCGATCTTGACCGAAGATGATGAGGATCCGCTATCGTTTGAGCGAATCAATTACGTGCGATCCATTGATGGTTCGAAAGCACTCAACCATCGCAAGAAGCCATGCGTCATCATCAGTGCCTCGGGCATGTGCGAGGGCGGTCGCATCCTTCATCACTTGAAGAACAACATTGAAAACCCAACCACCACCATTTTGTTTGCTGGCTACCAAGCGCCGCACACGCTGGGGCGAATTTTGCTGGATGGCAACCTAGAAAAAGTTCGCATCTACGGTGAAGAGTACACCGTCCGAGCCAAGGTTAGTAAGCTTGAAGGCAGCAGCGGGCACGGCGACCAAGGGGATCTACTTGAGTGGGCTGCTGAAACCTGCAAGCGTGGCAATGTCAAAGGCATCGCGCTGGTGCACTGCGAAGAGGATAGTGCCACAGCGTTTGCTGCCGAACTGAAAAAACGCAAGCTCGGCCCCGTGCTGATCCCCGCCCCGGGCGATGAGATGGCGATGGACGGGTAGCTCTACCCACAGGTACTCGCCCTCCCAAAGGTATTCAAAGACCGAGTGGCATCGCTGTTTTTTGTGACGCCGAAAGCAAGCATCTTTCGCCGGCCCCATCCGGGGCGGAAATATGCAATGGACTTCCGCCTCGGGGCTTCCACCCCGAGCTACCAAAGTCGGCCCCGTCCGGGGCGATCCTCCGAACACAACAAAGCAGCTTCCATCCGGGCGATTTACCAGACATGCTTATGGAGTCGAACCGACATGCTGGTCGGCCAGACAGAAGTGTTGGGGTTTGAACAGGCGTGTTGGCTGGTCAAGCGAGGTTGAACCAGCATGTTGGGGGCTTGGACGGACACGCTAGTCGGTCGAACAGACATGCTGGTCGGTTGAACGACCGTGTTGGCTGGCCGAGCGAACGTGCTGGTTGGTTTAACGGGCGTGTTGATCGGTCGGACGTGTTAGGGGTTGAACGGACGTGTTGGCTGGCTGAACAGAAATGGCTCCGGAGGAGTCCGCGTCGGTAGCTCGGGGCGGGAGCCCCGAGAAACTGTTCCCCACCTTCCACACCGCCCCGGATGGGGCCGACGAGAAGAGGAGCATGTCACATCTCCCGAACGCTGGGCATCCCAATCGTCATTGAAATCTGGATCAAGCCGCAGCATGCTGTGCCATGCCTGCCTAACGCAGCCTCGGGGAAAATCTCCACAAAGAGCATTGCTTTCCAATTCGGTCTTGCATGATCAGAAAAGAAGCACCGGAACCATAATTCGGTGCCACAAGTTGCAATCGTATCAAGTCGAATTCACGATGCAAGAATAATTTCCCTGCAATCTCAAATTTGTTATTCTTTCCAGCATGAAGAAAATAATCGTCTTAACCGGTGCCGGGGTCAGTGCCGAAAGTGGCATCCGCACGTTTCGCGACAGCAATGGCTTGTGGGAAGACCACGAAGTCATGGACGTCGCCAGCCCCGAAGGCTGGGCGCGTGATCCGGAACTGGTGCTGCGTTTCTACAACGCTCGACGGGCACAACTAAAAGAAGTCGAACCCAATGCGGCTCATGTCGCGATCCGGGAACTCGAATCGGCTTTCGAAGTTCATGTGATCACGCAAAACGTCGACGACTTGCACGAACGGGCGGGCTCCAACAACGTGTTGCATCTGCACGGCGAACTAACCAAAGCCCGATCAACAGTCGATGAATCGCTGATCTATGCTTGGACCGGTGACATTAACCTTGGTGATTTGTGCGAAGACGGGCATCAACTACGACCGCACATTGTCTGGTTTGGCGAATCCGTTCCGGCACTCGACCAAGCCGCTCGGATTACCTCGACCGCCGATATTGTTTTGATCGTCGGCACCAGTTTGCAGGTCTACCCGGCGGCAGGGCTGGTTGGTTGTGCACCACCCGATGCTGACGTTTACTACATCGATCCGAATCCAGCCTCCAATCACGAAACAACGGAACGTGGGGACAGGCTGACCGTCATCGCGGATACGGCCGCCAACGCCTTGCCGACGTTAACCGGCCAACTACTGGACGATGCTCGCAAATGATTTGTTTGAACGGAATTGATGGGTGCTATGCTCACGCCAACTGTGTTGGTTTCTTTCAAACGCGACAATCGAAACATGCTCACACAGCCCTTAACCATTGACTCAACGATCGCATGAGCATGCCGATCCCCGCTGCGGTTGCACGTCATTTGTGTAGCCGGAGTCGCCAGCTTTCGGGAATCGACGAACGGGCAACCGAACTCTGGCGAGTCCGGCTACGGTTTTGGGACAAAGCCTAGTCAGTTGCCAATCGATTTCTAAGCCGCTCGGATGTCAAAACGCAAACGGGAACGGTTTGCCGAGAACATTCGGGCCGAAGGCCCTGTCCTATGTAAGCCCAAGGCATCGCCTTGGGGAAACTGAACACCAAAATTGTCGGGCCAAAGGTTCAGCCCTAGTCGGACGACTAGGTGCTCAAATTTAGAACTGGACCTTCGGCCCGATTGATCAGCAGGGGACTCGAACAACCCGGGCGTTGCCCATGGCTAACATAGCGTTGGACCTTCGGCCCTTTAAAACTCAGATCAGCAAACTCTCTATTGCAACGGAGCGGTCACAGTCCCTCGCTGGACGTCGCCTCGAAGTCCGTTGGCCCGATCGAGCAACAGGTTCTCTTGAACTTCTGTCTTGGGCTCCATTTGAAATTCCAACAAACGCTCGTCGCGAATTTCTCGAGGCGAAAAGTTTTCCGAGAAAAAGCTGATGGGAAACTTGGCGTACCAAGGTGCGCGGACACGTTGCTGAACTTTGACCGTTTTGAAACCGTCTTTTTCGAGCTGAATATCTCGTGTTCCATAGTAAGTAAATGGAACGGAAACTGGCGTGTGGCCAATCTGTTGTCCATCGATCTTAACGAATGCTCCTTCGGGCTGGCTTCGAACAATCAGTCGCCGCTGGACACAACCGCAGCAAAGCAATGCGAAAATTGCTACACCCAACGCACCCCACCCCAAAACAGGCAACTGCCGCAAGCGACCGCTCAACGCAGGCCGTCTTCTGTCACAAAATGGTACATTCTTTCGCATCGGGCAGTTTTTTCTTGATCAGCTTGGTCATTCGCTTCAGAATGGTGGCCTACAAACGCGGCGGAGAGTAGCAAACTGCCCCCAACGGCGACAGACCGATTCTCAAACCGACGTTTTGCCCTAAGCCAAACCAAGCTAAGATACTGTGATTACCCCTGCCAATTACTGGTCAACGAAAACCGCATGAGCGAAAGCCTCACGAATTGGGACAACTATCTGGCCGTTGCTTCTTTGAGCGACGTCGGCATGAGGCGATCCAACAATCAGGACAACATGTCCATCATGCTGGCAGGCAGCATGGAACAGTGGCAACGCAAGGGCCACGTGTTTGTCGTCGCTGATGGCATGGGAGCACATGCGGCAGGCGAGCTTGCCAGCAAGCTGGCAATCGAGCACGTTCCCCATCTGTACTCAAAATACAACGACGCTTCGGCTCCGGAAGAGTTGCGAAAGTCGGTCATCGGGGCAAATTCAGAAATTCACCGCCGAGGCCAAGCCAACGAAGAGTTCTACAACATGGGCACAACGTGCTGTGCCATGACGCTGCTGCCTCAAGGAGCCGTGATCGCGCACATCGGTGACAGCCGAGTGTACCGACTTAGTAAAAACCGGCTTGAGCAATTGACCTTCGATCACTCGCTGGTTTGGGAAATGAAAGCGGCCGGGCAACTGACAAAAGCCGAGGAAAAATCCGGCAAGATTCCAAAAAACGTAATCACTCGCTCTCTGGGGCCTTATCCGGATTGTAAAGTCGATTTGGAAGGCCCGTTTCCGCTTGCTCCCAACGATACGTTTCTGATGTGCAGCGACGGGCTGACTGGAGTTGTCTCGGATCCAGAAATCGCATCGATCCTTGCTAACATGACCCCCGACGAAGCCGTCCGTGTCCTTGTCGACCTAGCGAACCTTCGCGGTGGCCCAGACAACATCACCGTGATCGTCGTCAAGGTAACGCATCCGAAGATGGCAACCAGTTCGGACACTCCTCCGCTGGTGCTGAACTCAAATAAATCAAATTTTGAGATTCCCATGTTCGTGTGGGCACTGTTCGGTGCGTCGCTGCTGTTCGCGCTGATCTTTTTACTTTGGATGAATATTGTGACCGCTGCATTGCCCGGCTTAGCCGCGATCGGCAGTGGAATCTATATCCTTGTGCAGGTCATTCGCTCGCGCTCCAGCGGCCAGACCATGACAAAAACTCAGCGATTTGGGAAAGCGCCATATACCCGAGTCGCGTGTGCCTCTCCTCCAAAGTTCACCGAACAGTTGGCCGGAATTTGGGGCCAGCTGGTGAAAGCGGCCGAGCAAAACGACTGGAGCGTGGATCAGGCTCAGCTGACCTCGATGTCTCAGGAAGCGGAACAACTAACCAAAAAGCCCGACTTTCCCTCCGCGATCCGAGCCTACGGCAAAGCCATCAGTCAGCTGATGGAGTCACTCCGAAATCACGTCGGCGACAGCGACTCATCGTTGGATCTGTAGCCCCCAAACCGCGAATCCTACCGATGCTTGCTCCGGCTGCCAGCACTGTTGATTCCACTTCTGAGCGTTATTTTTCATTCGTTACCGTCTGGGTTCCGACGGGAATTCTCTCACCTGAATTCTTTGCAAACTGGCGTGTGAAATGACATTGCTCCCTCCAACGCTCCTCTGTACCGTTGGCCGACTTTGATAATTCTTCAAAGTTTCGCTCAAGCGTTCGCGAGGAAATAAGTAACGGATTCAAGTGATCGAAACTCGTGTGTTTCGACGCCCGATCTTTTCACAGTTCCGTTGATTATCGTTTCGCGAGTGCAAAGTCATTTCACGTTGCCAAGGAGCCAGCCCTTGTTCGCGATGCGCCGAATCCGATCTCGAATGTACTTCGGGGTAGCACTGCTATTTATTAGTGTTACCGTGCTGGCGATCGCTGGATTCCAAGGCGCCTGGCGATTCCGGCACCTGACGAAAAACATTCAGGTCCGATCCACCGAGCTTCCGCTTGCTGCCGAATTGGGCCAACGGATTAGCGACCTGCGCTCTTTCCTGTGGCAAGTCGAAACCGAATCAAGCGCCAACGAAACGGATTTTCAGCCCGTGGTCGCAGACGGTCAAATGTCTCGCATCAAGTTTGTCGAGAAGCTCAAAGACATCGAACGCACCTTGGACAAGTACGAGTATCAGCTCCAACAGGGAACTCGTTACGATTCCACGGTCACCGATGACCGCCCCGAACTGGCGTTTGTCGAGTCTTTCGGGAGGTACTTGGACGGCATCGACGAAGTCGTCGAAAACAACGATTGGTTTCTCGGCCGAGATGACTTGGTGCAATCACTCCGCGAGGAATTGGAAGGATTGCAACTGGAGGCCAGTCAACTTCCTGTTTTCCTGCAACAGCGAATGGCCGAGTTCGCCAGTGACGCTCGCAAACAATACTACGCGTGGATGTGGGCCAGTTTGCTACTGACGATTCTGGCAATCAGCATTATTAGCCTGTTGATGATCCACTTCCGCAACCGAATCTTTCGCCCGCTTTCGAAATTACTGGAAGGCTCACGGCAAGTCGCCAAAGGAAATTACAACTATCGAGTTCAATTGAACTCCGACGACGAGCTTGCCGAACTGGCCGAAGCTCTCAACGCGATGACGTCGGGCTTCCAAACGATTCGAAAAGACCTGAACAAAAAGGTCCAGCAACGAACTCGAGAAGTCGTCCGCAGCGAGAAAATGGCAAGCGTCGGCTTTCTTGCGGCAGGCGTCGCCCATGAAATCAATAACCCTCTGGCAACGATCGCATGGGCTGCCGAATCCTTAGAATCTCGCGTTCACGATCTGCTCGATCCAGAGTTCGAGTGCGATGACGATTCCCGAGAAGCCGACATTGCTCAGATGAAAAAGTATCTGCGACAGATGCAGGACGAAGCCTTCCGGTGCAAAGGGATCACGGCAGGACTGTTGGATTTTGCTCGCATGGGCGACATGAAGAAGGTCAGCACCAATCTTTCGCAGGTCGTTGACTCGGTTATCGAAATGGTCAAACCGCTTAGCAAGTACCGCGATCGCACGATCCATTTCAACGCCGACCGAAGCATCGTCGCAGTCGTCAACGCGCAGGAAATTAAACAGGTCGCTTTGAACTTGATTACCAACGCGCTCAGTTGTGTGCCCGAAGGTGGAACCGTCAACGTCACGCTGAAACGATCCGGGGCCAAAGCCGAACTGCAAGTGGTCGACGACGGCTGCGGAATGACGGACGAAGTCATGCTGCACCTGTTCGAGCCATTTTTCACACGTCGACGAAACGGGCAGGGCACCGGCCTTGGCCTTTCAATCACCTATCAAATCATTGAAGACCACGGCGGCAAAATCATGCCGTTTAGTGACGGGCCCGGCAAGGGCTCCACCTTTGTCGTTACTTTGCCTCTGCACGCGAGCGAATCTCATGAAATCAAAAAAGTCCACCAAAAAGCGGCCTGAGCAAAAATCGCTCAACGTGCTGTTTGCCGATGACGAGATCAACTTGCAGGAGCTATTGGCTGCTGAGTTGCCTCGCATGGGGCATACGGTCACAGTCTGCGGCAACGGCTTAGACGCTGTCGAAGCGCTTGAAAACCATAACTTTGATTGCGCGATCCTCGACTTGGACATGCCAAAACTGGGTGGCATCGGTGTCATTGAGAAAATTCGCGAGATCTCGCCCACAACCGAAGCCGTCGTCCTGACGGGGAAGGGCTCGACCGAATCTGCGATCGCCGCACTCCGCTTGGGAGCCTTTGACTATCTGCAAAAGCCATGCAAGCTGGTCGACTTAAAGGGACTACTGCAACGTGTCGCTAAACGGCGTGAGTTAACCAACAAAATCGAATCGCTCAAGCGTCGGTTAACTCGCGTTGAGGGCACTCCGGACATGATCGGCGACAACCGAGCCATGCAACGAGTCCGCGCGTTGATCAAAAAAGTGGCTCCAACCGAGTCGGCCGTGTTGGTTCTTGGCGAGACGGGAACTGGCAAAGAATTGGCCGCTCGAGCCGTTCATCAACATAGCGACCGAGCCGACAAACCATTCGTTGCCATCAACTGCGGCGCTCTTCCCGAGAACTTAATCGAGAGTGAACTTTTTGGTCACCGAAAAGGTGCCTTCACCGGCGCAGACGAGCACCGTCAAGGATTGTTTGAAGTCGCAACCGGCGGAACGCTGTTTTTAGACGAAATCGGCGAACTGCCAATGGCCACTCAATCGACGCTTTTGCGCGTGCTAGAATGCGGAGAAATCCGCCGTGTGGGTGACAACGAACCATTCAACGTGAATGTCCGCATCGTCTGCGCAACGCACCGCGACCTGACGACAATGGTTGCCGCAGGAGAGTTTCGTCAGGACCTGATGTACCGCATCAACACCTTCGAAGTCCGTCTGCCACCGCTGCGTGAACGGGCAGAAGACATCCCGGCCCTCGCGCGACATTTGTTGGCTCGACATCGCCCGGAACTCGGAGGTCGCCTCCCCGCCATGGAACAATGCTTAGATCACTCGGCACTGAAACTGCTAACCGCCCACGCGTGGCCGGGCAATATTCGAGAGCTTGCCAATGTGATCGAGTATGCGGCAATCCTGAGCGACGGCCTGCCCATCAAAGCCAGCGACCTTCCCGGTCACTTGGGATCGGCGGCATTGCTTCCCACGCCCTCGGCTGCCGGTGGCAAGTCGTTGCGCGAGGTTGAAATGCAAACGATCCACGCAACGCTTGATAAGTGCCACGGCAACAAGACTGCGGCGGCACAGTTGCTGGGGATTAGCTTGAAGACGTTGTATAACAAACTGAACAGCGAAACGCTCCGCAAAGCGGCGTAGCGGCTTCTACCGGCCGCCGCGTGTAAGTAGCCATCACACTCCGTGTGATGATCCAGCCAACATCACATGAAATGTGATGACTACTTGGAAAGCGCCAGTTTTTCAATTTCGCCGCCGTGTTTGCGGTGTGTGTCGGGAGGGCGAAGCTCCGCCCGAGCCATGCGGATCAAAAACGCTCAACCACCGAAGCGGGGCGGACGGAGCCTTCCCCTCCCGAACAGCAGTTTCTTTCAGCGAAAGTACCGCTGTCCAACTACTTCCCTAGCGAACCCATTCTTGAAGGATCAAATTGGGCGTTGGCCGCGAAAAACTGGCGATGCCGAGTATTGAATCGGTCATGGTCCCATCGTCTGGATGGTTGTGCCTTAGATTCGCGGGTGTGTCCCTTCTCCCAAATGAACTTCCCTGATTCGCCCTCAAAAGATCGCTTCTCGGTGTCCGTCATCGAACGGCTATTTTAGTGATCAAATTTGTATCGCCGGGCCGGACAGACAACTGAAGCGGCGTGGTTACCGCATTGATTGGTAAATTCGTGTCTGGTTTTGGCCGAGCCATACTTGCGACCGCGTTGGCGGTCGAATTCGAGTTGATCAGCTGACGTTAGTTGATCAGCCGAGATGACTTATGCAGCTGCTATGCCAATGCGATTAAAAATGAGCGAAAGGCATCACTCTAATCCGTCATCCTCGTAAAACGCTTGAAAAGAGCGAGCAGAATCTTTCTCAACTGACAGCAGACAAGTGCAAGCAGGAACGCCAAGGCAACCAACCGTGTAACACTTACATGCTTTGCAACAGACTGGTTGTCATCGCTTGAAACACTAATTCCATTTTTGCGAATTCACGATCCTCTGCTTGATACCAAGCCAGCAGGCGATATTTATCCGTTTGAAACACTTGCAAGCGTGCTCGAACCAGAAAATCGAGACAATAAAACAAGGCTTCGTTCCCTTCGATCGATTTCTCGATGGAAGACTCGTCCAATCCCGACAGTTCCAGATCCGGGTAGGTTTCCTGAAGTGACTCGATCGTCTGACTCAATAGCTGATCTGGTTGAGTGCCGTCCGGATAGAGGTGGACGGACCACATGGCGGCGCCGTCGGGAGAATCCACGGTGATCTCGTGCGGCACCGAGTCGTCTGCCGAGTCAGTCAGCTTCCAGTTCTCAGGGTACATAAAATTAAGTCCCTGCTTGTCGTAAACGGCGGTCATTGGTGCTGGTCTTCTGGTGTTTGGGTTGGCTGAGCAAATCAAGCGGTTTGGGAAAACGAGTCTTGAAAGCTTACCAGAACGGAAGCGGCTCAGAAATCGCCACGTACCACTGACGCCGGGTCGTCAAACTCAAGCAGCCAGAAGGAGTCAGATCCCGTCGATGGCACTGGCCTGACGACCGACGTTTCGCCCCTCTCTTTGCGGGGGATAAGGCGATCTTTAGCAGACCAAACGCAGTCATAGGCAGGAAAAACAGTCATTTCGGCGTGGCATCGCGGTCGATGGATTGCTACAGTCTCCGGGAACAGGACCGCCCGAAAATGGCTCGGGCGAGAAGCTGTTCTCGCCTCAGCTTTCTGGAGTTTCTTCCGCTGTCGTTTTCCGCTCGCCCATCTTGTTACGCCGCTGCATGCCTTGCTCTGCTGGCCATGACTGTTGGCTGCCAAACGCTTCATCCGTTTCGCACCTCGGTGCACCAAAAGACATCGGTACTGCGCGAGTGGACTCATTCTGGTCTCGACGCGATGCAGAACGGAAAGCTTGCTCAGGCGCGATCACTCTTTAATCGAGCCGCCAACCAATCGCCTCAAGATGTCATCGCCCGAGTCAACCTAGCGCGTGCCGACGCACGACTTGGAAACTTGCAAGAAGCAACCGAGCACATGCGGTCCGCAATCGAACTGGATCCGGCGGAATCGGATTTGCATGTCGAGCTGGGCGAACTTTGCTTTCAGGCTTCGCAACCTGCCGAAGCAACTGCCTGCGTCGCGCGGGCTTTGGAGATCAGTCCACGATCCGCAAAAGCTTGGGGCTTGAAAGGAAAACTGTCTCACGGGGCGGGTAACCTCCAACAAGCGCTGTCTGAATACCAACGGTCACTGAGTTACTCGTCCACTCACGGCATTCACGATGACGAAACCCAAATGTTGATGGCGCAGGTTTATCAACAGCTGGGAAAGCCTACGCGATCCCTTTCCACGGTCGAGCAGCTTTTAAGCCGCTATCCGCGAGATCGACAGCCGGAGAACGCATTGCTGGCCAAGGGCAAAACATTGATGCAGCTTGACCAGCTGGGACCGGCGATGGACGTTTTGGCCATCGCGTGTGAGCGGCCGGATGCGTCGCTCGAATCGCACCTTCGTTTGGGCGAAGCTCAATTGCTTAGCGGACACCGCGCGCAGGCCCGGCAGACTATCGCGCAGGCCAGACAGCAGTACCCAGACGAACCGCTACTAGCGGAACTGCAGACTCAGCTGAGTGGCCAAGACCGAACCGTCATCGCCGGGCGAGAATCGATCGACGTCGATGGGCCAATCGTTCGCTGACGCGGTCTAGTTCCAACCATTCCGACTCCACCAAAAGTAGTGGCTGACTGAAAATTCGAATTCGATTCCCAGCCACAAATTCGGTCTAATTGGCGCAACCGGAATCCGGTCAGAGCAACCACGCGATCCAGCAACTCGTTTTCTCAGTTCTTACGACTCATATGCGACGAAGCTGCAGTATTCGGGCCGAATTTTTCGATAACTCGTCGGTGACATGGCTAACTGCAACCTATTCTTCGATGGCTGCCTCAACGAGCGTCAACTGCCCGAGAATCAACAGCCATGTCTTTTGCATGACTCAGCGGAAGCTGAGAGTTTTCAACCTAACGAGTGTCCTATGACCGTCGAAAACAAAACTTTTGGAACCAGTGCCAACGCCAAATTTATGGACCGCCGCGATCCAGACGCGAGCAACACGTCTCCGGGTTTTGAGCGTCGTCAGTTTTCCGACAGCCACGCAAGTCTGTCTGAAGAAGCGGCCGAGCTGGGAAAAGCCATCGACCAGTACAAGTTGATGAATCGCCGCAGATACATTTCGTACGAAGAAATGCTGAACATCGTGAAATCGCTTGGTTACAGCAAGTAGTTAACGCAAGGAGTCCGCGAACGCTCGCTCAGTCTTGAACCGGCTTTCGCCTCACTGCTATCTCTCTCACTGCTATCTCTTCAACGATCCCAACCGCCCCTTTAGCAACGGGTCTGTCAGCTGATCGATCGATAGCAAGCCGACAGTTTTGCTATCCGACCCAACCACCAAAGCAAGCGTTTGACGGCTGGCTTGCATCTGCATGATCGCCTCGCCAAACAACTCTTCGGCGGGAATCTTCATGAGTGGCTCGACTTTGCGAGCCGAAATCTTTCGCTTGGCATCAATCACCAGTTCGACCGTTCGGATGTGACCGATCAGGTTGTTCTTCGTACGCTCAAACACGGGGATGTCCGGCAGCTTTTTCGATCGAGCGAGCTTCAACGCCTTTTCGCGAGTTGTACCGACCTTGATCGCGTTCACGCGAGCGATGGGCGTGCACACTTCTTTGACGGGCTTGGATGCCACGACGAAAAAGTTCTGGCTTAGCTCTCGTTGCGTCGGATGCAGGATTCCGGCTTCCGTTCCTTCGTCAATTGCTTCGACCAAATCCGTTCGAGCCATTTCCGACCGAGTTCGCTGCGGTGCCGCTCCAACCACTTTTTCGAGCACTCGGTTCAAACCCCAGAGAACAATAGAGATTGGAAAAACGATCACGGTGAACAGCAATACCAGCGGCGATGCCAGCCGAAGCATGTAATTGGGCGCGTGGTAAAACAAATTCTTTGGCAACAGTTCGCCATAGATAAACAAACCAGGCGCCAGCAGAACCGGGGCCAACATCTCGGCCGTTTGGGAATGCGTAAATTCCTGTGCCAACAACACGATGGCAAGTGACGTCATGTAGTTGGCCAAATTGTTACCAATCAACATCGTCGCCACGAACAACGAAGGCTGGTTAATCAATTTCAACAGGTAGCTTGAGATGCGATCGCCATCCAACGCCGCCATGACCAAGCGAACACGGCTGGCGCGGTAGAAACCCGTCTCACTGCCACTGAAACTGGCACTTAAAAAGACGCCAACGACCAAGAGAACCAGAGCCACCATCAAGATCATCGCCGGTCCTCCGATGAAGGCCGTTCCACCAGAGTCACTTCCACCAGCAAATCGCCCCGTTGAGGCGCATCAATGACCTTCAGCAGTAAGGGCCCCCACTCGCACGAGTCGCCCCTTTTCGCCAACCGCTGAAGTTCTTCTTGAATCACGCCGCGAACGGTCACGCTGTCAGTTTCAGGAAGCTCGATCTGAAATCGACGCGACAGCTGGCGAAGACTCATGATGCCAGCCACTCGCCAACGGTTTGGCTCGACTTCCTCGACAGGCGGTAGGTCCAGCAATCGATTGGCTCGGCTGGGCGAGTAAACGAAAACCGTTTCCAGAATGTCTTCGATCGTCAAAATTCCAATTGTTTCGCCATGCTCATTGACCACGACCGTTACTTCGCGGTCGCGATAGGTCATCTTCTCCAAGGCGTCGGCCACCGTGGCACACCACGGAAGATACAGAACCGGCGTTGCCAGTTTTTCAAGATTTCGATCGGGAAGTTCATACTGGTTGTCCAGCCGAATCGCTTTTTCAATATTATCGCTATCGACTTCAGTGACCAACAAATAGCCACTGGCAGGAATTTTTCTGTTTAGATCCGCAAGATTCACGGGAGGCTGATAATGATTGAACTGCGTCCTCGGCCGCATCCATTCCTCGACCAAAATGTTTGACAGTTGAACGACATTTTGAAGCACGGCTTGCTCTTGCCGAATCAAGTTCGGGTCGGCACCCGAATGCTCGATCGCTCGCTCAAGATCCGAAACGTCGATTTCAGCTTCCGCTTCAAAGCCGGGCCAGATCAGTCGCGTTGAAATTAAGTTAATCGACTGCAACAACGGCATGATGGGATCCACCAATCGCACTGCCAAAGACAAGGGAAAGCTAACCGTCTGAGCCAGCAGCGCCGGTTTGAGCACGGCAAAACTTTTTGGCAACATCTCGCTGAACAAGATGATCGCCAGCAACGAGGCCACCGCAAACCCAACCGCAGCAGACTGACCGAACGCAGCGTTTCGCTCAATCTGGATCGCGCAAATTGAGCTGATAGAAAAGTAGGCGATATTGATCACCAAATTCCAGAACAGCACCGCCGAAAGCAGACGCTCGGGCGTCTCCAGCAACGCTGCTGCCATTCGCTGTGCCGGATTGCCTGACGCGAGGACTCGCCGGTCCCTTGGTTGCAGAAAAAACAGGGCTGCTTCGCTGGCGGAAAAGAACGCGGAACAAACCAGCAGCACCGCCATGGTCACCAACCAAGGCAACAACATCGGAAGCAAGTCATCCATTTTGCGTCGCTTTGGACTGCCCGGAGTAAACCAAGAATTCGCTCAATCGCGGAATCACGATCGCCGTCGTGGCAAATCCATACGCGAACGTGACCGCCAGCAGCGCACCGAGATAGCGTTCCAGCAACAGACTGGTGATGCAATAGAACATCGTGATCGGTAACACCAGCGATGCCAACGCTAAAGCGGACGACTGCATGTTCCAACCGAGCGCAACGTACAATCCGATCGCTCCACCAACGATGCAAGCCAAAAACGGAGCTAATTGCGCTTCCACATTTCCTGTGAACGAGACCATCATGACCATGCTGGTCACAACCCCCAAGAACAAAAAGAAAACCGTTCCTAGGCTGACTGCAATCGCTTGTCGGCTGGTGGCGTTGGACATTCCCGCATGAATCCCTAGTGCAGAAACGAACAACCCAATGACAGAAAAACCAATGCCCAAATAAACAAGGTTCTCAAGCGAAACGACTCGGTGGAACCACAAATACACACACATCAATAACGGTAGCAGCAACATGTCCAGCGACACGAACAAGATCCCCAGCCACTTGCCAAACAGAAACTCAGTGGGAGAAATATCGGTCACTCGCAGTAGATCTAACGCTCGTCCATCTCGTTCGGAAGTGATCGAGGTCACCGCCAACGCATTAACCATGACTAGGCTGACGAACATCAAAGGAGCCAATGGCTTGGCAATGGCCGGGATTTTGACTCCTTCGTCCAGCGTCGTCCGAGTCGCAGCGCCCGAATCGACCATCGACCATAGAGCCACGAAAACGGCGATCGCCATCAACCAATAAACGGCTCGAATAAACAAGATCTTGCGACCGTAGGCCCAAGTGCAGGTTTCCCGCCATAAAACCGGGTTGTCCCAGACACGCCGACTATTCTGACCGACTTTTCGTGACCGATCATCGATATGGGTTCCGCCGACCATCGCGCGGCCAACGATTTTTGGGTCGTCAGTCGCATTATCTTCCAGTGAGACTTTGCCGGTGAAAACGTCGACTCCCTGAGTTGCCTCAACCTGCTGTCCAAGCCGAACCTCCCGATTCGGGTTCCAGCGACGGACTCGAACGATCGCAATCGCGGACAGTAAAACCGAAACCGCGCCGGCAACGATCAGAAACGGAGCGACCGTTTGCGGCCAAGTAGAGTGAATGGTCGAGTCACAGGCGGCCAGCACGGCTCGCAATGGATTGGTCGCCGAGGCAATCTGATTTCCAGTAAATCCCGCAACGCCTTGGCCGGTGAGACCAACGCCCTCAAAGAAGCCAATCCAGATCACGATGGCCAGCAGAACCAACGCCAGCGTTTGAAATGTTTTCTCTCGCCATAACGCGATGGTGGCACCAAGGGCTCCAGCAGCAATCGCGGCGGCAATGGTAACGGCAAACGTCCAACCGACTTGCTCAAACGAGGTGCCTCCAAACAAAACGATCAGCATGAAGATCGGCAGGCTGGTCAACAGCATCACGCCAATGTTCAACAGACTGGCGAACAGTTTTCCTAGGACCAGCTCGCTATTGGTCAAACGACTCATCAGCAACAGGATCAACGTCTGACGATCCTTCTCGATCGCGATGTTGCTGGCCGATTGGACGGCAGACAAAAACATGATCAATGCCAGTTGCAACGGAGCCAGAATTTGGAACAACACGGTTCCAAACCGAGCCATGTCTCCAACGTTTCGAATCTGCTGCGTTCCCGCCAAGATCATCCACAACGTGCAAGTAATCAGCAATAGAAACAGACCGTAGACGGTCCTCATCACGTAATGTCGCACTCGGCGCGGGGCGACGGCTGCTTCGCGAGAAAATACTGGACCAATGAGCACGGTTGGAGCGATACAAAAAAAGAAACGGAAACTCTGCCACCTATTATGACTGGGCCCGGTCGGACGTTCCACCGGTAAGGCGGAAGGCCAGATGAAACCTATTTGTGGATGCCGCTGAAACATTGACGCATTCTATCTGCACGCGGGCATATTCCATTTCGCGTCTAATCTAAAGGCTTTTAGTCGATAACTTCAGGCCGCAAGATCGTTACGAGCCTGACAGGTCACGGGTTCTGTCGGATCGATTATATTGGAGCGTCTGTTTGCGGGACAATCTGACGCTGGCGGACGATAAAGCGTGGGTGGCGGCGACGTCGGCCACGGACGAACAGTTTCAAAGTTCGATCAATCCGATCGCTGGTCACCAACCTATCTAACGCAACCTCATTCCTGTCCAACCCTCCCTGCAGAAAACGCCAAACGGCGCCACGATAAACCGCTTATGAAACTTGGCAAAACATTTTCGGGTCTGATGATCGTCGTACTGGCGGCCGCAATCGGAATGGCACTGATCTACCTGCCAAACTTGATCATCAGCAACTACGTTGTCGTGACAGGACTTGGCGGCATTTGGGCAACACTGTACCTAGTCGCGATCGGACTGGGAGTATTGCTGCTACTGGCCAGTGCAGGGTGGACAGTCTGGAAGATGTGGGGCGCTTCGATTACGAAAAGCCGCCGGCGCGCCCGCCGCAACCTAAATCCGAGCGAACTTTCATCGGGCCAACGCGATCGGGAGATCGAAGAAAACATCGACGAGGTTGAACGCCTTCGTGCCGAGGCGCTCAATGAGGAAGGGTTGCAATCCGAACTTGATCCATTGTTGCACGAGATTGAAGCCAAGCGTGAACAGCAAACGCTTGAGATCGTCGCGTTTGGGACGATCAGTAGCGGGAAGTCGTCTGTCTTGAACTTATTGGCCGGTCGAGACGTTTTCAAGACGGATGTGCGCGGTGGAACGACGGTGACGCGAAACGAAATCCCGTGGAGCGGAATGGACAAAGTGACTCTGGTCGACACGCCCGGCATTGGTGAAGTCGATGGCGAAGTTCACGTTAGCGTGGCCGCGGAGTCGGCACTCGACGCGGACATCGTGTTGGTCGTCGTCGACGGGCCGCTTCGCGAAAGTGAGCATGAGTTAATCGAGCGTCTTGGGCAGATGGAGAAACGAGTCCTAATCTGTTTGAACAAAGCGGATTGGTATTCGTCGGACGATCAAGACAAGCTAACCAATCAAATTTCGGGGCAAACCGCTGGCATTGTGAAGCCGGTTGACGTCGTGGTCATTCAAGCTCAAGAAGGATCCCGGATTCGCAAGAAAATTTTGGCCGACGGAACCGAAAAAGAAGAAACGGTCGTCATCGAGGCGGACATCGATCCGCTGGCCGAACGCCTGATTGAAACGGTCAAGCGTGATGGCAAGGAACTGCTGATGGCCAACGTGCTACTTCGCTCGCGCGGGCTGGTCGAAAAGGCTCGCGCACGAGTGAAAGATTCGCTCGATCGACAGTCGTGGAACATTGTTGATAAATACATGTGGGGCGCGGGTGGCGTTGCCGCGCTCAGCCCATTTCCCGTGGTTGATCTGCTGGCGGGGTCCGCGATCTCGACCAAGATGATTCTGGACCTTGCGGAGGTGTATCAACAGAAGGTTGATTTAAACACCGCGTCGAAGTGGCTGGGTGAAATGGGCAAAAACCTGATCGGCGTACTGGGGGCTCAAGGAGCCGCCGTCGCAACCAGCGCCGTCGTGGCCTCGCTGATCAAAACGATTCCCTTTGCAGGGACCGTTGCGGGAGGTGTCCTCCAAGGTGCCGTTCAAGCGTTGATCACCAAATGGATTGGTGCGGTGTTCATCGAATACTTCCGCGACGAAATGCAAACACCCGAGGGTGGTCTGGCCGGGCTGGCACGACGACAATGGGAAGCCGTGACGACCGTCGACGAATTGCGTAAACTGGTTCAGACCGCACGCGGTAAACTGGCCGACGACTAACAAGCTATGGAATCATTACCCGTGAACGAAACTTCGTCCGCTTCGTCGGTTGACGACCCTCATTACCGCGACGCCGTAAAAGCCGTCGAGGAGACTCTGGCCAAACTACAAGGTTGCCCCGAAGCCGAGCGTGATCGGCTGCAATCGGACATCGATCAATTGAACTCGATGTACGAAAAGATCACCAGCGGCAGCATCGAAATTGTCATCTTTGGTGAGATCAGCACCGGCAAATCCGCGATGGTCAACGCGCTCATCGGACGCGCCGTCGCCGAAGTCGATGTGCAAGGCGGTTGGACCAAACAAATCTGGGGCACTCAATGGGAAGGCTCTGGGCACCGGATTGCGGGCCTTGAATCTTCCGAAGTCGTGATCGTTGACACGCCCGGCATCAATGAAGTCGACGGAGCCGATCGAGCCGAGCTGGCTGAAATTACTGCTCGACGAGCCGACCTAATTCTATTCGTGACCGATTCAGACTTGAACGAGATCGAATACGCGGCGTTGGTCGAGCTGGTCGCCGTTCAAAAACCGATCATCCTTGTGTTCAACAAAACGGATCTGTATCCGCAAGACGAACGTGAAAAATTGGTCGCCATGCTGACCGAACGAATCAAGGACATCATCCCGGCCGACCACTTGGTGCTGACTTGCGCCGATCCTCGCGAAGTCGAGTACGTGATCGAGCAACCCGATGGTTCCGAAGTGACTGAGTGGCGAAAGCCCGATCCGGATATCGAACAACTGAAAACGTTGATCCTTGAGACATTGGAAAACGAAGGCTTGGGCCTGATCGCGCTCAACGCCGCGATGTATGCCGCCGACAAAAGCGATCGCATCGCTGCACTGCGCATCGAAATGAGAAACCGGCAAGCCGATCACGTGATCTGGACGATGGCCGCCACCAAGGCGATGGTCGTGGCGCTTAATGTCGTTCCGGTGCTGGACGTCGTGGGCGGTTTCGCAGTCGACGCGTTGATGATCGTGACGCTTTCCAAAGTCTATGGCTTGAATTTTTCGATGACTCAAGCACGCGGGCTGGCCAAGTCCATCGGCGCGGCGGGGGGGATTTATGCCTTGGGTGAATTGACCAACTACGGAGCCAGTTTATTCAAGGCACTCACGGTCACGTTCGGCACCGCGCTGACGATCATTCCTCAGGGAGCCGCCGCAGGATTCACGTCTTACATTATCGGTCAGGCAGCCAAGAAATACTTCGAGCAAGGCGGATCGTGGGGCAATGGATCGGCCAAGTCGGTCGTGTCCGAAATTCTCGCGCAGACCGATAAAGATTCGGTGGTCGATCACTTAAAAGAAGAGATCCGCGCGAAGCTAATCTGGAATCGACACGCGGACCAATCTTGAAATGAGCGATAAAAAATCCATCCTGTTCGTCTGCTTAGGGAACATCTGTCGCTCGCCCACCGGCGATGGCGTGATGCAACACTTGGTGGAAGAGCGTGGCCTCGAATCGCAAGTTGAAATCGACTCGGCCGGCACGATCGGCTACCACACCGGCCACGCAGCCGACGACCGGATGCAGGCGGCCGCAAGGAAGCGAGGGTACGATCTGACCAGCCGATCGCGAAAGATCACACCGCGCGATCTTGAGACGTTCGATCTGGTGATCGCGATGGACCGCGAAAATTATCAGGACATTCAGCACGTGCATGAATCGCCAACCGCCACAGTCAAATTGCTTAGCGACTGGCTGGGTGACGAGTGGCCCAGCGACGTGCCGGATCCCTATTATGGCGGAGCCGAAGGGTTCGAGTACGTGCTGGACATGATCGAAGCCGCGTGTCCGTTGATCTTGGACGAATTGGTCAGCCAATAATTTGACAGAATGAACAAGATCAACATGATTTGGTACAGAACATCCTGTTCATCATGCAAATCCTGTCAAAAGAAGTGGCCTTGCCGCTCTCTGTGATGCACAACCTCGAACTCCTTTCTTCGGTAGCGCGACAAATAAATAGCGTTACGGGTGAGTCCATCGCGGCTGAATCCTGTCGATCCGTTTCGGGTGGGTGCATCAATGATGCTTGGATTGTCTCGGCGGCCAGCGGAGCCAATTACTTCGTTAAGTTCAATCGCGACGCACCCGCCGCCATGTTCTCCGCTGAAGCGGACGGTTTGAACTCGATGCGAGCAACCGGCGCAATCCGAGTGCCGGAAGTGATCACGTTCGGGGAACTCGATTCGGGAGGCTCGTTTCTGGTACTCGATTCAATCCAAACTGGCAGCCGCAGCAACCAACCCCGCGACTATTTCGAAACCTTTGGCCGAAGCCTTGCCGAAATGCATCGCCTTGGAACGAGCGAACGCTTTGGCTTCGAATCAGACAACTGGCTCGGCTCTAGCGTGCAGCTTAATCCGTGGATAGACGATTGGAGCAAGTTCTGGATTGAGGCTCGGCTGATCCCGCAGTTGAAAATGGCTCGCGACACGGGGCACTCCGACCAGCGACTTCAAACACTTGGGGATCGACTGATCAATCGGATCGGTCAAATTTTTGGAACCGACGCCAAGCCGCCTGCTCTGATTCACGGGGACTTGTGGAGCGGAAATTATCTGGCAGATGAAAACGGCAAACCGGCGATCTTCGATCCAGCGTGCTATTACGCGAATCGTGAAGCGGAATTCGGGATGACAAAACTATTTGGTGGTTTCCCGCAGGCGTTTTACGATGCCTATCACGAGGCGTGGCCACTGTCTGAGGGCTGGGAAACGCGAGTGGAACTCTATACGCTTTATCATCTGCTCAATCATCTAAACTTGTTCGGCCGCAGCTATCTTGGCAGTTGTTTGGACATACTCGAAAGGCACACGTGATGAATGCTCGATCCTTTTTTTGGTCATTGGTTCTGGTTGGCACGTTGACAATCGCGGCGGGCAATCCGGCAGGGGCTCAGGTTCCCGCACATGACTCAACCGATACGGTTCGGTTCGCCTCGTTCAACGTCGCAATGAATCGTCGCAACACGGGTGACTTGAAAAAGGAACTGATCAGTGGCGAATCGCCCAAGACCCAGAAAATTGCAGAGATCATCCAACGAGTTCGTCCTGACGTGCTGTTGATCAACGAGTTCGATTACGACGAGGCGGGCGAGGGACTGAAAGCGTTTCAGGAAAAGTTTCTTGGTGTTTCCCAAAACGATCAGAAGCCGATCGAGTACCCGCACGTTCGGGCATGGCCTGTCAACACTGGCGAGGACAGCGGCATCGACTTAAACCTAGACGGCAAACATCGGTTGCCGCGAGACGGTTTCGGCTTCGGTTATTTTCCCGGCCAGTACGCCATGGCTGTCCTTTCGAAGTATCCGATTGACGAGGCGAAGACACGGACCTTCCAGAAGTTTTTGTGGAAGGACATGCCCGATGCGAAACTTCCAATCGACCCCGCTTCGAAAGAATCTTACTATCCCAAACACGTAATGGAGGTCTTTCGACTTTCGTCAAAGAACCACGTCGATGTCCCAATTTCCGTCGGTGACAAAACGATCCATTTCCTTATCTCTCATCCGACACCGCCGGTGTTTGACGGCAAAGAAGATTCCAATGGCTGCCGAAACCATGATGAAATCCGGTTGTTCGCCGATTATGTTTCTGGAAAAGCCGACTACCTTTACGACGACGCGGGAAACAAAGGCGGTTTGCCTGACGGCTCGCATTTTGTGATCGCGGGTGATCTAAACGCCGACCCGCTGGACGGCGCATCGCGTGACAATGCAGCACGTTTACTGACCGAAAACCCGCTGATCAACGACACCAAGCCAAGCAGCGAAGGTGGCACTCACTATGCCAAGGAGCAAGGCCAAGCGAATACGGATCACCAAGGTGATCCCTCCAACGACACGGGGGATTTTGGAGACAAAGACGTCGGCAACATGCGGATCGACTATTGCCTGCCCTCAAAAAACTTAACTGTTTCCGGCACAGGTGTGTTCTGGCCCAAGCCTGATCAACCGGGCGGCGATTTGGTTGAAGCATCCGATCATCGACTGATTTGGGTTGATTTGAAGAAGTAAACTGGCCCTAGATTCCGCAGTTCTCCAGCCACCAATTTTCACCGATCGCCACGGATGTCCTTAGCGCCATCTGTGAAAATCCGTGCTCATCGGTGGCTAAAAAATCGTGCTTGGATGCGCCCCAATCACCGTTTAGTTTGGGTGGATTTGCAGAAATAGAGCAAGGTTTTGCTCGTTCTGTGCCGTTCTTAGACGCTATAATGTACAGGTTGCCGTGACGCGGGTTACTAAATGAATACTATTAGAATTTCGACATGTCTTCCGTACCTAAAACTCTGCTGACACCCGAGCAGTATCTGCACCGTGACCGGGAAGCGGATTTCAAGAGCGAGTTCTATCGTGGCGAAATGTTCGCCATGGCTGGAGCATCCGCCAAGCACAACTTGATTGTGCTCAACTGCGGCGCGGTTCTTCGTGAGCAACTGAAGCAACGCCCTTGCCTCGTCTATCCAAGCGACCTGCGCGTACAAGTTCAAGCGACAGGTTTGTTTACTTACCCTGACCTCTCAATCGTCTGCGACGATCCTCAATTTGAGTACGATCAAGGCGATGTGCTTGTAAACCCAAATGTCATTGTCGAAGTTCTATCGGAATCCACCGAAGCGTACGACCGAGGCAAAAAGTTCGAGCACTACCGGCAGATTCCGTCGCTCAACCACTACGTTTTGATTTCTCAGGATCGTCATTCGGTAGAAGTTTTCACTCGCACCGGCGAAGGTGAATGGACTTTGCGTGCCGAGCAATCGCCTGACGCATCGGTTGAACTGGCTGCTATCGAGTGCTCGCTGCCACTGGCGGAAGTCTACGACAAGGTTAATTTGGAATCTAAAGAGTAGCTCACCGGATAAACACGGATGTCCTGATCGCTATCTGTGAAAATCCGTGCTCATCCGTGGCTAAAATTCACGTCGCGATTCGTTAGCCGTCAGTGCTCGCGACATGATCAACAGGATGCCGCGCGCAAATCATGTCCATCATGTTCATCTTGTCAAAACCAGCTTACCGAAAATTTCTTGACTTGAGTTTCAGCCGGCCGACCGTATCCGATAAATCCTCGATGCGATTGATTAACACATGAGTCACATTGCTGCGGCGTTCAAGTTTTCCATGCGCGATCCAAGCCGAGCTTCGTTGAGTGATTTTGTAGTAACGTTCGCGAATGGATGGTTTGACCACCAGATTCGCCGATCCGGTTTCGTCTTCCAAAGTCACAAACATGATGCCCTTGGCCGTCGCCGGGCGTTGCCGCAACGTCACCAAGCCCGCGACTCGTAAGTGCTGACCATCACGGCGGTTTTCCAGCTGGTCGATCGGAGTGACTCGAAGTTCATCCAAGTGCTCGCGATGAAAAGAAATCGGATGTGCCTTTAGCGACAAACCCACCGTGCGATAATCCTCGAACACCTGCTCCTGCATCGGCAGTTCCGGCAGCAAATTCGCTTGATCGTCTGCCACTTCAAGATTGGCAAACAATGGTTGATCGAGCGGCCGTTTCTCTTGTGCCAACGCCTGCCACAACGCGGCTCGTCGATCCTGCCCAACTGAGGCAAACGCGTCCGCCTCGCTCAGCAACGAAATGGTCGCTTGGCCTAGCTCGGTTCGACGCGTGAAATCAACAATGCTCTCAAAACAACCGGCTCGCCGAGCGTCCATAATCGCCTGAGCGTACGGCTGCCTGAGCCCGCCAATCAACCGCATGCCCAGCCGAATCGCCAGCGAATCTTCGGCAGCCTCCAACGTGCTGTCCCAATCGCTGCGGTTCACGTCGGGCGGAAGAACGGTCACGCCATGCTCTTTCGCGTCGGCGACCAGTTGAGCCGGAGTGTAAAAACCCATCGGCTGGCTATTGAGAACCGCCACGCAAAACGCAGCCGGATAATGACACTTCATCCACGAGGAAACGTAAGCTAGATGAGCAAAGCTGGCGGCGTGAGACTCGGGGAATCCATACTCGCCAAAGCCGCGAATCTGATGAAACACTTGGTCGGCAAACTCTTGATTCAAACCCCGCGCTTTCATGCCCTCGTAAAGTTTGTGCCGAAATTTTTCGATCGTCCCCGACTTTCGCCATGCCCCCATCGCTCGCCGAAGCTGATCAGCTTCCCCCGGAGTAAAACCGGCCGCCACCACCGCCAACTTCATTGCTTGCTCTTGAAAAATTGGTACGCCCATCGTTCGCTCCAACACTGCGCGGATTTCGTCGTTGGGATAGTTCGGTTTGAGTTCACCATTGCGGCTACGCAAAAACGGATGCACCATGTTTCCTTGAATCGGACCGGGGCGCACGATCGCGACTTGAATCACTAGGTCGTACCATGTGCGTGGCTTAAGCCGAGGCAACATGCTCATCTGGGCACGGCTTTCAATCTGAAACACGCCCACCGTGTCAGCCTTGCAGATCATGTCATAGACCAACGGATCTTCTTTTGGCACGGTTGCTAGATCAAACTTCTGATCGTGATGATCTTCGATCAAGTGAAAACCTTTCCGCAGCGCGGTCAGCATGCCTAGGCACAAACAGTCGACTTTCAGCAGCCCCATTTCCTCAAGATCATTCTTGTCCCACTGGATCACAGTTCGATCTTCCATCGCCGCGTTCTCGATCGGAACCAATTCGTCAAGGCGACCTTCGGTCATCACCATCCCGCCCACGTGCTGAGACAAATGACGAGGAAACCCGACCAGCTCATGAGTCAAATGCAGCAATTGCTGGCCGATGGCGGATTCCGGATCGACTCCAGATTCCGGCATTCGTTCTTTCAGCTTGCAGTCGTCTTTGAATGACTCGGAATACCAAACGCTGACCGTTTTCGCCAACGCGTCGACTCGATCAAGCGATAACCCCAACGCTTTGCCAACATCGCGGACGGCACTGCGAGAACGATACGTCACCACCGTCGCGGCTAGACCGGCCCGATGCCGACCATACTTTTCGTACAAGTACTGAAGCACCTCTTCGCGCCGTTCGTGCTCGAAATCAACATCGATGTCGGGAGCCTCGTCGCGTTCCTTGCTGATGAAACGCTCGAACAGCAAGTCTGTCGTGTCCGGATCGACCGCCGTCACGCCCAAGCAATAACAAACGGCCGAGTTCGCTGCGGATCCCCGCCCTTGGCACAGAATGTCGCGACTTCGAGCGTATCGAACTAAGTCCCAAACAGTCAAAAAGTAGGCCTCGTACCGCAATTCGTCGATCAGTTTCAGTTCGTGTTCAATCTGATGCTTCACTTTCGCCGAGACACCATTTGGGTAACGCTGGCGAGCTCCTTCCCACGTCAATTTGGTCAGGTATTCGAGCGGCGTCTGATCGGCCGACGCAAACTCGCGAGGGTATTCGTATCGCAACTCGCTAAGACAGAACGAACAGCGATCGGCGACTTCACGCGTTCGTTCAATCGCTTCCGGAAAGTCCTTAAACACGGTTTGATAGTGAGGAATCGTTTTCAGATGCCGTTGCGCGTTTGGCAATAACAAATCACCGGCGGCAATGACATTCGTTTTGTGCTTGGTGGCGGTCAACACATCGTGCAGCGGCATTCGAGCGGCCGAGTGATACAGCACATCACCGGCGGCCAGCATTGGCAGGCCCGTTTGTTGTGAAAGTTGAGCCAATTGCTGCAACCGCCACGCATCGTCAACTCCTTGGTAAAGCGACGCCAACAAGTACGCGCGATCGCCGAAAACATCCCGCCAGTCGTGCAGGTTATGTTTCCAGCCAGAGCCCGGCGTTCTTGATCGGTCTCCCGGCAGGTGCGGAATGGCTCCGGCCAGCAGACCCTCCGAAAATTCAACGACATCTTCAAACCGTATCCGGCATTCGCCTTTGGCTGCTCGTTTTCGACCGACGGTTAGCAGACGCGAAAGCCGTCCGTACGCTTTACGGTCACTCGCCCACAAAACAATCGGCGGCGCGTCTTCTGGTATTACCTCAGCGCCGATGATCAGTTTCAGGTCTGTTTTTCGAGCCGCACCGAACGCTTTGACGACGCCGGCCAGCGTGTTTTCATCCGTGATCGCCAGCGCGTGGTACCCCAGTTCAATCGCGCGAGTCACCAGCTCGTCCGCGTGCGATGCCCCGGACAGAAAAGAGAAGTTCGTTTTGCAATGAAGTTCGGAAAACATAAAGAATCAATGAGGAGTGCGGAATGCGGAATGTGGAATGCGGAGTACAGAAAAAATTCCGCATTCCCCATTCCGAATTCCGCATTGCTTCAAAACTCTCCCTGCACAAACCATTTTCGTTTGCGCAAGTCACGGAAGACCCAAAAATGATTCCCGCCTTCCGTTTCGACGCGCCAATAGTCGCGGCAGGTGGTGCGACCACGCCACCACCCCGTTTCGATTCGCTCCGGGCCCCAAGTGCGAGTCACTTTTTCCGGCGACGTTGATACCAAAGCACCATCGGCCGCCGAAACGGCGGGCTCGTAAACCAGCAGGGCAGGGGGGCGGGAAATACTCGTGCCGGGAAACGATTCGTCGGCTGAAAGCGTTGAATAGATTCGCAGTTCTCGCGGTGGGTGAAACAATCGCAATGGACGAGCAAACAAATGCGAATGTTTTTTGGCAGAAATCGAGCGACGCTGACGCACCTCCACCAGCGGCCTCAAACGAAACGAGTACTCGGGCTGAGCGTTCGCTTGCAGGCTGGCGCACACCACGTTGCTGGCTCCCATCCGACTGGTTAGCCGATTGACCAACGCCGTCATCGCTTGCGGATCGGCGTGTGGATTTTCGTCAAACAAACGACGTTGGTGCTGAGCCAACAGGGCACTGGATGCGACCTCGACCGTGATGTCTTGAATGTCGATGCTCATCGTGCGAATTACTTGTACGGAAGAGGTTGGTGTGAGGTGTTCGGTGTTCGGTGCGAGGTTTTTAGAATTCGATAAGTTCGGCCTTCGATTACGAACTCGCTTTTTACGCGACCGCAAGGTATGCGGCTGCAGGGCTTGCTCAAGATGCATCGACAACAGCGGCAGGACGTCCGCAGGAGTCGCCGTCGCGCAAAACAAACGGATCGTGAACTCGATCGATTCGCCTTCGACCTGATCGAGCACAAATCGCCACTGCAAAGCACCTCGCTGGCAGGATCGCAACTGCTGACAAAGATCCTGCACCAGACGCACGGCAATCGTTTCGATCGTTTCGCGATGACGAGTCGGAAAGTCCAACGATTGATGAAGTTGAAATTCGGGCGGCAGCCGACGAGCGATCACGGGATCGTCAACAATCCCGTTCAACTGGTCCAATCGTAAACCGATCGCGTGTCCGAATCGCATCGCCAGCTCGGCACGAGGCAATCGTTCCAGCTGACCGACTGTGCGAATACCTAACTGGTCAAGTGTGCCAAGTATTTCGGTCGGCAATCGCAACGATTCGATCGGCAAGCCAGTCATTGCATTCTGACTTTGCTCAGACGGTAACACGTGAGGAGATTTCTGATCCCCGTATCGAGCCAACGCCCAAGCCAAGCTAGACGTGCGGGCAATCGCGATGCTCACTAGGTAACCGGCCTGCTGACAATGAGCGGCCGCCAATTCTGCCAGCCGCTGTTCATCGCCAAACAAATGAGCCAACCCGGTCACGTCCATGAAGATGCTCTCTGGCGAGTTCTTTTTTTCTGACCAGAGCTCATCAAACGATTCAATGCCAACGATCGGGCTGTAGCTTTCGAGCGAATCGGCCAGCGTCTCCAACGCAGCACGATCTTCGTCTGGTTGGTGTGGTAGGAAATGACTGGGACTGGAAGGCCCAGCCACGACGCAATTGGGGCTGGAAGCCCCCGCCAAGACGTGACTGGGTCTTCCAGCCCCAGCCTTCCCCTCAGTTTCATTTTTTCCGTAAGCTCTGGCTCTCCTCACCAGCAAGGATTTTGCTTCCACCAACGGCATCGCAACCGACACGCCGGCACGCATTGCCAGCGGACTGGCGGCCGCAACCAATTGGCCTCGCCGGGCGTCGCGTTCAACTAAAACAACCTGCTGCTTTCGCAGTTCAGGCTGGCTGACGACTCGCCGCTGGATTGGCCAATTGGGGAACCACAGGCAAGCGATTCGTTGACTCATGTTGGAACCTCGCTTCTTGCGTGTTACCGGTGACGGTGTTAATCCCTAGACAAACTGTTTTTCCGGCAAACGTGCCGCGGCAACGATTGAGCGTCAATCGCACCAACTGCTCATTGCGACCCGGCGAGCGTAAAGATCGATCGGTCGAATTCAAACCTTCCACTTGCCATTGCACATCGGCCCAAGTGGGTGCCGAAGCAGCCGACAGCGGTTGCACAAACAAGCCTAGGCAGCCGCTAGATTCTGCCGAAAGTTGAAAACGCCGAAACCAACGCGCGTCAATCGTTTCCATCGGTCCCCAAACCGCAGCGACCGCCGGGCAACGCAGCGCTTGATCGATAGACCAGAGAAAATCGTTGTCCTCAAGTGACTCGGTCATGAAATCGGGCGTGGAAGATGAGTGAACAGATCGAGTCGATTGATTCGTTTGGTCTCGCAGGATAATGGTTCGCTCAAGCGGCACTCCCATCACGGCAGCCGCCGGAGGATAAAACTGATTCGCAGGGTCAATCACGACCAACGAACCACCGTTGCGGCAGGCTTCTATCGCGGTCAGCAGCGACAGGTAGTCGGCCCCGCTTCCTCCGGCGGTGATCCATTGCACCAGCGATCCTCGTTGGTAGCCGCTGACGGGCAGCAGGCCATCCAATGCCACGCACCCACTGGAAATTGTCTGTTCGGATCCGGCTCGCGATCCGGATTCAACACTGCGAATGCGGTTCTGCAGTTTCTGTATCAGTTGAGTTTTCTGTTCCATCGCCTGTCCCTGGTGCTTTGTCACACCTTAATTTTTGGGTTGCCCGGTAATCGTTAGCATTGTGATCAAATAGTTTTTGCTGAAGGCCAACCCAAATTTTTAGTAGTCACAAAGCACTGGTGAATCCCTGAAACGTCTGTCGGCCTAGTTTGCAGACGCTCTGGACACCTCTGGTCCCACAAAACCAGAAAAATGAAACAATGTTCATTAGTGTACGCATATACATTTAATTCCTCACAACCCAACATGCAAGCAACTGCACAGAAAATGGCTGGAATCGTTAGAAATCAACGATTCCACAAGAGAAACAGCTTCCGGCGCGAGCAGGAAGATTCGGGACAGCACAACGGCGGCGGTGGAAAAGCTGTCAAGAAGACAGTGGCTGGGGCTTATTCTTCCGGTGGAAACAGACCAAACAATTGCTCAGCCTGACGAATCTTCTGACGACGTTGCGTATTAAGACACAACGCCTCAATGGTCGCTTTTCCACAGACCGTTTTCCCAATCAGAGAATAATCATCCCAGTCAAAATGCTCTGCCCATAAGTTTAACCGTGGATTAAAAAGAGCGACGATATCAGACGAGCCACTCCACCCAACGTTGACTCGATCTGACTTATGCAGATTGCAGCTGGGGCAAGCCCATGCCAGATTCGTCACATCATCGGTTCCTCCCGCAGAACGAGGAACAATGTGCTCGACATGAAATGTTGCTCCCTGCAGCGAATCGTGCATTCGGCAATACTCGCAACGAGCGCCTGCTCGCGCGATGACCAATCGTCTGGTTTCAGCAGTGACCACGATGCTAAGCTGGTTTGCGGCCAAGAAGGTGCAACGCCTCGGCTCGGACCAACGCCAAACGCTCGCTCAATTCCGCAAGCGCGGACAAATCAGCAAGCTCCTGTTCCGTCAGCGTCCCTTCGTTGTTTCGATCCATCAGATCCTGCAAGCGTTTATCAGCGCGGTCAGGCAATCGCAGCATCGTAATACTTTCCACCCATTGCAAAGGTGCGTCTACCGATGATTCCATTGTTTCATGATCCTAGGGCGAAGATACCTAATACGACGCAATTATACCCAACACTAAACCGACCTGCGTAGCTCAGATTGTTTTGAACCGAAAAACTCGACTCAAAATAAACGTGGGAAAGAAGCCAGGACCGTCTGCTCTACCGAGCGTTCCAGCTTTCGGGATAGATCACCACTTCGATGCGGCGATTCGGATTCACGCCACCGACGGTGCCAGCAGGGTGCCGAGGCCGATTGCTGGCCATCGCCATGGTGAACATTTGCCGGCGAGGCAATCCGCTGCTGACCAATTGGTCGAACATCGCCAGCGATTGAGTGGCCGTCAACTGATGGTCGGAAGTTCCGGCGGGTGACAACGGTGTGCCGTCCCAGTGAGCTTCGATTCCGACAATCTGATTCGGGAACGTTTGCTCGATCGTACCGACAAGATTGCGCAACATGGGCTGGCGTGAAGGTTGAATCCGGTAGGTGCCCGGCACGAATACTTGGTCGGATGGAAACTCAATGCGGATCACATCGCCATCCATCCGAGCCTCGCCACCGGGAATTTGAATTCTCGACAAACTATTCATTAAACTGTTGTTGGCGCGGATGGTCGCACCGCCAGCCAGACGAGTGTTAGATCCCGATGCTGAAGAAAAACCAGCCAGTTGACCACGAGCTTGATTCACGTTGGATTGAGCAGCCAATCGCTGCTGATTCTGATTGGCTTGATCTAGCTGCAAACGCATTGAGGCGAGTTGCTGAAGAGCGGATTGTCGTTCGTTCTGAGCCAACCGGATCTGGTCAGCCGTATCGCCCAACTGATCTTTTAGCGTTTGGCTGTATTGATTGGCCAGCTGAATTTTTTGATTCGAAGCAGCAAGCTCTGTGTTCAATTGCTGGTTATCCGCGTCGTACGCCGCCAACCGCTGATTGGCGATTCGCAATTGCTCGGCCATCGCAGAGAATTGCTGATACTGTTCTTGAGTCGAGGTTTGAATACCGACCGTGTTTCGGTTTGAGGAGCCCGCTTGGTTGTTGGCCAAGCCTCCGAATAAACCCCCGTTTTGATTGCCAGTCGTTTGGCTACCGCCAAAGTTAAACAGCGTCGGCCGAGGGCTCTGATTAACACCGAACAAGCCGCTGGCCGCCGGCTGTCGACAACCGATCGACATGCTCGATACGGTCACCAAAACGGCTCCGATCAAAAATCGATAAAGTGGCAAATGGTTCATGTTTTGGTCGCAATGTCAGAACAAAATCCGCGCCGCGGACGAGCGAACTTGTCGAACCTTAGCAATCGCCCAAACCCGCGTAAATATGAATCCACTTAATCCGATTTCGACTGAAACCGGGACTCGCTAGCAGTGTTTTTAGGCAACGTTATTTTTTGCTGGCTAGAGCGGCGGCTAGCCCGGCAGGGGAAGGCTCCGTCCGCCCCCATTCACAAAGCGCCGTCCACCCCGGTTTGCAAAACACCGTCCGCCCCTTCAGGTGGCTGAGCTTTTCAACCCGCATGGCTCGGGCGGAGCCTCACTCTCCCGCGTTCTTTTCGCACCGGCTGGCACTGAATTTCTCTTGAGCCTGCGATTCGCTTCTTCTACGATCCGCGTGAAAACTCATTCGCCTACCGGTTCGTGTCAAACCCGGCACACAACGAGATCATGACGACCATGAACGACATCAAACCGCACGATACCCAACAGCCAGCCCAAGCCAACGACCTCGTCTCTGTGCGGCCTCGATTCGATGCACTTGATTGGTCCAACATCGCCCGTTTCATCTGCCTGAGCATCAGCGCGGCTTGTCTGAGTGGATGTTCGGGCTTCGGAACCGACAGTTTTTCAGGCGATGCGTTATCGAGCCGTCCGATTCTTCCACCGGAACCTTCATCGGTCATGCAAGCCGAACCAGATCCCGGTATCGCCCTAGATGACGATCACAAAGCAATCGACCAACTAGCTCAAATGGTCGGAGCCACCGCCAAGAACCCAGCCGACGTTTTGGCCGACGCCGCAGCCAGAACTAGTTCGCAGGAAGTGCGTACTCCGGCGTTCCGCTTCACCACGGAAATGCCCGTTGAGCCCGATTTTGATAATGACTTTCCGGCCGCCGAGTTAGCGGCACCGGTGATCCACAAGGACGCAGAATTCATTGAAGCTGCCGCCAGCGACTCAACCAGCTTAACCCACTTAACTGAGGCTGGAGTAATGTTGGTTGCCGCGACTGAACCGATCGCTGAACGAATCGCTGAACCGATCGGCGCGGGGATCGCGATTGAGCCAAACTCAATATCAAGCTCCGTTCCCACGGAACCGGAACTGACTCCGCAGCCACTCAAACCAATTGTTGACTCCCTAACTCAACCCAAATCAGAAACTGAGCCTGAGCCAACATCCCTCGAAGACGTTACTGTCACGGTTGATCTACCTCCACTTTCTGCCGCGGACATGCACGAGCTGACCCAATCGTTTGTCGCGGCACCGTCACTGGCTTCTCATCAATCGGTTGACCTGTCAAAATTGGAACTCGAGTCCAACTTGGCGGCAAAGCCAACCCCGCCCGCTCCACAACCTCAAGAGAAAGCGCTGACGCCGGCCGAGCATTTGTCTGAAACGATCCGGCTGATCGAAGAAACCGTTGCCGAAACGAGTGTCTCGGGCGAACACCACGGTGCGGAACCCGGCGTGCGTTTGTTGCAAATCCTTCGTGAAAAAATGGACCAAGTTTCGCCTTCTAATTGGCGACTGTCCAACCAAGAGCACCAATACTGGCAGCAGCAACTGGAGGCCGTTTCAGTGATGTTTGAATCTGAATCAATCGACACACCCGATGGCAATCGTGAACCGCAACGTCACACCGCAACTCGGGCGATCGAGCACCTTGAAAGGGCCGCCCAACACCTTCGATCGATGGCAGGCCTGAGGTTACACGGTGGACAACTGTGCTCACAGATTCTTGGTTTTGGAAAATTTGAAGAACTCGAATCAAATCGGTTTCAGCCGGGCGATCGCGCCTTGATCTACGTCGAGGTCGAAAACCATTCTTCACAGATGGTCTCGAGTGATTCATCGTCTACGTCGGAGAACAGTGCGACTTTCCAGACGCGACTACAAGCCAGCTACGTCGTCCATGACTTGGCAGGGAAGATTGTCCATGAAGAAACTTATCCGGCCATCGAAGATCTGGCTCGTCGACATCGGCGCGACTTTTACCTTCACTTGCCCATCACGATCTTCGAGCTTTCGCCGGGCGAATACCAAATCACAGTTTCTATTAAGGACCTTGCTAACGCGAGCGAAGCGACGCTGCCCGCGATCGACTTCTTGGTCGTTCAGCCAACCGATTAAAGAACGCCGAAACGTGACACCTGAAAATTTTCGGATAACACCGGATGTAGGGTTTGGCGAAATTTGATCCGGCAGATGTTTTCAAACGTCGATATACGAGATACAAGAACTCCCACGCGGGTTCCACGTCCTCTGGCCAACGGATTCTGAAGATTCCTCAGACGGCCATTTCTTCGCGTTTGAATTGTCGTTGAGAACCTTGCGATGGAGTTAATCTCACTGCTGTTGGTAATCTCGGTGGTTATCTGGGCATTGGTAATCTGGCGGCACTTCAACGACAAACTGAGACTGTTCCATCCCATCCCGGTCATTGGAACTTTGATCGTGCTGACTGGCAGCGTCATCAGCAGTGACTTCTGGTCTTTGAAGCTCGGACCGTTACCCATCACAATCGATCGACTGCTGGTCGGATTGCTAGTCTGCGTTTATGTCGTTCGGTACGTGGCCCGGTTTGAGGACCGGCGGCAGGTCAACCGGCTTGATGTGGCCATTGGGCTGATGGTCTTTGTGCTGACCGTCAGCACATTTGCTCATGACATCACGATCCTAGAGAATCTGCCAATATCCCGGCTGTTGTTTTTCTACTTGGTGCCACTGGCTGTGTACGGCGTGGTCCGTAGCGGGGTGCTGGGCACCAACGACCTGAAGTTGATTTCAGTCAGCTTCATTGGCTTGGGAATATATTTGGCTCTCACGGCGATTTTTGAAACTCGCGGCTTAACCGCACTGGTCTTTCCCTCCTACATCATGACATCGGAATTCACCGAATTCCTTGGACGCGGTCGCGGCCCGTTTCTGAACCCAGTCTCTAATGGCCTGTTCATGATCACCGGCTTCTGTTGCGCGTTGATGTGGTGGACATCGGCGGACCGATTTGGAAAGGCCGCCATCGCAGGCATCACGCTGTTATTAGCAATTGGAGTCTACAGCACGTTTACTCGAAGTATCTGGTTGGCACTGATCGTGGCATGCGGCTGGTTCATCTGGTTTCCTGCATCACGTCGAATGAAAGTTGTCATGGCAATGTGGGGGCTACTGGCATTGCTCGCGTTGCTGCCCGTCTACGGCGACAAACTATTTTCGTTCAAACGCGACAAAGAAGTGACTCAGAATCAGATGGAGAAATCAGCGCAGATGCGCCCGATGTTCGCGATCGTTGCGATGAACATGTTCAAAGATCGCCCGTTCATCGGATGTGGGTTTGGGCAGTATCCGCGAGCAAAGTATCCATACTTGAAAAATCCGCATACCGACCAGCCATTAACGTCCACACGAACGTTGATGCAGCACAACATCTTTCTAGCATACTTGACCGAAACCGGTTTAATTGGCTTGATGAGTCTGCTGCTGGTCATTGCGATGCTGGTTAGAGCCAGCTTGATTGTTTGGTTCAATCAAGAACTACCGTTCTGGCCACGGCACTTCGGATTACTTTCATTGACCTTCCTAAGTTGCGACGTTCTTAATGGGATGTTCCACGATGTGGCAATTATCCCGATGGGCAACATGCTGTTATTCTTCTTGGCAGGCATCACCAACAACATCGTGTCAGGGCAGTGGCAGTTTGAACGTGAAACTGAATTTGCCGCAGCTCAGCAACCAACCACCACGCACTCGATGGCACTTCCGCAGGACAATTACACAAGCTCGGGGCTAACCTAATCCGCTTCACTTGCTTGTTCGTGCCCGCCGCGCGAGACTCTACCGCGTCTACCACAAGTGCCACGCACCGACCGCGATCACGTAGATACCTAATAGGAAATTGGTGACCGCATGAGCAACCACGCAATCCCATAGGTTACCGGTCCGATGCATCAGCCACGTTACCAGTGAGAACCAAGCGATTGCAGCAAACGCTTCGCCCGGATGTGTCAACACGCCATAAACCGATGCGGCAGCCAACGCGCGGAAGCCGAGCTCCGTTAGGCGAACGAGTTGCCAGTCGTCGTTCTCAAGCCACCGCACCAGCCAACCGCGAATAAAAAGCTCCTCCACGATCGGAACGATGATCGCCAACAGGATAAAGCGGATACCCAAAAAGAACGCAAGGAAGGCACGGTCATTGAACTCTTCGAACGGATTGAACGACGGGCGATTGGGATACCAATCGCCCATGCCGATCGAAGTCAGCAGCTGCTTTTCCAATTGAGCTTCGCACAATGCGACCCAAATCACGACGCCGACCACACCGACCACGACCGAAAGCCAGCTGAATTTCAAAGGGAAATGTCGCAGGTGCGTTTTGTGAAAGTACGTTAGCAGTCCCGCCGCGACGAGCACTTGGACGCCGATCATCACCACGTAAGCTTTTGCTTGAGCTGAAACTCCAGTACCGTCAGCGGTTGAATCGGTAAAGTCCGGGTAGAAACTGGCGATTACCAGAAACATGATCAGTGGTAAAATAAAGGCCAGCGTGGCGTGAATGGAGTCGGGAGCCCAGTCCGCCACCGAGTCTTTTTGTGGCGACCGGTAAGGGTTTTCAGAATCGGACATTGAATTGCCTGAGAAAGCGTTCGTAAGTTGCAGGAAGCAAATTTACTCGCAATGGTTACTCGAAGCGATGCCGTTCGTCCTGTCCAGAAGACAAAAGTGGAAGAGAATGAAGCCATGAACGGTGCCAACGCGAACGAGACGCAGCAAAAACGACAAACAATGACCAGCCTAGGATTGATCCAGCAATTCTCATCAACGTTGTTCCGCCGCAGAGGCTTCGGCCTGTTGATGATTGGTGTGTTGGCGTGCCTGTTTTTCGGACCTGCCTCAAGCACCAACGCGCAGTCGGACGCCCAATGGCAACGCCAGCGGCAGAGAATGGTCGACGTGGCGGTACGAGCTGCCGGAGTCACCGACCCGCAGGTTCTAAAATCGATGTCGGATACGCGGCGTCATGAGTTTGTGCCGCGAAAATTTCGCGAGCGGTCGTACTTAGACGCGGGCGTGCCTATCGGCAATAAGCAAACGATCTCGTCGCCATTCATTGTCGCTTACATGACGCAGTCGCTAGACCCGAAGCCAACCGACAAGGTTTTGGAAATCGGCACCGGCAGCGGCTACCAAGCCGCAATCCTTTCGCCGTTGGTAAAAGAAGTTTACTCGATCGAGATCGTCGAATCGCTCGGCAAACGCGCGGCGAAGGTTTTGAAAAAGCTGAACTACAAAAACGTGTTCACCAAAATTGGCGATGGCTATCAAGGCTGGGCGGAACACGCTCCCTTTGACAAGATCATTGTGACGTGTTCACCAGAGGACATACCAAAGCCGTTGATCGAACAATTGGCCGAGGGAGGTCGGATCGTCGTGCCCATCGGTGAAAGACACCAGCAAACTTTGTATCTGGTTGAAAAAGTTGATGGCAAAATGCAACCTCAGGCTTTGCGCCCCACCCTTTTCGTTCCGATGACGGGCAAGGCCGAAGACGAACGAGAACAGCTCCCCGACCCAACCAATCCAAAAATTCTCAACGGCGACTTTGAAGAAGGAGTCGATGAGAAAGGTTTTGTCAAAGGTTGGTACTATCAGCGGAACCTAACGTGGAAATCTTCAGACGCCTCGGAATCAGGACCAAACAATAGTGTGGCCGAAAACTCAAAAGACAACGATACAGACGGTAACCATTTCGTCGAGTTCAACAATCAAGTTCCCGGCCAGCACGCTCATCTGATGCAACGATTCTCCATCGATGGACGAGAAGTTCCTCGGCTTCGTTTCACGGCGAAGGTTGCGTGCCGAAATACAAGCGAAGGTTTGTACCCTGGCGATCTGCCCGATGTCGCACTCTGGTTTTACGATGAGAAACTTCACGAGGTCGGCCGGACCGTGAAGCTCGGACCGTTCCGCGAGAACGAATCATGGCACGAGCGAAAGCGGGAGATCCGCGTCCCGATTGCAGCTCGGACCGCGATCGTCCGGATTGGCCTGTTCGGAGGCACCGGTACAGCTCAATTTGACGACGTACGCGTCGAAAAAATCGGCGAATAGACGATCGAACCTTTCGGAATCGATCCCTCCTGAATCCCGCAGGCCGCTAATTCAACCTGTGCGCCCAAAACCTCCCAACTGGCTTGTTTTCCCAGATGTTGTTGGTATTCTGGATGGCTGCGCGGTTTAGGGGGCAGGCATGCCCAGCACGCCGCGCGAAGCAGTCAGTTTCCGTGAGGGTTTTGTGCGGCCTACTTCAGACCGGCTCTCAAACAACGAGTTGAGGACAACAATGTTTAAACTGAGTTTCAATACGCGAAAGAATGGCTTCAAATCCCGTTTGGCGCCATGGTTATTAGCCGCAATCCTAACGGTTGCTGCTCCGGGCTCAGCGAGTGCAACGGGCGGAAGCTGGGGTGGTTCCGGTGGCTTCGGTTTGTCCGGCGGAAGCTGGGGAGGCTCTGGAGGCGGCCTGTTTGGCGGCCGACAACCGATTCGTAATCTTCTAGGACGAATCGCATCACGAATTGGTGGTGGTTCGCTCGGTTCGGGTGGATCGGGTGGAGGCTCACTTGGCAATTTTGGTGGCAGGTTTAGCGGCGGCTCATTCGGTGGAAACACAGGCGGCTCATTCGGAGGAAGCACTGGCGGTTGGTCGGGCGGAAGCGCTGGCAGCACTCTTGATTTCGCAGGTGGCTTTTCTGGATCGAATTACGGATCGTGGGGATCTGGTTACTCAAGTTACTTAAACGACTCGCCCAGTTATGTATCCACCGAGTTGGCCGCACCGGCTTACTCGACCCAGTTTGCTACACAGTCGTTCGTCGACACATCGGCATTCGTCACGCCGGCAGTCACGGGTTGCCTCTCGTGCGACTCCACAGGATTGGCCGGGATCCCGATGGGACAGGGCTACGTCGAAACGGGTTACCAGTCAGATACGGGTTTCCATGACGGTTCTTTGCCTAGCTATGACGGTGTACCGGTCGACGACGGACAGATCATCGACGACGAAGGTTTGTACGACCCGGGCATCATCGGGCCCAATGATTACTACGACGGAAGCGACAGCTTGCTAGACGATGGCCCACTTCCACCGCCCGGCCCGGCAGGAGACGACTCAGCGTTTTGGCGCCAGAAAAACAAAAAGCCATCCGTCAAACCTGCTGTGCTAAGCGTGGCATTACCGGCTGAAGCAGAGGTCTACATCAATGGCCGACTAACAAAAACCGAGGGCTCGATCCGCAACTATGTGGCGCGAAAACTCAAGGCCGGGAAAGACATCGGCTACCAAATCAAAGCCGTTATCAACCGGGATGGCAAACGACTGGTACGCACGCAAACGGTTCGCATGAAGGCCGGAATCACTCGAACGGTCGAATTTGATTTCAACCGGCCAGTGACCACGGTGTTGGCACTGAAGGTTCCGGCAGACGCCAAAGTACGTTTGTGCGGCGCCGAGACAACTGCCACTGGCGAACGTCGCTTCTTTGAGACCAGCAAGCTGAAAGACGGTCAATCGTGGGAAGATTACGAAATCGAAGTCATCGTAAACCGCGATGGCAAAGAAGTCGTTGCTCGCAAATCTTTGGAACTTTGCGCCGGCGACTCAGAGTCGATCGTGTTCGATTTCGAGGACAGCACAGGCAAGCTGGTTGCCCTGAAATAGCGACCATGTCCAAATAAGTTCGAAGGCTTTTTCATCGATCGCCTTCGTACAAGCGTTACAGCCAGAACTTCCCCACCGCCCCGACGATCACTCGAACGTTGGGGCGGATTCTGTTTATCGCTTCGCGCGGCCCGAGTTACGATAGTTGGATGGCGAGCGAAAATCACTCAGATCGATCCACAGAACCGGCAGGGGATTCCCTTGCTCCGACGTGGCGGACCATCATTTCGGTGCTGTTGCTGGGATACCTTGGTGTGCTGTTGCTGGGGCCTCTTTCCAATCCGATTGCGTCGGAACACCTGACGGGCCCAATGGCTCGCGCCGTCGCTCCGGTTCATCGCGTTTTGTTTCAGGGACACGGTTATCGCTTCTTCGCGCCCGAACCGGGGCCGGGGCATTTTGTCGAGTGCCGGTTTACCATGAAAGACGGATCCGAATCTGTCTCCCGCTTTCCCAATCGCGACGTACACCGGCCACGCCTTTTGTACCATCGCTGGTTCATGCTGGCCGAGACAATTTTCACGGAATTAGACGGCACGCCAGATACCGAATCGTTCGCTCAGGCTCAAGCAGCACTCCGGCGCGAGTTGGCACAACTACGATCAGCGGGAAAACTGAAACCGGCCAAGCAATTATCTGCTCATATTAACTTGCTGGATCGGGAGTATGAACGGACTCGAAAACGAATCGAAAAACTACTTCGTTCGGTCGCGACTGCCGCCCTCAGCCAGCAACCCGATGCCGAGAAAGTTAAACTGGTTCTGTTCGAGCGTTCAATTCCGCTGCCATCCGACGTGACCGCCGGCGCAAAACTGGATGATCCTCAGTATCTTTCACCGCCACTTAGCATTGGGACTTTCACACGTGAGTCGGTTGAAGCTTCATCCGATTCGCTGCCGAAAAATAAGCCAGCCACGAACCTCTCACTGGAGGAAATTCAGTGAAAGACTGGCTTCAACAATGGGTGCTCGCATGGAACCGGTTCTGGTTTGAACCTCAGACACCTACCACGCTGGCCATCATCCGATGTCTGACCGGTTGCATGGTTTTTTACAACCATCTGATCTGGACGTTAGGCATCGCGACGTTCCTAGGTCCCAACGCGGCGCTTCCGACTGAGTATCGAAGCGAGTTGCTGCCAGCCGGGCGATACGCTTGGAGCCATTTTGATTGGAGCGACACCGACCTTTGGTTGTGGGGCAGTCATGTTTTAGGGTTGATCGTCGTCGCAATGTGGACGGTTGGTTTTAAGACGCGATGGACCGGCTGTTTGACCGCGGCACTGGTGATCTCCTATGCCAATCGAGCGGCCGGGGCATTGTTCGGGTTTGATCAAATCGCCGCGTTTCTGTGTTTGTATCTGGCGCTCAGCCGCTGCGGGGATGCTCTTTCGGTTGATGCATTCTTGAGACAAAAATCGGTTAAGAATTCGGGGCAGGGTAGGGCGGTTTCCAATCGTATCGCGACTCGATTGATCCAAATTCACCTCTGCATCGTCTACGCGTTTGCGGGACTTGGGAAACTGGGCGGCGAGTTCTGGCTTAATGGGGAAGCGGTTTGGGGAGCCCTTGCCAGTTACGAATATCAATCGATCGACATGACTTGGCTAGCGGGCCACATGCAACTGATCGCGATCATGACGCTGGCCTCGTTGATCTGGGAAGTTACCTACGCCGCGCTGATCTGGCCGAGGCTGACTCGCCCGATCGTGCTGGTCTTTGCCGCGATGGTCCACATTGGCATTGGAGCAGCAATGGGTATGATGACATTCGGCTTGATCATGTTGGTAGCCAACCTCGCGTTTATCGAACCTCATTGGTGGCCGATGAAGGCGAGTGAACGCTGACTCGTTTCTGAAACACCTCTACCCATCGATGATTCATTGAAACGATTTCTCAAACTGACCATCGCCTACGATGGAACCGACTACGTGGGCTGGCAAGTCCAACCGAACGGTGTCTCAGTGCAGCAGCGACTGGAAGAAGCGTGGCTGTCGGCGACCGGCGAACAGCTTCGCATCACCGCCAGTGGTCGCACCGACAGCGGCGTCCACGCGAAGGGACAAGTCTGCTCGTTGGCGACCCATAGCCAGTTGAGCAATCGCGATCTGGTCCGAGCACTCAATGCACTTACGCCGGAAGACATTGCGGTGCTGAAGGTTGAGGACGCCATCGACGGCTTTCACGCCATCCGTGACGCGACCGAAAAAACGTACGGGTACCAAATTCAACACGGGTACATCATGGACCCGCTCCGCCGGCGCGAGTGCTGGTTTGTGACGCGAAATCTTGACATCGACGCGATGCGGCAAGCGGCAACTTTTCTGATCGGACGCCACGACTTCACCAGTTTTCAATCTCTAGGAGCCGAGCGGCTTTCGGCGGTTCGCAACGTGAAGCGTCTGGACATCGAACCTCATGCGGAATCGCTGCGTCCCGAGATGACGATCTGGATCGCGGCTGACGGTTTTTTGTACAACATGGTTCGCCGGATCGTTGGATCGTTGGTCAGGGTAGGGCGGGGCGGCGAGCAACCAGACTGGGTGCGGTGGGTGCTGGAACAGAAAGATGGTAGCTTGTCCGGGCAAACGGCACCGGCTCACGGATTGTTTCTGGATCATGTCCAATATTGTGATCCAAGCGACGAAACATGCGGTACCGCTGACACCGATTAGTCGCCCAGCAACAGCCTCCAACATCTTCCAGTCGACCGAGCACCATCGACGTGACAGACTCCGACAATCCGACCTTCCATCGCACTCCGTTGGTATTGCTGATCGTTACTGCGCTCGCTGCGGTCATTTTCTATGTGGCTCGATCGACAATGGGCTGGTGGAGTGATCTCGGCTTCATCATCAGCCTTGCCACCGCGATCTCGATCGTGATCTCCGAAGCCTGCGATCCATTTTCCGATGCGGCTCAATGGGTCGGGCACCGGTTGCAACTGCCGGGCTCCGTTCGCGGCGCAACGCTGGACGCGATCGCCAGCAGTATGCCAGAACTTTTCACTGGTTTGTTCTTCGTCACGGTGGCGTTAGCTGGTGACATGAGCGACGCCGATCGCCTGACCGCAGGATCCGAAGGGTACGGCTCAACCATCGCCACGTGTGCCGGAAGTTCCATTTACAACCTGATCCTGATCCCCGCTTTGTGCGCGATCATGGTTTCTTATAAGCGTCCCGATCGACCCACCATTTTGATTGAGTCCGATGTGTTGTATCGCGATGGAGCTTGGACGTTCTGTGTTCAAGCCGGCCTGCTGGTGTTTCTTTGCCAGCGTGAGCTAACGTGGCACATGGGCGTGGCGGCCATCGTTGCGTACTTCGCTTACGTCGTGCACCTGTACATTTCGACGCGGCGGTTTCAGTCCAAAATCGCCAGTGGGCAACAAATTCAGGACGAATCCGAAGATTCAGCCAGCGTTTTCTTCGGGCGATTCGATGTCCAACTGCAATGGCCATCCGCGATCACAATTCTGGTTATCGCTACCACCATCGCGGCGACGTCCTGCTACTTCTTGGTTGAGCTAACCAATTTTTCCGCCCATCGAATGGGCGTGCCGCCATTTTTTGTCGCGGTCATTCTGACGGCCGCCGTGTCTTCGGTTCCCGACACCTTTTTATCTTTGAATTCTGCAAGGCGAGGCGACGACAGCGGCGCGGTGTCGAACGTTTTTGGGTCGAACATTTTCGATGTGTGCATCGGCATGTCGATTCCGCTGTTGGTGTATTGCTACTTGAATGACTGGCAACCGGTGCAACTGATTGGACCAGACGAGAGCACGATGGCCGGAGTCGTGGGCTTGCGAGTTTTCCTGTTTGCGTTGACCTCGGTCTCGCTGGGCATCATGTGGCGTCGCAGGGAGGTATCACGAACATCCGGCTGGATTCTCTGCGGCCTATACGGACTGTTCACCGCCTACGCCGTGCTGGGCGGGCTCGGCATTATCGCGGTTTAGGCTTTAGAAATTGGACGCAAACGCAGGCAAGGTTTTAGCAACCGTCTCTTTCTCCTGCTGCTTTTTCAACGTTCAACGATAAGCCAGCAGGCGACGGTGTTTTTTCACACCGCGCCAACGCCTGCCGGCTAGTCGTTAAACAGGAAGAAAGGCTAACGGATCGGTTTTCCGAGACCCGCGCGACCACTCAGTGACAGCATGTGATGCAGTCACCTTCCGTGGAGGCAATCGACACGGCTCGGGCCGCTGTTTGTGGCACCAAACTCACCCTCACAGTCTTTTTTGATCGCACGGGTTTGGTCAGACGAACCGCTTTGATCTTGCCCAGCGCTCACGGCCTCAAGTACCCTCCGCCACCGAAATCATTTTGCCCGCCGGTGACGGACCCCATGAAGCCCCTCCCGTATTTTGCTTTGCTAATATTCCTCGCCGCCTTGGCGAGCCTTACCGACAGCGCTTGCGCCCAAGAACCGATCCACGGCAGTGTGAAACGGGGTGGTCTGACCGACGGCCTGATCAGCCGGACTCAATTACGGTCTTTGATCAACCGAGCCCCCAACCACGACAACCCGCTGCGCCAACCCGCGCCGCCAAGAGCGCAACCAAATCTTCTTCCAACACCAACGCCGCCACTGACGCCGCCGCAAAGGATTCACGATCCGCAAGTCGCCCCCATGACTTGGCAGCAGGAAGTGACTGCGGAAGAGCGTGCTGAAGCGGACGACGTTGATTCCAATTCCGATTTCCAACCTGCCGAAACGTCCAAAGAGGCGGCAGCGCCGTTCATGGGACCGCTTCCCAGCCCTGACCTAGAGAGCCAACGGGAGACCATGGGCATGTTGGTCGACTTCTCTATCGAGCAACTGGTTTTGGAAATCGGTCATCGTCGCAGCAGACTGGATGCCTCACTTGGAATCGACGACCAGCTGAAAAATGTTCGCTTGAAGCATCTTGAATCGGCTGAATTGGCTTCTCAAAAAGCGACGCAATATATTTCCCAGCGAAATTCTCTGCAAAACCAAATCGCCAACTTCGACAAGGAACTGGATCGGCTTCGAAAGCAAACGCGGACGGTACTTGAGCCACCAGAAACAGACGCGAACATCTCTACCGATCAGCTGCAGATTCAACTACGAAATCTACAGGCCGAACTGGATCATGAAAAAACAGGCCTGAGAAAAGTTCAGGATCGGATCGGACAACGTGACAAGCGAATGTCAGTGATTCCAGCAGAACGACTCAAAAGCCGCAACCAAGTGAATGACTTTCACGAGCAATTGTTGAAAAAGCAGGTCTCGGGCACCAGCGAGATCGAAGAGCTGCTTTCGATCCGTGCCCAAGAGTTGTTATCAAGCACGAAAGTCCAGCTTCTGGACGACGAAGCACATTGGCATGATCTTTCCCGCGAGAAACTGCCGTTGCAAAAATCAATCCATCAGCGAAACATCCAGAGGCTCGAAAAAATCATTAACGATTGGAATCATCAAATTGCCGAGCGCAAACAGAGCGAACTGGAACTTCAGATTCAGATGGCTCGCCAGGCTGCCTTCGAAACCCACCCAGCTTTGAGAGAATTTTCTCTGGAGACATCACGACTGGCCCAGAGTCGAGTCGACCTAGCCGAGGTTAGCCGACAGTTACAAAATGAAAAACTAAACATTGAAAAGCAACAGCATGGCATTCAGCAACAGCTGCAAGATTTGGAAAAGCACGAAGAAGCTTTTAAAAATGGCGGCGATTCGGAAAGCAATCAAACGCTGATCGAAGCCCATCGAAAGTTGATCCTCCCCTGGGAAACCATGGCTCGGATCGGCCAGCTAAAACGAGAGCTTTTGCTTAACCGGGGCACCAAGCTCGCCTTGCGTGAGCAGCTTGACGAAGTCGCCGACCCTCAACAGTTCATCCGGCAGCGTCTCAGCATTACTCACGATGAACCCGTTGCCAATACAACGCTGATCGCCATGGCGGAGGAGTCAATCGATAACCACCGGCAGCAACTACTGGCTTTGGTGGGAGAACACGAAAAAGTTCACAGCCTGATCAATGACATCAAATCCCGCCGCGAGGAAACGCTAAAGAACATCGAATCGACACGAAAACTGATCGACGCCTACGCACTGTGGGTGCGAGACGCGGCGCCAGTCAACGTTGACTTGCTGAACGAATCACGTCTTGGTGCTGCCGAGTTTTTTGCGACGGACCAATGGAAGAAGCTAGGACGATCGGTGGTTGCCAACGTTGAACAACGTCCATGGAGACCGACGGTCGGGTTGCTGGGTCTGCTGACCACGTTCGCCATTGGCAGGAGATTCAAGGGCTAACATGGAAGTGTCAAACTCAGATCATCGTCTTGCCGAAGACATTCGCTGCCATTCACGATTTGGCCCGACCCTCGGGGCGACAGTCCACAGCATCTGCAACGCTGTTCTGCTACCGCTGTTGTTGCTGATCGTGGCGTGGCAATTGGCACCCGCTTGGGAACTGATGACGCTTGAGGGAAGCGTGCACCATGCCATCGTGGGAATCGTACCGAGCCTGTTTCTTTCAATGCTGATGCTGTATGCCTTCCGGTCAGGCGGACTGGCACCGCGAAACTTTGGCTGGTCAAGCTCACTCTGTTCCGGGATTTGCAACGGAGTCCGTTGCTTTGTCTGGCTGGCTTTGCCTTTAAAATTCCTCTGCGACTCGCTGGAAACATTCCAAAACGGAGCGTGGCAAAACTCGCTGGGCCGATTAATCTTCGTGGCCATGCTGATGACGATTGCCGTTGCCATTCATCTTGCCACCCGTGGCATCAATCAGTGGCGGGACTCGTTGTTGGCCGCCAATGGACTATCGCACACTCGCGTCCAACGGCGGAAACACCGCGAAAACCTTCTCAATGGTGGCCCGATCGATGTCAGCATGCTGGGCGGGCATTCGCTGATGGCTTCGCTGCGCAGGTTTGTGTTATTGATCGTCACGATGGTGCCCATGGTGTTCGCAGGTCTGTCGATCGCCGGTTACCACTACACGGCTCTTCAGATGACACGCCGAGCCATGTTGACTGTGCTGCTGGCGGGCGTCATCGCGTTGGTCGCTGGACTGGTTAGCCGAATGCTGCTGGTGGCTCAGTTCCGCGTCAAACTCCACCAGCTGAAACGAAATGAAACAGGGCACATTGGCGAAAACGAATCGATCAACATTTCCGAGATCTCCACGCAAGTCAATCAACTGTTACGAGCCACTGCGTTGGTGGCGGTGCTGGTTACAGGCTGGCACATTTGGTCGGAAGTTTCGCCAACCATTCGCTTTCTGGAAGGCTTCACGCTCTTTGAGAAAAAAGGGCCTGACGGTGAAGTGATCTCAGTGACGACAGCCAGCCACTTGCTGATGGGCTTGGCCACGCTGTGCATCACTTGGGTTCTTAGTCGCAACCTGCCGGGATTGTTGGAATTGACTCTGATCGATCGCCTGCCATTGGACAAAGGAGGCCGCTATGCGATCTCGTTTGTGTTCCGCTATCTAGTGGGACTGTTGGGAATCGTCCTCGCCTGCAAAGTGCTCGGCTTTTCTTGGAACAGTGTTCAGTGGCTCGCGGGAGCACTTGCCTTGGGTCTTGGATTCGGCTTGCAAGAGATATTCGCGAATTTGATCTCGGGGATCATCATCTTGATCGAGCGCCCGGTGCGAGTGGGCGATTTTGTTTCCATCAACGGCATCACTGGACACGTTTCACAAATGCAGCTGCGAGCCACCACCATTCGTGACCTCGACATGCGTGAGCTGATCATTCCCAACAAAAAATTCATCACCGACGACGTAATGAACTGGACCCTAAGCGATCAGATGGCTCGAATGATCATGACCATCGGCGTGGCATACGAATCAGATACGGAACTTGTGCAAGACACGCTGCTATCGATTGCCAAACAGCATCCGTTGGTTCTTAATATTCCGGCTCCCGAGGTCGTGTTCAGTAAGTTCGGTGATTCAACCCTCGATTTTGAACTCCGGGTGATCGTGCCCAAACGAGACTTGTTTGCCAAGGTCAAGCACGAACTCAACATGGCGATCAACAAGGCATTCCGTGAAAAACAAATCGAAATCGCCTTCCCTCAACGCGAGATTCGGGTCAAATCTGATGCGGCGGCTGTTGGCCTAGCGACTCGCAAAGCGGCATAGGTTCAATGACCGACGGTTGTCGTCCGCCGCTTCCAAGGTCCCTTACGCCAAACACTTTCGGGAACGATCAAATCGCGACGTCCCCGACGAATGTTTGTCATGCACGGGCAAGGGCAGGGCGGTTGCCAAAAAACATGACTTTCGCAGTTTCAACGATCGGTTTGCGTTAAAGAATCGCCCGTGTGGCTCTTTGGCATTTCTGCTGACTCAGCTAAAATGAGTTGAATTGAACTCGCGGCTGTTCGGTCAAGCCTCTGACCAGTCGGCAACTTACCGGCGAGACCTCTCCACCATACTAGCGTCAGGAAATCTTGTGTCTGATGGTCAGAACTTTATCGGCCCGTACCAAGTGCTGAAAACAATCCGCAGCGGCACTAGCACCGATGTTTTCGAAGCGCTTCGTGGCGGCAGCAACAAACGTATTGCTCTGAAAGTTCTGCGAAAGAAATTTCACAAGGACAAGGAAGAAGTTCGGCAACTGAAGCACGAGGCGAACATCGGCACAGATTTGGATCACCCCAACGTGATCAAGATTCATGAGTTCTACAACGAACAGAATGCGATGCTGATCTCGATGGAGCTGTTTCACGCTCCGAACATGAAAATCGTGATGCGTGAGAAACCCGAACTGATCGCGCCGAACGTCGCGCCGATCATTCGGCAGTGTGCAAAAAGCTTACAGCACTTGCACGACCGAGGATGGGTCCATTGCGACGTGAAGCCGGACAACTACCTTCTGAATGACGAGTCCGTGGTCAAGTTGATTGACTTTTCGATCGCCGTGAAGCTGAAGCAGGGCATGCTGGGCTCACTGCTGGGCGGACGGCCCAAGCACATTCAGGGAACACGCAGCTACATGGCACCCGAGCAGATTCGACGGAAGACACCGGACGCTCGAACGGACATCTACGGATTGGGGTGTGTCGTGTTCGAATTGATGGCCGGCCGTGCTCCATACTCAGGTACCTCGCCGGATGACCTATTGAATAAACATTTGACCGCATCGCTACCTTCGCTGGAGGCCTACAGCGGCGCTTCGAAGGACATGGCTGCTTTGGTCAAGAAAATGATTGCCAAAAAACCAGAGAACCGATTCGAGAGCATGGCTCATTTTCTGGACGCATTGAAGAAGATACAAATTTACCGTGGTGGCAAACGCCCCGAAGGCTTTGTGAGATAAGGCCTGCACGCCAACGAAACACACTCTTGCACAAACATTGGCGGACTGAAGAGCCTTTACGGCTGAATAATTTTGGACGGCTGAATAACCTTGGGCGGGTGCCATGCCTCACGCTTGCGTGAGCATGTTGTTGACCGCTGCGGACGATCAAGAAAAACCTGAACGAGTTTAAAAAACTTGCGATTGAAAAACTGAAAGACATCAATGGACGACTACCTAGAATTTGAGCAACCTTTGGCGGATCTCGATCAGAAGATCAACCAGCTTCAGCAACAAAGCGATGACTCGGCTGAATCGGCCGAGCAAATTCGTGAACTGCAACGTCAGCTGACCGAGTTGACTCGAGAAACGTACGGCAGCTTGACGCCATGGCAAACCGTGCAAGTGGCTCGTCATAAAAATCGACCTCACACCATCGATTACCTGTCGCTAGTTTTTGATGAGTTTGTCGAGCTTCACGGTGACAAACTGTTTGGTGATGACCGCGCGATTCGCGTGGGTTTCGCCAGCCTTGATCGTACCAAGGTGATGGTGCTTGGCCACCAGAAGGGTCGCACTTTCAATGACCGAACCGAAAACTACTTCGGCTGTGCTCATCCTGAAGGCTACCGGAAGGCGATGGCAAAGATGCGGATGGCGGCCAAGTACAACCTGCCAGTCATCTGTTTGATCGACACACCGGGTGCGTATCCGGGTATTGGTGCCGAAGAGCGTGGACAGGCTCAGGTGATTGCCGAAAACATGTACGAGATGTCACGGCTGGAAACGCCCATCATTTGCATCGTGATCGGCGAAGGCGGCAGCGGCGGCGCGTTGGGGATCGGCGTCGGTGACCGTGTTGCCGTGCTGGAACACGCTTATTACTCAGTAATCAGTCCTGAGGGTTGTGCGGGTATTTTGTGGAAAGGCGCTCAACATGCCGAGAAAGCGGCCACAGCTTTGAAGTTCACATCCGACCATTTGCTGAAGATGGGGATCGTCGACGACGTCATTCCAGAGCCACTCGGCGGAGCTCATCGCGATCACCACAAGATGGCGGCCACCATGCGATCTTATCTTGGCAAGCAGCTCAAAGATTTGAAGCAGCAGGAAATGAGCACGCTTCTTGAAGGACGCTACGAGAAGTTCCGCCGCATTGGCGAGTTCGTGGAAAGCGAAGCGGTCAGCTGATCTGATTCGAGTTATCAACCGATTCGCCGCAAGCACTTGGGTTCACTCCAAGGACTCGTTTTTATCTGGCAAGTGACTTTGGAAGCCGGTTGCTTAGCCAAGAAACGAAGGCAACCGACGAGCCAAGAAAAGCTGCCGGGCAAGGAAACCACGCCTTTTTCTGCCTCTACCCAACGTCCGATAATGTTTCTTATGTTCGGTTAGAGCCCCATGTTTCCTTGGGGTTTCGCGTTTTTGGCCGCGAAGCGTGGTCCCGCTCTGCAGCAACGCACTTGCTTAGCCAAACGGGCTCACGCAAGCGTGAGGCATGGCACCCGGCTGCGGAAACTTAATTGCATTGGCTGCACTGCATGCTCACGCAAGCGTTGGTTTGAAAGCGGCCGGTTGACTCTACCGCTGAGCGTTCGCCTCGATCGCCCGACGGGTGCCGTCAATCGCTCGGTCGAGCAAATCTTTTGAGTTCACTCGAAAGTTCAAATCAGGCCAGCCGATGGCGGTTTGCGCTGGAGGCTGAGCTTGCGGCGCTGGCTGAGCGGGCGTCGGTTGCTGGTATGAGCCATAGCCGGAATTGGTTTGCGGCTGGGCTTGATACGCTGGCTGCTGGTAACTCTGATTGTTCCGATAACCGGTGTTGCCCTGATATCCAGTTTGAGGATAGCCGTTGTTCGCAACAGGTGGCTGTGGATTGCGTTGGACTTGCCATTGTCCCTGATAGGTCGGAACTTGGTTCGGATTCTGCGTGTAGCTACCTGATGTGTACTGACCGCTGGTCGGCAGACCGTTAGATGATTGGGCCGGCTGTCCGTAGGTTGGCTGAGTTGCCGGCTGCTGATACGACGGTGCCGCAGTGACCGGGCCCGTGTTTCTTCCAACCACCGGCCAGATCGAACCACCGGCTGCTTGCTGATTGTTCTGAGTTCCAAAAATTGGCTCGACCGCAGGTAAATTGCCATTGGGATCAACGATTCGGTCGTTGAAGTCGGCGATGTAAGGGTCGATATATTTGTGAATCTCAGTCGGAACGACGGCAGATAGCTGATTGATTCCTCGAACGATGTAGCCACCCGATCGTGATGAATAGATCGCGTTTCGAGCCGTATTGCCCAGCAAAGTCACTGCGAACATCGTGACGACCATGCAAAGCAGGGCACCCTTCACCGCGCCTAGAATCGCGCCAGCCTGACGATCGAAACCGTTCAGTTCCATCGCTCGGATTCGGCCCTTGACCATCGCGAAAACCGACCAAACGACCAGCGATGTTCCCAAGAACAGGATCAACATGGCGGCAAATTGATTCCACGGCTCCTCGGCAGAGATAAACCGGGCGACTTGCCAGCGGAAAGTCATGGAGACAAAGTAGCTGAGAAAAATGGCGGCGACAGAAGCAACTTGCCAAGCAAGCCCCTTCCACAAACCAAACAGGATCGCACCAATAAAAACAATTAACATCACCAAGTCGTAAAGCGACATGGGTCTCCTCCGTGAAGTGTTCTAAAATCGCGCGGTGCTTTGTCACCGCTCAATGCCCGGGGTGGCAATCGACGGGAGTTACCGAAAACTGCGAAGATATGCCGTCTGCCAACTCGAAACTCTACAAGCCACAAAGCACAAGGGATTAGACTGAAATCCTTGAATTGACTCAATAGAAATACTTGCGGGCATGAACCGCGTGACAAGTACGGCAGAAATCGCCTGATGGTTTTTGCTAGCGGTGCCCTGCTCCGCCGGATCGGGATTGAGTCAACTCGTGTCGGCAATGTCTAATTGGTACATGAACGCGCGATGAATTCGCAGTCTCTGCCGTTCGCTTACGAAAATGGATTTTCGTTGCTTTGAATCATGGCCGATTTCAAAACTCACATCACCGCCAGCACGTCACTCGGTTTGATTTACTCAACCGCAGCGTTCTACACCTACGGCGTGCCACTTGAGCATTGCCTGATTGCCGGCGGCCTATGTAGTGCATCGGGAATGTTACCCGACTTAGACAGTAGCAGCGGAATTCCTCAGCGCGAGATGTTGGCGTTTTTGTCGGTGTTCGTCCCGATGCTGATGCTGCCGCGTTTTGAGGCGATGTACTTGAAGCCTGAACACATGGTGCTGGCCACGGGACTGCTGTACCTGCTGATTCGGTTTGGTGTTGGCGGGCTATTCAAACGCTACGCAAAACATCGAGGCATGTGGCACAGTATTCCGGCCGCTTTGATCGCGGGAATGATCGCGTTCCTAATCAGCTTTTCGGGCTCCACCGAAATTCGCATCTTCAAAGCTTGGGCGGTCGTGATGGGCTTTCTTTCACACTTGGTTCTGGATGAGATTTACTCGGTCGACTGGCAGGGAAAAAAGATCAGGGTCAAACGCAGCTTTGGTACGGCGTTGAAACTGTTCGGTAAGAAACCGAGCCTAAACATGCTGATCTATACCAAAGTGATTATCTTGGCGATCATGATCGCAAGCGACGAATATCTGATGGACTGCTACTGCGGCACAGGGGAACAGCAAACCAAATCCGGATTCGATTGGGTGCTGCATTATTTCCACCAACATGGTCAGGAATTTGACCATGCGGCTGCAAGCGAGACGCCCGACATGTTTCGCTAGACTCTTTGAAGTAGTTGCTTACTCAAAACTGGATCACTCAAAACCGCTTGCGACTGTCGAGCAAAATCGTCACCGGGCCATCGTTGATCAATTCGACAGCCATGTCGGCTTGAAAGATTCCTGTTTCGGTCTGCACGCCCGCCTCGCGACTCATATTGGCGAACTGTTGATACAACTCGTTCGCAATCGCGGGCGCAGCTGCATCCCCGAAACTGGGGCGTTTACCTTTCTGCACGTTGCCCAGCAGGGTAAACTGGCTGACGACCAGCATTCCGCCGCCGACATCAACCACAGAACGATTCATTTTTCCGTCGTCGTCTGCAAAGATTCGCAGGCCCAGCGTTTTGCTCACAAGATACGACAGGTCGTTATCACCGTCTTCTTTTTCTACTCCCAGCAGCACAAGTAGACCCTGCGCGATTTCGCCGACCACTTTCTGATCGACCGTTACTGAGGCCCGGGTGACTCGTTGGATGACTGCTCGCATGTGATTGACCTTGCATGACTATTGCCCCGCCCTACCCTGCACTCTCGACAGCACCTACGGACGCATCGCACACGTTACCGAATCGCGTTGTCATCTTCCGGACGAAGCTTCGAAAGATATTGATAAGTCAGATCGGTTGCTTCAAGGTGTTCACTGCGAAGCACAAACTGATCATCTGAAATCGTACCGATGGCTTTTGGGTTTTGAAACTCGATCACCACTACCGGGCGAGCCACTGTGCGCTGCTCAATCGCCTTGAACTGATAAAATGTAAGAGACGATGGGAACAACTCCCACTCGGATGTTCGGACCAAGGACAGCTCGACCGCATGCGGAAGATTAGGGGGAAGCTGTGACCATGCCAATTCAGGTTGCTGCCCGTCGCCTCCCAGATAGCCCTGCATCAAACGTTGAATTCGACGCGGCTGCCAAGTGCCTCGCAACGTCCGAGTCCGCCGTGTATCTGATTCCTCAGCGACGACCGCAAAACGAAACTCGTCCGCCAAATGCTGCAGCAGGCCAGCCATGCCACTGGCCATCAACTCGCCCGGTGCCAGAGGAATGCCGGGCCGGTGGCTCAATGTTTTGTTTCGGCGGTCTGATTCTGAATTTTTGATTTTCTGAAGATCATAAAATTCGAGGGTCTGCCGGCTTTCGATCAGATCTTCGTGCAACCGATAGACGAATCGACCGTCGCACAAATTGGTTACTTTTTGCTGCGGCGGTGTCGCGGTGGATGTGACAGCAAAAGAATGAGTCGATTGGGATTTTGGAATGTGGAACGCCAATATCGTCCGAGCCTTTCCAGCCCCCTGCCCTGATTGGATGTAATGCCCTGAACCGGCCACCTGCTGACCAAAGAATGCCGCTCGCACCGACACATTTGCTTCAAACGCCGATCCATCGTCGATCATGTGTCGTGCTCGCCTGAGCATCAAATCCGCTCGGTCGGTCGTCTTTCCGTCAAACCGAAAATCACTGACAGGTCTCGAAGGCCCAAGTTGGTTTTGGATCGACGAAGATGCAATCGATGTTCTGCTGGCTGTTTGATGCTGCCCTACCAGCACCGGTGTCGATTGGCCCGAAGGGTCGATGTCCGCTTGGAAATCCGACTCAGGCGCGGGGGTTGGCTGCACGAATGGCTTGGCCGAGTACCAGCCAATCATCATGGCTCCTGCCGCTAGCAGGCAAAACGCTATCGTTAATTCCTGCTTCATGAACCGATTATGCGGATTCTTCCAAAGAAATGCATTGTAGGACGCCGATTGAGGATCAAAGCGGGAAACCTGCCGGTGCTTGGGCGTCGTTTTGACCAGAGAGCATCTTAGAAGCGACGCGAAGCTCGCGTCCATGGCAGTTTGTCGTCCAAGGCAGCATTCAACTGGGCCACCACGAACAGGTTGCTTGGGTCTGCCGCCTAGCAGAAAAGAAACAAAAGACTGCGTCGCAGGGCGCAACAAACTAGAAACGCTTGGTCGTGGTTGCCGCAAGAGTAATCCTGACACGAGTAATCTCAGGGGGAAGACTGATGTTTGCAAGATTTGTCACGGGTCTGACGTTGCTGGCAGTTGCCGCTTCGACCAGCACGGCCTACGGCCAGATTGCTCTGGCTCGGACGGGGACTCCCCACAGCCACAATCTGCCACCGGCTCAAATGCTGATGGAGCCCGGACCGGGCGTTGGTGGCCCTGGACCAGGTGTTCTAAATGCATCCGCTGCACCAGGCGGTCCTGTCGGTGGTCCCGGCTACGGACCATTTGGAGCTGTCATTCAACAGTCCGTTCAGGTTCTATTCGATAAGCCCGAACTGATGCTGGTCAGCTGGGACATTTCTGGCATCGGTCGCTACGATTCAGCCCCGCTGACTGTTCCCGGTCGACAAAATTTTGCTCAAGGCGGCATCTTTCGTTTGAAGATCACTAACATCGATGGTCGCCCTGGCATGGAACTGTATCCAACGCTTGAGATCGGGACTGCAACACCTCGCACCGCCGCCTACCTTGCCCACAGCGCGATTCCAATTCAATTCACTCAGGAAGACTTTGACCAAGTCGCTGCAGCGAACTTTGTCACCAAGGTTATTTACGTTCCCGATCCAAAGTTTCAAGAGCTTGCTCTGGCGGGGGTCGACACACTGGTCAGTACTCGGCTTGATCCGGGCGTCGACCCGATCACCGAAGCGGATCGCCGCGGCTCGATCCTTGCGATCGTGCGAATGGGTAACAAGGACTTGGAAGTCCCTGGCCAAGACGCCTCAATCGCTGCCGGAGCGTTGCCGGGCGGTGGTGGCTTTGCGGGCGGTGGAACCACTGACTATGTTTCAGGCGTGAACGGACCTCACTACGGCCTACCGTCAACCGGAACGAACATCGGACTGCCCGGTCCTCCTCACATTCCACTGGGTGGCCAAGCTGGCTTGAAGAGTTACACAATGCACAACCACACAGCCATGCAAATTCCTCGGCCGACTCGCAACGTGAACGTTCACGTCAAGCAGAAGCCAGGACTCAGCTACCCACGTCCGGTTGATCGTGTTTTGATCAAAGAGAACACGATTCGCCCGCCACACCAGAACTTGCAACCGCCAGCCAACACCGTTCAGGGACAACTTCCTGAGAATTGTGCTCCGACGGTTGTTCCGTTCGTTCCTAGGCTGCACCGGTAGGCGGCAGTGACCGAAACGAAGCCGCGACAGCGTTTTGCTCTCGCGGCTCTTTTTTGATCTTCGCTTCGCTGTTGTTAACGGTTAGGTAAAATTTTCTTTCCAAGAGATCCCAGTGGCATTTTCGGCAACAACTTGGCGAAACCTTTCGACCATGATGGCATCAGGCGCGTTGATGGTCTTGTTCATGAGCACGACCACCAACGGCCAAGTGCGTCACAATCAGGTTCGTAGCGACATGCCACCCGGTCTGGTCGCCGAGCGGTATCGCAAAGCAGATCCCGATCTGGCGACCGTCATCCAACCGGTGCGAATTTTTGCGCCGCGGGAGACGAACGTGTCCGTGCTTTCCAACGGAAGCGTTCTGTCAACGATTCAATCGAGAACGACGATCGGACTTGCGATTGGCCCGGTCTATCAGTTAAAGGTGACCGGCTTGAACTTGCACGAATCGGTCGAGCTTTATCCTTCGATCGAATTGTTGGGCCGTCTGTATCCGCCCGCTGGCATGGAGAATCGATTTCCGATCGAAATCGAAATCACTCGCGATGACCTGCTTCAAGCAATCGATGGCAGCATGGTGACTAAGGTCATTTACTTAGAACATGGAGACATGGTCGTTCCCCATCGACACTCGCCCGACACGCAACCCACTTTCGACGTGTCTGCCAACGAGGATCCTTTGCGAGCCTCAAAATCGCTGGGTCGTCCAATGGCGATTCTACGAATTGGGTCGCGGGTACCACTGAATGGAAATCCGGCCGATACGATTCAGACCATTGGGCCTGCTCCGACGTTGCTGCCCGAGCCAATCCAGTACAGTCTTGGCTCGCCGCCCAACCGCCCTGCCCTACCCCGCGCGGTAACATTTGAAGCCAATCAACAGCCAGCACCTCACAAGCTGCCACCGATCGTACGCGGGAATCGATCCGCCAAACGTTCGAACGCTCCCTCCAACCACCACCACAAGTGACGGGCGGCCCATCATGCGAACATCCCAAACAACGATGATGCAGAAACTTTTTGTTGCAGCCCAAGCTGGATTTGCATTGGCTCTGATCGCCACGCCTTCGATGGTTTTTGGCCAGACCGATCGACCGTCTCGGCTTTCAATTGAATCAGCTCCTGAAGCTGCTTCATCGGATGACCATCCTGCATCGACTTTCCGTGCATCCACGATCCCCGAACGAGACGAGCACACATCGCGATTGGCTCAATCGACTTGGCAGACCGAAGTGTTGGGTTTTGAAGAACCAGCCACCGGATTCGCACGTCGACCACGAGCCACTCGATTGCCTCAACGTGCGCCGGCTGAGGATGCACCCATTCGAAAGTTCGGCAGCTTTGGAAATTTTGAAGCGATACAGCCAACGACGTGGGAAGAACCGACCAGTAATCGATCCAACGAACCGAACCGACGAGATGAATACGTTTACGATGGGAACGATCGCGGACTGAAAGTCAAGGTCGATCGATCTTGGAACATGGTCGGACTCGATACGGAAGACACCGTAGGGCATTTCGACACCCTTGATGGGCAACGCTTAGTTTCGCCCAGTAATCGTGTCGCTATTTACGCACCACGATTTGGCGCGGTCCGCCGAGTCGACCGAGTGTTTAATGCTCGGCTGAGCCAACCGGCGGGGATGGTCGGTGAACTGACGCCTGTGGCCAAAACCAAACATGCTGATTTTTCCGCAACCAACAAACAGCACACAGCCATCGAGCGATACGAAGGCACTCGTCGAGCCAGCCAGTTTATCGACCAAACGCGTGGCGTGCTGGCAGAAAACACGACAGAGATTTACGAATTCGCAAACACCTTTGCTCCATACGAGCACCTATCATTGATCCGCCTCGGACGTTTTGAGGAATCCGAATCCGCACGGCTGGCGGTGGGCATGCAGTCGGCGAAGGTTTGGCAAGACGACATCGAACTGCAGGTGATCGCCGATCGAGTCCAACCGGTAATCGTGAACGACATTTCCAAAGTTCAGCAAATCGTCCAATACGAAACCGATGGCGACAATTCGATCTTACGAGTCGTCAAAGTTGCCTCGAAGATCGCGGCCAGAGCCGGCGAGAAAGTTCAATTCACGATCCGGTTTGACAACTTAAGCAGCAAGCGAATCGGCAACGTGACGCTGATCGACAACTTGACGACTCGTTTGGAGTACATCGTCGGTTCAGCCGAGTGCTCGCTTCCGGCAAAGCTAGTCACTTCGCGCAACGATGTCGGATCGAAGACGCTTCGGTGGGAGATCAAAGACCCGCTGCCCGCCAGCGAAGGCGGCGTGATTCGGTTTGAATGCCGCGTGCGATAAGTAGCCAGTACTTGCTGCGGCAAGCAGCCATCACTCGCTGCGGTAAGTAGCCATCACTATCCGAGTGATGTCCGCACAGCAAAACCTCACATGGAATGTGAGGCCTACTTTCTGCACCTGCGGACAAAGGCGTTACCTCCGCCGCCGCATCAGCAGCCCTGCACCTGCGATTGAAAACAGAACCGAGGGGCACGGCTCGGGAATCGTAGCCGTTTCAAACTCTGGACGTAGAAAGCGAACTGGTGTCACTTCAGCTGGCACACCAAATGCGTTAGATACCAAACTGAACCCGGTCGGCGTAGTTCGATAGTACTGCACTAGCGCGAGTTCAATCGCAAATCGTTCTTCTGGTGAACGCTGAGCGAGTTCTGCAAAAAAATTCTCGGGGTCGGACGTATCAATGGTCAGCAACGGCGAATTTAGAACAAGTAGTCCTTCAATCGGCAGGGCGTCGTAAATTGGGCCCACATTAAAAACCCCTGTCGGCAGTGAGGGCGGAACTGTAGACGGGGATGTCCAGCCAAGACCATCTGGGGATTCGTCGAAGAAGGACGCGCCGGGAATCGCATCTTCTCTTAACGCATCTCGGTCAATCGCATCAAACGAAGCCCGCAGATTCACGCTCACATCATCGTTTTCGAGGACGGTTGGAACACCAAAAACCAAAATTCCAATTTCTTCTCCGATGCTTAAAAGGACGTCGCCAGTAAGCGGATCGTAGTACGCGTCAACCGTCCCAGCGTCGGCCGCGGGGATCTCATCGCGCGAAAAGTAGTCCACATCCGTTTGAGCAAAACCGTCGGACGTCGGCCAGACAAGCAAAAATAAAACTAGCAGAACATAAATCTGATAACGCATCTCATCTCTCCATTTCTTGAAAGCATCAAACTCTTCGTCGACGCAGGTTTTGGCCCACTGCAACACGAGTCATCCTCTCACGCCAGCAACGAGATTGCAAGAAATTCATGGAGAATTTTTTGTAAACTGATTTGGCCGATCTCGACTCGCTCGTTGAGCCGCTCCGCTGCAACTCGTAGTTTGATCCGCTGGCCACCACCAACTGTCCAGAGTTCCGACACGGGTGAAACTTTGGCAGTGACACCGGCTTGCCCCACGCGGGACACTGATTTCTCGCCTCCATGAACCTGATTTTTCCAGCAACTTGTGACTACAATGGTGCCCAGATCATTCTTTTTGCTTAGGGAAATTCATGAAGCGCTCCAACGTTAAGCCTGTTGAAGTTGATTTGAGTGTGACTTCCACCGAACTACTTCGCCAAGCAAAAGCCAGTAGCCAAACCGCGTGGCAGCAACTGGTTGCACGGTATAGCCGGCGAATCTATCGCTGGTGTCGACGTGACGGCCTGCAGCCAACGGATGCGGCAGACGTGACTCAGGAAGTACTACACGCGGTTGCTCGAAAACTGGGTGACTTTCATCGCGATCGACCCGGAGACACTTTTCGTGGCTGGCTGCGAAGGATTACGAACAACAAAGTTAATGACCATTACCGAAAACAAAACAAGACCGTCGACCGGGCATCGGGTGGCGTCAATCGCATCGAGTTTTTGGCCGACGCGAGAGAATCACTTGGAACTTGGAATACCGTGTCGGTCGCATCTGACGTCTCTGCCGTGTCCTCCATTCAGGATCAGCGAGTTCAAGACGCGATCAAGCGCGTCCGAGGCAATATCAGCGAACGCGATTGGAAATTGTTTTGGCGAATCGCCGTCGACGGCCAATCCGCGGCGGATGCAGCAAAAGAACTCGGAATCACGTCCAACGCAGCTCGTTTGGTAAAGATGCGAGTCCTAAAACGATTGAGAAAACAGCTTGCTGACGGCATACATTCATAATCAGAAATTGCTCGCGGATGAGAACTGACCAACCCAATACGGCCGACTTCTTGTCAGACTGCCCTTCTCGCGACGAAATTCAAGCATGGTTGGTTGGACGCTTCGCGGAACCGGTCGCCGCAAGACTTGAGCAACATTTCGAGCGTTGCTCTCAATGCGAAGACACTCTGGCAACGCTTGACTTCCCCAGTGACGAACTGATCGAGCGGCTATCCGAGTTGCCACCGCTTGATGAAGACGAAGTCGATTACCAAGTTTTGCGACAAAAACTATTGGCTACCCCCGTGTCGTTCCCAGACGACCAACTGGCAGCATCCTTTCTTGAACAGGCTCAGCATTTGGCTGACCCGAAACTAGGCACACTCCCTTTTCAAATCGGCAACTACGAACTGACTGAATGCATTGGTCGCGGGGCTTCAGGAGCCGTCTACCGAGCTCAACATTTGAAGCTTGGAACAACGGTTGCCGTGAAAGTACTGGGAGCTTCACTGAAAAAAGATGCCCGCGAGATCGACCAATTTATTGCAGAAATGAGACTGATCGGATCGTTGGTTCACCCACACATTGTGCGAGCAACTGACGCGGGTGAAGTTGATGGATTGCATTTTCTAGTAATGGATTACGTTGAAGGGATCGACGTCGCACAGCTTTTGTTCCGGTGCGAAAGATTGAGTGTTCCTGTTTGCTGCGAGATCGTTCGGCAGGCCGCCTTAGGATTAGAGTTCGCTCACTCAAAATCGTTGATCCATCGGGATATCAAGCCGTCAAATTTGTTAGTGACCGCTGCCGGGCACGTGAAGCTCTTGGACTTAGGCGTGGCGACTCGCGTCGCAATGCCCTCGACCGAACCCTCCACTGCCCCGGCAAACGCTGGAACGTTCAGCTACATGGCTCCCGAACAGCGATCGGCATCATCAAAGATTGACCCCCGCGCCGACATTTACGGTCTCGGAAAGACATTTTTGAAACTGTTGACAGGAACCAGTGTCGCCCAAAATAACGTAGCGATAGACAAGTTCCGAAACGACATCCCTGATGAAGTAAAGTCGCTGATTGCAAAGATGTTGGCGACAGATCCTAAAGATCGCCCAGCAACAGCTGGCCAAGTCGCCGCAGCCTTGTTGCCCGTCGCCAATCATCGTGATCTAGTCGATGTCGTCGCCAAGTTGTTTCCGGATCATGATCGGCCAAGTACTGGCTTAGACGAATTTCAAACGCCAGTTGATTCCGCGAAGACCGCCAATATCTCTCGGCGACTCTGGATCGTTGCCGCGGCCGGGCTCGCGATCGCGACAGTATCGGTCGCTCGGTGGTACCCCAAAGCGGGCATCAAGAAAGCTCGTTGGCGACCGTTGAAAGCCGCCGACTCCAAGTTGCTATTTCCTGTCAATAGTCGTTCCGCATCGTTTAAAGTGCTGGACGACCAGCGGATTAAGATGCAATCCGCCGGAATTTCATTACTTGGATTAGGACAACCACTGCTGGGTACGTTTTCGTTGGATCTATCGCTAGACCTTCAAGATTCCGGCGCCGCCGGGTTGTTCTTCCGAGGGCAACGTGTTGAACAGTCGCTTACTTTTCAAACTCTGGAGGTCGTCCACGAGCCGAACTCAATGGAAGTTAGTCCAAGATTGCGTTGGAGTCGCTGGAAGGCCAACCTGAGTGACAACCAGCCTCCAACGCGTGAAATACTGGCGACCGTTGCCATTGAGCGAGCGTCAAAACCTTCGCCATGCCAACTTCGAATCACTTTTGGTCAGCGAAGCATGCCTGAGGTTCGCTGGAACGACGCGCCGTTGCCGCACGCAAAATGGGAAGTAACCGCTGCTGGCCAATCACTACAAGCAACACCTTTTGCTCAGCTGCCGACCATGTTCTTAGGCGACTTAGGGTTGATGACATTGGGTGGCAGTTGCGTATTTTTAAAACCTCGTTTGGCCTATCAATAGGTGTTCAGTGCGGAACAATCGAACAAGCCGCCGACTTCGTGAACACTGCGCGACACATGCGGGATTGACGCTGGTCGAATTGCTGGTTGTCGTGGCGATCATCGGTATTCTGGTTGCGATGACACTTCCTGCAATCCAACAAATTCGCGAGGCGGCCAGACTCGTTCAGTGCCAGAACAACTTGCATCAGTTAGCGTTGGCGTCGCTCAATTACAGTAGTGCTCACCACGACGACTTGCCGCCGCTTTGGAAAACCGCAAACCCAAACCGATGGGATAATTTCTCTTGGCGGATCGATATTCTTCCTTTCATCGAGGCCGGCAACGTGGAGCCATTACTGGAACTAGACCAGCTACCTCTGTCACCCGCCAATCTAACAGCTGCAGAAAGTCAGCTCCCTGTTTTTCAGTGTCCGTCGACGCCTCAATCACCTCGATCCATCGAGGCCATGGGCTCTTCATCTGCAAGCTACACGAACCTGAAAGTCGCTGCTTGCGATTATTACGCGATATTTGAATCGCGAGATAGCGGAAACCGCAGAGACCCGCCCTCCCCGGGTGCTTGGCACCCACCTAGCGACCCCGATTTTAGCACAACACCTGAGGCCAAGAGAACGCAAGCGGCGAACCTGAAGTCGATTCGTGATGGGCTGAGTTCCACGATTCTATTGTTTGAACAAGCTGCCAAACCGACTGAATACGATCAACAGCGTAACGTTCGAGTTCGCGATCATCTGTGGCACGCCGAAGGCCCTTGGGCAACGTCAGAGTTGGGCACAGTATTCGAATTCCAAGTCAATACATCGAACGTAGATGGCCTTTACGGATTTCATGTCGTAGCCAACATCGCGTTATGCGATGGTTCCGTGCATGGACTAGGCGCCGACATTGAACCGGCAGTCGTTGCTGCGTTGCTAACGCGAAATGGCAGAGAAATCATTGATGCGAGTGACTGGCAATAGCTGGCCGAAACCTCGCGTTTAGCGACAAAAAAGGAATTTTGAAATGCCCATGCGTTAGGTAGCGTAGAACAAGTCCATTCTTCTCTTTAATAAAATAGGCAATCCGTCATGTTGCAGCATTATCTCGCCATAAATCAGGCATTTCGAGTATCTCCACCATCGTTCGTTACCCGCTTGGCATCCTTGGTCGGCATTTTGACTTTGTTGATGTCACCTGTAACGGCTCAGGTCAACGGGCCCGGGCCTTCGCCAGCAAACCTCTTTGATACCGTGCTTGACCTTCCCGGCGACGAGGCAGTCATTACGGGTGTTAATTTTGAGAGCATCGGAGGAGTGGAGGGACAGACGGCTCAGCTCAACGTCAATGACGGCGGGCGAGTAGGTAGAAGCTTTGATGCACTAGCCGGCGGCGAAGTAAACATCAGCGGCGGGGCCGTAGATTCTGGCCTCATTGCCAACGCTGGCAGCGAGGTAAACATCAGCGGAGGCGAAGTGGGTACTGTCTTCCAAGCCCGCGATGGCAGCGCGGTAAACATCACCGGCGGATTCATAGGTCACGGTTTTCAGGCCGGCGAAGGTAGCGCGGTAAACATAAGCGGTGGCTCTTGGGCGGGATCATTCAAAGCGTTGGAAGGCAGCGATGTCGAACTGGTCGGTGGCGAATTCAAACTCAACGGTGAAGCATTTACCGAATCAACCATCACGATTGGGATCGATGATGTATTCACTGGGACGCTGGCGGATGGCTCTCCATTTATTTTCTCAAACTACTTTGGAATAGGAGATGCCTTGAGTGGTGTGAGGCTGACTCCGCCCTCCGTGCCATTGCTTGAGCCTAGTCTGCTCCCGCTGGTGGTTGCGACGCCCGTCGACAGTGGGCTGCGTGGCTTGCGCGCGGGGGAAAGCCTGACGGTATTGACTGGGGGTGAGTTATCCTCTGATTTTCAAGTCGTCGATGCTGCGTTACACGTCGACGGAGGCGAGGTTGGGCAAAACCTTGAGGTAGCCTGCCGTGGCAGGGTGAACATCAGTGGCGGATCCGTAGCAAGCCTCAAGGCTTATGATGCCAGCGAGGTAAACATCACCGGAGGATCCTTGGGAAGACTTGGCGATGCTGGAATAGCAATCGACAGCATGGTTAACATCAGCGGAGGCACAGTTGGATCTTTTGACGTAACGGGCGGCAGCTTGAACATCAGCGGCGGCGATATTTTCAATCGCATTAGCATCAGGGGCAGCGAGGCAAATATCAGCGGAGGCTCATTGAATGGCATCACTGCCTTTGATGGTAGCGAAGTAAACTTCAGCGGCGGGGATATAACCTATAGTTTTAGTGCCCTCTCCGGCAGCGAAATGAACATCAGCAGCGGGAATTTTGGCGAAAATTTCGTTGCTGCGCCTGACAGCGTCGTGAATATCAGCGGGGGTGTTCTGAGCCAAACATTTCATGCCCGCTCCGGCAGCGTCGTTAACGTCCGTGGAAGATCGTTTTCGATTGACGGTGCGCCTTTGGACAACTTGCAGCCAGACCAGCCTGTCACGATCACTGAACGGGATGTAACGCTCTCGGGAGTGCTGGCCGATGGAGAACCGTTCAGCTTCAACCTCAACTCAGGTCTTCAACGCGAAGATCTTTTCCGCGAAGATCTTTTCGAACAAGACGCGACAATTACCGTGACGCTTGTTTCACCGGTCATCCTAGGTGATGTCAATCAGGATGGCGTCGTGAACTGCGACGACGTTGACTCCTACCGTCCACTCTTGGATACTTCCGTAACCGTCGCAACGGCTGCCTTGGATCTGGATAGCAGCGGGACAATCGATCTTGTTGACGTAGAAAATCTCATCACGAACTTGGTGGTGACGCAGCCCAATGGCGTCACGGGAACTTTCTTAGGCGACCTGAACTGTGATGGCAAAGTCGACGTTCTTGACGATGCATTCACGCTCGTCAGCAATTTGAATTCCTCCGCCGGTAGTTACTCACAAGGTGACATTAACTTTGACGGAAACGTCGACGTTCTTGGCGATGCATTCATCTTTATCAGCAACCTAGGACGGTCCAACACTAACCCGTAAAATGCTTTGGATTTCAGCCAGGGTAAAAGATTCTCAGAAAACGATGCTCCGCAAACTGTTGTCAACGCACGCGTGCTATGACAACAGTTCGTTTAGCTGTCCCACCGCGACTCGCAATGACTGAGCCGCCATCTGGAAGTTGGTGTGCGATGAGATCTCGGGCTGGATCTCGATGAATAGCTCCACCGCGTTGTTCAACTTCTTCAGCTTCTTCTTCGCTTGCTTCAGATACTTGGCGTAATCTTTGGATCTCAGCGGAGGCCCCAAGGCCAACATGTAGTCGTACAACGCTCGCGGCACCTCGCGAAGCTCGTCGTCTTCCTCCGCTTCCTCGCAATGCTTCAAAAACGCTCGAACCATCCAGACATGGCTGAGCAAATCATCGATCGCTAAGACTTTTTCTTCGTCAGTCATGGCTAGGTGTCACTTTACGATGCGATTGAACGAACGGACATTGTTGAACAGGAAGGACGAGGCATAGTTTCGAGCCGATTGAGGAAAATGCTTGTTGATTGGATTGGGTGCGGACGGAGCCTTACCCTCCCGTAAATCCGGTTTTGCAATTCCCACTAAGAAATTGGTGTCGCAGGTTTTGGCGGACGTTTGGGGCGTGGGGCGAAAACCAACACCATCACCGCACCCGTGATCACGAAAGCAAGGCTGATCAAGAACTCGGTTGAAACCTGTCCGAACAAGCCCTTGGTTAGCGTCTCCGTGAAGGTATTGATCACCGGCGCGAAACCGAAAATCAACGGCATCACGAAGATTGGCTTGCCGCCGAAATTGAACGCGTAAATGATCCCAAGCGAACCCAACGCTCCCGCCGCGCCGGCGGCCAACGACCATATGACTCCGCCGACATTCTGAAAACCGCCCGATTCCTGAAAGGTTGGCAACAGCAGCAGCGGCACGACCACCGCGATCACAAAATAGGCCAAGCCTACGCAAACGAGCGGCCGCAATCGGCTGCCGCTCATGCGAACCTGTCCTTTATGCAGCAGCGGCCCGTAGGATCCCCAACAAAGCGCAGTGACACCGATCGCAATGGCGATCCAAAGCGGCTTCGGCTGCGGCTTGGTGACGGCGGGCTCGCTCTCGGCTGTTTCGGGCGTCTCAGTTTTCTCAGCCGACTCCGGTTCGACTTGATCGTCTGCGACATCAACTGTCTTTGCCGCAACCGCGTGGTCAGCGTGAGAAGCTTTTGGCTTGAACCGAAGCACTCCGGCAGCTCCGAGAGCGACAAGCAAAATTGCCAGATAGAATACCCACGAAGCTTCCTTAAACGTGCGTGCCATCAACATGGCAACCAACGTGTTCACAATCGGAGCCAATCCAAAGACCAGCGGCATCACGTAAACAGGTTTGCCCTGAAACTTGAACGCCAAGATAATCCCAAGTGCTCCGACGGCCGTGATCAATCCGGCGATGAACGAGATCGTGAATCCGGCCACCGTCCAGTTACCCGATTCTCCTTTCGTCCGCAGCACGATCAACGGGACGGCGACGGCGATCACAAAGTAAGCAACCCCCACGCAGATAAATGGCCGCAACGAACTAAGCTGCCCCGGCTCGCCCGCCATTTTTGCTTGACCGACGTGCAGAACCGGGCCGTAGATGCCCCAGCAGCAGAACGTCATCACGGTAAACAATAAGAATCCAAGTCCACGCATAAAAGTGTTTCGGGTTGAGTGTTCAGGGTTCAGGAAAAGCAGTTCGAAAGCATCGTCAGCAATTCAAGTGCCGCGTTTGTTTCCGTACCACTCAATGTGTCGGCGCGGGCAATAGGTGAAACCATGCTCCCGGCACATCGGTTCGATCCACTTCGCTTTTTCGGCCAACGTTTGAAGCTCAACACCTTGAGGCATCAACATGACCTTTTCGGACGCGATCGGTTGCACATGCTCAAGGTAGTCGATGATCGAGTCGATGTCTGCCGGTTGATCGATCACAAACTTCAACTGGTAATCATGACGGTCAATCAGTCGACGCACGATCTCGGGGCGGAACCGAGTCGCCTCGTGTCGCCGCGTCCACTCCCCTGCCCTGCTCTCAGGAGGCGTCGAATTGCTCAGCTTCGGGCTGATCGACATCAGATCGCAATGCAGTTCTTGGAAGATCGTCCCGGCGGTCTCGATCGTGATGTGCTGACCCGCCTGCGACAATGCGGCGCACAAGTCGGGCATCTCTTTTGGCAGCATCGGTTCACCGCCGGTAATTACCACGTGATCGGCAGAGTGTTTGTGCAGCACCAAATCAACGATTTGTGATACCAACATCTTTTGGCCCTCAGGTGACCAAGACGTAAACGGCGTGTCACAAAAATCGCAACGCAGGTTGCAACCACTGGTTCGAATGAAAACGCTCTCGGTCCCGGTGAGCGAACCCTCACCCTGCCGCGACTGATAGATTTCGGAAATCAGCATGTCGGGCTGTTCGGGCGAGGACGATGGGTTATCTTGGAGGGCCATTAGCGAGCAGAATCGCGTCGAGCCACATGGCCGCAAATCGAAACGATCGATTGGCCCAACTACAAGTCAGAAAAATACAATATACCGATGAGCAACAATTTTCGCGACACGCTGGAAACGTTTGAGAACTCTTTCCCTGACCGTGACTACGTGATCGAAATCCAATGCCCCGAATTTACCTCGGTCTGTCCAAAAACGGGCCAGCCAGATTTTGGCTGCCTGACTTTCGAATACGTCGCTGACAAGGTTTGCGTGGAATTGAAAAGCCTGAAGATGTACCTTCAGTCGTTCCGCAACGAGGGCATTTTCTACGAGAAAGTGACCAACACAATTCTTGACGATTTTGTGGCCGTCGCTCAACCTCGGCGAGCCAAACTGACAGCCAAGTTCACTCCGCGAGGCGGCATTTCGTCAGTGATTCGATGCGAGTACGTGGCGGAGGGATCTGCCTAAGACCGCTCTGGTTGCTCAAACATCTCGACGGTGGCAAAGGAAGGCTCTGCCTATCTATTCATTGTTAGTAACGTCCAAGCATCTGCTGCGGTTCGGAAGGAGCGTCACCCTCCCGGTTGCAAACGCATTTTTGATTTTGGCTGACCCTGATTTTGTCCGATCCTTAAACCTTAAAATCCGAAGAAGATATCCATGTCTGATTCCACGCCACTGCTCCTTTCCGGTTTCTCTGACGAAGCCGCCAATCAAAAAACACTCGATCAGCAGTTCTGCGCATTCGCGGCGTTGGGTTTGAGGTACTTGTCGATTCGATTCGTTGACGCCGGCAATGGTATCAAGAACGTCATGGGGCTCGATGACTCAGAGCTTGAAACCGTCATCGCGAAACTGAAAGAATACGGTCTTGAGGTCTCATCACTCGGTTCGCCGATTGGAAAAGTGAAGCTACTGGACGTCGACGATGGCACCTCGACGGGGTTTACCCCATTCGATAAATACCTAGCGGAAGATGTGCCTCGTGCCTGCGATCTGGCCAACCGGTTGGGAACCAAACTAGTGCGGGGTTTTTCGTTTTATCACCCGCGTGGCAGTGAACTGAAAGATCACTTGTCTCAAGCCACCGATCAGGTCGGCCAAATTGTTGACGTTTGCGACCAGCATGGCCTGACCTACGGCTTGGAAGTCGAAGCCAACTTGGTTGGGCAAAACGGCCCAGTGCTGGCCGAGATGCACAAAGCGATCAATCGCGACGGCTGCGTGCTGATTTTTGACGGCGGCAACTTGGTGATGCAAGGTTACTCGCCCGATGAAGTCTACCAACAGTACGTGGCGATGAAGCCGGGGCTTGGATGGATTCACATCAAAGACTTCCGCGTCCCCGAATCTGCGAAGTCCGCAGGCAAGGTTGATCATGTCGACGAGGAAGCGGTTAAGCACTTCGTCCCGGCTGACGAAGGTGACTCAAGCCATGCGGCGATCATGACCGACATTGCCGAATTCCTTCCGACACTGCACCAGAGGATGACGTCTCGAGGCGTACCGGGCGTGTTTGCGGACATGGAGCCTCACGTCAAAGGCGGTGGTCAGTTTGGTGGCTTCAGCGGCCCCGATGGTTTCGGCGTCGCGTTGCGAGCGTTCTGCCGCGTCTGCGATTCGGCCGGTGTCGGCTATCGCCTGAGAGACTTCTCCGACATCCAGAAGGATCGCGGATTTTAATTTGATTGGCGAATCTATCGCCTTTCAGAAAGTGCCAGAATGAAACCTACCGCCATACAGCCGGAATCTGCCTCGGTTTCAGTATCCCGATTGGCAGGTTTCAACTTGCCTTCTGTCTGAATCAGGCGGCGTCGCGGCCGCTCGAGTGCCATCTTCACTTTACAAATACGAAACGCCGCAGCAAATGCCGCGGCGTTTCATAATGGGTTAGGTAATTGCAAGCCGAATCAATCTTCGTCCGAGCTTGGCGTTGATTCTGATTCAGGGCGACTACTAGTCGACTTTTTAACTTGAGCAATCTCTTTTGCTCGCGATGGGCTCACGGTGTCGTATAAGAAATAGGCGGAGGTCACAAAGAAAATCACGGCGAATGCTCCACCTGCAATGTAAGATTTCCCCCAGATCATCATGACCGCCAAGGCAAGACTTCCTAGAGCCAACGCCTGAAGGATTAAACTCTTCTTTCGTTCGATCTGAACCGCCCTTTCGCTGCGTTGAACGGCGGACCGAGATGTTGAGTTCGCAAGTTCTCGCATCTTGTCGAGCGATTTGATTGGAGTTGCTTTCTGCTTAGGCACAAATTCCTCCTCGGTCAAAAGCGTATTAACCACTGCTTCTTCCAGCAAACCACCTTGCGCCCCACTTTGCGGCCGGTTGAAATCACTGACCCCGCTGGATACTTCGGTGGCTGAATCGCTCTCGCCTGACACTTCCGAACCGTCTGAATCGCCATTCATGCGAGACATCAACATCGACATGTAGTCTTCGACAGAATCCTGTTGCTTGCGGACGCCGACAGGCACATCCGTTGCTTGCTGTGTCTCGGTAGCACCCGTCTGGTGAGACTCTTCAGTCGTTTCCGAATCTTCTTCAGCCTCAAGACTGTTCCGGAGTCGTTCCATGACCGCGTTGACGTCATCCGCTGGCTCAGCAGGTTCGACAGTTTCAACTGCCGCACTAACATCCTCTGCGGCAACCGGCTCGACTGGCGCTGATTCGGTAGCCACGACTTGTTCGGCATGAACAAAACCGGGATCCGTTTCTGGCATCGCCGACACGTCCGCATCGAGCGCCGCTGAAACGGAAGCCTGAACATCTTCGAACGTAGTTTGCACGGTTTGACGAATCGGTGCGGCAGGCACAGGAGTTTCGGCTGCACCTTCGCTGGTGGGATCCCCTGAGTGCAGTCGTGCGAAAATTTCCGCAACGGACTCCGTACGCGCTTCGGCGCGAAGTACTGGTGTTGTTTCTGTAACTTCGGCTACCGCTGGAACGGCCGCTGCTGCCTCAATGGCATCCGGCGTTTCAACAACCGGAAATTCTTCAACCCGTGCCTCTGGTTTCGCGATTCCAAGTCCAACCACACTCTCAACTTCCTCACTGGACCAAGTCGGCGTCTCGTCATGCATCGAAGCAAGCATCCGCTCTGTAAAACCACCGGCTGGCTGCTCAGCCGAACCGTCCGCATCTGTATCCGTTGCCGCTGGAGCAACAGCTGACTCGCTCGCTTCAGCCAGCGGAGAATAGGCTTGGTCTTCGACCGGAGCGATCGTTTCTTGGGCTGTCTGCTCAGTCGTCATCATCTCAACCGGAGAAGAAACTGGGCTCACCGCAGGATCAACTTCGCCATCCGTTTGCGAGACGCCTTGCTGATAGAGTGACGTTTCTGCAACAGGCTCGACCGCCACCTGGGCAGTAGGCGATTCTGGTGAATCGGTATTGGCAAGCTCACTGAACAATGCAGCGATTGATTTTTCGTAGTTGTCGCCTCGTGACGCAGGTGCCGGATCGTCAACCGCTGCGATCGCTGGCTCAGGCGTTTGAAACGCGGCGTGTGCTTCGACAATTTCCTGTTCGGCAAGTGGTGCTGTTTCTGCTGGAGCGTCAGGAATCGAAGCTTCGACGACTTCCTGTTCAGGTTGAGCTGCAAATGCTACTGACGAAGCTGCACTGGGCGTCGCGTCAACCGAAGCAGAACTGAGGTTGCCAACTGCAAGCCCTTCCAAATGCTCTGTCAGCGCGTTCAGGCTGTCTTCCAATCGATCGAATCGCCGATCGACATTGGAAGCTTGATCGTGTAATTGATTAACCGAGTTTTCCAGCGAATCAAGTCGTTGGTTCGCACCATCGTCGAGCTGACCAACGGGTTCCGAAGTGGACTCTTCAACGAGAGATTCATTTTGCAAGTCTTGGACAGGCCCTGCCAACGAAGCTTCCGCGGCCTCCGATTCAGCCGGCTGGCTGAACGACGACGGCTCGCTGAACGCGCTGCGCTCGTCGGCAAGCTGATCTTGAATCGCGTGACTTACAAAATCAATTCGATCCCCTGCCACATCGACGGTTTCGGTAGTTTGAAAATCAACAACTGGCTCGGCTTGGTCGGCGGGAGCTTGGTCGGCGGGAGCTTGGTCCGCAGAGGTAAACGTCGCTATTCCGGGCACAGCCGATTCAGTTGTAGGCGTTTCAACGACTGCTACCTCGGGGGCTTCGTTGGCGTTTGCAAGCACACCTAGTTGGACAACTTCCACAGATTGTGAATCTGAAACTTGGATTTTGTCTCCCCGCTTCAGCCAGTGGACGGACTTTGCTTCGCCGTTAATGAGTAATTCGTCACTGTGACTTTGCACGGCGACTCCAGCAGGGCCACGATAGATCGCGCACTGGCCAGAGACAAATCCGTCTTTCGCTGATTGTTTTGGGACTCCTAACGCACAGCATTCGGTGCTGATCGAAACAGATTCGCCATCGTTTGCTCCGCCAACGAAACGCAAAACGAGATCGTCAGGTTGAGTGCTTGGGTCGGTTGTTGCGTGAATATTCATGTCAGACTGATACAAAAAGGGGGTTCGTCAGTGGGAAGAATTTCGAGAATGCCTCCCGGAGTACTAGCATGTAGCTTTCGCTAATGTCACCGTCAAACAACATCGCCGGATTTGTGGTCGTTGGGTGCGCTGATGAACCCAATGGAAGCGGCGACCGTAATAACCGTTACAAGTAATCGCCTTCGCCCTCTTCTCTATCCAATCTCTGTCCAATAAAACGACTTCTCATCTGAGTACGTCGCAATCCGAGAGATTTTTTGGCGACTGCTGACTTGTTTGTTTACAGGAAACCACAGCCATCGATGCGTTGAGAATTGGAAACGCAATGGAAACTCGCACAGGTTTAGGATGATGCCAAAATGCAACCGACCCCCGCTTTGCACCGTCAATTTGCTGCAACGAAGAAATCGGCGTCCGAGGATATTGACTTATTCGCAAAAATACAGATGAGCCTTCAAATGCGTCCTATAGTTTCGCAAATCCCGCCCTCTGGCGGGCAACTTTTTCAACACGCGGGACCCCCCATGGCACGCAAAGATTTTATTAAAAAGATGGCAGACGTTCTCATTGAGAGACGGGACGCGTTGCGTCAAGCCGTTACTGGTGACGACAGTTTGTTAAAAGAGTTGAGCCAACGTTCGGACGGTGATGTCGTTGATTTTGCCAGCGCCAGCGCTACTGGCGAACTGAGTTCTCAATTAGCCGAAGTCGAAACCCGTGAGCTAAACTTGGTTGAGGAAGCACTCAAGCGAGTCAAAGATGGAACCTTTGGTAAATGCAAAGGTTGCAAAAGGAACATCAAACAGGCAAGAATGCAGGCTCTGCCCTACGCCGCGTGTTGCATCGAGTGCAAGCGTGCTGCCGAGCAAGCCGGCGTTGAACCTAATTCCGTTGTTGATTGGAGCAGTCTCCTGAACCCCGATTTTCCAGCCGGTGATCTGGATGCCAATTTTTCCTGACCCTTACAAGCCGCACCGGAAACCAAAAAGCTCTCTTCGCCGATTCGAAGTTCCTCGAAAACGTGACGTCAGCTTGTTACCGTGGTAGCCGACCGACCTCTCCAGAGACCCCACTCATGGCTCAGCCGCCAAATTCTTACGCCCCGTCGACCGGCAGCACACGGATCATCCAATGGATCACTGTTTGCTTGCTGGCTGGAATTTTGACCAACACCGCGTCGGCGCAAACCGTAACCGCTCGCAAAGTCAGTGTCGAATCACAAAACAAGCTGTACCAAGATTTGGCGATCGAGGCCGCTGCTGCTGAACGACACTACTCGCTTTTGAAACGCTTGATCAAAGCCGTCCGGCCTAGCGTGGCCCACATTGAGGCTCGCAAAGAGCAAAAAAGCAGCCCCACTTCGCGCCGCGATGAAGCCAGACGCCCCGTGATGATCGAAGAAGCAGGTTCGGGCGTCGTGATCGAATACGCTCGCCGGTTTTACGTGATCACCAATTTTCACGTCATCGAAAACTGTCGCCCCGGAGACGTTCGTATTGAAATCGACGGACGCTTGCACTACCCCAGTCGATTGCTGCACGATCGAGAAACCGACTTGTCGGTTATCGCGTTAAGTGAAACCGATTTTGTGGCCGCGCGATTGGGCAACAGCAAGAAACTTGAGATCGGCGACTTCGTGGTCGCCGTGGGAAGTCCTTTTGGGCTTAGTCACTCGGTTAGTTATGGAATCGTGAGTGCGATGGGCCGACACGATTTAGAACTGGGCCCCCAAGGAGTTCGCTACCAGAACTTTATTCAAACCGACGCGGCGATCAATCCAGGCAATAGCGGCGGACCGCTGATCAACTTGCGTGGCGAAGTGATTGGGATTAACACCGCGATCGCCAGCAACAGTGGTGGCAACGATGGCATCGGATTTTCGATTCCGATTAACATGGTGATGCGAATCGTGGAGGACCTGATCAACTACGGTCAAGTCAAGCGAGGCTTCTTGGGCGTGTCACTTGACGGACGGTACTCGTTCGAGAAAGCGAAATCGCTGGGGCTCGACTACGCCAACGGCGCTCTCGTTTCCAGCGTCACTCCGCGCTCTCCTGCCGCCAGAGCCGGGCTTCAATCAGGGGACGTTATCCTTGAGCTTGATGGTGAGCCTGTCATTGATGACTCGCAATTGGTCACCAAGGTCAGCTTGATTCCAATCGACAGCGTCGTCGACCTGAAAGTCTATCGCGGGGGCGTTATTCAAAGGGCCCGCATTACGATTGGCAATCGCGAAACGCTTGAGTCTCGCAACTAGATCGCGTTTCGTCTGAGTGTAGCGGTTTCCGATTGCTTTGACCCCCGGTTTTATGCCCAAGCTGCCGCGGCAAATCACCTAGTGCGATTACCGGCCATCATCAACCGGTCGATCAAGTGTTGATGGGCCGCTTCGGTTCGCAACGATGTGGCCACCGAAATGTTGGGCGTCTCCTGTGACTCCCTTCTGCGATCCAGAACCAGCACTCCTCGAGTCAATTCACCTTCGGTTTCAACGTCGGCCACCATTTGCTCAAACTCGAACAACTCGGGTTCGACCAACGCCAATGAACCCACGGCATCATTAAGAGTAATGTTTTCTAACCCTAGTTGCTGCCGAAATGCGCGAAAAGCGAACGGGAGAATTTGCTTTAAGATCCCGCCCACCCGCGTGGTTTCATTAGGCAACTCTTCCATCAAGCTCAGCCCAAACGTCACCTCACGGATGATGTCCAACGGAATGAGTGACTTCGTCATCCGAGTCGCCAATACTTCTCGGGCCGCAACCGGGTCAAAGTAAAAATTGAACTCGCTGCACGGCGAAATATTCCCAGTCGCAGTCAGACTGCCGCCAACCATCACCACTTGGCTAAGCATCGAAGGCAAATTCGGCTCGCGTCGGATTGCCCTCGCCAGATTGGTCAGCGGGCCAAGGCATATCAAAGTGACCTCATCTGGATTTGCCCGAGCACAATCGACGATCAGCTTCTCTGATGTCATCGTGTGCTGACGCTGAAACGCATTCAGATTGCTATTGCCCAGCCCATCGTCACCAAACAGATATCGCGTATCCACCGCCGGCGCATCATTCGCGGGGGAAGCCAAGCCCAAACGTGGGTAACGTTCGGGATCGATTCCGGTAACGATCGCCTGCAGATTGTGATTCGCCTGATCGGCCGGGACCACGCCTTCGGTGGCCGTCACGGCCAGCACATCCAGTCGATCGTCTAGCAACAACATGCACAGGGCGACAGCATCGTCGATTCCCAAATCGCAATCAATAATGACCTTGCGTGACATACTGCGAAACTCTGGGGATATCTGGGGGCGGATAAGCGGAAATGTCGTGGCTTGGCGGACTCGATCATTGGTCGTCTAAGCGTTATGCTGTGTCAAGATCGCACACGCTCAAAGCAGGCCAGCTGACCGAATTTCCTCGACCGAAGACGAATCGTCGTCGCAATTCTATGGTCGTAATTGCCACGTCACAATAGTGATACGAAATCTGCCCGAGTCCACCAGTCGCTGGTAGATGACGCCTGTTGCACGTTCCAACGTGATCGACATCGTCATGGTGGCACGTAGATGAATACACCGACGCCACTGAAATCGCCCTATAAGATCCTTCAAGAGACAATCATGATTCAAGATGCCATTGAACACGTGCGCAGCGGCGAGTCTCTAACGATGGCTCAGATGACCGAACTGATCGACTTGATCATGCAAGGCAAAAGCAAGGACGATCAGATCCGCGACCTCTTAGTCGGTTTATACCGCAAAGGAGAATCCGTCGAAGAGTTGGCCGGTGCCGCCAGCGCGATGCGAAAGCACATGAAGCCCATCGAGTCGCGGCGCGAAAACATCGTCGACACGTGCGGCACGGGAGGCGGCAAGTCTGGCACTTTTAACATCAGCACCACCGCCGCCATCGTGGCCGCATCCGCAGGAGCCGCCGTCGCCAAACACGGCAATCGAAAATCGACCAGCAAAACCGGATCGGCCGATGTGTTGGCCGAACTGGGCGTGAATCTGGAATGCTCGCACGAGGTCGTGCAAAAATCATTGAATCAACTTGGTCTGTGCTTCTGCTTCGCCCCGCTGTTCCACCCGTCAGTCAAACACGTCATGTCCGTCCGGCGCAGTTTGGATCACCCGACGATTTTTAACTTGCTGGGCCCGCTGTGTAACCCGGCTGAGGCTCCGCATCAGGTGCTGGGTGCCGGTCGAGGCGAAACGCGAGACCTTGTCGCAAAAGCGCTTTCGCTGCTGGGAACCCAACGCTCGATCGTCGTCCACTCGCGCGATGGGCTGGGAGAAATCTCTATCGATGAAGTGACCGACGTTTCCGAAGTCCAAGGCACCGTCGTCACCGAGGGCTCATTCGCGCCGTCTGATTTTGGCATCGAGCGTGGCGACATGGCGATGCTGCAAGTCGAAGATCCGCCCGAAAGCGCCGAGCTAATTCAACGCGTCCTCTCCGGTGAGAAGGGGCCGGCTCGTGATATCGTGATCGCCAATGCGGCTGCCGCGTTGTGGATTTCTGGCTTGGCGGACTCGCTAGCCATCGGGGCCGACCGGTGTGCGACCGCGATCGATCGTGGCCAAGCGTCCGAAACGCTCAAGGATTTGATCAAAATCACCCAACGGGGCTGATTTCGCAGGATTCGCGGCCGGTTCTGGGACGTTAGGACTTTTCTAGCGTCCGTGCGGCTGCTAACTTATGTCGCTTCAAATTAACCCTAATTCAGGAGTTCCTGTCATGGCCAAGCCAAGCCACAAAGTCAAAAAAGCCAACCACGGCAAGCGTCCCGCCAACAACCGCGGTCGCAAGATCAAGAACAAGAAAATCAAAACTCCATAGTTTGAATCGCAAATTTTTCTGCGTTGAATACAAGCTCGACGCGCGAGCGAGTGGATCATTGCTGCGGAATCCACTTGCTTGCGCGTCGAGCTTGTATTTGCGCGACCATCTATTTTCGACCTCCGAATTCAACCATGGGCCGACGCACCCTTCCAAAGATTGATCCCTCGATCGACTTCAGCGGCCATCTTTCCGACGTGGCCGAGCTGGTCGAGCCTTTCGATCCGCAGATGCTGTTCGGGCAAACGGCCGACTTGGAAATTGAGGTCGGCAGCGGCAAAGGCTTGTTCGTCTTGAATGAATCGGGCCGAGTCCCCGAGCGAAATTTTCTCGGGAACGAGATCGCCAAAAAGTACTGCAAGTTCGCGGCGTACAAACTGGCCAAAAACGAACGAGCCAACGCGCACATGATGGTGGGCGACGGGCTGAGGATGTTCAAGGAATTTCTGCCCGACGCCTGTGCCATCGCAGTGCATGTATACTTCCCCGATCCGTGGTGGAAAGAACGTCACCGTCGCCGGCGCGTCATGCAGCCGCAATTTATCGCTGACTTGCAGCGCGTGTTAATCCCCGGCGGCGTGTTTCACTTCTGGACCGACGTCGAGGAGTACTTCGAAGAAACCTGCGGCCTGATGAAGGAGCACAGTTCACTAACGGGTCCTCATCCGGTGGAAGAAACACCGGCCGAGCATGACATGGACTATCGGACTCACTTCGAACGCCGCATGCGCAAACACGACCACGACGTGTTCCGGTCACAGTTCCACAAGCCCGCATGAGACGCAGCAAACCTGAGTTGCGGATGCCATGCCTCACGCTTGCGTGAGCATGCCTCTACAAACGCAAGGCATGGCACCGACGAAAGTAGTCAAGTCAGTTGTGACTGATCGATAAACTCGATTGAATTGACCACGCGAGTGGCTTACCATGGTGGAAACGCGGCGACCCTCCATTTCGGCACTGGCTTAGCATGTCTTACGTTGACGAACTCCATCAGGCGGCCATCGATCGAATGACGCCCGCCGAAAAAGTGGCACGCTGCCAAGAGATGTTCAATTGGTCACGCGAATTTATCGCGCGCCAAATTCAAAGCGAACACCCTAACGCGAGCATCGAGCGAATTAAGTTACTGGTCGCGATGAGAATGTATGGCTCTGAGCCGAGCATGAAGAAACTGCTCGAAGGATTGCTGGCCAATGTTCCCGATTAGTGCATTCCAGAACACCGTCTTGAAATTGGTTGCCATTCTTGAACGCAACAATATTTCGTTTCATCTGACTGGCGGTGTAACCGGCTCGGCCTACGGCGAACCCAGATTGACTCAAGACATCGATGTCGTGATTGAGAACGCTGGATCACTAGCGCGCAAGAGCCAGTTGGCTGACGAATTCTCTGCTGCCGGCTTTCTCTTCGACCACAAGTCAGTCAACGTTGCCATTGAACAAAAAGCGATGTTTCAGCTCTTTGACCCCGATGAATCTTTAAAGCTGGATGTTTACCCGCGGGAACTGATCGAGGGCGAATTAAGCCGGTCCAACCAGATGCCGATCTTTGAGGGCATCGATTTGCCGATCGTCTCGCGACAAGACGCGGCGGCTTCAAAATTGATCTGGATTGGCAAAGGTAGTCACAAGAGCCGAAGAGACCTCAGACAATTAATGCGGCGTTGCTCTAAGGTCGAGCAAGATTTTGTGACCGACTTCGCGGCAAAACACTCACTGGCTTCTTTGCTTGAAGCAGTGCTTCAAGAACCCGACGAAATCGCTTGAATGCAGCCCATGCAGCGCGGACGACGCATCACACCTTTGCGGTGGAATCAAACGCGCGGCCGGCGGATGTCGTTTTCCCGGCTAGGTAACCTTCACGGTCGATCTGATACAACCGCTCGCCCGTCGGCGTAGGGTACTCGCAACTGATGCACGCTTGGCACAAGCCGTCTTTACCGATCCCGATCGCACGAGCCACCGATTCGATCGGCAGGTAACGCAACGTTTCGCAACCAAGATCGGCCGCCATTTGGTCCTGAATCTCAAACGTCAACGGCTCGCCCGGTGCGTAGTACCGCGGCGCGAAAAGCTGGTCGATGGTCGACATGTCGATCCCGTAAAAGCAAGGGGCGACGATCGGCGGACACGCGACTCGCACGTGAATCTCTTTCGCACCGCCCTCATCGCGGACACGCTGCAACAACGCTTTCATGGTGGTGGACCGAACGATCGAGTCCTCCACCAAAATCACGCGCTTCCCCTCAAGCACCTCCCGTAACGGCGTGTACTTGATTTTGGCTCGATGGGCGCGGGCTTTTTGGGTGGACTCGATAAAGGTGCGGCCACTGTATCGATTGCGGATCAGACCTTCGCGGGACGGGACTTTCAAGTGAAACGCCATGCTGTCAGCAGCCGCTTTGCTGGTGTCGGGGACCGGCACCACGATCGTGTCCTCGTCGATCGGGATCAGACCGGCTTCGCGTTCGATGTCCGCCAGTTCGCGCCCAAGCTCCGTCCGCGTCGTATAAACGCCGCGATCGTCCAGCGTACTGGCGACGTTCGCAAAATAGATCCACTCGAAAAAACAATGAGCCTGCCCACGTTCTTCGGTGAACGGCTCGATCTTCATCTGCCCGTCGACAATGGTAATCGCATGACCGGGAGCCAGTGATTTAATTTGTTCGCGTTCGTAACCCAAGTTCAACAGCGCGACGCTTTCACTGGCGGCGGCAAACATGGCTCCATCGGTTGCGTAACAGAGTGGTTTGATGCCCAGCGGATCACGAGCGATCAGCAAGTCTCCTTTGGCGTTCAACAATGCCAGCGACCAAGCGCCATCCAGCCGGCTCGCGACGGCACTCATCATGTCGATCATCGACTCGTCAGGATGATCAGCCAGCCGACGTGAAAACTCGTGCATCAAAATCTCAGTATCTGTGCTGCGAACGAGATGATTGTCCGGTTGAGCCAGCAGTTCATCCGCCAGCTGACGATAGTTTGCCAATTGACCGTTGAACGCGAAAGAAAACCACTGTCGCCGATTGAAGTGATGGCTCTCAAAAGGCTGAGCGTAACTGCGGTCGTCTTTGCCGCAAGTTGCGTAACGCACATGGCCAATCGCAGCGGGACCACTGTACTCGTTCATCAAACTTTCCGCTTTGCCGCTGTGCGACATACGGAAAACTTCTTGGACGCTGCCAATGTCACGATGCGTGTCGAGCAACTGACCGTTGACTGGTTCCGGATGAAACCGGGAAATTCCTGCCGACAACTGGCCTCGATTCTGCATGTCCAGCAGCATTCGAGGAACTAGCGTCGACGCAAGATGCGGTTGGTCGCCCGGGCAAAGGGGGCTGACGGCCGCGTTGGGGAGGTGATAAATCGCGGCCACGCCGCACTCGTGATGAAGTTCGCTCATCGAGTTTTCAAGTTACTTTGCTGGGAATGAACTAGGTGCCTCTCTGCGGCGCTGAGAGGCAGCGGGCAATTTTAGGGACGGCATAGCAAATCCACAACCGTTAACGCAGAAGGCAAGTTTGAACCCACCGCCAAGGAGAATGAAACCTCAACGGATTCTCTCCATTTTGCGGTGACTTTTATTCTGCCACTTGCTTAAAAGCTCGGGCGACGACCGATCACGGACAGGTTTTCTGAAGCCAGCACCAAGAAGCGGTTCTGCCCGCGCCTATTCGATTAGGTGACGCGCGATACAATGTTTTTCAACCATTTTTTTGCGATCACCGCGATCATTTTTGCCAACTTAGCACCACCGATTTTCTTCAGGAACTTCAGCATGACCATGCCAGAACTCGACCATTGGATCGCCGATCGTACTCGTAATTTTGATTCGAGTGGCATCCGACGCATGTTCGATCTGGCCGCCAAGCTGGAAGATCCGATCAACCTGTCAATCGGCCAGCCGGATTTTGATGTTCCGCCTCCGATCAAAGAGGAATTGATCAAGGCCATCCAAGACGGCAAGAACGGGTATGCGTTGACTCAAGGCATGCCGGTCCTGCGAGATAAATTGCAAGCCAAAGTCGATGCAGAATTCGGGCACGATGATCGCGAACTGTTCGTTTGCAGTGGAACAAGCGGCGGTCTGCTGCTGGCCGTGCTTTCGCTGGTCAATCCGGGCGACGAGGTCATTTACTTCGACCCGTTTTTTGTGATGTACCCGGCCATGATCGAGCTGGCTGGTGGCAAGAGTGTCACGATCAGCACTTATCCGGATTTCAAGATCGATATCGATCGCTTGGAAGCTGCGATCACCGACAAAACGAAAATGATCATCCTCAACAGTCCCTCCAACCCGACGGGGGTCTGCTACAGCGAAGAAGAGATCAAGGCCGTCGCGGAACTGGCGGACAAGAAAGGAATCGCGTTGGTTTCGGACGAGATCTACAGCACGTTCGTCTACGATCAGCCTCATGTTTCGCCTGCGAAGTTCAACCCGAATACGATCGTCATTGACGGCTTCTCAAAAACGTATGCCATGACAGGGCTTCGCGTCGGCTACGTTCATGCCCCTCGTCACTTGCTGCAGACGATGTTGAAGATCCAGCAGTACACCTTTGTTTGTGCGCCTCAACCGGCTCAATGGGCGGGAGCGGTGGCGGTCGATTTTGACATGACGCCATACGTGGATCGCTACCGGGAAAAACGCGATCGTTTTATTGATGGGATCAAGGACCATTATGAAATCGTCCAACCGGGCGGAGCGTTCTACATCTATCCAAAACTGCCGTGGGGGACTGGGCAGGAGTTCGTGGAGAAAGCCATCGAGAACAACATGATGGTGATACCCGGAAACATTTTCAGCGATCACGACACGCATTTCCGGATCTCCTACGCGGCAGACGAAGCCGTTCTCGATCGCGGCATCGAAACGCTATGCCGATTGGCCGAGATGAAATAGACCAATGTCGCCGCATGTTTCGACGTGTCTATGGAGGTCGAAAAAACACAACGTTGCATTTTCTCGATGCCAATGCGGAGAAAACGTCGTTATACTGGACGTGCGGACAAGTAGGCTCCCTTGTCTGTCTATTTCGTTTTCGTTGTCTGCAATTGCTTGTAGATATCGAAGATCACAGCACTTCTTTTGGAAATGTCGACACACCATGGGAAAGAATCGCAAATCGAAAAGTCAGAACAATCGCAAGCCTGTTTCCTCTCGCGCCCAGAATCGACGACTTGCTCAACGAGCCAGCAAGAGCCAACTGCATGACTTTGAAGTGTTGGAAGACCGCCGGCTTCTTGCGGCGGTGACGGTTGGAAACAACACAGACGTCGTTGATGGTGATGTTTCTTCGATCACCAATTTGATTGCCTCGCCAGGAGCGGATGGGATTTCGCTGCGTGAGGCGATCGCTGCCAGCAATGTCACCGATGGCCCCGACACGATCACCTTTGACCCGGCGGTGTTTACTGGCGGAGCGAGCAGCCTGATCCGATTGACCCAAGGCGGGCTGGGAATCTGGGACTCGATGAACATTGATGCGTCGGCGGCTGTCGACGTAACGATCACGGGCGACGCACTTGGCAATGATGTCGTTGATGCTTCCTTTATCACGGACATTGCAGAAAGTGGACCACTGTCAGTGTTTTCTTCGAGCAACTTGCTTGACGACAACTCACGGGTATTCGCTTTTGGCAGAGAGGGATTTTCCTCGAGCGGTGACCTGACGCTAACGGGTCTCACGATTACCGGTGGCTTCTACAGAGGATTCGGATCGTACGGAGGTGGTGGCGGAATCTACTTTTTCTCCAATGATCGGCTTACGTTGACGGACACGATTGTCAGTGGGAACGGTTCTGGAAGGGAAGGCGGTGGAATCCATGCTCAATTTGGTGAAGTCATTTTGGAAAATAGCGAGGTCAGTAGAAATGCATCCTCAGCTGATTCAAACGGATTCGACAGCGGTGGCGGAGGAGGAATTTTTGTTGACAACGGATCGCTGGCTCTGACTGATACTGTCGTCAGCGGCAACTACACCGCCCGGAGCGGTGCTCGCGGAGGCGGCATCTTCACATCGAGCAGTCCTGTAACATTGACCAATAGCGAAATCACCGACAATCACACCCGTGGTGGTAGTTCGAGAGGTGGAGGCATCTACACAAGCCGAGGCTCTCTGACATTGGTTGGCACGACCGTCAGTGGCAACTCAACTCTTGGAGGCAGTTCTGGTGGTGGTGGCATTGGGGCGGTGTATGCCGATGCCGTGCTCACCGACAGTGTGGTTGGTGACAACCAAACCCTTGGATTTGAATCACCCGGGGGTGGAATCTATGCGGGATCCTACTTTTACAATTCATCCGGCTCGGTGACATTGACCAACAGCACGATCAGCGGAAACTCCACCATCGGTGACGGCGGTCGGGGTGGCGGCATCGCCACAACAAGGCCGCTCACCGTCGAAGGCAGCACCATCGTCAACAATTCAACGGCTGGGGAAACAGCCTTTGAGTTTTCGATCGGAGACTCAAGTTCCAGTGGTGGTGGAATTTCGGCATTGGCCCCCGTTACGTTGACCAATACCACGGTGCAAGGAAATTCGACATCTGGAGATGACGCGGTAGGTGGGGGCATTGCTGGCTTTGAGGTGACATTGACCAACAGCATGGTGCTGGACAATTCGACCGCCGGCGAAAGAGCGAGTGGCGGTGGAATCGACGGTGCCACGCTGACTTTGACCGAGAGCACCGTGCGAGGAAATTCGACCTCGGGCGTTGAGGCAACCGGCGGAGGAATCTCAGCGGGATCACTCAATGCAACCAACAGCACCTTCGATGCAAACTCGACTGACGGGGACGATGCGTTTGGCGGTGGCATCAGCTTGTCCGATGGAGTCCTAATGGGAAGTACCGTAAGTGGAAACTCAGCTTCGGGAGCCAATGCCGATGGTGGTGGAATCAGCTTCCGCTTCGACGGCTTCGGGAGCGTCGCGCTATCGCTGCTCAATAGCACAGTCAGTGGAAATTCAACGAACGGGACTGGAGGTGCGATCTCTTTGGGACAAAGCCAATTTAACCGATCCTTCGAACTAGATTTGAACCTGATTAGTACCACAATCACAAACAACTCGTCCGCCGGTGATGGCGGTGGAGTGTTTGTCTTTGATTTTTCGAGATTTCCAACAACCACGATCGAAAACTCGATTCTAGCCGGCAACATTCAAAACCTTGCGGTGGGCTCCCTAGGTGTACCGAACGATCTGGTTGTTTCCAACCCTAACAGAGAATTAACGATCAGCTACAGCCTAATCGGTGTGGCAGATAGCATCACGCAACCCATCACCAACAACTTCGGCAACCGATTCGGGACAGCGGCCAGCCCGTTGGATCCACGACTTGCCCCACTGGCCGACAACGGCGGACCGACACAAACCCATGCCTTGCTCCCCAACAGCCCAGCCTTTGATGCTGGCAGTTTGGCGTTGGCCGTGGACGAGAACGGCGATCCGCTACCAACCGACCAGCGAGGCGTTGGGTTCGACCGCGTTTCAGTAGCCTCCGTCGATATCGGATCGTTTGAATTGGACATCAGCGGGTTCCCCGATGGACCCGTCGTTCTGAATACGGTTCGTGACGAAGGAGGCGTGCTAGACCGCCCGGACTTGTTGACGACTTATGCTGTCACGTTTGACACAGACGTGGATGTTGAAGCAGAAGATCTGCTTGTCTTCAACGATTCGCTTAATCGAACAGCGGTCGACTTGTCGGCGGTCGCGTTCACTTATGACTCAACCACGCTGACGGCCACTTGGGATTTCAGTGCATTGCCGCTCGATCCGGCTTTCTACTTTTTCGAACTGTCCGACAACATTGTTTTGGCTGATTCAAACGTGCCGCTAGATGGCGATGGTGACGGCATTTTTGGTGGCAACTTTGTTGAATCGCTGTACGTGGCGATCCCGGGCGACGCCAATCTGGATGGACGGGTCACCGTGCTGGGCGATGCATTTCCGTTGATAGGAAACCTTGGCACGACAGTCGGAGCCACATGGGCTGAAGGTGATTTCAATGGCGATGGCAACGTGAACGTTTTGGGCGACGGCTTTATTCTAGTTGGCCAACTTGGACAAGCCACGACTCGTCAATTGATTGTCGACAATTCACTGGACGTCGTGAACGGCGATACGTCGTCAGTTCCGAACTTGCTCAACTCGCCCGGAGTCGATGGGATCTCATTGCGTGAAGCGATCATTGCCAGCAACAACACGCCCGTTCCGGACTTTATCAATTTCGATCGGTCTGTGTTTACTGGCGGAGCGGATAGCTTGATCCGTTTGACGGGAGGCGAGCTTGGGATCACGGACACGCTAAGCATTGATGGCTCGACTGCCTTCGACGTCACTATTTCTGGCGATGCAAATGGCGATGACATCACGGACGCGGCATTCATTACGGATGTCGTGGCGAGTTTCGGCGAGATAGCCGGAGCGGCCAATGATTTGCTGGACGACAACTCACGAGTTCTGAATTTTGTCGGTGTCACCGGTGATTTGACGCTGACTGGCCTGATGGTTACCGGTGGACGGACGATGTTGGACAATGAAAGCGGTGCAGGAATTCGTTTTGTTTCCTCTGGTCAGCTTCTATTGACCGACAGTTCCGTCAGGGGCAACTCAACCGCAGGCAGATCCGCCTCGGGTGGAGCGATCTATGTTGAGTCAGGCTTCACAACGTTGTCAGACAGCACTGTCAGCGACAACTCGACCGCAGGCAGATCCGCCTCAGGTGGAGCGATCTACACTGAGTCAGGCTCGTTAACGTTGGCAAACAGCACTGTCAGCAACAACTCAACCGCAGGGAGGTCTGCCTTGGGCGGCGGAATAGCGACCGACACAGGCTCTGTCTCGTTAGTAGACAGCACGGTTGATGGCAATTCGACCAGCGGAACTGTTGCCCAAGGAGGCGGAATCGTATCAAATTCGGGAGACGTGACTTTAAACAATAGCCTTGTTGTCAGAAACTCCACGACAGGGGTACGTAGTTCTTACGGAGGTGGAATTAAAACCAACTCTGGGGCGGTAACCTTAGTTAACAGTTCAGTCGACCTCAACTTTACCGAAGGCTTCAATGGTCAGGGCGGTGGCATCCAAACGAGATCTGGCACAGTTACTCTCAACAACAGTAGCGTCGATGGGAATTCGACCGCTGGCCGTTCAGCCTCCGGCGGCGGCATTCACTCCATCTTTGGATCGGTCGTTCTGGTAGATAGTACCGTCAACAACAACTCCACGATGGGAGACTCAGCTGATGGTGGGGCGATCTACGCAAGAAGCGGTTCGGTCAGTGTGACAAACAGTTCGATCAGTGATAACACAACGGCGGGCATTTATTCCGATGGCGGTGGAATTTCAACAGCCTTGGCTCCAGTATCTTTGACTGGCAGCACGATCAGTGGAAACTCAACCCGTGGGAACGATGCTTCTGGCGGAGGGATTTACACTCGTGGTTCTGCAACGCTGATTGGTAGTACGATCAGTGGAAATTCGACTGAAGGAGTCGGATCGTTGGGCGGAGGGATTTTGACCAAAGGGGATGCGATTACGCTAGGCAGCAGCACAGTTACGGAAAACTCAGCGGGCGACGGGGGAGGAGGTATCTTTGCGGACACTGGATTCGTGACGGAGCAATCCTTAACAATTCAGAACTCGATTGTTGCAGGGAATACGCAAAATACGCATTCCGGAACCGGCTCGCCCAATGACCTTGTGACAAGATTTTCCGACTCAGTGGCACTCGACCACAGCTTGATTGGAGTGATGGATGACGCTTCCGCAAACTCCACATTCTCATTCTTTGGCAGCGGAAATCAACTTGGCACGTTCACTAGTCCGCTTGATCCGCTGCTTGCCCCATTGGCTGACAACGGCGGGCCAACTCTGACGCATACTCTATTGCCCGGCAGCCCCGCCATTGATGCGGGCAACTCAACCGAAGCGTTCGATCAGCGTGGGTTCGATCGGGTTGTCGACCAAGCGTTTGTCGATAACGCAAGTTCAAGCAATGGCAGCGACATTGGAGCAGTCGAATTTGAAGGAACGATTCTGATCGTCACTACGGCCAACGATGAACTTGACGCCAGCGACACGGACTTGAGCACTTTCGACCCGAGCGACCTGTCGCTGCGTGAAGCGATTGCCATCACCAACGGGCTATCGGGCAGCGATGGTGTCTTTTTCGATCCAAGCGTATTTACCGGTGGGGCCGACAGCCTGATCCGCCTAATCGATGGTGAACTGGAAATCACAGACGGGGTGGCGATCGATGCTTCGACCTCCATTGATGTGACGATCACTGGAGATGCAAACAGCGATGACGTCACCGATGCACAGTTCATTACGGATGTGGCAGCAAGTTTTGGAGGCACAGCCGAAGCTTCCGATGATCTGCTGGATGATAACTCGCGAGTTTTGAATTTCTCGGGCGAAGAAGGCAACTTGACCTTGGCAAGGCTCACCGTGACGGGAGGCCGGACGACAGCAACCTCTGACGAAGGCGGTGGAATCCGCTTCGATTCAGCCGGAGACTTCTCCGTGATCAACAGCACGGTTGCTGGCAACTCCACGACGGGAAGTTCTGCCGATGGTGGCGGGATTTATACAGACAATGGGCCATTGACATTGCTCAACAGCACCGTCAGTCGAAATTCCACCTTGGGGTCTGGTGCCTATGGTGGTGGGATCAATTCACGCCTCGCTTTGGTAACGCTTAACAATAGCACAGTCATCGGCAATTCAACTGTGGGGCGGTCTGCCGACGGTGGCGGGATACATGTTTTCATTGGCGACGTGACTTTGAACGACAGTACGGTCAGCGGGAACTTCACTCTGGGCGATGATGCGGGTGGTGGCGGGATTTACGTCGACAATGGCGACTTGACCTTGGTGAATAGTACCGTCAGTGGCAACTCGACTTCGGGCGATGATGCTATAGGTGGAGGGCTTGCTCTCGACTCTGGCGAATTGACCATCGTGGGTAGCACTGTGAGCGGAAACTCCACGTCGGGCGAGGATGCTATAGGTGGTGGAGTTTACGTCGACTTTGGTGAGCTAACCTTGGTCGGCAGCACGATCAGTGGAAACTTCACTTTGGGTGATGGTGCCGATGGTGGAGGAATCTATTCAAACTTCGGGGCGGTACGCGTGACCAACAGCACGGTCACTGAAAACACATCCGCCGGCGAAGGTGGGGGGGTGTTCTTTGATAGTGGATTTTCGCCCACCCCGCTCACGATCGAGAACTCGATCATTGCCGACAACCTACAGAACCAAACGTCCGAAGTTGGTGGCACGCCCAATGACTTGGCCCTTGAAAATGCTGACGACTTGCTAACGATCAACCACAGCCTGATCGGCACGATAGACAATGTCACTCTTCCGATCATTGGAAACACGGGCAACCTGTTTGGCACGGAACTCAACCCGCTTGATCCGCTGCTAAGCCCGTTGACGGACAACGGTGGTCCAACACAGACCCACGCTCTTTTGTTCGACAGTCCGGCCTTTGATGCCGGTAGCAATGCTTTGGCCGTGGACGAAAACGGTGTGCCGCTGACGACGGATCAGCGTGGCCCGGGGTTTGATCGCATTTTGGGCGACTCCGTTGACATTGGAGCGTTCGAATTCGACCCAAGTAGCGTGTCCGATGCACCCGTCGTCTTGAACACCGTTCGTGATGAAGGCGGCGTGCTACGCAGGCCAGATTTGCTGTCCACCTTTTCAGTCAGCTTAGATGCGGATGTCAATATCGAAACCAATGACTTGACCGTCTTCAATGAATCATTGGGCGGAGTCGCGGTCGATCTTACAGCGGTTATGTTCGACTACGATTCTTCCACACAAACCGCGACATGGGATTTCGGCTCATTGCCACTGGACGCTGCTTTCTACTCGTTCGAGCTATCCGATTCCGTCGTTTCCGTTAACGGCAACGTGCCTCTTGATGGCGACGGTGACGGGGTCCTCGGCGGCAACTTTGTTGAATCGATTTACGTCGCGATTCCGGGCGACATAACCTTGAACGGTCAAGTCAACGTGCTGGAGGATGGTTTCCCATTAGTTGGAAACCTTGGCACGACTGGTGGAGCCACTTGGGCACTTGGTGATTTTAACAGCGACGGGAATGTGAATGTTTTGGGTGACGCATTTATTCTGGTCAGCAACCTTGGTCGATCCGTTTTCCCGACAGCCGCACAAACACTCACACTGGCTGGCGACCAAGCGATTGACTCAGCTTTTGAAGACGACGATCTGCTTGGCGACGAACTGTTCGTGTAAAGCTCGTTGGCCGCCGCTTCTTTGGTGGAGTCTGTTGCTTCGCGTGACTTGGGAGGAACCTCGCACTTGCGGCGACATGCTGCCCTAAACCAAAGTGCAAGTTGAAAAACTGGTGCTGTTCAATCAAAACCCGTACGTCGGCTGAAACAGGCCACCCCGGCGGCTGCGGTTCGCCCACGGGCTGCTTTGAATAGATGTGGGCTCGGATTGAGGGACATCGAACCCAAGCGGACGTCCGCCCAAAATTGGAGGTCCCAAATCGTTGCTGGGAAACGGGTCGTGAATGACCGCTCGTTCACGTTGATTGCCAATCGTGCCCGGCGGCCCCTGACGAGGTCGAATGTGGCAGCCAACACTCGTGATCAACACGGCGCAGCAGACGGCGGTTTGGAAGATTCGGGCCTTCATGCCGATGACGATAGAGCCACCGCCAGCACGCAGCAAGATCGATCCGAGTCGGTATCAGCTGAAAAAAATTGGTAAAACCTTGAACGGTCGGGTGCCATGCCTCACGCTTGCGTGAGCATGCTGCAAGCATTGAACAACTTGCCCGCGGCGAGACGCCCGAAACCTGTCTTACTTGGAAGAAACAACACTCTTTTCAGGGTGTTGGCACCAAAATCTCCAGCACTTCCGCGTCTCCAGCAGGCTTCAGGGCCGTCGCTGGCAGACATGCTGGCAACAATGCCGTTTGTCCCATTCGCAAAGGCTCGGTCGCCGGATCATTTTCAATTTCGACGCTACCCTTGGTCACCGCGAGAATTCGGAACTTTCCGTCACCGCCGACGGTAGTTGGGGCACTGATCGAACGCCGGTTCATCACGAATTTGTCACACGCGACCAACTGCGATAAAGCCTGCCCTGCTTCGTCCGTTTGCTGAACCGCGGCGGAGGCGTTCACGGGCCCTCGCGCGAAATCGGTTGCTTTGACGCCTTGATCGATGTGCAAATCGCGTGAGTTTCCGTCTTTGTCGACTCGCCCCCAATCGTAGATTCGGAACGTCGTGTCGCTCGCTTGCTGAATCTCCGCAATCAGCAACCCTGCACCGATGGCGTGCATCGTTCCCGCCGGAATGAAAACGCAATCGCCGGTATCGGGTTCGAACGAGTGCAGCACATTCTCGAACTGATTGTCTTCGATCGCCTGTCGGAACGATTCCTCCGTCGTCCCGTCTTTCAATCCCGAGTATATCTTCGCACCGGGATCGGCATGCATCACGTACCACGCCTCTGTCTTACCTAGGTCGGGCGGATCGAGCGTCGCACCAAATGCATCGTCTGGATGAACTTGAACTGACAGATCCTTGTTCGCATCCAGAAACTTCAGCAGCAGCGGAAAACGCCCACGAAGCTGCTCAGGAATCGAGGCTGACATCAGTTGGTCTGCCAAAGTCTTGCCCAAAAGCTGCTCGCCTTGGTTTTCAACCAATTGATGAAGCGATGTTCCTGCCAGTGCCCCAAACGCGACGACGCTTTGGTCCGGGCCATGATCAACCACCTCCCAGCTCTCGGCAGCCGATTCGTCACCGATTGGCTTGTTCAAAACTTCGGCAAGTCGACGACCTCCCCACAGATAGCGACGAAAAAGAGGCTCAAAACGAAGCGGATACATAAATCAGTTCACTAGGGTAAATATTAAATCGAATCACAGCCGGTCGAACCGGGTTAAGCACTTACGATACCAAACTAACCCTTGCGGATCGATGGTTCCGAAAATGCGGGCACAGATCACAAAAAGCCCCCAGCACTCGGATCCTTGCAGTTACAACGAAATTCGTTCTCGTTAAACTGGAGAATAATTCCGCTTGGGTTTCTCATTCCCGCCGTCCTGACGTTTCCAATTTAGCCGTCTATGAATTTTCGCCAATCAACTGAAGACCTCTTCGAAAAATCGCGGATGTCGTTCGGCCAACACCTTGAGGAATTGCGGACCACGTTATTCAAATGCATGGCCGCGATCGCGGTCGGCTGCTTGGTGGGGTTCACTTTTGCGAACCAAACGGTGGAATACCTCAAAGGTCCGCTGGTCACGGCGATGGCTGAATTCAAAAGCTCGACCGCGGCCGAGGAAATGATCGAGCGCGACGGGTACGTGCCGCCCGAGTTGCTGCCTTGGCTGGAGGAAGAGAAACTGATCCCGCGACGAATGAAAGTCGATCCGGGTGAATTGATCCGAGCCCTGCAAAACGTGATCCCTGATTTTGGATCGCAAGTCAATTTGAACCCTTATGGTTTTCGCCCCGGTCACTTTAAAGAAGAAGCGTTACCTTCACTGGCAAACCGCCTAGTGAACCGAGCAAGCGAAGCGGAACCGGCTTCGCAGCGTTTGAACGAAGCGTGGAAACGACTTTCAGAAACTGAGCAATTGGCGTTCACCGTACTTGCCACAAAGTCGGCTGACCAAGTTACTCAGCAGGACATGGCGGGCGTCACCCAAGCGTTTGATCGATTGTCTCAATCAAAAGACTTGATTCAATCGCCTGCGTTTGCTGATTTACTGGCCGAAGGGTCGGGCAGTTGGCTGGAACCAGCCAAGGCGAACCCGCTGGCGAAGATGAAGCAATCGATCGATGAGAGTTTTGACGCGGTGGCCAACCAGCGGCTCAATCGCGCCTTGCTGTTCCGTTTATTTTCTGACCAGATGTCCCAACTGAAAACTGATTTTGTCTCAATCGAACTTTGGGAGTCGGCCGACTTCCAGCCGCAGTCATTAACGGTGACCGAGCCGTTCATGATTTGGATGAAAGCCGGTTTGATCTCCGGGCTGGTCCTAGCGTTACCGGTTGTGATGTACTTTTTGTGGTGTTTCGTCGCCGAAGGCTTGTATCCGCATGAAAAGAAGTACGTGCACATCTTCCTGCCGATCAGCATCCTGCTGTTTATTGCGGGCGTGACGCTGGCGTTCTTTTTTGTGTTTGAACCCGTCCTAGGCTTTCTGTTTTCATTCAACCGGCAGATGGGAATCGCTCCTCAGATGCGGATCAACGATTGGTTGAGCTTCGTGATGTTTTTGCCGCTTGGCTTCGGTGTCGCGTTTCAGCTTCCTTTGGTCATGCTGTTCATGAATCGAATTAACCTGTTTTCCGTAGAGGACTATTTGGACAAGTGGCGAATCGCGGTGATGTGCATTTTTGTGCTTTCGATGATTTTGACGCCCGCCGATCCGATCAGCATGTTGCTGCTTGCCATTCCGTTGACCTTGCTATACTTCCTTGGTGTGGGCATGTGCCAATGGATGCCGAAGAACGACAACCCGTATGAGAACGATCAAACCTACGTCAAAACAAGCTGAAGTAGGGTTCAGATTTCAGGAGTCAGATTTCAGGGTTTAGATTTTTGGCAACTGCACACTGCACACTGCACACTGAACACTGAACACTGAACACTGAACACTGAACTGAAAACTTTCCCCTTCTGCAATGATCGCTATCTCAGACAACGTTCAACTTCGCAAAGACGCTCCCAGCGGTACGATCACGCTCAATCGTCCCGACTGCCGCAATGCGCTGTCTCGCGAGATGATCGCGATGATCCAACAAGCATTGGATGACTTTGCTCACGAAGGTAGCGTCCGCGCGGTGATCGTGACGGGTTCGGGCGATACGTTTTGTTCAGGAACGGACCTGTTTCAATTGAAAGAAACTGCCGAGTCTCCCGATGCCTTCAAAATCTGGCACGAGGACGCCAAAGCGTTTCAAGAATTGATCGAAACGATGCTGCGATACCCAAAACCGATTGTCGCCGCGGTCAACGGCTGGAACGTGGGCAGCGGCTTGGCGTTGATGCTGGCTAGCGACATTGTCATCGCGGGCGAGTCCTCAAGGCTGTTGATGCCCGAACCTCTTCGTGGGCTAAACGCAGGCATGACGACACCGCTGCTGACCTTTCGCGCGGGCGTTGCCGCGGCCTCAAAGATTTTGTTTTCCGGACAGCCCGTGCTGGCCGCTGAAGCAACTCGGCTAGGATTATTCCACGAAACGGTCAGCGATAATCTGATTTGGGCTCGTGCCCACGAATTGGCAACTCAGTGTGCCGCCGGAGCCCGCGAATCGCATCAAATGACGCGGCAGATGCTCAACGAAACCATTGGCGAATCGCTTTTTACTCAGCTAAGCATCGGCGCGGCGAATATGGCGGCGGCAAGAACGACTCCCGCCGCTCTGGAGGGTATCAAGGCGTTCTTGGAAAAACGAGAACCCGACTGGGATCAATTGGGAAACATTTGAAGTAAAGCCAGCTGTGAGTCAGATCGCAGCGCAGAACATTTTTCGCTGGTGAAGACTTGCCCGACACTCGGTCGAATGCAAAGATGCGATGGGCATAACCTTAACGGAGCGAGCACATGCTCTTTTCTTTTGGCGACTTCTTTGGCCGATGCTCGGTCACTTTCTTTGTTTGTTTCTGTGTTGGCATCGGGATCACAACTGCCACAATGGCTCAACCGATCACCGATGACGTGGGTCTCGCTGCGTCGGCCCAGCAAGCAGCGATTGCCGGCGATCTGGACGAAGCGTTTTCAACAGCCGCATCGATCGCGGACGAAGAGGCCCGGCAGCAAACGCTTGGCCAAGTCTCCATCTTGCGCCAAGTCAGTGGCTTGCCGGGCGGAATCGGCCAGCAGGCGATCCAGCAAATATCTCGATCGAACGGCCCTAACGGCGAACCCAACGGCGGGCTGTCGGAGGCTGACTTTGACTCACTGATCGATCTGATTACAGGCTCTATCGGGACCGAGTCTTGGCTCGATACGGGCAGTGGCATTGGAACGATTCAACCTTTTCCGACGGGAGTGTCTGTGGATGCAAAAGGCACCCTGCAGAAAATTGCGGAGCTTGATAATGTTCGAAAGCTGCCAACTCGATCATCACTCGGCCAACTCGATCCAAAGGCGAACCCTCCGAACAAAATCCAATTTGGAGGCGATGACCGGCTTCGAAATGCGGACGTCAAAAAATCGTCATCAATGCGAGTCGTTTCGCTCAATCGATTGGAAAGACGCACTCAACTTTTGGCGGCACAAGGCAAGGCTCTTCCTGAATCCATGAAAAACCTAGCCGGCCTGCGCGAGATTCAATTCGTGGGTTACCTGCCGGATTCCAACGATGTCGTGATCGCAGGTCCCGGGGGCGAATGGAGAACAGATCCGCAGGGGCGATCGGTTTGCGAGAAAACGGGAAAACCGATTCTGCAACTGGATGATCTGGTCGTTTGCTTTCAAAACGCAATGCATGCCGATGGCAAGTTCGGATGTGCCATCGTGCCACGACAGAAAAACTTGGCGGCGACAAAGAACTTTTTGGCTACCAGCAAACTGAACGGGAAAGCCTGGCGAACCGAACTCCGAAACGTCTTAGGACAGCAAGACATCGAGGTCTATGGCATCTCACCGGCGACTCACACCGCTTACGTGTTGGTCGAAGCCGACTACCGAATGAAGCTGATCGGAATGGGGCTTGAGCCATCCATCGACGTGGTCCCCAGCTATCTGGAACGCGTTCAACTGGATGCCGCTGGAAATCCGCCTCCGCTGGATGTGGCTCGCTGGTGGTTCACTTTGGACTACAATCCGGTTCGACGCACTCAATCTCCTGCGGGATTCACGTTTTCAGGGCACGGAGTGAAAGTGTTGAGCGAGACGGAGTTCATTGATGCTCAGGGCAAAAGAATCCACACGGGAAATTCGGTTGGGCCGACCAAAACCTTCGCCAAGGACTTCACGGATCACTTCGAAACGTTGGCAAACAAGTATCCGATCTATCAGGAATTGAAGAACGTGTTTGACTTAGCCATGGTTTCAAACTTAATTCATCATCACGGGCTTGCTAAACAAGCAGCGTGGAAGGCAGCATTTTTCGGACAAACAAGCGGGCACCAAGCAAAAGACGGGAAAACGTTTGTTTCCACCAAACGCACGTCCGTTTTATCGTACCCCTTTGCGAACGCCAGCACGCCGCGACAAGTCGACACGGTGATGAACGATCGAGTCATTCGGCAGCGAGTAAAGTCAAAAACTCGTCGGCATACGATTGTGGGCGTCAGCGGTGGCGTGTCTGCCGACTTCGACGAACTTCTAAATAGTGTTCCGGTTGATCCGTCGACCGACGAAAAAATATCCATTCCATCCAGCCCAGATCTTGATCCATCCACTTGGTGGTGGGATCCTTAGGCAAGTGGCAGAATATAACCCACCGGCAAATTAAGGAAATCCTCCGAGGCTTCGGTCTATTTAGCGGTAAGTTTTAACTTGCCTTCTGCCTTAGATCGCAGCCGGAATGAAATATACCTCAAAGCATACAGAATCGGTCGATTTCGTCAGCGATCGAAAGATCGATTTCATTTCACCTTCCGCCTTAGATCGCAGGCAGAATGACAATCTGATCAGAGCAAGGACGCGACATCCATGATCGACTACAAAACCTGTTACAACACCGTCGAGCACTTTGTGGAACAGCGGTACGGGATGCCGGTTTCGATCGCGGATGTGCTGGATCCGAACACAGGCGATTTCGATGGCGTTTCGATCAAAGTTGACTACGATCTGGATGTCGATCTAGCCTTTTACATTCTGTTGCATCTGTTTGGCCACAGCGTTCAGTGGAATCTTTCAGAAGAGTACCGAATCTTGGGACAAGATCAATCCATTCCCAAACCACCAGACGTCATGGCAAAGATCCATGATTACGAACGAGACGCAACTCGATATTCTTTGACGCTGTGCCGCGAGGCGGGCGTCGAGCCCATCGACGAAATCGACCGCTGGGTCAGCGATTGGTTCCACGCCGACTATGCGTTTTTAGAACACTTCTACACCACCGGCGAACGATTGGATCCCAAAGCCTTGTTTCAACCTGGCGCAGGGGAATTGCTAACTCCGTTGTCGATTCCTGAATTCACGCCCCAACAGTGGACCAGCCGCTGGTCGTTTTGAATCCGATCGAAAAAATCGACCGAAAATAAGCCCGCAAAGGCCCAGCCTACTCGCCCTTCGCGAACAGCCTGTCGATCGCAGCGACCAACTCCGATAATTCGTAAGGTTTACGACAGTAGTAGTCGATTTCGTCCGGCACATGGTCATGCTTCAGATTTCCCGAGCAAAGAATCGTACGAATTTCTGGGTTAACCTGTTTTGCCATGGCCAACAATTGCGTCCCTGCCATGTGTGGCATCGTTTGATCGGCGATGATCAATTGAAACTTGTTTGGCTCCTTCGAGAGCCGATCGAGTGCACATTTTGGATCGGTTGTACACTCAGTTCGATATCCGCTACCTCTCAACTGCCGGCTCATCCCTTCGGCAATTGGTTGAAGATCATCCACAACCAAAACGTTGATGTCACCTGAACGCTGGAAAGACGGGCTGTCGGCTGGAGAAAGATGTTCCGTCGATTCTTCAAAGCTCTGCGGGAAGTACAGTTTGACTGTCGTACCCTGCCCTTGCTCACTAACAATTTTGACGTGACCACCGTGCTCTTTCACGATCCCAAAGACGGTCCAAAGGCCGAGCCCGGTTCCGCTGCCCACGGGCTTGGTCGTAAAGTACGGATCAGCAATGCGATCGATTAATTTAGCTGGAATTCCTGCTCCGTTATCCGCCACGCTCAGTTGCACGTAGTGCCCCGGAGGTAAATCAAGTGCTTCGGTATCGTTTTCGTCAACTTGAAAATCAGCGACGCAAACTTTGATTTCACCGTCAATGCCTCGTAACGCGTAGTCAGCATTAAGAAACAAGTTCATCAGAATCTGTTGAATCAAACCGATGCTTGTTTTGATACAGAATTTGTTGTCGGCCCGTTCAAATTTCACCTGCACGCTGCCTGATATCGCGGCTTGAAGGATCGGCAGAAGTTGTTCGATGGTGTCCTCGATTAGAACAACTTCCAACTGCTCTGGATTTAGGCGACTCCAGCGAGTCAACTGCTGTACGACTTCTGCCGCCGATCCGATCGTTCTTGCGACATTGTTCAGGTGATCGACAACAATAGGCTGATCGGCGACCTCGGACCGAATCAAATCGCAATAGATCTGGATAGCTCCCAAAGCGTTGTTGAAGTCGTGCGCCACGCCAGCAGAAAACTGCCCCATCGCCTCCAGTTTTTGAGCATACCGCAACCGTTTTTCAAATTCGGATTTTCTCCGATTCGAGTCCACTCGCAAATTCAGCTCGGTGCTGGTGGACTGGGCGAAATTGTTCAGCGTTGAAATCTCAGCGGCGGTCCATTTCCGAGGCACGCTGTCGATGACGCAAAACGAGCCCAAGACCTCGTCATTGTCAGTCCTCAACGGAACGCCCAAGTACGAGATAACATTCAAATCCGTGATCGCCAGATTCCCGCAAACCAAAGGATGCTCGCGTGAATCCGTCACGATCAGAGGGGCGTCTTCGGTAACCACGTGCTGGCAAAACGAATGACTAAGCGGAGTTTCTCGTTGGCTAGCCCAAGGTTCTCCCAGCCCGTCCGAACTGAGAAAAAACTGCCGTTTATCCGTAACAATCGAAATTAAGGACACCGGAGTGTCCAGCAAACGATTGGCAAGCTCGACGAGCATCTTGAAACTACGCTCGATCGGAGCGTCCAGAATTTCCAACTGGTCGATCGCGAAAAGCCTGGACATCGAATCCAGCCTGTTTTCAACAGACGGACCGTTTTGGTTTACGTGAATTTCATTTTGGCTCAAAGCAGAACTCGCAACGGATTCAATCGGGCTCGAACTCGATCACGCATCCGGGTGATACGAGTTTCTATCAACAAATGGCTGTCGCTACATTGATTCACAGCTTCCAACATTTACGGGCGGACATCAACCAACTGCGAAAAAGAAAACCAATCGGTTGTGCAATTCCCAGATGAAAGGAAGGCTAATCCGCCGTGGTTAAGCGATTTTGCAAACATGATCGAGATGATGATCGGCCGGGTAGAGATCACCCAACCGCCGACAACCCTCCATCGACACCCATGACTTGGCCGGTGACCCACGCCGCTTGATCGGATAGCAAAAACGCGCCCAAAGATGCGATGTCGTCCACAGTGCCGGTTCGCTTGAGCGGATACATCTGCCCCATCGCTGCCGCCTTTTCTTCATTAGCAAAAAAGCGCTCGGCCAGCGGCGTGTTGGTCAAAGCCGGTGCGATACAGTTCACCCGGACCTTGGGAGCCAACTCAGCGGCAAGCGATCGCGTCAATCCTTCAATCGCTCCTTTGGAAGCGGCAACCGACGCGTGCATTGACATGCCCTGCCCCACCGCGACGGTGCTGAACATCAGCACGCTGGACGACTCAGCTTTCTTAAGACCGGGCAACGCTGCTTGAAGAGTCTTGATCGCCCCGATGACATTTAGCTCAAAATCTTCGCGAAACATCTCCGGCTTGAGTCCTCGGAACGATCGCAAATTAATGCTGCCAGGACAGTAAGCCAGCCCGTCGATCGATTCGGGAAACAGGTCGCCGTTTATCTCGTCCGCCGTCACGTCGACCGCAGAGTGCTTCACGCCGTCTAGTCCAGCCAATTGGCCCTCCGTCCGACTAAGCACCGTCACCGAGGCCCCATCGGCCAGCAATCGCTGCACTAGGCCAAACCCGATTCCATGGCTCCCGCCAACAATGACAAAATTCTTATCCGACACTCGATTTTCACTTTCAATGTATGGTTGATTTCGTATCGCTAACCCAGTTTAAACCGCGATCCCTCGAATGAAATAACTCAAGCAGCCCACAAACGAGCCTACACCCGAACGAGCCGAATTACTAAACTGTCAGCATGACAGACACAGAAACCCGATCCGAATCCAAAACCAGCTCTTACCCCGTCCGAGTCCTTCTGGTCGACAACGACAAGGATTTGGCCCGGGCGATGCACGAAGCACTCGATCGAATCGGGCTGAACTGCACCATGGCGACGTCCGGCCCCGAGGGAGCCAAGCTGCTTGAGCAGAACACGTATGACATTGTCGTGACCGATCTGATGATGAACGACATCGATGGGATGGGCATCCTAAAGCTGGCCAAGGACACTCAACCCGAGTGCGAAGTGATCCTAGTAACTGGACACGCAACCGTCCCCCGGGCGGTCGAGGCAATGCGGGAACGAGCGTTCAATTTCCTTGAAAAACCGATCACGCCCAAGCGGCTGCAAGCCGTCGTTTCAAAAGCAGCCGAAGCCGTGCAACTGCGTCAGCAGAACATGCAACTGCACATGCGTCTGGACGAGAAGTTCGGCTTCGAGAATTTGATCTTCGCCAGCGAGAGCATGAAATCGGTTGTCGATCGCCTTCGCAGGATCGCGCCGACGGACGCTGGAGTTCTGATCACGGGCGAAACCGGCAGCGGAAAAGATGTGGTGGCTCAGGCGATTCATCAAAACAGCCCCCGAAAGAAAAAGCCGTTCGTCGCGATCAACACCGGAGCCGTCGCCGAACACTTGGTCGAAAGTGAATTGTTCGGGCATGTCAAAGGCGCCTTCACTGATGCGATTTCAGACCGGCAGGGAAAATTCGAATACGCCAATGGCGGCACGCTGTTCTTGGACGAGCTTGGCGACATGCCGATGGCAACGCAGATCAAACTGCTGCGAGTTCTTGAAGAACGCGAGATTACCCGCGTCGGCGACAACAAGCCGATTCCAGTGAACGTTCGCGTCGTCGCTGCCACGAACAAGGATCTGGAAAAAGAAATCGAAGCGGGCAACTTCCGCAGCGATCTATATTTTCGTTTGAAAATCGTCTCGGTGCACCTAGACCCACTGTCGAACCGTCGCGAAGACATTCTGCCGCTGGCCGACCACTTTCGCAAACAAGCTAATAAAAAGAACGGTCGGCAGGTAAAAAGTTTCTCGCCCGACCTGCGCAAATGGCTGTTGGACTATCACTGGAAAGGAAACGTCCGCCAATTGAAAAATGTGATCGAGAGCCTTGTCGTAATGGACATCGACGATCTGTTGGACATGGACGACTTATCACCCGATCTGTACGACGGTCCGCTGGCGTCCGGTTCATCCGATCAAGCCGGCGTAAAAAAAGGCGACCAGCAAACGACTGATTCGCTGGCCGCCATCGATGGCAATTCATCATCACTGGTCGGCAAGTCACTCAAAGAGATCGAACGCTGGGCGATCGAGCACACGTTAACTCTGGCTAACCACAACCGAGAAGAAACCGCTAACATCCTCGGAATTAGCGAGCGGAACCTGTACCGTAAACTCAAAGAGTACGACCTGCGCTAAATCGTTGCCGTTCTGCATGGCATCGACGGCAGCTGGTTCCTCGAACGCCACACCTTTCCCCAATTCAAACGAATCTGGGCCCGATTCATTCACCGCAGCACTTTGCCGACGCTCACGCTTTTCGGCCTCCAGTTTCTTCTTTCGCTTCTTCGTCGCGTAACTCATGCGACTCACTTCGGCAAAGTCAGGTGACAGCCGCATCAGCTGATCTTGGCGAACGTCGAACGTTGTGAACTTACCATCAATTTTTTCGCACAACACAAACGGCAGGCAAACCGCCACGACCTTGAACGGCTTGCTAATTGCGGATGGATAAAAGCTTAGCCGAATCGTTTCATTGGGCGGCATGATCGCAGGATCGGCCGTGCACCAGAAGAACGACGGATAGTCGTACGACTGGATGGCGGGCGTGATGTCGTCCCCCACTGAGATATCCTCAGGGTGCAACAACTTCGCCGCGGCGGATTGCGTCGTGTCGGCATCAGATTCAGTTTTTGGTGTCGCGAGGCTCATGCGGGTCGGACACGATCGTACCGAACAGGTTCACCCGCCAAACTAAAATTCTGTCACCAAGCCACCATCAGCGACGCCGGACAGCGCTTGCATCAGAGAATTGTCGGCTGCTCCTTCGCGACTGAAGGACTTGACCGATCCGTCGCACAGTACCATTCCGACGGTGCTCGGATGAGCCGATCCAAATTGGTAGTCCACCGACTCCCGAATCGTCCCGAAATTATTATCAACTTGCTCGTAGTAGTTGGGACGCCCAACGCTCACCCCGCCCAGAACCCAGCTCCAGCGAACATGAACCGTCTGGATATCGTCTTCGATGTTGCGACCAACATTTTCGCCAAACATGATTGTGTTGGAAGACCCATCAACAATTCGAGCGATCGGATCCGAATCACGGTTTCGCATTGGCCCAAAATGCCCGGCAAATCCTTGGCGGTCCAGTTCTAGGGTAACTTCCTTCATCATGCAGATCGCCCCAATGTTTGGAACGTAATTGGTCAATCCCGGTTTGGAATGCCCAAGTGGAAAACCAAGTCCAAACCCCGGAACCGTACCTTCAACTCCATAGATCGGGCGGATTAGGTACCGATTTGTTTCAAAACCTGAATCGGACGGACAAACAAATGTCTCGATTTGCCGGAACAGTCCATACACAATGCCCGCACCGACGCCTGGACTTACCCGATCCTCATCCTCACCGAGTCTATGGTTCGGGTTAAGCCAATTATTAAAATCTCCGATGAAGGATCCATCTGGCCTTTGACCGCGATACCCACCATCGATCAAGTCAGTCCGGACATCAAATGCCAACGGGTCAAGCTGGTCTGCCAGATTCCCTTGCTCCAAAAACGGAAGCATGGCGACGAGGGCCCCGGTATTTTGATGGTTGACGGAAGCGTCAACCACTTCCTTGCGAGTTGGACTGCCGGGTTCGATCAACACAGCAAACGGCAATTCCCCTCGCGCACTTTCGTAATTGTGAGCCGCCAACCCCAACTGCCGAAGATTGTTCAAGCACTGTGTCCGCCGCGCAGCTTCCCGGACGCTTTGAACGGCGGGCAGAAGCATCCCGATCAGGATACCGATGATTGCGATCACCACCAAAAGCTCCACCAGCGTAAAGCCAGCCGGTTGTTTGTTTTTCCAAGTCATCGAAGTCATCCTCCAATGCAAATTCTATCAACGTAATCCGAGCCACCAAAGCCGAAAAAGCGACCCGCTTATTTCAAATATCGCACTCATCACTCGAACGTCAACAGAAAAAGTGAACGACCGACCAGACGTTTAGATAATAACCATTCTCGGCTCACTCAATGGTGGGATGGGTCACGGCCACACCCAAAATCGCCGATTCGCTGGAAAGACAGCAGCCAGCACTTGGCTACGTTTTGTCCTCAAACCTCTGTTTGAACGGTTCAACTTCAAACGTCGTCCGTCAACCGGCAGTTGCAAGTCACTGATCACCATTCGATGGTCTGAATATTTTGAAGGACGCATGCGACAGACGACATCGCTGGCCGTCAAATCGCAAAGTCACTTCATCAACACTCGCTCATAATCTTCGTTGGACAGCGGCACGTTCATTGAGTGAAACTGACGCGTGGAAGAGGAAAGCTCCGTCCGCCCCGCTTCGATGGTTAAGCCTTTTGATACGCACAGCTGGAGCAGAGCCTTCCCTCCCGACGACACACGGCCTTGAAAAATCAACCGCGAAATTAAAAAACTAACGCTGCGCTATTAGCAAGGCCCAAAAACAGATGTTCCCAAAACTCGATTCCTCGCTTCGCAAACTCTGACCGCTGATTGACTTCGGTATCTGTAAGACCGTCTGCAATTGTGGTCTAATACGGATGTTCGAAATTAAACTAATCCCGAATCATCACCGCCAGATTGTCAAACTGTTCATGGCCGTTCAGCAACGCAACCCGATCCGAAAACTTTCCACCAGCGTGGTGAATAAAATCGCCGCCGGTGAAGTCATCGAACGCCCCGCCAGCGTGGTGAAGGAGTTGCTCGAAAACGCGGTTGACTCGGGTGCTTCCGTGATCGAAGTCGCCATCGAGAAGGGCGGCATCGAATCGATTCGAATCACGGACAACGGTTGCGGAATCGAAGTCGATCAGCTGGAGCTTGCCGTGACCAGCCACGCCACCAGCAAGATTGTGGACGCGGACGATCTGTTCAAAGTCGGCACGTTTGGTTTTCGAGGGGAAGCCTTGGCCTCCATCGCCGAGATCAGCCAGACTCGGATCCGCAGCAAGCCGGCCGATCAGGATTCGGGCTATGAGCTGATGATCAACGGCGGCAATCGCGAACCGATTCAGCCGTGCGGTTGTCCGGACGGGACTTCGTTCGAGATCCGGCAGCTGTTTTACAACACGCCGGTGCGCCAAAAGTTTTTGAAAACGCCCCAAACGGAAAAGGGGCACATCACCGAGGCTTTTGCTCGCGTTGCTTTGGCGAATCCTCAAATCAAGATGACGCTTTTGAACAATCAGCGACCCGTTCATCAATTGGCGGCCACTGATAATTGGCAGGAGCGAATCGCGGCGTTCTTCGGGCCAGAAATTGCCGACAATCTGATCGCGATCTCGGATTCCACCTCGGTCGAGGGTGGAGAAATTCGGGTCCACGGTTACGTCGTCAATCCAGCGGTCACCCGATCGAATAATCGAATGCAGTACCTATTCCTGAACAACCGCTTCATTCGAGACCGTTCGCTGCAGCACGCACTTAGTGAAGCGTATCGCGGGCTGATCATGGTCGGTCGGTTTCCGGTTTGCTTTCTGCGGCTGGACATGCCTTTCGAGATGGTCGACGTCAATGTTCACCCGGGTAAGCTGGAAGTCCGGTTCCAAAACGGCGGCCAAATTTACAGCCAGTTGCTCGGCACACTTCGAAGCAAGTTCCTCAAAACGGACCTCACCGCCCGGGCTCAATTGTCCAAACCGGAGGTCCCGGAATACATCGTCAAGGACGACCCAACATCGCCTTCCGCAGGATTGGTCACTCCGTCCACCCCGCAAACACAAAACACGATCAGCTTTCAACAACAGGCTCCCGTTCGTGATTGGACGCAGGCACCTCGCCAACCCTTTCCGATGGAGCGATCGGGCGCCTCAAGCAACCCACTCGCAGGCTCAAGCGGTTCAGCCTTTCCGTCTGCCGTTACACCTTCAACGGCTGGGCACACCGCTTTTGACCATTCGACTTCATCGCCGGGAGCTGGAATTCCTACCGCCGAACGCACCGACGCGGGGGCGACCAACGTTCCGGCACCAACGCGAGCACTTCAGGTTCACAACACTTACCTGATTTCCGAAACCGAGGAAGGCATGGTCGTGATCGACCAACATGCCCTTCACGAACGGATCATCTACGAGCAACTACGTGAGAAAGTTCTTAACGAGAAACTTGAGTCACAGAAACTGCTCGTTCCAGAGCCTGTCACTTTGCCACCGGCCGAAACGGCGTTGGTGCTTGAGAACACCGAACTGCTGCAGAAAATCGGGATCGAAGTCGAAGCCTTCGGCGGTGACACCGTCCTCGTTTCGGCGTACCCCGCCATGCTGGCCAACCACAACCCGGCCGAGATGCTACGCGGCGTGATCGAGCACTTGGCCAATGAAGCCAAAAAACCGGACCAACGAGATCTTGTCGATGAACTGCTGCACATGATCTCGTGCAAGGCGGCGATCAAAGCAGGAGATAAACTCACCCCCGAAGAAATTTCGGCGCTGCTGGAACACCGCCAACTTTGCCAAGACGCTCATCATTGCCCTCACGGTCGGCCCACGGCCTTGGTTTTCTCGCGGGAAGAGCTTGATAAGCGTTTTAAGCGTATTTGAAATCGCGGCCACTTCGACCACAATGAAGATTATCGCGAGAATCTCCGTACGAATTCCGCACTCCGTATTCCGCCTTCCGCATTGCAACCATGATCTGCGTAACGATTGGTCGTGGCCGTCATCAAATGATGATCGCCGAACACAAACATATTGCTGAACACGGCGCGGAATTGGTCGAGTTACGACTGGACTACATTCGCCGTCCCGTCAATATGAAACGGCTGTTGGCCGAAAAACCCTGCCCCGTCATCGCCACCTGCCGCAAGCCGGATGACGGTGGCAAATGGATGCGAACCGAGGAAGAACGCATCATGCTGCTGCGATCGGCCATCGTCGGCGGAGCGGACTATGTTGACATCGAAATGGAGATCGCCGACCAGATACCGCGATATGGTTCGACTCAGCGAATCGTCAGTTATCATAACTTTGAGGTCACGCCGCAAAACATCGAGGACATCCATCACAAGATGTGCCAGACCGACGCGGACATTATCAAAATCGCGACGATGGCTAACAACCCAATCGACAACATTCGTTTGTTGCGGTTGGTCCGCGATTCGCCGATCCCCACCGTCGCTTTCTGCATGGGCGAAATGGGACTGCCTTCGCGTGTGCTGTGCGGAAAGTTTGGATCACCGCTGACCTACGCCACCGTCAACGCGGATCGAAAAATCGCGCCTGGCCAGCTGAGCTTTGAGCAAATGCAGCGAACGTACGGCTACGACAACATCAACAGCAAGACCGAAATTCTTGGAGTAATCGCCGACCCGGTTGCTCATAGTTTTAGCCCACAAGTTCACAACGCGTGCTTGCGAGCGAAAAAATTGAACGTGCTTTACTTGCCGTTTCGCGTACCGGCAGAGTACTTGGATGAATTCATGTCCGTTTGCCCCGAGATGGGAATCAAAGGGCTCAGCGTCACGATTCCGCACAAACAGAAGGTGCTTAAATCGATCACCTCGTTAGATGACACTGTCGCTGGCATTAAGGCGGCCAACACCGTCGTGTTCAAAGACGTCGACACGCTGGGCTTTAACACAGATTGCACGGCAGCCGTTGACAGCCTAGAGGTCGCGCTCAAGGAAGCTCATCCGGAAGAGGAACCTTTCGCTGGCCGGAAAGCATTGATCCTAGGCGCGGGTGGCGCTGCACGAGCGATCGCGTTTGGTTTGAAAAAAGCCGGTGCCGAGATTCACATTGCGGCTCGCGACATCCGTAACTCGCAAGCCCTCGCCGATGCGATGGACGGCAAAGCGGTTGCATGGGAGGCGCGTGGCGAATTCGAGTGTGATGTTTTGATCAACTGCACGCCGGTCGGCATGCATCCGAACATGGACGCTGCTCCGTTTGAAAAAGAATGGCTCAAGCGAACGTGCCTTGTGTTTGACACGGTCTACAACCCCGAGCAAACGCTTCTGATCAAGCACGCCCGAGAAAAAGGCTGCCCAACGGTGACTGGGATCGACATGTTCGTCCGGCAGGCAGCGAAGCAGTTTGAACTGTTCACCGGCAACGATCCGGACTTTGAGCTGTTTCGATACGAAGTCAAACGCGCCATCAGCGCGGCAAAGTACTAGGGACACAATATAAGCTCGACGCGCAAGCGAGTGGATCTGTGGGCGAACAAATCCACTTGATTACGCGTCGAGCATGCAATCAAGAAACTTTGAAACGATGGCGAACCTCTATCTAATCGGTTATCGAGGCTGTGGGAAATCCTCGGTTGCTCCGTTGGTGGGGGAACAACTTGGTTGGAAAGTCGTTGACTCGGATCAAGTCATCCAAGACCAAGCCGGCACCACCATCGCGGAAATTTTTGCCAAGCAAGGCGAACCCGCATTCCGCGCGCTGGAGCAAGCCGCGATCGGCAAGATTGCTCAAACGAGCAACCAAGTGATTTCGCTCGGCGGCGGCGCTCCAATGTTTGAAGCCAACCGCGATGTCATTGCTGCCACCGGAAAAGCCGTCTACCTTTCTGCGCCGGCAGACGTTCTGTGGAGTCGGATCCGCCAAGATGCCGTCTCGGATACCCAGCGCCCGGACCTGACCGATGAAGGCGGGCTGACAGAAGTGAAGAGCATGCTGGCCGTTCGCGACAGCGTTTATGCGGCTTGTGCGGATTGCACGATCGAGTGCGGCAGCTTAACTGTCCAAGAAGTTGCGGACCAGATTCTCGAATGGTGGCAAACAGTCGATAAGACACTCTAGTTGGACAGCGCCACTTTCGATGAATGGAACCGATGTTGGGAGGGGAAGGCTCCGTCCGCCCCATGTGGATGGTTGAGCTTTTTTGCTCCGCGCGGCTCGGACGGAGCCTCACCCTCCCGACGACACACTGCGGCAAAAACAACGGTGAAATTGCAAAACTGGCGCTGTCCAACTAGGTTTTGTCCCAAAAGTCAAGTTGCGGGAATATTTGTGTAGCCGGAGTCGCCAGACTTCGGGAATCGACGAACGGGCAACCGAACTCTGGCGAGTCCGGCTACGGTTTTGTCCTCGACGGTTCGTGAATGCAGCACCGTTGTCCTCAACGGTTTGCGCCGGCCTCGCAAGAAGCAATGCCAGGTAACAATCGAGACAATTGTTCTACAAGAATGCTACGCAGCGTCGGTGACTCGTTCTCGACCCTGAAAAGAACTGGAAACTTCGTGCTTTCAAACCTCCCCAATTTCGTCGTCGTGCCGCTACTGGCCGTACTCGGCGCCATCATCGGAGCCGCGATCAACTGGGCCATTTACTCGTGGTGCTATTTTTCCCGGCGGCCCTTTAGCCCATGGATGAGCTGTGAAGATCCACCACTGACCCGAACTTCGTTTGACAAAACACCGATCCTTGGTTGGTTTTCACTCCGCCGGCACGTTAAGGAACTTGGATCGGGGTTTTGGGTTCGACCGCTGTTGATCGAGATCGTTTGGGCGATTGGTTTGCCATGGTTTTGGTTCTGGCAACTGGGACCGGGGCTGACCGGAGGCGTTGGCGTACCGTCTCTGTGGATCGAAACTTGGTTTTGGGGGCACACAGTTCTGATCGCCCTGATGTTCATCGCGACGTTTATCGACTTCGACGAAAAAACGATTCCCGATGAGATCACATTGCCCGGGACTTTGTTCGCATTGGTGATGGCGGCTGCCGCGCCGTGGTTTCGATTGCCAGAATTGGTCAACGACATGGCGGGGACATCGGTTCGGCCGATTCACTACGGATCTAGCAACGTATTGCCGGATTGGCATCTTGGTGCGAACGGGATTGCCGTGGCATTGGTGATCGTTCTAATCTGGTTTCTCTCGCTGCTGCCGGCTCGCTACACGCTGCGATACGGTTTGCTCCGAGGCATTCGCATCACCTTGGCCAGTATTGCTCGGCCCAAACGTAAGTCGACTTGTCCGCTTCGTTCCAAACCTCGACAGCCGCTGGGACTGACTCGACTTTTAGCGATCCTGTGGGCAAGCGTCTCGACGTTCGTGCTGCTGGGCTGGCTGTTGCTGCCAGCAATCAATTGGACCAGCCTTTTTTGTTCGATCGTTGGGTTGGGATTCGGCGGCGGCATGGTTTGGTCGATTCGCATTGTCGCCAGTTACGCCATGCAGCAGGAGGCAATGGGGTTTGGCGACGTGACACTGATGGCCATGATCGGTGCTTTTTTCGGCTGGCAGCCGTCTCTGCTGGTCTTTGCAATCGCTCCGTTTGCCGCTTTGGTCGTGGTCTTCGGCATGGTCCTGTTGCAACGGGTCAACGAGATCGCTTTCGGACCCTATCTATGCATTGGCGCATTGGTGCTGCTATTTGGCTGGAGCACGATTTGGAACCAAAGCACACGCCACTTGTTTTTCATGGGCCCCGGGCTGCTTGTAATCCTACTGGCGGGCTTGGTTGTCATGGCGATCATGCTGGTCGCGATCCAGTTCGTTAAAAGTATTTTCGCGGGCGACAGCCGGGAGCAATAACTGTGTCTTTGTTTCAAACAGTTTACGATCTGGAGCAAGAGTCCAACACCATTCGGCGTCGTGCTTATGGCGTCATTGAGGTCGCCGACGGAAAGTTCCAACATATCCGCCTACGCCCATGGCCCAAGTTAATCTCTACAATGGAGATTAATCTGACAGCCGGCCTGAAAACCAACCGTATCGAAAAAGATATTTGTCGGTGCTACTACAATCAGCCATTCTTCCATCGCAGATTCTTGACGCTGATGTACATTCAATCGTCACTTGCCACAACGCGAAACACTCTGGTCACCACGTTGAACGTGCTGGACACCGTCGCAAGGATCAAGCAATCGAATGCCCTACTGACCGAGGTCACCAACCAACGGGTCAGTGATCGCGCCATGATTCGTTGGGGCTGGGAACGGCATTGCCTCAACAGCAAGCACCGCCATTTCATCAAACGTTTTTATGGCACGTACCCCGAATCTTGGTACGCGAGTCCCGAACGTCGCGCGAGGGAGGGTAAGGCTCCGCCCGCACCCTCGTCCGCTCGGGCCCGATGACTTCGTATCAACACCCGCGCGGCTTGGACGGAGCCAAGCCCTCTCAGAACATGCCACGGAAAGCATGGCTGGACTAATTGCTAACTGGCCGGCCCAAGCTCTTTGGCCATCCGAACGAACAGTGTTTCCAACACCAATCGACCGCGTTCCGGGCGAGAGTGAGATCGCTTGAGTTTGCCGTCAGCGTCCAGCAGCCAATCCAGCATCAATCCGGCGCGGTGACGCCCCAGTTGCTTAATTCGAGCCTGAGCCTTATCCAATTCCCCACCCCATGAGTTGAAACCGGCGGCTTTCAGCGAGCCGGGCAAATCCGGCTTTCTACGATGTCGCATGTCTCGCAATACGATCTCGGTTGCGGTGCTGTACCTTCGCAGTGACCACGAAAGCTGACCAAACAGCGCCAGCGGATGTTCACCCGATTGCAGCATCCGATCGAGCAAGCTCAATGCGGTCGCGGCATCTCCTTCGGTAGCGGCATCGATCGCGTCCCACATCGTCTGAGTCCGCCAACCTCCAACGGCCATGCGAACGGTCTCGACATCCAGCTTTCCTTGGTCGTCAACATACAGCGCCAGCTTCTGAAGCTCTTGATCCATCCGGCCGAACTCGCCATCGGTTAGTTCGATCAATGTCGCGGCCCCCGCGGCAGCCAGTGTAAAGTCACATTCGGATTTCGCACGAGCGATCAGCCATTTCTGAATGGCTCCTTGATCCGGCTGCTTGCTCTTGCCTCGCATCGGAGCATCGCAGCGAATCTGTACACCAGACTTATGAATGGCTTTATACAACCGAGTGTTGCTGGCCCACTTGCCGACGATCAGCACCAGCACGCCGTCTTTGTTTTTGGAAGCCTGGAAATCTTCCAAGCGATCGCGGTAGTTGCTGACGAACTTATCGGCATCATCGACGACCACGATTTTTGGCCCGTCGCCGCCAAACAAAGATCGAGTCGAAAGCTCATCGTTCACGTCGGCCCACGTGGCTTGATCGCCTTCCAATTGAGTCACCGAATACTCGGACGATTCATCGTCACTACCGGCCAACTTTCTGATCACCAATCGCTTCAGAAATCGCTCGCTGCCGAACACAGGGCATACGCCGGCCGGCAATTCAGCTGAAGCCGAATCAAGAAACTCGAATACATGGATAGTGCCTTTCATGCACCGATTGTAGTCGTTTTCAGAGCAGACGTCATCGTAAGCAGCCGTCACACTCCGTGTGATGAATACGGCAATTAAACATCGCACGGAGTGTGATATCTACTCAGAACGGAGCTACTTGTCGCCAACCACTTCGTACTTCGAGATTGCACGCTCGTAAACCGGCTTCAGCCGAGGCAAAATCCGCAGCGCGTTTCGAAAATAAACTTTTTCCAAGACCTCATTGGGTAGGTGGATTCCATAAATTCGCCAATACCCCTGAGGTGGCGGTTGTTTGTCGCTGTACGGAAAATACTCATCACGGGTTTCGAGAAATCGCCAATAGATTTTCAAGCGTTTGTTCTCCCACGGCCCGTCGGTGCCGAACAAAATTCGGTCCTGATACTTGTTGAAAAAATCCCGAGCCGTGTACGGCTGCCGCCCCAGTTCGTTGATCCGAGACGCAAACTCGATGACCAAATTCGGATACTCGTCCAACCATTGCCCGACCTTCGCCAAATCCTCTCCATTGTTGGCAACATGAGCACCAATGAACGTCGTTTTGGGATGCCGCTGGATGACTCGATTACGAGCGACCAGCAATTCCTCACGAGACGGAAACTGATCGCCATGAAAACTCCAATCCGGGTGCCGCCCAAGTTCTTCAATTCGCTCATTCCCAGCATCAATGGGATCGAAAAACGCGACCGGGTCCGCGACATGAATAATGATCGGAAGTTTTAACCGACCGCAAGTTTCCCAAATCGGATCCCAGCGAGGATCGTCGATCTTAATCAGTGAACCATCAGCGTTTCTGAAAGACAAACCGAACATCTTGAAGAACTTGACGCCCAGAATTCCATTCTCTTTTGCGATCTTCAGCTGTTCGACGCACGTTCGCACAAAGCCCGGTTGGCTGGACGCCCATGTTGCTGGATCGTCTTTCTTCCCATCGCCCTGAAAGTCGATGTGGACGAACGGGACTAGACGATCTTTGTGTCCCTGCCCCAGATAACTAATGTGCTCCAATTCTCTGCCCAACACGGCGTCTAGGCTGACCGAAATCGCAATGTTGTTTTCATCCATCAGACCAACGTATTCGTCCAATCGCTCTGCCTGCCCTTTGTAACGAAAGAAAAAGTGATTGTGGACGTCGATCACAGGAAATTTCGCGTGCTGAAGATCTGTCTTGGCAACTTTCAATGTTGACTTTGGACGAAAGTCCCCTATCAGCAAACCGTCCGCAAGAACGGCTTTCGCATGATCTTCCCCTTCCATTTGCGAAACGGCTTCCTGAGCAAGAATCGCAATGCAAAATGGCTGCGAAAGGCAACCAAGTAGCAATAGAACAACCATCCGCAGGGAATTTTGACGATGGAACATGCTTGAGCTTTCAAACCAAAGGCAACAGAAAAACGAGTAGCAAAAGGACGCCAACTTCAGTTGACGCCATCCATCTGCTGAGACATGAAGCAACCAATAAAGCGGCGAATATTCGGCCAGTTTACCAAAACTTGCTGGCTGGAAAACGGATCGATTGAATCAATGGACTAACTGTGGCCAGCTTAGAAAGCTCTGTCAGGGACGAATCCTCAAGCCTCAGCAGCGCAATTTGATGACGACATCGCTCGAATTGACGCGTCGGCAATTTCGGTTTTTTCGATCATGACGATCGTCTTCACTGACGCGTACGCACCATGTTGTTTTTTTGCATCAAACCCACCGATATGGAAAAATCCCTTGCTCAAATTCGTCAGGAAAACGATTCGCGAGCTAGGGTTCGATTACCGAACGTTGCGTCTGTTGCATGCTGTCGACCTTCGTCTACTTGTAGCAATCGCAATTTTTGTTGACCCCAGTACCCCCAACCGGAAGCGGACACATTGCGCAATAAATTCAAATTACGCAGTAAACCATTAACTGCACGACGCGGTGTTGCCGCCGTCGAGTTGGCCGTATGCCTGCCCATCCTTGTCGTTGTTTCTCTGGTGACGATCGAAGTCTGCAGCATGCTCCATTTGTCTCAAACGTTGAAAATCGCAAGTTTCGAAGCAGCAAGAGTAGGTGTCGTTCCTAGTGCTGAAGTTGAAAACGTTCGGTATCAATGCGAATCCTTGCTCGAGAGCAGAGGCATCAAGGCGTTCACTATTTCTATGGATCCAAGCGACCCTGCGCTGCTGAATTCTGGGGATTACTTTCGCGTCTCGATCCAAGTCGACTACAGCAAAAATGCGATCCTAGGCAGTTTTGTAGCCAACAACCGGATCATCGACCGATCCACGGCGCTTCGAGCTGACTAGAGAATATTTCAAAACAAGTTTGATCTTCACCCTGATTTCGAAACTGCATGAGCAAACCATGATTGATTCCAAGCTTTATCGATTTCGTTCTATGGCCCGCTTCAAAGTTCAGCCTCTTGGCAATCGCTGCCGACGCGGAGCGATGCTGGTCATGATTCTGATCTTGCTTCCAGTGTTGTTGAGTATTGCCGCCTACGCCGTCAACTTGGCTCATATCGAGTCCGCGCACACGGAAATCCGTATTGCCAATGATGTCGCAGCGAAAGCCGCAGGCCGAGTGTATTCGTTGACTGGCGATCGAGACCTTGCTCTCGAAGCCGCCCAAGAAGCCGCCGATAACAATCCAATCTTCAACGAGTTTGTCCTTCCGATCGAAGACAGCGACCTCACGATTGGAAGTAGCACGCGTCCAGCCGATGCGGACGCCTATCAGTTCACACCGTCATTCCAAGGAAACTCCGTTCGAATCATGACGCAGTCTCTGGCTGATGGAGACGGAAACGCGATCGGCACGCTGCTGCCAATTTTTGGGTTCCAATCGGACATTCGCCCACTACTTACTTCAATCAGCACTCAAAGCGACATTGATATCGCGCTGGTAATCGACAGAAGCGGATCCATGGCTTACGCCTCTAATGAAATTGCGGAATACCCCCCCGCGCCTGCGGCCGCCCCTGCTGGCTGGGATTTTGGTGCTCCCGTTCCCCCGCAATCTCGATGGCTCGACTTGGTCGCAGCGATTGACGTGTTTCGCAACTCTCTAAATGACTCGCCACAAGAAGAATTGGTTTCCCTTTCTGTCTACAACGACGAAAGTGCAACCTTGGTCGAGCTAACCGACGACTATGCCCAGTTTTCGTTTCCACTTGACGAAATCTCTAACCAATTCGACTTTGGCGGAACCAATATCGGTGACGGAATGCTGCGTGGCTTGAACACGCTCACGAATGCAGACCAAGCCAGAACAGATGCCGCAAAAGTCATCATCGTATTGACTGACGGAGTACACAACTTTGGAACCAGCCCATTTGACGCCGCAAGGATAAGTGCCGATCGAGGCGTATCCGTTTTCACCATCACGTTTAGTGACGAAGCGAAACAGGGCGACATGGAAACGGTGGCCGATATCGCAGGTGGAAGTCACATCCATGCTGTTACCGGCGATGCACTGAAGCAAGCGTTCGTTGATATTGTGAAACAACTTCCCAACGTGATTACCCAATAGGAAAACACCATGATTTACCGACAACCACGTTTTCCCAATCGACGCCGTGGCGCGACCTCGGTTGAGTTCGCGATGACGATTCCGATCCTACTTTTGCTCGTTTTTGGCGGCCTTGAGCTTGGGCGTGCCAGCATGCTCAAACATACGGCCGACCACGCCGCTTACGTCGCTGCCCGACAAGCGATTACGCCAGGTGCGTCCGTTGAGGATGCACGCGAGCGAGCCGCCGCACATCTTGATGCACATGGAATTCGCGACTACGAAATCAGTGTCTCTCCCGATCCGATACTCTTTGACACAACGCTGGTTGAAGTCTCCGTCTCGTTTTCGGCATCCAGCAACTCGTTCGTCGTGCCCGATTATCTGACTGGTAATATCCATGGCAACTGTGAGATGATCACTGAACGCCCGCCGATGATTTTGGCCAACGCACTTCCGCAACCTCCGATGCCTCCACCGCCATCTGGGCCTCCGTCATATCCCCAGTTCCCATGGCCTCCGATGCCTCCGATGCCACCGCTACCGCCAACGCCTCCAGAGCAGCAGCCACCACAGCAGCCGCAACCTCCACAGCAGCCACAACCTCCGCAGCCACCACAACAACCTCCAAAACCACCTAAGCCAGTGAAGCCACCGAAGCCGAAGCTTTGAGTCATGGACCGTCGAGAGACAACTTGCTGAAATATTTCTTATCAGGAAATTGAAAAGCGAGTGGATGTTCGAAGCCGATCTGTTGCTCTTGAATCAATCGTCTGACGAGTCAACGGTCGGCAGGATGTCGGATCGTGAGTTCATAGCTGCGGCTAAGTTCTTGACGAACCAATCCAATCTTGCCCTACATTGGTCGTATCAATGCACCTTTTTGGGCAAACTTGCGGATGCGATTTGCGCTGGGCACATCGAAATGCACCCTTTTAGATCGCATTCCGTTTAAGTCTAGCGGTTTTTCGCCGCTTTGAACTCGGTTTTCACAACGCCACAGACGCGATCGTTAAGTGCAACATGCACTGGCCCTGAGTTAATTATCCATTCGCAAAGGACGTTGAGGTGGATTTCTTGTTGGTTGGGAAAATGGCAGCATTGATTATCGGCTACGTTAACGAGCTCACATCGGTGAAGTTCGCCAACCAACACTCTGGCTGATTCCTTGGGAAATTAATGAGTGTTGTGATGCATTGCACAGTCGCCTGATTGTGCCGGGATATCCTTTGGATCTGAAGTTTGTTTTGCTTCGCTTCAACTTTTCAAGGAAACTCCATGTTACGAATCATTTCTCTTTCCACTGCCGCAGTGGCTGCACTTTTTGTCACCTCAGTTGCTAACGCACAAAGTGGCTCCCGCAGTGCTGTCCCGTCGGTACCTTCATTCTCCGCTCCCGTTCAATCTGCCCCCGTTGTTAGCGGGTCAGGCACATCTTTTGGAGCGAGGCAAACTTTCTCGCAACCAACTCCCTCGTTTTCGCAACCGGCCCCGGTTGCCAATGGCTCAGGTACGGTGATCCGGTCAACTTCACCGTCGCCTTTCGCAACGAACGCACCGGTAAGTTATGCGCAACCACAAGTGATTTCATCATCGTGCGGTTGTCCATCGTCAGCGCCAGTGATCCAACCTGCTCCGGTCAGCTATTCGGCACCCGTAATTCGGTATTTCCCACCGGTTCGGCGTTCCTGCGGTTGTGGCGGCTGGTAAATGGGCCGTTAGCAGTTTGAAACACTGTCGATGCTTCACGTTTGAGAATTTTCGCGTATCCCAAGCAACTCAAAGTTGCTGCGACTCGGGCGAGAAGCGTCGGCAATTTCTGCGAGTGTGTCTCGCCTACCGGCCGACCGGCACCACGCCGCGAATGGTGCCTCGAGGAACAAGGCCCGAAATGTCGATCGATTGAGAAAGCTGGTGCACACCCACGTTGCCGGCTTGATCGGTCGCTTCAATCTTTAAGAAGATTCGCTCGGGCACATTGGGTTCCACCTTCCACACGTAACGC
>CALFUT010000032.1 GCA_937929805.1 uncultured Pirellulaceae bacterium
GCATCTTCTTTCGGGATGGGGTTCTCACCCGTAATTGCTTCGAGTGCCCAAAACCAATGATCGGTTTCCTTTTGTAACTCAACCAGAATCAATGGAACGACTTTGGGTCCAAGACCAATGATCCTTTGATACGAGAACACGAGCGCAATTTGAGCCATGTTTGACAGATGGCGCGTCTTCGAAGTCCAATCATCCTTGTACTTCTGAAAACGTTCTTGAAGTGGTTCGGCTATTTCAGCTGTCGACATATTCATACCTCCATTTAGGTGTATGGTCCCAAAGCCAATCGAACCAAACAATTGAAACTGGGCAATTAGGGCGCGGTTCGGTAGCTGCTGGCGTCAATTTTGGGCATTCACCCCATCGACTTGAACCAACCCGCCGAAATCGCCATCAGCATTGCCGCTCAGTTGATCGAGCACCGCGATAGACAAAAAATAGACGACGCGTGCAGGAACACTAATCAGCACTGATCTTCACTAATGAAGAGACTGGATTTGAGTTGGTATTCTGCGTCCCAAAATTAGTGTCGATGAGTGGAGATGAGTGTTCTTCTTTTCAGATCCTGCTTGCGCGTCAATCCGCAAACACCGACGTGAAAACGAAGTTGTCTCCGTCGAACAAGCCTTTGTCGCTGAGCTTGAGCGAAGGGATGACGAGCAGGGCCATGAACGAGAGCGTCATGTAGGGGGCTCGTAAGCCCGAGCCCATCGATTTGACTCGCTGGTCTAGCTTCGTATATCGCTCGGCCACCCACTGGCATGATTCGGTGGACATCAGGCCAGCAACCGGCAATGGCAACACGTCCGTTTGGCCGTCCGATGAAACCGACAGACCACCTTTTTCGGCGATGACTGCGTTGATTGCGGCGGTCAGGTCTTGATCGTTGGTTCCCACCGCCACGACGTTGTGCGAATCATGAGCGACGGATGATGCGAAGGCACCAGACTTCAGGCCGAAGCCGCGAATGAAGGCAATGGCAGGCTTGGCCGGGCCGTATCGATTGATCACCACAATCTTCAGGATGTCATTCCCAGTGTCGGCGACCGCCAAACCATTTTCAATTGCTGTCGGATAGTTCGAATGCTCGGTGATCAACTGGCCATCGATCGCGTCGATTAAACGGAGATTCTTACCACCGGCAGGCAGGGCAAGATCTTCCTCGCTGATTGGTTCGGCCACAAAGTTATTGATCGTTTCAGAAGTCGTGGCTGGCATTAAACACTCACCGGCTTGAGCCACTTTGACTCCATCCAGCCATGTTTCGATCACTTTGAAGTTTTGCAGATCCTCGACGACGATAAAGTCAGCCGGATCACCCTCGCGTAGCAACCCGACGTTTAAGCCATAGTGCTCGACCGGATTGACGCATGCGACTTGCAGCACGTTCATCAGCTCGCGACCACCCGCGATCGCTCGAGCGGCAAGTTGATTGATGTGCCCCAGCAGAAATTCGTCCGGATGTTTGTCGTCGCTGCACAGCATCACCATGTCGGCGTGAGAATCAATCAGGGACTCGAGCGCATCATAGTTGCGTGCGGCTGAGCCTTCGCGGATTGCGATTTTGCAACCGGCGGCCAGTTTGTCCAACGCTTCGTCGAGCGTAAAGCACTCGTGGTCGGTCGTGATGCCCGCCGACACGTACTTGGCGGCCAGTTCGCCTTGTAGACCCGGCGCGTGACCATCGACAGGCTTGTTTCGTTCGATTGCGGCGTTGATCTTGGCCATGACTTCAGGAGCACGGTTCAGAACTCCGGGAAAGTCCATCACTTCGCTCAGGTAGCCGATTCGTGGATCGTCCAGCAAACGCGTCACCTGTCCGGCATCGATTCGTGCACCGGCCGTTTCGAATTCGGTCGCCGGCACGCATGAGGGTGCTCCAAAGCAGAACTTGAAATTCGTCTGAGCCGCGTTGCGAAGCATCAGTTCAACACCATCGATTCCACAGACGTTTGCAATTTCGTGCGGGTCGGAAACGGTGGCGACGGTTCCATGAGTGACGGCGACTCGAGCGAACTGATCCGGCAGCAGCATCGAACTTTCGACGTGAATGTGAGCGTCGACAAAGCCCGGCATGACGTAGGGCTTGGAGTGATCGATCGGTTCGTCATGACGAATGATTTGTTGAATCACACCATCGGCAACCGTGACTGTGGCCGGGTAGGTTTGGCCGGTGTGAACATCGACCAGATTGTGCGTTACAGAAAATTCCATGCTCTATGAAAACATGAACTTCTATACCGCGTCAAGCTCGTTACCGAATTCAGGCTGGGGGCTTGATCGCAAACGCAGAATCAACACCGTCCAAGTAGCAATAACGGTCAGCGGCACCAAAATCATGATCAAGATGCTGATCGCGTAGCCGGTGTCCAGCCCGTTGGCGGCAAGGTGTTCTTTGCAGCTTGGGCACCCAAGTAACGTTGTGGGATGAAGTAGTGAAAATGTCGCGACGACTGACGACACGAGGATTTTCAACGCCCAAAGGCGCTTGCGGGAGGGTGAGGCTCCGCCCGAGCCACGTTTTGGATGTTCCGCGCAACGGCTCGGACAGAGCCTCGCCGTCCCGGTCCACTGCCGCATGAATTGAGCGACTACGAATCTGTGGTCTTCAGGTCCCATAGTATGGCCTGAGCATCAGGTAACAGATCGGTCCGGTGACCGCGACGTATAGCCAAACGGGAAAAACATACTTTGCCATCCGTCGATGCTTTTGCACTTGATTGGTGAAGCCGTAGATCCACGTGAACAGGATGAACGGAAAGCTGACGGCCGCAAGGATGATGTGCGAGATCAATAGGATGAAGTAAACCGTCTTGAGTGTGCCAGTGCCTCCGAACTTCGTTTCGGGCGTTGTGAAGTGATAGGACACATAACAAAGCAGGAAAAGAATCGAACAAATCATGGCGGCCGAGATCGCTCGTTTATGAGCCGTGACCTTTTTCTGCTTGATCATTATCAGGGCGACGATAAGAAAGAAGGCGACCAAGGAATTCAGTGTTGCGTGAACAGCCGGAAGAAAACTGAGTTCGATTCCCTCGGGCAGCGGTATCTTGATCTGCCGTATCGCCCCGACCAAACCCAACACAGCGACGGTCAAAATCCACGCGACCACATTCAGCCGCCGCGCCAGAGCGAGGTTGGGTTCGCCGTAGCTTGCTAATTTAGATGTCGGATCGTTCATCGTAGCGTGGCCCCGGTGGGAACCGTTTCTTGTTGTAGTTGTTCAATCAAAGCTAACATGGCTTCTTCTTGACCGTCTTTCTGCCAATCAAATTTGCCTCGGAGGTTGCTCCAGCGGTCGACAACGAACAGCAGCGAGGAATGATTTTCTTTGTCGGCCGATACTCCAAAAAACTCGGCCCCAATTCGCTTGATCAGCGTGTTTGAGTCGCTGGTTAGAAATTTCCAACTGTCGGTGCTTGCACCAATTTTTTTCGCGTAGTCTTTCAGGCGTTCGGGGGTGTCGCTGGCTGGGTTGCTGGTGATGCTGACGATCGTTGGTGTATTTTCAGTAAACCGTTCAGATAGTCTTTTTTGTAACTTCAGCAGATAGTTGTTCTGTTGAACGCAAATCCCCGGACAGTCGACGAAGAAGAAGTTCGCGATCCAGACGTCGCCGGTCAGCTGCCGTGAGAAAAACGGTTGGCCTTCTTGGTCGGTCAGATGAAAATCGTGCAGCCATGGAATCACGTTCAAGTCGATCGGCGCCTTACCGGCCAAGGCGTTTCGAGTTGTGATCGTCTTGCCGAAAGGGGGTTCTGTTTCGTCGGCAGCTTGGGCAGCGACTTCCAAAAAGCGTTTCATGTCGTAAGGATCGTCCCATTTGAAACGGTCTCGGTAACGCCCCCATTTGTCGACCAGCAAAATGTTGCCGGTGTGAGTCGCTGGGGTGATGTCAACGTTGAACTGCTGCGCACCAATCTCGACGACTTGATGCTTTGGCCCGGTCAAGAACGACCATCGCGGGGCCTGAGCCCCGTAGTCTTGAGCGTAGCGGTTGAGGATCTCCGGCGTATCGTTGTCCGGGTCGACAGAAATAGAAACAAATGCAATCGGCTCTTTGCTGGTTTGCTCGTTCAGGCGGCTGACCTGAGCATTCAAGTCGCGGCAAATGCTGGGGCAGGTGGCAAAGAAGAAACTGACCGCATACGGAGTGCCCATCATCTCTGCGGAATCGAACGGATCCCCGTTCTGGTCAACCAATTCAAACTGGTCAATGTCGGGCAAGTGCTCCCAAGGCACGTTTTCGAACACGGCTCCGGGGACTTCCGGTTGATCCGTATTCGCGTTCGAGGAAGCGACGTCAGGCTTCCGGGTGGCTTGCCATGCAACAACTGCTCCGCAAGCCGCGACCAACAACCACAAAATAATGGGGACGATTTTTCTCAACGCGACGCTTTCTTGTTCTCTTTTAGTCTTTAAATCTTGAAGCTTGTCACAGCATCAAAGATTTGGTGAAACACGAATCTTAAGCGGACAGGATTAACAAGATGGACATGATATTCGTCGAGCGCTAAATCATGTCCATCTTGTATATCCTGTCAACAAACCGACCACCTTATTTGAAGTGCGCAAGTTCACGCGATCCAGACTAAGGCCGACACCATGATTCCCGTTCCTGCCACGAAATACCAGAACGCTGTGACGTTTTGTAGCGTGTCTAAACAGGCAGCAGTAGCCGGGCGTCGACTGGAGAGGAATAAAACGACAAGTAAACAGGTGCCAATAACTAGCTGGACCGCCAGAAAACCGGTCAGCAGCCAATAGTTGGCGATCCACGTCGGCCCACTTGGGATGACTTTGGGCAGAGCCGTATGCATGACATCGTGAATTGAGTTTTCGTCGTCCGCAAATGCATCCAAGTACTGCAAGCGTTGCTGATTCAGATCAATTGTTTGCTGCAACGATGCGATTGCAACAGCATCAAGGATTTCGCGACTCTTAAGTTCCATTATTTTCGTTTGAGCGACGTTGAGCTCTCGATTTAGTTCAGCGGTTTCATCAAGGGCGAATTTCTCCAGCCGAGAATCAGGCTTTGTCCGATAGATCTGATCGGCCAGTTGCTCAAGGCTGAGCGTTTTCATGATCGGGTTTTCGGCGCGGCCAACCTTTTGACGAGTCCACTCAATTAGGCCGCTTCGAATAAGTTTCCATTGGCTCAGGTTTTGATTCACGCGAGAGTCGGAGGTGGACAATTGCTCCAGCGATGCGATTCGCTCGTTGGCAACGGCCGAGACGCCGGACAGATACCGCAGATCCGGTTCGCCGTACACCGTCGGCTTTGTTCGATTGGGGAACAAGCCAAGTTCAATCTTGTTCTGGAAATCTAGCCCGATGACACAGATGCTGAACAACGCGAACGCTAGTGCGAATGCGACCCAAGGGAAACGGTTGGGTTGATCGATTGTTTCTTCGGCCGAGCCCTTGCGATTTTTTTGTTCTCTCCATAGGAACCAGCAAACGGACAGCAGCAAAACAATGGTCACCATGCCAATACACCAATGGCTTTTGACCCATGAATGTTCGGGCCACTCGTTTGCCGGCACGCCGGACCTAAGAACAATTGAGGCACCCAGCACTCCCGCAAACATCATCATGCCGACGGACAGAGACAACCACCAGCCGAAGCGTCGGTTGCTGATCGGTAGCAGTCGTTGAGTTTCTTGCAAGGTTTTGGCAGATTCTGAATGATTGCGTTCAGGGGACGCAAGGCGATGGAGTGGCTCGACTGCGTCGGCAACCAGTGAGCAACACATTTTATCGTATTTGGCTGTTGGCTGTCTGGCTCAATCTCTTGATCAGACTGCCTCCTTGCCTCAAATTCCCAAAATATTGCATGCGATGGTCCGTGCGACAGCATACGATTCTAAAAAAGTGTGGATGGGTAAGGTTCAACTTGTGTTGATCAAAGCGTCAATAATTAGCACAATCTCATTTCGTCGATTACCGTGGAGCTTGTGTCGAGTTGATGAGTCCATGGTTGATTGTGCGTAAACGCGACTTTGAAAAGGTTTTTCGGGTCACGACAAAACACTTTTAAGAGTGGAATGGAATGATTTTTATCGTAATTGTCGTTGCGGCGTTGTGCGTTGCTTACGCGAATGGTTCAAACGACAACTTCAAGGGCGTTGCGACGCTTTTCGGCAGTGGGACTACCGATTATCGAAAGGCATTGTTGTGGGCAACCGGCACCACGATGCTCGGCTCGATCGCAGCGCTGTTGCTTGCTGGGAACTTGATCAAGTCGTTTGGAGGCAAGGGGTTGATCGATGATGCGATCGCGATGCAGCCTCAGTTTGCGGCTTCGGTTGCGTTGGCGGCAGGGGCAACAGTGTTGATCGCCTCACGTATCGGAATGCCCATCTCGACGACTCACAGTTTGATGGGAGCGTTGTTGGGAACGGGGCTATTCGCCGGATCCGCAGTGAACATGGGAACTCTTACTTCCAAGTTCATGATCCCTTTATTGACCAGCCCGGTGATTGCCGTGGTGGCGACTTCGCTGATCTATCCCGTGCTTAGATGGGCTAGGATTCGTTCCGGTGTGACCAGCGAGTATTGTTTGTGCGTTGGCACGGAGACCGTTGAAGTGGTTCCGGCGGTTGGAAAAAACTGCCAATTGGTTGCTCTTGAGAGAGCGGAGAAGCTAACGGCCTCGATCGGTCAACGTGCGACTTGCCAAAATAGATACAGTGGTTCGGTGATGGGGTTGGATGCCGCGTCGACGCTGGATCGCGCACATTTTTTGTCTTCTGGCATGGTCAGCTTTGCTAGGGGTTTGAATGATACGCCAAAGATGGCGGCCATGCTTTTGCTGGCGCCGATGTTTAATGTGTCCACGTCGTTGATTGTCATTGGTCTGATGATCGCAGCGGGCGGTTGGATCAGTGCTCGCCGAGTTGCGGAAACGATGAGCAACAAGATCACCACCATGAATCATGGCCAAGGATTTACCGCGAATCTTGTGACGGGTTTGATTGTGATCGGTGCCAGTCGATTTGGCTTGCCCGTTTCAACGACTCATGTGAGTTGCGGATCACTGTTCGGGCTTGGGGCGGTGACGGGTGGAGCTCGAATGAAAGCGATCTTTACGATTCTGTTGTCGTGGGTTGCCACGCTTCCACTGGCAGCGTCGCTTGGGATGGTCTTTTACTTCGCGCTCTCGCGGGTGTGATTGAGCGTGACTGACGCAAGTTCGAACGCATGAAAAGTCAGTCGCGGTGATTGAATCTTGTGCCCGGTCGTCGTAAGGGCGTCAGTTGACGATGTTGTTCGACCACCATGCTGTTTATGTCCAACAGGCGATGACTAAGGCCAGCATGTACAGCGGCAGGTAAAGCAAAGAAGAAAGCATCAGTGATCGAGCGGTCTGGTCGGTGCGATCCCGCGCGAACACGATGGAGGCCTTCAGGTACGGCCAGCCAAGGCCCATCGTGACGAGGGAGAAAAAGACGATATGCCAAATCGTTGGCAGCAAGATCACCGGCACCAGACTAACCACAATCAGCAGCACCGCAGTGATCACCGATTTGCGTCCCGCACGCAGACCGCTGGGGTCGACCACGGTCAGCATCTTCAGGCCTCCCTTTTCGTATTGGTGGCGGTACTTCCAAGCGATTGCCATGAAGTGAGGGAACTGCCAGAACACAAGCACACCAAACAAAGACCAACCGATCACGCCGACCGTTCCTGTCGTGGCCAGTGATCCCATCAGGACGGGCAGAGCACCGGCGATTGACCCTATTTCGGTGTTGATCCAATGGTGTCGTTTGAGTGGTGTGTAGATAAAGACGTACAAAATCCAGTTGGCGAATCCGCAAAGCGTCGTTTGCCAATTCGTGCAAGCCAATAGGATCGCCAGCGAGGCTCCCAACGTGACGGCGCCGAACGTTGCGACTTCGGTGGCCGATAGCCTGCCCGCGGGAAGCGGTCGGTTGGAAGTTCGCGGCATCAGGAAGTCGGTGTAACGCTCGATGAACATGTTCATCGCGTTACCGCTGCATGCCAGCAGCAACATGCCGGCCATCGCGGTCAACAGAACGAATAAGTTCAGGTCGCTGCCCGCCTCAAGAATCGCCGGAACGGCAAAGGTGAAAAGCACCATGACCGAGATCCGCATCTTCGTCAGTTCGATGTACGCCTCACGGCGTGACGGTTGTTCGATGGCGGGCATTGCGGATGAGCCGGCAGTTTCGGAACTGGGCGGAATCGATGTGTCATTCATGGCTGACGAAGCCTCGTCGCTCACGCGTCGCTGGCGGCGATTGCTTGAAGTTCGGATTGAGATGGTGGCTGCAAGGACGATGGATCAATCGAGTCAGCACCGGTGCCGACTGAGGAACTATCTACGATGGCAAAACGTCGGTTGCACCGCAAAGCATGGACCGTCCAAAACGCCAATATTAACGAACCAACCACGACATGAGCAGTGATCAAATTCATTTGCAGCAGACTTTTTTCAGGAACGATGAAATGAGCCGCAAAATTGAACTGACGGAACCAATTTGGCCAACCGAATTTAACGATCCAAGTGCCAACCCCAAGCGAAATCTGTCCCAGCACCAGCAACATCAGCATGTTCGCCGATGCCCGAACCCCCACGCCGCGGAAAACCGACTGTCGAGTGATCACCCATTGAATGAACGTCCCAAAAGCGATCAGGATCGCAACAGAAATATGGGCCACGATCAACCATTTGTATGTTCCGGGCGGAGCAGCTTCGTCAATGTGACGCAGGAAGGCTCCGATGACCAGTTGTCCGTAAGAGATCACCAACATGAAAATCGGTAGCCAGATCAGGCCGGTTCGCAACCGAGTCGCCTCACGGGTCTCATTTTGTCGGTGCCACCATCGCGACGTCGCAACGCAAAACCCAATCACGGCGGCAAAAAAAGCCGGTCCAACGCAGCCGTGGACCTGAGCGATCCAGCGAGCGAACAATTCGACTCGAAGCCCGCCCAGCAACCCTTGGAAAATCACCAATGCCAGCAACGTTACCGCCAAGCGTTTGATCCATTGTCGTCGCTCGGTCATGTAAGTCGCCACCACCAGCGCGATTGCGATTAATCCAGCCAATGCGCCCAGCAGCCGATGCCCGTGCTCGATAAACAAATCGAAGGGACCATAAAGCCATGTTTCAATTGGATACAAGAACATGTTATATCCGTAAGTTCCGGGCCAGTCGGGAACTGCCATGCCGGCATCGGTGGTCGTGACCAGTCCTCCGACCCAGATCAGAGGGAACACGACCGCGGCCAGCAAGCACGCCAGTCGGTGCGGCCATCGGGAAGGCAAATTGTCGATCGGCTGATTCATCAATTCATCTTTTCAGGTCGGTGTGATTCGCCTTCCCATTGAGGAAAGTAATCGCTCTCACGGTCGGGTGAACTGTACTCGTAGGGTCCGCGGAAGACTTGTGGCGACTCGGTGGCGTCGCATGCTTTTGCCTTGGCTTTGATCGTCCATTCTAACCCGTTGGAACGCCAAGGATTCGACTGCGACAAAATGCCAAACCGCATACTCCACAAGAAATTCGCCAGAAAAATCAATTGGCTAGCCGCCATCCCCATCGCACACCAAGTGATCCACTGGTTCAGCGGCAGGAATTCGGCCAGCGAATCGGTGTACGGATCGGCATATCGTCGCGGCATGCGACCAAGTAAATGCATCGGCAAAAAAGTGCCGTTGAGAAAAATGAACGTGGTCAGAAAATGGATTTTGCCAACGCGATCACTCATCAACCGCCCAAACATTAACGGGAACCAATAATATACCGCGCCGAACATCCCCAGAACGCTGCTGCCGAACAGGACGTAGTGAATATGAGCCACCACGTAATGTGTATCGTGCAAAACGACATCGACTGGCGGCACGGACATAACGACTCCCGATAGCCCGCCAATGATGAACATCGAAACGAACGCAATGCTGAACAGCATCGGTGTCGTCAGTTGCAGGCGTCCTTGCCACAAAGTCCCGATCCAGTTGAACACTTTGATGCCGCTAGGCAACGCGATCAACATCGTCGAGACCATAAACGACATGGCGATCGTGAAGTTCATCCCCGAAACAAACATGTGGTGCCCCCAGACGATAAAGCCCAACGCCGCGATCGCGATATTGGTCCATACCATCGAGTGATAACTAAAGAGCGGTTTGCGGGCGAAGCAGGTCAGCATGTCGGACACCATTCCCATGGCTGGCAGAATCATGATGTAAACCGCCGGGTGAGCGTAGAACCAAAACAGATGCTGCCACAGCAGGACTTGACCTCCAGCGACGAAGGTTGAGTTTTCGGCGGGCAGGAAGAAGCCCGTTCCTATGACGATGTCGGTCCACTGCATGACCGACGCCAGCATCAGAATCGGTAATGAGAATAGTTGCATGACTGACGTGACCAGCATCGCCCAGACGGTGGCCGGCAAGCGAAGCATCGTCATGCCGCTGGTCCTCATTTGCAAAATGGTCGTCGTGTGATTGATCGCCACCAATAGCGACGAAAAACTCGTGAGCAAAATGCCAACCAGCCACCACGCTTGAGCTATTCCAACGCCGTTTGTTTCCCCAGCCGACGCGTTGCCTCCCAGAACGCTTAGCGGCGGATAAGCCGTCCAGCCAGTAGCGGATCCGTGTGCGGGCGTCAGGAAGGATAGCACCATCGCTCCAAACGCGCCCCACATTAGCCAGAAAGCAATCCGAGTCATCCACGGAAACGCCATCGACCTAGAACCAATCATGGCGGGAATCAACAAATTCCCAAAGCCGCCCGTTAGGATCGGAATGATCACAAAGAAGATCATCACTGACGCGTGCATTGTGAACAGCACGGTGTAGAACTCGGGCGTGATTGTGCCGCCCGATTCAGCGAACAGCCAACTGCCAAAAATCGGCATGCTGGACCACGGCCAAGCCAATTGCCAGCGAATCGCCAACGCCAGCAGGCCTCCGATCCCTAACCAAATCAGGCAGGAAAATAGATACCAGAGACCGATAACGCGGTGGTGGCTGGAGAACGGGTTGAGGGGGGAGGGAGTTTTCAGTTTTCAGTTTTCAGTGTGCAGTTTTCAGTGTGCAGTTTTCAGTGTGCAGTTTTCGGTGTGAGGTTTTCAGTGTGAGGTTTTCAGTGTGAGGTTTTCGGTGTGAGGTTTTCGGTGTGAGGTGGGTTGTGGTTCGCACGCGGTTTTAGTCGCGGAGCGATGACAGGAGCGTTCGCTCGGCTTGGTTATTCTTCATTGGTCACCCTTCATTGGTCATTGGAGGACGCTGCAAACTCGCTTGGCTGGTTTTTCGCAGCCTCAGACTTCAGCCAACGCTCGAATTGATCCTGTTTAACCACTCGCATTCTGGCGCGCATCCGATAATGTCCTTCGCCACATAACTCGGTACACAAAACCTCCAGCCGATCAGCCGTTTTTGAGTTGAACCAAACAAGGTGACTCATGCCGGGCACAATGTCCTGCTTGAGCCGAAGTTCCGGCACAAAGAAACTGTGAATCACGTCGCGACTCTCTAGCTGAAGCACAACATCCCGATCCGCCGGGACGACCAACGTGTTCTCAATGTAGACATCGTCGGCCGTTTCAATCTTCTCGTCAGGGCCCGCGTAATGAAACTCCCAGCCGTACTGTCGAGCCTTCACCAGTACCAGCGGAGCCACGTCGATCGTTTGCTGCCCAACGGTTTCAGTCGGTCGCTCCAGCCGAGTGTCGGACCAGACTTCCAGTTGGTAAAACGCCAGCCCCAGCAGCAGCGCCCCCGGAATCGCAGTCCAAGTTAGCTCAAGCAACCAGTTCGATTTTAAATACGCGGCGCGGGGCCGTGTTTCAGCGTTCGACGCTTTGCTTTTCCATAGCGTCCAAGCAATGGCGACGCTGGTGAAAATCAGGACTCCGGCGCATAAGCCGTGAACCAAGCGAAACAAAAAGTCAATCGACTGGCCCGATGTGTTGAGTGCTGGAGGCAGGCCCATCGTCGATAGCGGTGTTAGTCGCAAGCACACCATCACTAGGGTCACGAACGCAACCAACGGAGTGGCGATAAACAAGATGCTCCAGAATCGGTTCAAAAACGGGTCCCAATTCAAGGTCGAGGAAATAGATCATTCGCGTACACCAATGATTTGACGTAAGCGACCAATGCCCAGATCTCGTCGCTAGAAAGCGCGGCCGAGGCGGGCATGGGCGAACCTTCAATGCCGTTGGCGATCCGACGATAAATGTCTTCCGCGCCGTCACCGCCGCGAAAGACACCAAGGTTCAAGTTGCGAGGTTGAACGGGACGCGGACGCAACGCACCGACGGCAGTGAACGGTTTCCAGCTGTCGCGGTCGTACGGATCGACGCCCGGTGTTTTGAGCCAGTCGTTGGTCCAGTCGTCAAAGTTGACCGTCGTACCGTCGCCCGAGGCGGTCGCGCCATGGCATTGAGTGCAATTACCCTTCGTGAAGAATAGCTCGCGTCCTTCTGTTGTCAGGGCTGAGTGATCGCTGTGCCCGATCTGGAACGCGGCCGGAGCGGCAGGGACCGAGGTGACTCGTTGGTCCGCGTTTTGCCAACGAGTCACGATGTCATCCAGAAGCTCGGGGCCGATCGCGTCGAGGATTTCCTCAGCCGACATGTTGTCGATTTCTGGGGCCGGTTCACCTTCTTCAATTTCAAACAAAGATTCCCCATCGAGCGCACTGATCTCGGCCAATAGCGTGCGTTCGAATTGGCCTCGGATTGAAAGGTATTTCACGTAGTCGATCAACGCCGCAATTTCTTCGTCGGGTAGCAATCGAAAAGACGGCATGGCGGAACCCGGAATCCCGTTGTGCAGAATCCGAGTCAGGTCTTCGTCGGTTGGCGGTGTTCGCAGAGGCGTCGATTTGAATTTAAATTTGCCCATCCGGAAGTCGCGTGGGTAGGGATTGAGCAAGGCCGCGGTCGCCCCGGCTCCGTTGCCGGAAATTCCATGGCAGTGAGCACAGTGTTCGCGATAAAGGCCGTGCGGAGTGCCATCGATTTCGCTTTCGACGGGACCGGCAGCCATTTCTAAACGGTTTTGATCGACGACCGTTGTGGATTCGATCGGGAACCTAGATTGATCGGGCGTTCCAAAAAGGGCTCGCAGAATTGAGGTGACTTCTGTTCGCGACGAATCGGGAAAGTGCTGACCGTCATCCAGAAACAGCCGCTCCTGTTTGAGTTGCTCAACTGCATTGAACTGGAATTCGGGTGGCTCCACGGGACCGCATGCAGCGCAGGTCAGGATTGCGAACGCGAGAAGACAGATTGCGGAACAGCGGTTCAACGGCGGCTCTATTTTTTAAATGCGAAATTGATCTTTATTGTAACCGTCAATGGCAGGTTTGATTCTATGTTGCCAAATTGTCGCAGCAAGTGAGTCATCATCACACTCCTTGTGATTTGAATTGCCGGACATGACACGGAGAGGCTGTGATTTTTCTAGCCGTTTTGGCGCTAGCCACGGACGAACCACCATTGTCCGGGGCTAGCGCCCAAACGGCTGGTATTATTTGGCCATGTTTCCAAAAAATCACAGCCTCGGAGTGTGATGAGTACTTACTATTTGATCGCGGAGGAGGGCAGTTTCATCTTGCCTAAATCGAGCCTTTTTCCGTCAACCAGCTCAACGTCGATTCGGCCTCGTCGGTCAACTTTCGTTTCGGGGATCGCCAGTTTACGCATAAAGCCAACTCGCTGGTGCCAGAATTGAAGTTTCCACTTTCCGGCTGGAACGTTTTTCATTTCGAACGTGCCGTTCGAAGAGGTGATCACGACGTAAGGATGATCTTTGGCCAAAATTAATGCATCCATCCAAGGGTGAATATCGCAGGTCACGTTGGCAGGGATTCGATCGACCGCTTCGAGCTTGATTTCTGCTTTACCTCCGGCGGGCAGGTTTACGTTGTGTTCATTATTCATCGATGCGATCTTGCAATTGTGACCGACGGAATCGCTGTTCTTCAGCAGTACCTCTTGTCCTGTCATCACTGCCATCGCATGAGGTTGGAAGCGGCATTTCGTGTTGTCCAGTTGCAACGTCGTTTGGGCCGTCTGCAGGTAGGAGGAGTGAACGGGAATCTTCGCTCCAGAATCGACCGGCAGCAGAATGACAAACACGTCTCGCATTCCTCCGTCCGCATCAACGACCAGTTGATCATCGGGCGGCACGTTTCCATCGACTAAGCAAACAGGACGGTCCTTGTGGCTGCCAACTCGCTCGGGTGGGATCTCGGGAAGTTGGCCCTCGACCACGATCTGCCCGGCAACATCGGCCCAAGTTTTCTGCCCCGTTTTCGAATCTTGCGGAGATTCCTGAGCGGTCAAAGAAGGGCAGGGCAGGCCGATTCCCAAAGCCAAACTCATGAGAGAGATGGCCCAAAAGGGATTCGGCTTGATTCGGTCGGCTCGATTTGAGCAAGTTGAAAAACTAGGGTTCATGCGATAAGAAAGCGTGCGTGGTTGGATGGCGGCACCGGTGACAACTTTGGCGGGACCGCCTATCATCTTCCGGTTTGAATGGGTCTCATTTTAGCGGATTTAGTGATGAACGTATTGGTCGTCGGTAACGGTGGACGTGAACACGCTTTGGCTTGGAAAATTGGCCATAGCTCAAGAGTGAACCGGGTTTTTGTGGCTCCGGGCAACGCTGGGACCGCGATCGATTGCGAAAACGTGGACATCGCGTCAGACGATATTGCCGGTTTGGTCAAATTTGCCAAATCGAACGAGGTTGAAATCACCGTCGTCGGGCCGGAAGTTCCGTTGTGCATGGGCATCGTGGATGCGTTCGAATCCGAAGGGCTGCGAGTATTCGGGCCCAGCAAAGCGGCGGCTCAGTTGGAAGGCAGTAAGGTCTTCTGCAAGAACGTGCTGCGTTCTGGCGATGTGCCGACGGCCGATTTTCAAGAGTTCCGCGACGCTTCCAGTGCCGAGCGTTTTGTGAACGAGCGTTATGCGGAGACTCCGGATAACGTGCCGTTGGTCGTCAAGGCGGACGGTCTGGCTGCGGGCAAAGGAGCCATCGTTTGCAGCACGCGAGATGAAGTGCTCGAAGCGATCGATCAAATTGCTCGTCGCAAAGAATTCGGCTCGGCTGGCGATCGCATGATCATCGAGGAACGCATGTCGGGCACCGAGGCCAGCATTCTGGCGATCACTGACGGTCGCACGATTTTGACCCTGCCGCCAGCCGAGGATCACAAGCGGGCTCATGATAACGACGAAGGGCCCAACACGGGCGGCATGGGAGCTTACTGCCCAACGCCGTCTATCGATGAAAAAACGCTGGCGTGGGTCGATGAGCATGTCTTGGTGCCGACGGTTCACGTGATGAAGCGGCAGCGGAATCCGTTTCGCGGCATTCTGTACGCCGGTTTGATGCTGACGCCGCAGGGGCCTCGCGTGCTGGAGTACAACGTTCGCTTTGGCGATCCGGAATGTCAGCCGTTGTTGTTTCGTTTGAAGACGGATCTGATCGATGTGATCGAAGCCACCGTCGATCGAAAGCTGGATCAGATTGGTCAGCTGGAATGGGATGATCGCCCGAGCATTTGTGTGGTGATGGCATCGGAAGGCTACCCCAATGCCTACGAGAAGGGCCGAGTGATTCGCGGCTTGGAAGAAGCGGCAGCTTTGCCCGACGTAAAGGTGTTTCATGCCGGAACGACTCATGACGCCGACAAGAACGTGGTTACCAATGGAGGCCGCGTGCTGGGAGTCACGGCGATGGGCGATTCGATATCAGCCGCCAAACTGCAGGCTTACAAGGCGGTGAAATGCATCCGCTGGGACGGAGCTTGGTGCCGTAAGGACATCAGTGACAAGGCAGTCACCTCGGTTGGTTAATCGGTGTGGAGGTTCGGTTTATTAACCACGAATGGACACGGACCGACACGGATAGGGACAGATTCGGCGTCGCCGGAGAGTGTGAGAGTGGAACAGGAGGAAACGGAGGTCGCCGAGAAGCAACCCCGTTAGTTCGTTGGCTGCTTGTATAGCATTGTTCTCCGTTCGCTCTGCGATCTCATGTTCAAAATTTTGTGTGAGCTCATGTTTGCGCTCGGTCACTTGGAAACCGCCACGAAAAAAGCCAGTCGCGACTTCACGACTGGCTTTTTGAATTTCAATTTGTCAACCGAAGCAATTACTTGCGACGACGAACGACTCCGGCCAAACCAACCAAGCCAAGCAGCGCGATGCTTGATGGTTCAGGAATGCTGGTTGCTAAATCTCCGTTAACTCTGATGTTGTCAATCGAAAGGTCTTCATCGCCCGAGTTCACAGAAAACCGGAATTCCAGATCCAATTCGTCTCCGGTTCCGGCGATCCCGGCGGTGAACTCAGCGAACGTGTCAGTGATGACTGTGCCCTCGCCAATTCCATCGAAGTCAGCGTCAATTTGCGGTGCTGCGTTGAATGGTGTGTCGTCATTCTCAACACCAAAGACTTGAAACTGAGCTCCACCGTCGATTGAGGCAAATATTTGAAAAGAGTCAGAAGCGTCCCAATCCTCATTTGTCCCGTCGTCGTCTTCGGCGACTAGCAACTGAACGTCTAGGTTCGTAAAATCGGTGATCACGATGTCGTTGATAAACAAGCTTGCGGGTGACGCACCGATCTCAGCGGCGTCTGTGTCCATTGCTGCAAACCACGAATTCCCCTGTTGACCGGTCACTTCATAAAAAGTCCCGATGTTCGAACCATCAGTGCTGGTAAAGAAGTCGCCAAATCCGTCTGATGCCTCAGGGATCGAAGTCGTGTACCCAACACCTGCTCCCGACTCGAAGTCAACAGACGTAATTAAATCGCCCGCGACATAGTTGGAGGATCCGACCACCAACATCGCTGCGACCATGAAACTCAAAATTTTTCTCATCAAATCACTCTCTCTTTCCACTCAGAAATGGTTCTTGTTGTTTTCGGAAACGGTTCAGCCAAACGCGTAGGAAGTTTTGCAACTCGGGCTGAATCAGATGTCTCAATGATGGAGTGTTACGGAAGATCGGGTTTTAACATGGACGGGAGCCTTCGTCCAATCTTTCAATTCCCGCATTTTCGTCACTGGCGGCCAAGGCGACCTAATTTGCCAACAATGCCGGGGAATGCTGATTTTGGCGATAAAAATTAATTTTTCGTCATACTCTGATCGAGCCGTTCAATCCAGCAAATCCTCGCCATATCCCGGCGGGAACGGGTTGAGGCTCGAATCGGCCAGATTGGGGAAAGGATCTGATTCGTCTTCGTCTGATTCGTCGACTTCCATCGAGCCGAACTCTTTGGCCCAGTCAATTGACTCAAGGGCCCCGTTCGAGAATGTGTCATCGATTTGCGTTTGCTTTTGATCGCAACGATGTTCGCGTGTTGCCAAAAGCTGTTCATACCAGACATCGCTATCGACAGCGGTTGCCTTTCGGCGAGTCGCTGCTGTTTGCAAACGATGGTCGCTTGAGACGACAATCAGTTTTTTGGGCGTCGAGTGCTTAGCGATCAGTTCTTCGATCAGCGTGTCTGCATCTTCGTGATCGACGGCGTAGAGAACTCGCATCTGATGGGTTCGGAAATCAGCTGATGTTTCCTTGATCGGCAATCGTTTGGCATCGAAAACGATCGTGGTGTTTGACCGATCCTTTTCACTCGTTTTTGAAGCAACGGCCGAGATCAAACGCGCTCTGGCTTTTTCCAACGATTGAGGCGTGCGTGTTTTGCCCTCGAGGCCACACGTAAAGATCAGGTTGTAACCGTCGATGATGATTGGCATGGGGGCCTTCTTATGTAGCCATCACTCTCCGAGTGATGTATCTGAAACATCACACGGAGTGTGATGACTACTTACTGAGATGGCAACCTAAGCGTTCTGCAAGTTCCTGACCACGCCCACGACGACGCCGATCACCTTGGCGTCGCGGCTGTAAATGGGTTTCATGGTTTTGTTGGCGGGTTGCAAGCGGATCCGATTCTTTTCGGGGAACCAATACTTGAGCGTTGCGTCACCTTCCGACGTTCGAGCCACGACGATGTCGCCCTTGCTGGCGGTATGGCGTTTGCGAACCACCACGTAGTCACCCGACTGGATGTTCGCATCGATCATCGAGTCACCCTCGACCTCCAACACATAGTTACTCTTGTGATTCCACATCTCGCCCATGTCGATTCGTTCGTGCTGCTCGACCGCTTCCATCAGCGCTCCGGCCGCAACGCGACCCGCCAGCGGCAATCCATTAAGTTCCTCGTTTGCCTCGTCCGTCAGCACGATCGAACGGGACTTGTGGCTCTGGCGAGTAATCAATCCCTTGCTTTCAAGGGCTCGCAAGTGGCAGACAACGCCGTTGGGCGACTTGAATCCCATCTGATCCTGAATGTCTCGGATCGTAGGGCCGAACCCATTTTCACGGATCTGCTGACGAATGTAATTGAAGATCGTCTGTTGGCGTTTGGTTAACGTTTCTTCCAGCATTTGAGGGCCTCGCAGGGTGAGGGATAGGCGTCCGAGCGTACCCTTTGCATTGTATACAAATGTCCATTTTTTTCAAACCGGCGAATCCAACGAGTGCGATGGCGCGGGCTGCCGGCACAATTCGTGTGGTCTAGCCAATCGAGAACCGGTCGCTCGTCCTACAATAGTCACGACCTCCCATGCGTCCGACCAGATCAATCAGCTCCGGGTCGATCCTTCCACTTTCATCGATCGCAGCGTCATGCACATGGATCAGTTCGATTTTCCCAAGGATCAAATTTGCACCGGTCGGGCCGTCACCTACTTTAATCAACTGGAACAACCGGCACTCGAAATGAATCGGCGAGCCATCAATGCGGGGCGGCGAGACTCGCACGGAATCGATCGTGGTTAGGTTGGCCAGATCGATCTCACTTTCCTCGTATGGCAAATCGGCGGCGGTTTGAGCCATCGGATTTGCCATGAAGAACGGCACGACGTTGACCACAAACTGTTCATTGGCCACGATGTTGCGAACGGTATCTTTTGGGGAGCCGTCCGGTTTGTTGACCACTGAAAAACTAAGCACCGCCGGGTCGCTACAAACGCCATTGAAGTAACTAAACGGAGCCAAATTGGTAGCTCCGGTTGGTGAAACGGTTGAAACCCACGCGATTGGCCGCGGGGCGATGGCTCGAATCATCGTCTTGTAAACTTCTTTGGCCGAGACTTTAGCGGGATCAATTTCCATGATTTCATTGCGGAAAAATCGGTGCGCCCTGATTCAATGCGATCGAATTCGTTAAACTCTGGGCGAACGAGTTACTCGATCATGGGAACTTGAGTTTATCAGAAATTTTGCCGATCCAATTTCATGAGCCAATCAAACTCCAACGAACCGTCGCCCGTTTGCATGGTGACCGGTGGCTCCAGTGGCATTGGGCTAGCGGTGTCGCGACGGTTTGCGGCCGAAGGTTATCAGTTGGCCATCTGCGGCCGAAACGAACAGAAACTGACGGCGGCTGCCAACGTCATCGATCAGGTGGCACTCGATGCCGGGCACGTGAACAAAGTTTTTTCGTTTGTCGCAGACCTTGCAGATGTCGCTCAAGCGAAGTCGTTCGCCGCCGCGACGCTCGATCGCTTCGCCCAAGTCGACGTGCTGGTGAACAATGCGGCTTTGGCTCCGCTGGCCGAATTCGATGCCATTTCGCCCGAGTCCTTCGAGGCGACCACGAATGTAAATATCCGCAGCGTGTTCTATCTTAGCCAAACGATTTGGAAGTCGATGAAGCAGCGGCCGGCTCAGGTTTCAAAGACGATCGTCAACATTTCCTCGCTGGCGGCCGTGGATCCGTTTCCGGGGTTCAGTCTGTACGGAGCCTGCAAGGCTTGGGTGGATTTGTTGACCGAGGCTTTAGCAACCGAAGGGGAAGGGCAGGGCATCCGAGTCTGCTCCGTCCGCCCCGGCGCAGTCGAGACTCCGTTGCTGCGAGGATTGTTCCCGGATTTTCCGCCAGAGCAATGTGTTTCTCCTGACACGGTTGCGGAAACCGTTTGGGGCTGCGTTGCTAAACCTGAAAAATTCCCAAGTGGCGGACACTTTCACGTGACGGCTGAAACTGAGCCCGGCTAAATTTGAATACAATCAGTTTCCTGTTCAGGGGAACTGTCACTTCCTAATTCCTGTTAACAATTTCGGTTTATGATTCGAGTCTCCCGCGAAATTCGATTTCCTCTGCTGCCCGCCGACCAGTTCACAGGCCAGAAACCTTTGAATTCTTGGGTGGGTGGCCCCGCCACGAATCGGTTGGTGCCTAGGCTATGCCTCCGTTGCACGGTCGAGGGCGAGGTTGATTCTCGGACCGGCTACCTGTGTAACATCAAATTGCTAGATAAACTACTCCGCGACGCCGTGGCGGAAACGATCAAGCAAAAGGGTGTACATGAGCTGACAGCCGAATCGTTTCTAACGACCGTCGCTGGTCAGTGCCGAGGCTTGTGGCAACACTCGGCAAAGCTGATCGCGTTGGAGTTGGATGTTTCTTCGTTGGTCACGTGGCGAATTACTATGGAAAGCGACCCAATGATCTCAATGACCGAACAATTTGAATTCTCCGCCGCTCATCGGCTTCACTGCGACGAGCTGACCGATGAGCAAAATCGCGAAATTTTCGGCAAGTGCAATTTACCGGGAGGCCATGGGCACAACTATGTCGTGGAGGTCACCGTTAGTCGGCGTGATGTTGGATCGGACGGGCAAGTGATTGATGTGGATAAGTTTGAGTCGACGGTCAATCGGCTGGTGATTGATCGGCTGGATCACAAGAACTTGAACATCGATGAACCTCATTTCAAAACGGTCAACCCAACGGTGGAGAACATTGCCGTCGCGATTCATGGTTGGCTGGACAAGCAATTTGAAGACGCGAAACTTGAGAAAGTCCGCGTTTACGAAACCCCCAAGACATGGGCCGAGTTTCCGACCTGCTGAAGTATCGCTGTCCACGTGAGCTATCGCCGTCCTTTTGAGCCATCGCATTTCCTGTTCAGCGGAACGTCAGCGAAGAGAGCTAAGAAGGGCCGCCGCTTTGTTTCGGTCCGTTTTCCGGTGTCTCGTAAAAACGCCAATTTTTGTTGACGATTAGACGAGCGCCGCGACGGAATGTGAAAAACGACCACGCCCAGCTAAGCACCACAAAAAACCGATTGCGAAAACCGGTCAGGAAGAAAATGTGCACGACCAGCCAAACGAGCCACGCGAAAAAACCGGCAAAGCGAAACTTACCGACTTCGGCGATGGCGCGGCTGCGGCCGATAGTTGCCATCTGACCTTTGTCGAAATACTTGAATTCAGAACGAGTTGAGCCTCCGACTTCTTGAAGAATCGTATCGGCGACGAAGCGGCCTTGCTGAGCCGCGACGGGAGCCTGCCCCGGCAATTGTTTGCCACTTTTGGGGTCAATGAACGAACATTGGTCGCCCGCCACAAAAATGTTCGAATGGTCCGGCACAGACAGATCCTTTTCAACAACGATGCGGCCTGCTCGATCGCATTGGAAACCACATTTTTTCCCGAGCGAAGAAGCTTGCACTCCGGCGGCCCACAAAACGGTTCCCGCTTGAATCTTCTCGTCTGCCAGTTCAACTCCCTCGGCATCGATATTCTTTACTCGGCTGGAAGTCCAGATTTGAACGCCCAGTTGTTCCAAAAATCGCATCGCTTTCGTCGCGAGAGACTCGTCGAACATTCCTAGAATTCGAGGCTCCGCTTCAACCAAAATCACGCGTGCGGAACTCGGGTCGATATTGCGAAAGTCCTTCGATAGAGTGAATCGGCTCATTTCGCCAATCGCTCCGGCCAGTTCGACACCTGTTGGGCCACCCCCCACGACAACGAAGGTGAGCAGTTTCTTGCGTTCGGCGGAATCGTTGGAAGCTTCAGCCTTCTCAAACGAGCCCAACACTCGGCGGCGAATTTCGGTTGCTTGTTCGATGGTCTTCAAACCGGGAGCGAACGGTTCCCAGTGCTCATTCCCAAAATACCCGTGCTTGGCTCCACATGCCATTAGCAGATAGTCGTAACTAATTTCCCCGTCGTTGGTCACGATCAGATTTCGGTCTGTGTCTAGCGACTTTACCTCGTTGCACACAACTTTCGAATTCTCAGCACCCGACAGAATGCTGCGAATTGGTGCGGCGATTTCAGCGGGACTCAGGCCAGCCATTGCGACCTGATAAAGCAACGGCTGGAACAGATGATGGTTCCTGCGATCGATTAAAGTCACGTGAACTTCAGGCTGGTTGGCTAACCGTTTAGCTGCCGCGAGTCCGGCAAATCCACCACCGATAATGACCACATGTTTTCGATCCATCGTTTTACTGGCCCGACTGTTGGGTGAACTTTTGTAAGGTTGTAGCTTGGCTGACCAATCGATCACCAAGAAGGATATCGCAATCACGCGTCCGGTTCACTTGAATTTCTTCGTCCGAGAACACTCAAGACTTTCTCAAGGAGACCGCCCGAACCTCGAATCAGTTCATCAACTTTTTCCGCAAGTCCGGGACAATTTCCTGTGGCACGAATCGAGCCAACTGCTCGTCGCTGGCCAACGGCGTCAGTTGCTTGATCAGCGAGCTAGAAACGTGCGCGTAATCGGCATCGGCCATTAGGAAGACGGTTTCCAGTTCCGAATTCAGACGGCGGTTCGCCATCGACATGGTGAACTCGCCCGCGATATCGGTCAGCGGCCGAACGCCTCGGATCATGACTCGCGTTCCGCATTCTTCCACGAAGTTGACCGCGAGGCCCTCAAAGCAACGGACTTCGATATTGTCCAAGTGTCGAGTACAACGCTGGACCAAGTCGACACGTTCATTCGGTTCGAACAGCCCTTGCTTCTCTGCGTTGATGCCGATCCCGACAACCAGTTCTCCAACCAGACGGCTACTGCGCTCGATCACGTTCAAGTGTCCAAGCGTGATGGGATCAAAAGATCCTGTGTATACCGCTTTCTTCATCAAATTGCCTCGCCGATCCCCACTTTTGATGCCCGGTTCGATCGGGCCCTGTTACCACTATAAGCGATACAGCCGACCGATGCGTTACCCAAAAGCTCAGTTTGGGCGCTGAGATCGTTCCAACCGATGATTCGATAGGATGGTTCTATCCCCGTTGCTTCGCCTGAAGCCATGAGGGATCTGTGTGTACCCGTCGTGACATCCGACCTTACCTAACTATACTAATTCGGGTGTTTACGGGTGGGAAACAGGCTTGTTGGCTTCCACCGAATGAATGATTCGACTTTGCGACTGAGTAAGCAGCCAATTCGGCAACTATTTCTGCTGACCAATTAAACGTCACTCTAAGGAAACCGCTGTGCCTAAAGGGCTTTGCATTATCGCGCTCACGATTTCAATGATCGTGTTTGCGCTATTCTTGATGGACTTGATCATGGGTCTTTCGGGCATGCAGCATCTGGCGCCGTTTAAGTACGCCAACATGGTGTTCGACATCATTGCGATCGTCGTTTCTCTGATCTTAGGCGTCATGAGCTGGTTTACGTTTCGCGAGCAGGTCTAAGGCAAGTGGCAGCGTGAAACCTACCTCCGTATCGAAAAAATCAATCGAACTCCCAATACCCCGATCGGTAGATTCAAACTTGCCTTCTGCCCAAGGCAAGTGGCAGCGTGAAACCTACCTGCGTAGCGAAAAAATCAATCGAACTTCCAATACCCTGATCGGTAGATTCAAACTTGCCTTCTGCCCAAGGCAAGTAGCAGAGTGAAACCTGCCTGTGTATCGAAAAAAATAATCGAACTTCCAATACCCTGATCGGTAGTTTGAATTTGCCTTCTGCCTAATTTGCTTCTCTCGCCGCGATGATCGCCTCGATGATGCCCGACATGTTGTAGGCCGTCGCTTCGGCGGAGGGCGAGTACCCAAGTTCGCGTAGTGTGGTCGAGGTTGTCGGGCTGATGCTGACCAGTTTGGTTTGGTTGATAGTTTCGCCAAAGAGTCGCACCGCCGATTCCGCGATAGCCGAACTGGTCACGGTCACCCAGTCGATTTCACCTGCTTCCATGGCTTGCATCGAGTTTGCGGATACCGCTTTACGATCGACGCTTCGATACGCGACCACTTGTTCGAACTTGATGCCGGCGTCGCTCAAGCAGTCCGGTAGCAGGTCGCTTCCTCGATCAGCACGGACGATCAACGTTTTTCCGTTGCTTTCATCGTCAGGGTGATCGATCAAGAAGTTTGCCATCGAGCTGCTGTCTGACTTGCCCGGCACTGACATTGCTTCGATATCCCGATCGGCCAACGCCTCACACGTCGCCCGGCCGATCCCCAGCACTTGAACCTCGGCCCGCTTCAGCGTCTCGCGCAGTTTTGCGGTTTGGGCAAGTTGGGTGGATCGATCGACGAAGAAGCGAACTCCGTTAACGCTGACGAAGACAAGTGTCGATACTCGTCCTTCCACCGTTTCTCGGATGGCTCGATCCAGATCGCTCCATTCCGTGGGCGGCAGAATCTCAATCACGGGCTCGATCAGCACGTCTGCTCCCAGCTTACGCAGGGAATCGGCCATTGATTGGGCTTGGCGCTCCGGGCGAGTGACCAGCACGGTCAGGCCAGCCAGCGGCGATTTCGAGTTTGACTCAGAATTCAATGCTCAGCACTCGCCAACAGAAAAATGACGGATTTGAGTAAGCGAAAATCGCATGTTTCGTGGCCCAGTCGTCATCCAAGATAGTAAATTTTAGTTTCGCGAGTGCTCAGCACTCGCCCAGAGAAAAATGACGGATTTGGGTAAGCGAAACCCGAACGTTTCGCGGCCCAGTCGTCTTGAAAGTCCGTAGGTTATTGTTTCGCGAGTGCTTAAACCAGTCAGAATGTGTGGTCGGAGCCCGAGCGAGCTTTGCTCAAGGCGAGGCCGGTCGCTCCGTGTGAGACCAAAAACACCGGAAAACCGCCGAAATCACGAGGTTTTAGCGGTGGACAGCCAAGCCAACACTTGGCATATTATTGCGTTCCAGAATTTAGTTACAAAATCCGTAAGCAGTATTTTTTAGTATGCCTAACAATCCAAGTACCGCAAAGCGTCTTCGTCAGACAAAAGTCCGCACAGAACGGAACAAGTCGATCAAGTCTGCTATGAAGACCCAGATGAAAAAAGTTCTCCAGTGCGCCGCTGATGGCGACATTGCGACTGCCGAATCTGAGTACAAATTGGCCGCGAAGAAGATCGATCGCGCCGGTGCAAAAAAGGTCATCCACCTGAACAAAGCTGCGCGTGCGAAGTCACGTCTGCAGCGTGCGATCAAAGCCGCCAAGAACCCGGCTGCCTGATCTCGAAATCCTGACTTCCCCCCTCCGTTTTGTCGGGAGTCAGGATCACAACCGAACACCACCAAGACCTGCGGCCCGCGATTTTATCGCGGGTCGTTTATTTTTGGGGCCAAGGCAGGTGGCAGAATGTAAGCCACCATCAAATTGAGGAAATCCTTCGAGGTTTCGTTCTATTTAACAGGTAGGTTTAAACTTGCCTTCAGCCTAAGTGTTCGCCGCGAATGCGGCGTCAGCATGTAGCTGCGGGTGAAACCCGCAGAGCAGGTTCCTCAAAAACCAAGCCGCGAATGCGGTGAAAGTGCTCACCCATGATGTTCGCGTTCAAACAAAAATCGGTCTTCAAACTGAATATTGTGTCGCTTGAGCATCAACACGTATTCTTGCTTAAACGTTAATTTTCGATGGTGAATCTCCTGATTCTGAATGTAGTCGCGCACAGATTCAATTTGAGAAAAACTGACCGTGAAGGCTCCGTAACCTTTTTGCCAGCGAAAATCTTGGCTCACCAGATTCGAATCGTTGATCCATTTTGATGTGCCTGACTTCACGTCACGGATGAAATTCGAAACGCTTTCCGTTGGAGGGATGTTCATCAACAGGTGAATGTGATCTTCGACACCGCCAACTTCAAGAAGGTGCCCTTTTCGTCCGCGGATCGTACCACCCATGTACTCGTAAACTCGTTCGCGAACATCACAGGACGTCGATATTTCGTGCTGAACACGACGTGGTAAGTGAGTTGGGTATGCGATCCCATCTGAACCTTTCGAGTGCGTGTGTTTGCTGTCACCGCGTTCGCGGCTGATGTTTAAGGGGCGATTGTACTGCGGGCTTCACCCGCAGCTATCCGCTTTTACCGCATTCGCGGCTTGAACCTTACGATGCGCCTGCTATCACGCGTTCACGGCTTTAAACCAGTGCGTCCGCCACCGATGCGATCACAGCGATACGAGCACGCCGACCTGATTCCTACCGAACTCGTCGAAACGCACGATAAGAAGTTGGTTCCGGCAGTTTGATCGCTCGTTATCGCTGCTTACCGCGAGGCTTTTTGCGAGCGGTGGCTTTCTTTTTCTTGATGGGTTTGCCGGCCGCGGCACCACGACGGCCCGCGTTTGTGGCTTTTCGTTTTTTCTTGGAGACCTTCTTCTTTGCCGGAGCTCTTTTCGGTTTCTTCTTCCCCGGTCTAATGACCGTTCCCTTGCGACGCGTGTCCGGAGTCGCGGCTGATGTTGAGTCAGAGCGTGAACCAGACGCTTTGGAAGACCGAGTGGATTTCTTCTTGGTTGTTTTCTTCTTCGCTGCCTTTTTCTTCCTACCACTTACGCTTTCAACGGCTTTTCGAATCGATTTTAGTTCCGTCAAAGTCAGTTCCCGATGGGCTCCGACGGGTAGGTCACCCAGCCGAAGTGGACCGATGGCGACACGGCGCAGGGTTCGAACCTTGTGGCCAATCCGCGCCAGCAGACGGCGGATCTCACGGTTGCGACCCTCGTCAAGCACGATCTCTAGCCAGCTGGTCGCCTTCAGGCGTTTGACGAATTTTACCTGAACCGCTTTCGCCTTGACCGCTTTGTGCTTGCCCTCGGCCGCTAAGTACATTCCCTCTTCCAGTTGACGCAGCGCTGATTTGGTGGGGCAGCCGTCAACTTGGACGAGGTACTTTTTTTCGACCCCGTAACGCGGATGAGTCAAACGGTTGGCCAATTCGCCGTCATTGGTGACCAGAATCATGCCTTCGCTGGATTGGTCTAGTCGCCCAACGTTGTAGACCCGCAGGTTGGTCTTAATCAGATCAATGACTCGTAACCGTCCCGAGGGATCGCTGGCAGTGGAAACGATTCCCGGCGGCTTGTTCAGCATGAAATACTGCAAACGCTGAACCTTTAGTCGTTCGCCATCGACGGAGATCTTTTGTTTTTCCGGGTCAACTTTGGTGCCCAGCGTCGCAATGACTTGGCCGTCAACCTCGACGCGACCTTCTTCGATGATGATTTCACATTCGCGGCGACTCCCGACACCCGCAGACGCCATGACTCGTTGCAAACGCTGTGAGCCTCCGGTCGAAAGGTTACCGTTGGTTGAAGCCGATTTTTTGCGAGGCTTCTTCGATCCGCGCGATGGCGTCGCGGCGGCCTTTGATTTCTTCTTTGCCATATCGAGGGTTGTCAGTTTTTAAGGTGCGGTTGATTGGGCCCGCAGTTTAGATCAACTAGGAAAAGAATCTACCACGAATCGCGGTTGGGGGCGGGGATTCGGCAAGACACGTTGATATCGTGTAAACCGAGGTTGATATCGTGCAAACCGAGGGATCGCAATCCGAAAGCGGGGCCTTCAACACTTCGTCACGAAACAGCAACGAGGCCGCTTGGTTTTCTTCTGCCACTTGCGTTATGGAAAATCGAAACCGGTTGTCGACACAGGCTGCCCAAGGTTACTTTGGCCTTGGGCCAGCCGGTTCTGAATGTTTCGTAAGATCAGCTGCTCAAGTGAAATGTCGCGGCCCATGGGAATCCATGCCCCTCGCTTAGTTGCCAGCCAAGGGTTCAGCCGATCAACATCTAGAGCGTTGTCGTGGCGGATCGCCGGGCCGCTGACGGCCGAGCCAACCGGTTGCTCAAGATCTTCTAGTTCCTTAAAAACCTTCACATCAATCGCGTAGCTGTTCCCCGTCGGGATGACTCGAACTTTGGCGAACCGCCGGACAGTTTGCAGAGTCGAATGAGCTTTCTCAAAACCGGGTGTTGAGTCCTTGTGCCAAGGCTCAAGACACGTCGAGCCGATTCTCGGATGAGTTTCTATCCAGCCCTCGGTCATGACCGAATCGATAATCCGAATCCGCTCTTCGCGAAAAATGCGAAAATAATCATCCAGCTGATCACTGATTTGATCCATCACCCACCAACGATCAGCAAGTGGCACGATCAACGGATTGGAGACTTCTGGATTGCCGCCCAAGTTGGGCTTGTTCGGATCAAGACAATATCGTCGACAGCCATTAAACATCAGCATCGCCACGGCCATCAGGATGACACCCGCGATAAGCTTCGGTTTTTTGCGCGACGGACAGTTCATTAGTTTGGGGCGGATCAGTTCCAGAATTAGACAAAATGGCGGCGTAGTGTGGGAGAATCGAGCCCCGCCAGCAAGGTCGATCGCCGTGGTGCTGGAAGTTGCTAGCGTGTTTAACCGGCAGGGTTTACGTCATCTGAGGAACAGCAAATGGTGAATTTTTCGAAACCGTGTTCGGGAAAATTTTCTGTACGAGACCGAATTTGCTTCAGACTGAGCCAAATTGAGGTTAAGGTTGATCATTCGAGTTGTTCGTTTGCGAAACTCAAAAGAGGAACTGCCTATGTTGATTTCAAGTTTGCAGATCGCTTTTACCACCATGGCGAACCGTTAGCCGGGCGTACTGCAAAGTCGTCCGGGGCTTGGTCCTCACAGGACGACAACCGAAGCATCACCTCTTGCACCCGCGTATTCCTCGATCGGAACGCGGGTGTTTTTTTGTTTGTCTACTGAACGTCGGCTGGCAAGGATGGGTTTTCAATCTGTCCAGAAATCGCGAGACCAGTTAAAAACCTGTTCTGTGTTTTTGGCCTTCTTCGAGATTCTGCCCTGATGCCTGAACAGCCTGCCAACCTTGGACGCAACTACGATCGAGCCGCTTGGTTCTACGAAAAGAGCGCTAAGTTCTACTCGACCAATCAAATCCGCGCCAGCAAGCGGTTTCAGATTCAGTTCATTCAGCCGGGCGACAAGATCCTGTATTTGGGTGCCGGAGCGGGTGAGGACGCGATCATGGCGGCACGAGCCGGAGCAAAGGTTACTTGCATCGATATTTCGCAAGGGATGCTAGATCGAGTCCAACGTCGCTTCGATGCTGAAGGTTTGCCGGTCGAGCTAATTTGTGGCGACGCGTATAAGCACGACCGAATCGGCTACTACGATGTCTGTGCGGCCAATTATTTTCTAAATATCTTCCGCCGCGCCGACATGCAGAAGATGATGAATTTCTCGGCAACGTTGGTCCGGCCGGGCGGCAAATACCTGATCGCCGACGTCGCGTTGGCGCAAGGGAACGTCCTGTCAAAAGCGTTCAACCGAGTCTACCTGAAAATGGCCATGGCCTCATTCTGGCTGATGGGCCTTGTGCCGTGGCATGAGAATTACGACTACGTTTCGTTCTTTCCCGCAGCGGGTTTGAAGCTGCAGGAAGTTGAATACTTCCGTTTCGCAAAGAAGGGCCCCGTGCTGTTCCAAAGCATCGTGGCGGGGCGAACGGAATAAGCTTGCGTTTGTCGCAATCAAGCGTCGTCTTCAGGCAAGTTTGGGAAGAAGCGCATCTGGAAGTTTTGAATGCGGGCAAGGCGAGGAAACTGCCAGCCGCTGATCCAGCATGATTTACCAATTCGACGGGCCCATTTGCACTCCGCAGTCACTCGGCTACTTTTTCCGTTGCTGCGGACAAGTTCCAGTAAGCTGAAATCAAATGTTGTAGGCTCTTCGTTTCCAATCAAGCACACGCCGCTTGGACTAATGTTTCGCGAGAAACAGTGAATCTTCGGTCGATTGTTCTTTTGATGAACCACAACAGGAAGCGCGAGACGTTCACGGTCCGAGTTGCGTTGCTCAACGTTTAACCACAGGTCTTCGTCAAGAATTGTTGGAACGTCAAGCTGGTCATCAAGCTGCCAACCAGAAATCCAGTAGGAATTGCTGAAGCGACGGCTCCAACTGCATGTGGCCTGCATCATGTCGCAGTCGTATCGAAGACCGCGAAACTGAAGGTTCTTTGTATCTTCAGATTCAAATTTCTGCGGCGAGATCAGACATATTCCACTCTCGGATACATCCTTGGAGAACGACCAGCACTCGATCGTGTTGCCAGTAAGAACTTGCACGGGAAGAACGACGTGCTCTCGGTTGGATTGACGCAAGTCATTGTCGAATTGAGATTCCGAATTGCGAATCTCGTCAAGAATTCGGACAACTTCGGGGCTTGCGTAATGGGAGTTTGAGACTGAGGCCATGGTTCGCTCGCGTCAGGTATCTGGGCAGATCATCGGGTCCATCCACTTGGGGCTCTTCCTGCTCAAAAAACCTAAGTCACAAATTCCACCAATGCCAACTCGTTGCGTAAAAATACTTATTGATAAATTGGTGTCTCAGGCGTTTTCGCTTGCCAGTTTGTAAAAACACCCCGGTTGAGGGATCAATCTAGCTTTCCGCTGGACGGTCAAGTTCGGTTGGTTCGGGTGTTGACGTTTGCAACAGATAAAAAAGCGGTTTGGGGCGGTTACCTCCCCGGCTCGAGACCATTGTTGCGCCTTTCCGAAGATGTCGATCGCAGTGGCTCTCATCTGGAATTTTGTTTCACGGGTCATTGGACGAACAGGCTCATGCAATCGATCCAACGGCTTCACTAATTCTTCTGATGCGCTGCCTGTTTGTTTGCAATCGATTGCTTCAGTCGATCGCACAGATCGGGATATTGCTTAGCCACATTTTTTGTTTCCTTCTCTTCGGAGCCATGGTCATAAAGTTCAATGAACCCATCTGTGTGAAGCACCATTCGATGCGATGAATTCCGAATCGTCACAGCTTTGCCGGTATAGCTATAGGCTTCATGGCCTAGAGCATTCGGGTCCGTCAATTGAGGCATAAGCGAAACGCCGGGGGCACCGGTTGGTTGAGGCATGCCGGTCAGTTCACAAAGTGTCGGGAAAATGTCGACGGTTTCGACAACCGCGTCCGATTGCTCTCCGGCGTGAGGTATGTCAGGAGCGTGAATGATCAAGGGAGATCGCAAAGCTTCCTCGAACAGGCAGTGCTTTCCCCAGATGCCGTGTTCGCCCAAGTGCCAGCCATGATCTCCCCAAAGCACAACGATCGTGTTCTTGTCTCGTCCAGTTTTCTTCAACGCGTTTAAAATGTCTCCCACGTGCTTGTCGGCGTAAGTCACACAGGCCGCGTAGTGGCGGCGGACTTTGTCAGCGTAGCGCTGATCCGTGCGAGGGTCTTTGTCGTCATGACTATATTGGCCAAAAAATTCGCCCGATTTATGCCACGTGGTTCTTCGGTCGGGTTTTTTGGCATGAGGAATCGGTGGCAGCGTCACGTTTTCGTATGGTTGCATGTATCGCTGGGGCGAACCGAACGGCAGGTGAGGTTTGATCAGGCCAATGGCAAGGAGGAATGGTTTGTCGGATGCGGCGAGGTTTGTCAACTGATCGATCCCTTCGTCGGCGATCAAGCCATCGTTGTAGATCGTGTCCTCGCCGGGCGAGCTCTGCAACGCACTCATCGGCTTCTCGGAGCTGGGTCTTCCAAGACGTATCTCTCCATGAGCCAATCCATGCATGGCGCCGCGAGGAGTTTTCCAATCGCCACACGGCATCAAGCTTCGATCCCAAGCATTGGGCATTTCAACGATCTGGTGGTCGCTCCAGTCTTCGCCGCCCCAGCCGCCGGGGTGATGGGAAACTTTGCCGACCGCCACGGTGGTGTAACCGTGTTGCCGAAACCATTCAGGCATGCTGGCAGGAATCGCTTCGAGGTCGTTTGCCATTCGTTTGGCTCGATCGAAAATCGCCATATTGCCCGTCGGCCCGTATCGACCCGTCAGCATCGAATAGCGTGACGCTCCACACGTTGGCGCGTTGACGTAGTGGCGGTGGAACGCGCGGCCGGCGCTGGCTAGTCGATCGATATTGGGCGAGTGAATATGCTCGACCCCAAACGAGGCGAGTTCGGGTCTCAGGTCGTCAACGCAGATAAGCAGCACATTCGGACGCTGCGCTTGGCAATTCAGTGTGATCGAAGCCAGCAAGATGAAGGTGGTCAACAGGGTGTTCATGGTTCAGTTTTGCCAAGACAAATTGACATGGATTTAGAACGTGATTCGTTCGGGTGGCCAACGAGGATTGGCCGAACGATATGCTACCATGAACGCATGCTGGTCTCTATCTTCGGTAGTTTGGAGTCTCTGCCCCGAAGTGTTTACTGCGGCATTCTTTTTGCGATGATTGGCCGTTGGTTTACTGTCTAGGTATATTGGATCGCGAATTTTTACTGGCACGCGAACGTTTTAGCGAATGACGGGCGTTGTGCCGACAGGCACTTCATCAGACAAAAAGCGGGTGTTCAGCCGATCGAACGAGCTGAGTTTTTTTGGATGAATTCCAGCTCGGTTGCGGGCGTGGAGCTAGATTCGAAACGCCAGGTTTTCTGCTTGCGCGAGTCGGCGCGAGGTTGCTTAAACGGAAGGCGGACCAGATGGTGTACGCCATGGAAATTAAGCCACCACACTTCAGGCCGGAACTGCTGAAACATTTGGTGCACCTTCCCAATCTAGAGCAGATTCAGCTTTCTGGGACGAGTGTTTCCGGCGCCGACTTGAAAGCTCTGGTGCAATTACCAAAGTTGATTGCAATTGGGCTAAACCAGACGTTCATCTCCGATCAAGGGATTGAGGTCCTCACAGTCGACGTCGCTGAGAACCATTCAGGTCGAAGGGACGCAAGTGTCTTTCCAAGCGATGGAAGCGTTTCAACGAACACGTTGATTGGACACCGCCAGTTTTTTTATTTGGTGGTGGTTTTGAACCGGCGTGTCGCAGAGAGGGCGAGGCTCCGCCGGAGCCCTGCGGGGCAAGAAGCTCAACCATCGAAGCGGGGCGGACGGAGTGTATGTGCCGGAGACATGGGTACCACCTGTTCGGGGACATAGGTTACACCCTTAATCTACTTAGTTTGCTCGCTATTTCCAGCCGCTGGGTTGAATCGAGCGCAGCGAG
>CALFUT010000033.1 GCA_937929805.1 uncultured Pirellulaceae bacterium
GCATAAAAAAAGTTACGACACGTCGCTCCATCGGCATGTCGTAACTTCAATCCTGATGCGGAACAATCCGTGTTCCACCTACCCATTCGGGCGTACAACATTTATCGACCGGTCAAGCAGCTAACCTTGATGTTTTTCAGAATTGATTTCCTCTAATCCGAATTCTCCGCAAATTTTATCACGGGTCATTTTGATCATCCGGCCTAGCGAAAATCTGATGGCAACCCATGCTATTAGGGTTGCCCGCATTTGGGAATTTCGCGATTTGTTCTTACTCCAGACCGGTATTTTCCCAGAACCACGGTGCCCGATTCGCTAAGACAATTTGGCTCAGAAGCTGGCCTAGAATTCCGATCAGCCACTGCGATAACAGCTTTAATTAAGCGAGCCACCTTTTGGATCGATGCTTGCATTGGTGGTTAGCCCGTGACGATCTGGTTGGCAATCTTCCGCCCGATCGTCAAACTGTCAGTTGTATTTTTGCCTGATCAAGCGGACGGATCGGAAGCGGTTAAGGATTAGCTTGAAGCAGGCAGATCGATTCACGTCACGCACGGAGGGAGACAGTGGCGAGCCTGTTACTATCATCCCCAAAGCCAAAGTTCGCTGGGTTCGGACCATCGCTGCTGGCCCGACAAACTCGGCGTCTGCTGCAGACGCATGACCTGCCCGCCGATCGCATGGAAGCTCGAGCGATGCTGCATGATCAGTGTCCACTGACGCCCGGCGTGTATGGTTGGCTCGATCGCAACGATCAGATTTGCTATATCGGAAAATCGAAGTCGCTTCGAAAGCGTTTGCTCTCTTACTTTGCGAAGACGCCTGCTGACCCGAAAGCAGGCCGCATCCGAAAACACAGTCGGCGATTGGTGTGGGAACCGATGGCGGACGAACTGCTGGCGTTGATTCGAGAGCAAGAACTGATCAACCGTTGGCGTCCGGACTTTAACAAACAGGGTCAACCGACGCGTCGGCAACCGGCGTTTGTCGGAATTACCGCCGGATCGGCTGCCAACGCAAAGTTCGTCCGCAGAATGACCACCGGTTTGTCTCGTGCGTTTGGCCCGATCGCAGGCACCGGTGAATTAAGAGTCGCTGTGAACTCGTTGAATCAAGTTTTTCAACTGCGTGATTGCCCGGACAAGACGCCATTCACGTTTAACAATCAGCCGACACTGTTTGAAAATCCTGAAACGGCCAAGTGCATTCGTTTCGAATTGGGCACGTGCCCCGGCCCATGTGCGAGCCTGTGCAGTAAATCGCGTTATCGAAAAAACGTAGATGCGGCAATCGATTTTCTTGAGGGGCGTGACCTTTCGGCGCTCGGGCGGCTAGAACATGAAATGCACGAGGCGGCCGCGAGGCAGTCGTACGAGCGAGCTGTTGTTCTGCGCGACCACTTCGATCGGCTGACGTGGCTCAGCCGGCGGCTTTCAGATCTTCGGCAATCGGAAAAGTTACTCAATGGCGTGCTGAAAGTATCAGCGACACGTGGCCGGACCGCGTGGTTGGTGCTCAAGTCGGGAAAACTGCTGGGGTCGACAGTTGCTCCGGACTCGCCGGACCGAGCCGAATCGGCTCAGTCGTTTTTGGTTCAGGCGGCCAAACGGTCCAGCCCACACGCTAATACGGTTTTAGAGATGAGCCTTCAGTTGTTGATCATGGCTTGGTTTCGCAGACACCCCTCCAGCAAACAGAATTTGCTTTCATTCGATCAAGCAATCGACCAGTGCCGACACGACGCGAGGGCTTGATCACATGGATCAATTCGATATCTGGGTCCGTCTACGAGGCGTCCTTCAAGCTTGTCAGTTTCTAAGCCACATCAAGCTTCGATACGGCGAGTGATCTTTCTTGAATGGCACGACGATGCGGCTGTTCGTCGGTTGGAGCATTGGCTGCGACCACTCGCCCAGCGTCTAATCAGCTGGATAAATCAACCCGCGATTGCTCTAGGCCTCGGCAAACCCTTGCCAATCCGCCTTTTTTGGCTCTTGAACGGCCCATGAGAATCCCGATACACGATACTCGGGCATGGCGAAAACCCTGCTTTTGGCCGTTGCCAGCCTCGCGTCAGTTGATATACTGTGCGACTTGTTTTTGAAGTAATTTTGCGAAATTTCAGGCGGATTTAGTCATGGCTCGCGTTTGTGAAGTTTGTGGAAAAGGCCCTCAGATGGGCAACTCAGTGGAAACACGCGGTAAGGCCAAGTATTTGGGCGGTGTCGGTACCAAGAAAACCGGCATTACGCGTCGGCAGTTTCGCCCCAACCTGCAGCGAGTCAACGTGGCTCTGCCCAAAGGTGGTAACAAGCACATGAAGGTTTGCGTTCAGTGCATTCGCAGCGGAGCGATCCGTAAAGCGGTGAAGGCCAAGCCTTTCGCGCTGCCGTCCAAGTAGTCGTCGCTCGATCGGCTTGACGGATTAAAACATTTGAGATCAGACGTTGGCTCAGCTTTTTCGCTGGGCCATTTTTTTGAATGGACATTGGAACCAAGGCAAACCTGAATGTCAGAACCGATCGATCGAAAGACCGCACACCACGTCGGCAAACTGGCTCGGCTTGAGCTGACCGACGAACAGGCTGATGCCTCTGCGAAGCACTTGGCTTCTATCCTGAACTACGTCGACCAATTGGCTCAGGTTGAAGTCCCCGATGACGTGGAACCGTTTTTCGGAGCCACCGAATCGGTCAACGCTGTGCGAGAAGACCAAGTTCGGCCCAGCATGGATAGGGAAACCATTCTGGAAAACGCTCCCGACAGCGACGGCGAATTCTATCGCGTCCCTCCCGTCTTTGGATAAATCTGACAATCGGTTAGCAACTCAACTGCCATGGAAATCTCGACACTGACCGCTGCTGAAATCGTTGACCATGTTGCCAAAGGTGACCTAAAGGCAGCCGACTGCACGTCTCAGTTTTTAGACGCGATTCTAGAACGCGACCCAGAGATCAAGTCGTTCTTGCACGTCGCATCAGAATCCGCCATCGCTGCGGCTGAGCAAATTGACGCTCGTCGCGCCGCCGGAGAGAAGCTGGGGGCACTCGCCGGTCTTCCCGTTGCCGTGAAAGACGGAATCTGCACCAAGGGCATTCGAACGACCGCAGCATCCAAGATGCTCGAAAAGTTCACTCCGCCGTTCGACGCTACAATCGTGCAAAAATTAATCGATGCCGATGCGATTGTGATCGGCAAAACAAACTTGGACGAGTTTGCGATGGGCAGCTCGACCGAGAACTCAGCCTTTGGCGCAACCAAGAATCCGTGGAACACCGATTGCGTCCCCGGCGGTTCCAGCGGCGGATCAGCCGCATGCGTGGCTGCCGACCTGGCCCCGGTTTCCATCGGATCGGACACGGGTGGCTCCATTCGGCAACCGGCGGCCTTTTGTGGCGTGACCGGGCTCAAGCCAACTTACGGGCGAGTCAGTCGTTTCGGGCTGATCGCGTTTGCCAGCAGTCTTGATCAGATTGGTCCATTTACTCGGACGGCCAAAGACGCGGCGTTGACAATGAACGTGATCGGAGGTCACTGCGATAAGGATTCGACGTCTGCTCGTGAAGTGATGCCCAATTTTGCGGACGGCCTAGATAAACCACTCGCCGGACTTCGAATCGGTTTGTGCAAAGAGCATTTCGAATCCGGATTGACGGACGACATTCGCAAGTCGATGGACGACTCGATCGAAGTCCTGAAATCGCTTGGGGCAACCACCGTCGAAATCAATTTGCCTCATTCGCAATACGGAATTGCGGCGTACTACGTGATCGCTTCGTCCGAGGCGTCCGGAAACTTGGCTCGCTTTGACGGAGTCCGCTACACCATGCGAGCGGCAGCCGACAACTTGGAATCGATGTACGGGCTGACTCGAACCGAAGGGTTTGGCGACGAGGTCCGGCGACGAATCATGTTGGGAACCTACGCCTTAAGCAGTGGCTACTACGATGCTTACTACGTGAAGGCGTCAAAGATCCGCCGCTTGATTAAGAACGACTACACCCACGCGTTTGAAAGCTGCGACGTGATTCTCGGCCCGACCGCACCGTCAACCGCATTCAAGTTCGGCGAACACACGACGGATCCACTCACCATGTATCTTGCCGACATCTTCACGGTCACAGCGAACCTTGCTGGGTTACCGGGAATCTCAATCCCATGCGGGTTCAGCGAGGGCATGCCCATCGGACTGCAACTTCAGGGCAAGTCATTCGACGAATCGACGCTGCTGCAGATCGCTCATCAGTTCCAGCAACAAACCGACTGGCACTCGCGGAGGCCTCAATCGTGAACACGAACACTCAAATCTCAGCCGCCGACCGTGAAGCCGTGACCGCTGCGGACGTCACGACGATCATCGGGCTTGAAGTCCACGTTCAGCTGCAAACGAAATCCAAACTGTTTTGCGGATGCAGCACCCAGTTCGGACAAGAACCCAACACGCAAACTTGCCCGGTCTGCACCGGCATGCCCGGTTCCCTGCCGGTTTTGAACGAACACGCGTTGAAGCTTTCGATCAAAACTGGGCTGGCGTTAAATTGTGAGATCGCCAAGCACACAAAATGGGATCGTAAGAACTACTTCTATCCCGATCTGCCCAAGGGCTATCAAATCAGCCAGCTTGACGAACCAATTTGCGGAGTCGGCTACCTAGACATTTCCGATTCGGACGGAGCCTTTGAGCCCAAACGAGTCGAGATCGAGCGGGCTCATCTCGAGGAAGACGCGGGCAAAAGTTCGCACGATGAATCGGGCCGTGGCGGCAAGTCGAAGATCGATCTTAACCGAACAGGAACGCCGCTGCTTGAAATTGTAACTCGCCCAGACATGCGCTCGGCGGCCGAAGCCAAAGCGTTTTTGCAATCGCTAAAGATGATTCTGACCTACATCGAAGTTTCCGATTGCAATATGCAGGAGGGGAGTCTTCGCTGCGACGGGAACATCAACCTGCACATCAACGTGGGCGGACAGAAGATCGCAACGCCGATCGTTGAGATCAAAAACATGAACAGCTTCCGCGCGGCTGAACGCGCGTTGGACTACGAAGTCAAGCGGCAACTGGCCGAATGGAAAGAAACGGGGGGCACAATCGAGGGCGCTCCGAAGCGGACGTTTGGCTGGGATGACCAAGCCGAAGTCACGATCGCTCAACGCGAAAAAGAGGAAGCGGCCGACTATCGCTATTTCCCTGATCCCGACTTGATCGCGGTCGTAACGACTGATGAACGGATCGATGCGATCCGCGAGGAAATCGGGACGCTGCCTTCGCAACTTCGAAACGATCTGGTCAAAGAGCACAAACTGAGCGAGTACGACGCGGACGTGCTGGTGAATCAGGGCAGGGCAGTGGTCGACTACTTTCTGTCGGTCGCTGGAACCTGCGGCAACAGCAAAATGGCGATCAACTGGGTCAACCAAGAAGTCTTGCGGCATCTGAACGAGACCAATGGCTCCATCGATCAGTACCCGGTTAGCTCGGACGGCATGGGCGACCTGCTAAAACGAATCAACGATGGCGATCTTGATCAGACTCGTGGCAAAGACGTTCTTGCGGCAATGATTGAAGACTCGATCGACGCCGGTGCCGCGATCGAAAAGCTGGGCATCCGCCAAGTCGACAGCAGCGAGCTGGATTCGCTTTGTCAACAGTTGCTGGACGCCAATCCAAAAGTGGTCGCTCAGGTCCAAGAAGGCAAAGTCAAAGCACTCGGTGCGTTGGTTGGACAGGCTCGCAAGATCAACCCGAACGTCAATCCGGGAACGCTGCAAGCAAACCTGCGAAAGATGCTGGGCGTTGACGGCTAACCAACTGAGGCTCCTGCGAGTCGATGCCAACCAAACTGTCGGAAGATTCGCTTGCCCTTTGGGTCCAATCAACGATAATCCCTTTATGAAACGAATTATTCGCACATTCGACAGCCACGAGGAAGCGGACGCGTTCGTCTTAGCTGAACGTTTAGCCATGACCCCCGCAGAACGCCTGAATTTGTGCTTTCGGATCTCGATGCAAGGCTGGCGTTTACACAATCCCAAAAAACCAATGGGGTCGCTGAGAGAGAACGTTAAGATCGAAGTTCGAGATCGCTGCCCCTCAACATCCGAATGATTCTGCGAGTAGTGCTGAGATTCATCAAGACTGGGTCGACTTGCTGAGAGCCATGTTGCAGAAACAGGTTCGATTCTTGATCGTCGGTGGCCATGCGGTTAGCGTTCACGGACACCCTCGCTACACGGAAGACCTTACTATCTTTGGGGAGATTTCGGTGAACTGATGCGAGGACGCGAATCTGGGTAAAATCTGTCGCTACCACCGCTCCGGTGGAGTGTCTCCTGCATCACGCGTAAACATCGCACTGAATTCGTCCTGACTGGCTTCATCGCTCTCGGTTGCGACGACGGAACCGTCACAACGAGCCGCAAGCCATGCCGGGTACCGAACCGCGTGCCCAAGTCCTCTCAATGGGTCGGTCGGATCAAAAACGTAGTCGGCCGGCTTGGTCCAAGGCACCGCATGATTCGGATCAACTTGCACAACCAAAATTGTGTTTGATGATCCATCGGAAATCTCACTAAACCGAATTCCTTTTCCGTCTCCGGGATCGAAAGCTCCATGGCCAACAGGCCGCTGGAACAGCGTGTGCCCCTCGGTTACTTCATCGAGTGGCCAAAGGCTGGCATAGACTTCAGGCATCTCCGGTAGCAATGCCAGATTGTGCGGGCTGTCCCATGGCTCGTCCATTCGAAACTGCTGGTAAAGTTCAGCATGCTCCAAGTATGGCAGGATGTGTACTCGCCAACTGAGCCCTTTTCCATCTGAGGCAGGTCGTTCGTTTTTACCAGACAATGGAGGAAAGTAGTTATGAACACTCTCGTAGTTCAAATTTGCCAACGCCAACTGACGCAGCGAATTCATATCGGCCGAACGCAACTGTGCTTGGGTTGAAATGGTTGAAGTTGGTATGACCGACCCTAAAAAGAGAAAAGCCAAACCCATACCGGCCAGCGTCCGCCAGCAACTCGGTTGCCGTTTCCGTTGAAAAACCCAAACCAGCATCTCAACGAAGCCGAACAAGATAGCTAAGAGTGAAGCGAACACGCCGAATATACAAATCAGCTCGAGCACCATAAACGCGGTTTGCAACCCAACCGATTCGTATCGTTCAAAAAGACGGGCTCGCGATACCCATGAGGCGAACCAAACTAACGGTAGACAAAAGGCCGAGAGCCGACCCAATCCCCAGCAGACGCGACTTTCTTCGTAGCGCGTTGAGAATGCGTGGGTCACCAGCGGTTTCTGGCGTCCCGAGAGCGCGCCACTTTCGTGGGCCACTGACAACGGTTCCACTCGATCATTTGTCACTGGACCGCCATTATTTGAAGTTGGCATGGACAAGTCTCAAAAAGAATTACACGGACCCAAAGACTACCGGTTAAACTGGACACTGAAAAACTCTGCTATTGCTACGCGTTTTTGCAAGCGATTTTCTGCTTGGAATGCTGTTTTAAAGAATTCCGTTTCTTTAACTGGTCAATCGCGACGATTTCATCACCTTCAACGCTCACGATATTCTGTTTGATGCCCAAACGTAAACCTGAAATCCGAATCCGCAGCTTCGGCATCTATGACGGCTGGGACTCGGATGCAAAAGATCTGCCGCGAATCGCCGAATTCACCACGCGTGTGCCGGCGGTCATCGATATCGAGTTTGGGATGGTCGTCAATATCAAGGGAGCGAAAAACGAACCACTGATTTACTGCATCGATCACCCCGGGATCCGTGACGCAGACGGAAAGCGACGGGCTCCCTTTGATGGAGAAGTTTACGTTCGATCCAACGATTGGAATTTCTATCTGGGGGACACGATCTGGGCCCCAATGGAGGACAAACTGGGACCGTGGCGAATGACCCTGCAGCTGGCCGGCAAGATAATCGCTGACAAAACCTTTGACGTTTTCCGGGGGAATGATTCGCCCAAGCAACCGGCCTGAGTGCCGTTCGACGAATTGCCCCGATGCAGAAAAACCGTCTAATTCCCCAACACTTAAAGCGTCCCCGTTGGCCTGCCAAGAGGATGTTTTCACCCAAGCACCTGTCCGGTACGATAGATCAATCGAGAAACATTTCGGAGTATCCTACTTTGGCCAATTCTATCGAAGGCTCGGTCGAGAAAATCGGCGAGTCTGGCAAACTGATCACTAACATAGCGATCGATCAAGTCGCCGATCTACCTCCTGACGACTCGGTTACGGTTACATTTGGTGGCCACGAGACTCATGGCGTGCACCCTACCGAACACGAACAGCCAATGGGCACTTTGGTCGCTTCTCGCGGCGAGAGCGGGTTTCTAGAAATCGAGATCGTTGGCATCAGCATCGCCGAAATGCTCGGTATTAAAGTCGGCGAAGCCGTCATTGTTCAAACCTGAACACCGCTCTGCTACCAAGTCTTTGGTTCGCACAAACATATAGAAAAAGGCGAGCAATACGCTCACCCTTATACGTTCCATTAGATCGACGATTTCAAACGCCGCAGGCGATTACCGCCCCGCTTTACTCACGCCTTTTTTTCGAGCTGCAACAGCCAAACGATACGCTTCCTCGTCCCCGTGTTGGTGAACGCTAAAGGACTTCGTACGTCGCTTTCCGTTGGCGTCCGTCCACTGAGCAACCCAATACCAATAATGGTACTCATAGTCACCGCGAACGTCTTTTTGCTTGTGGAGTCTAACACCAACAACGCCCGACCGGTTTCTGACCGATGGATTGGCGGACAGCTCTTCGACGGTGTACTTTGGGAGTTTCGATTCCAACGAATCACGAAACTCTTTTGCAACCCGCAACGATTTCGATTTCCCTCCAAAACCGTTATCTGAGAAAAATTTCTCCGTTTTCTCACCTCGACGTTGCATGCGAACTTCCCAGCCGCCGTAGGTCTTACCGGAGGGACTGACGGTTTCTATACGCGAGATGTTTCTACGGGGGTTCTTTGTGGCCATTTTCAGACTCCGACTTAAAAAGGCAGGCTTTGGGAAGGGATTAAGCGGGATGCTTAAAGAAAGGTTTGGAAAGGAGGGAGCAAGAACACATCATTTTGTTCTCGCGGGCTTAACTATAGTCAAGTGAATGTTTACATGCCAATGCGGAAGCTCGCAATCTTCCGACCGGTCCGAATTTCACGACTGTTTGCAATAGATTTTTGCAACTAATGGAAGTGGACATTTTAGAGAGCCGCTTTTTCGACAGCGTTGCAACAATTTCGACGGGAAATCGACCGGAAAAACGTGTGCAGAAACTATTTTGGTGAATCTAACTCTTGGTCGGAGTCGGTTACGTGCTGGCAATTCACTTGGCTAATTTTAAGGAAAACTCGGTCCCTAACTAATAGCGTTTACACGGGAAAAGAAAAACCGCCCAAAAAATAAACATTTCATTGCAGCTAAGAAAATGAAGGATTCCGTTAGCTGTTTGGCTTAAACAGAAATGAGCTTGCGTGAAAAAGGTCCGCAAGCGATCGCAAAAAGGCTATTTGACCAACCACCAATTTACTGGGCGGTAATATGCGAGCCTTGAGGGCCAAAAGAGATCGATTGACCAGGTTCTTGTAGCCAGCTTGCGACCTTAAATCCTTGCTCATGGAGCCAGTTTTTTAGTAGTCGATGATCTTTTAGCTCGCTGGGATACATCCAAATCGAAATGGTTGTCTCTTCTGGCGCGGACCTGCTTAAAATTTCCGTGAAACTCGAACCTTGCTGCATCATCTCAACCGTCGGTCGCCCCACCTGATCTGATAGCGCGATGACGTGATATCCCGCAAGACGAACACGGTTACCAGACGCCTGCAGTTCATACTGTAATCGGAAATTTTCAACCGGCCTGACCGTTTCGATGGTACTGGAAACGCCATGCTGGTTTCTCAATTTTTCTGCTTTGACTTTCCACTCGCTTTGCATCAGGTCGGTTAGCGGATCAACGGGAACCACTGCCAGTCTTCCGTTAGAAAGTCGCACATGGATAATATTAGTGAAAACTGTATGAGAAATCGGTGTTGGGTGATGTTCAATCGTCTTTGAAACAACCGTCGGTCGGTTCACGCTCAAGACTTTGGATTCACGGATGATCGCATCAAGTTCTTGCTGTAACTCAGAACGCTTCCGCTGTTGGTCGAAGTAACGTTGCTGCGTTTCGCCAAGCTTTTTTCGTTGGGATTCAACCTCTTGGCGAACAATTTCCAAGTTGACCAGTGCCTTGTGCCGTCGCTCGGAAGCAACGGCGGCCAACATGGATTGAGTTCGAATATCCGATTCCAGAGTATGGTTGTCGATCTCCAGCTTTTTCACCGTGTTGCTGGCACGAACAATTTGCTGCTGAACCGATGCAATTTCAGCGGCGAAGGCATCGTCAGGCTCCACTTGGTTCCACGCGGACGTTGCTTGGGCTCCGACGATGACGACCAAGATGATCAGCACACCAACTAGGTTGGCAACGATATCCAGAAACGAGTCCTGTCCTGTGGTGATCTCACGAATTGCCACGACTAAGCTCCCTCGACCAGAATACCACTGTCCGCCAGCAAGCGACGCAATTCTTGGAAACGAAAATGGCTACCGGGCATCACCGTGATTCTTAGCTGAGGCTTCCAGTAGCTGTTCTGGCCCGCGACACCCCACGATTCAATTTGATTCCAAATTTCGTTGACCAGCTCTTCAACGGCTTTCACTGTTGTCCCCGTCATCGAGACGACCGACTCCTTGTGCGATCCACGAATAATCAAGTGATCAGAATAGCAAATGACGCGAAGAGGACGCACATACGGTACCGCCCCTGCCGATCGAGAAGGTAACGCCCAGTTTGTTCCTCGAGTCGTCGCCAGACTCTCTGTGGAGCCGGAATCTGTTGACTCCGTCTCATCGTGATCTTGCGAAGCATTTGCTTGGCCAGTCGCGGTCGTGGATTGCGTTTCGCCACTAGCATGAGTTCCACCCGCGACGCCTCCCGCGATTTTGGTTCCCGAATTTGCTGCTGAGGCGGTTTCCGAGTTACGTGAAGCAGTTCCCTGATGCCACGTAGCTTGGGAGTCGACCATTCTTCCCTGCCGGTCGACAACACGATCATCGCTTGCGATGTCCGATGCCGATTGTGCACCATTGAAAACGAACCCGCCTCCAGTCTTGGAAACGGTCAGACCGGGGCGACGTTCGCTGGCGGGACGCCCAGCCAGCCTACGCAATTGTGCACGTCGATTCTGTCGGAAGGCGACCTCCGCCAAGCGTTCCTGACGCTGCCGTGATTCCGCAATGGCCGCTTTGACTTCTCGGGCAAGCTCAGGATCATGCTGGCCGAAATTTATTTTTTTGTCGGCATCGATGATCTCATAACCGTACTCGTCATCCCAATCTCTCAATGAACCCCTCACCGTCTGAAAGGTCCTCGCCCCATCCGGTCGGACGACAATCAGCGGATACGCCCGGCCTGCTTCGCCCTCAACATCGTACCGCTGCCAGTACTCTCGAACCGTTAGCAAGGCGGAATCAAGCATGTTGCCGGGAAAAACGGCTCGCCGGAGTTCTTTCTGACTGATCTTGATGTCAAGCGGTTGAAGCACCAAATGATCGGCTCGGCACTCGACAAAAATCGGCCTTCGATGGGTGCCACTTTTGCCGCGATACGGTTGGATCGACCAAACCTCTTCGGGAGCTTGTTTTGCTTGCTCGCGTTTCGCCGCCAGAGATGATTTTGCTTTCTCGATTTGAGTTTCAAGCTTTTCCAGTTCGTCCTCCGACACGTCTTTGGCTTGAATCCCATGACGTTGATCTTCTAGCTGCAGCAAAGCCTCCGCAAGCGATCGTGCCTCGCTCCTCAGCTGTCTGAATTCTTCTTCGAAGTGACTGCGTGTCGACCGAGCCTCCTCCAATCTTTCCAACGCCTCGGGCCGGACTTGCTTGAGTCCATCAATTTGGATCTGACGCTCTTCCAGTTGCAACTGGACTTCGTTCAAGTGCGAATTTTTTTCTTCCGCTGCTTCCGATCTCGCAGTCGTCGCGTTCGAGTCCGCCACCTTGACGGCCAACACCAATAAGACGATCAGCACACCCAGCGTGCAAATCAAGACGGCAAGGAATGGGAAAAGCGAAACGGCCAAGACGCTCCGCGAGCGACGGCGGCGTCTCATGCGGTCTTCCGTCTAGAATTTGATCGAGTAAGCACAGGCTTTCGTCGCTTGATTCGACGAGGGTCCATTTTTTGCCCGGAAAGGTAAGGAGCAATCGAGAACACAACTTCATCCAACTGATTGGTGGATTCACCTTTCTCAGCCGCCGCAGATTTCTTTCCATTTTTGATCGCAGCCACGTCGTCGGAGCCAACCACAGGTTTCGACCTTTCGTCACGCTTAGCCACCTGCCGTCGGGTGACGTTGACCTCTTTTCGAAACGTTGATCTTGCCAGCTCCTTCATCACCCCTGATTCAGACTGAGCGCCATCCGACGAAACTTTCGAATCTGCTTTAGCCGGCTCAGTATTTCCGACGACGTTCAATCTCTCCACTCGCTGCGACAAGCCTCCAATCGCCGTCGTCAGTTTTTCAGTTGTTTCCATCGCCTTAAGTGCTCCTTGCAAAGCATCTTGGACGGCGTGTTCATTTTCTGATTTACCAACAAGTGCCTGAAGCGCGTTTGTCTGAGCGGCCAACTCTTGCTGTTGTTGGCTCATCAATCGAGCGTTGTCCGACAGCATCACCTGCCACTGCTTCCAACGTCGTGACATCGATTCATCCGCCCGAACGACCGAGCGGTCAATGCCTTGAGCAAGTTGAGTCAATGTTGATTCAACCGATTCAGACCAGTTCGAACGCACGCGTTCGCTGGTTTCAGTCAGCGAGGAAGACCAAGCCTGTTCGGCAGATTGAATGGTCCTTTTCCAAATGTCTGTCTGAGCCACCATCATTTCCCGAGTCGCCAGCAGTAGGTGTTGCCCCAAACGTTCAACAGATTTTTCGTCGGTTGACGACCCAGCGGCCGATTCAAACTGATGAAAGATCTCAGACCTTGATCGTTGGTCAACCAACGCTAAAAGTTGTGACTCAAAGCGATCAACCAGAAACTGAACGAACATCAACACCATCGATAGCGTCAGCGCCAGCGCCGTGGTATCAAACGCGACATACAAACTGCCTCGTAGGCCGTTCATCATGGACTCAAAGTCGTTGTCGGGACCAACGCTAATCCCACCCAACGCTTGTGAAATCCCTAGAACGGTGCCCAAGAATCCAAGCATTGGCGTCGCCCAGATTAGAATGCGAGCCAGCGAATACCTTTGCTGCTGCCGATCGAGATCTAGCTCGGAAAGGTATTTGACTTCCTCGTCCACGCCGGCTGCCGATCCGTTGCGATAGACGTACAACAGGCTGTTGGTCAGCCGCTGCCAGAGATAATGTGAATGAACCGAACGAGGAAGATCCAGTAATTGCTGGCCCAACGCGACCGCAACGTCAGCATCATTCGCCTCCGCATCAGTCGACAAATCGTTTTGGCTCAACGGCTCAAATCGCAAGTGACGTTCGCTAGCGAACTGAGTAAACACATTCAGCGCGATCATCAACAGCGACGAAGCACCAATCAAAAACATCGCCACACTAAGTTTTGATATTGGGTGCCCCGTCAGGTAGCGCAACGCGGTTTCGTTTTCCAACACGCCATGCCGGATCATCGCCAGCATGCCAATGTAAAGCGTCAGACCAAGGCACACCGGGATCACGAGGGAAGGTAAAACCGAGATCCAGCTGATCGATTTTCGATTCGGTTGGCTCATGACATTGTCAGGCTAAGACTGGTGAAAAATTCGTGGCTTTTAAACGTCGCGGACCGAATGAGACGTCAAAAACGCGCAGGCGAACTCGATGAACGAGTCAAAACGTCCTCATAGTCATCGACCTACCCCGGACATTCAGAACAGTTTCAAATGTCGGTCGGACCACTTTTTTCCGAAGTTCTTACCGATTGTCGCTAACCGCGCAAAACCGAAAACTTAATATCAACAAATGGCGGAAGGCTACCGATAAGCCACTTACCGAGCGTTTAAGCAGCAACACGCCGCCGCCCGGACACTACCAGCCCCTCTTTTGTGGTCAGCGGAAGCAAACGAGCAACTCATTCAAAGAAATACCCAGGGGGGTGAAACCTGGTCCGGTGCGTGCATCGGCCAGGTTTCTTTTTTGCGCCGCGACTGAGTGAATGCCGGTTCCGCTAGCACAACGTTGTGTCAGAATGGGCAGCATGGCTACCCCATCCGCAACTCGTCCCTCCCAATTCCGCGCGTGGCTGCAGCTGATGCGGATCGCCAATCTGCCAACCGCGATTTCGAACGTGATGGCAGGGTATTTAATCGTAGAACATCAGTGGAATGCGGATCCTCTCGGGTGGCTAACACTGATTTCGTGCCTGATGTACAGCGGAGGAATGGTCTTAAACGACGCATTTGACGCCGATGTCGACAGTCATGAAAAACCTCTTCGGGCAATTCCGCGTGGTGCCGTTACGCGAGCTTCCGCGTTTAAAATCGGTTTCGCAATGCTTTTGCTCGGCGTTTTAGTCAGCTTATTGGTAAGCCCACTTCGATCACTTAATTACCCTAGATACGACTACGCTACAACAATCGCTGCGATTGGCCTTGCCGGAATGATCGTCCTCTACAACGGCGTCTTGAAGCGAACGATACTGGCACCAAGCATCATGGGTGGGTGCCGCACACTAAACATTTTGTTGGCTGGCAGCGTCATAACCGCTTTTGAATCCAGCAGATTAAGCGAACCGCTAAGACGCCAAATTCTACTCGTTGACTACGCAGTTTGGCTGGGTTTTTTTATCACGGCAGTTACTTCATTAGCTCGCCACGAAGCGCAAAGTCGCCAGTCTCGTAGTCGGATCGTATTGTCTGTAATTTCGCTATCGGCTTTGTTGTTCGGACTCGCTTGGTACGGATATCGAACCTCGATTCGCTTTTTCAATGACACCCCTTCTCCCGATTACTCTGTGAGCATCGCTTTCGTCACATTGGTCGCTCTGGTTGCATTTCCGATCGTACGCCATAGTTGGATTGCATGCGCGAGCGCGACACCGAAAGCAGTTGGGCAAACAATCGTTACGTCACTAAACAGCTTGATTTTCCTAGATGCGGCAGTGTGCTTCCTTGTGCGCCCGGATCAGCCGCTCTACGCTGGAGCCGTCGCACTGCTGATCATACCGGTCATGATCTTGCGCCGATTCTCGGCTCAGACGTAGCTTGAGCAAAGCGTGCACCCACGACGTCGATTCACCACTCTGTTTTGAACTTCACATGATCCTCGGCTACAACACCAACGGAATGGCGCATCATGATCCGCTGGATGCGATCCGGTTCTTGGCTGACACCGGCTACCGGGCCATTGGGATCACAATCGATCACGGCTGGCTAAGCCCTCGTGATGATGGCTCAGCTGTACAACTGCAACAGATCAAACACGCGTTGCAGCAAAACGAAATGACCAGCGTGATCGAAACCGGAGCCCGCTTTCTGCTGGATCCTCGCAACAAGCACGAGCCAACTTTGTTGAACCCTGATCCGGCCAAATCCGCCAGACGAATCGATTTTCTCAAATACTGCATCGACGTCGCGGCTGAACTTGGCAGCCGCTGCGTATCGATCTGGTCGGGAATCAACCCGCCCGGCTCTAACATGCACGATTCCATGGAAACGCTTGTCCGCAACCTTGAACCCGTTCTGAAGCACGCCGACGACCAGAACGTGGATATCGGGTTTGAACCGGAACCCGGAATGCTGATCGACACCACAGGCCGGTTCGAACGACTGATGCACTTGATCGATTCGCCTCGTCTGAAAATGACAATGGATATCGGACATCTTTACTGCATGAGCGAAGTACCGATTGCCGAATACCTTGATCGCTGGCAAGATCACATCATTAACGTTCACATTGAGGACATGGTTTCCGACAAACACGAACACTTAATGTTTGGCGACGGACAAATTCACTTTCCGCCAGTCATCGAAGCCTTGCATCAAATCGGCTACCAAGATGGAATCTACGTCGAATTGAGCCGGCACTCGCACGCTGCCGATCGAATCGTGCCAAGTGCTTTCGACTTCTTGAATCCAATCATTGAACAAACCAAACACCAAGGCTGATCCGTGTCGCACCCTGTTTACTTGCTGACGATCCCGGGCCTTCGACGAAAGGATTTATCATTGATGCCCAACCTGACTGCGATGGGGCAGGGCAGGGTGGCGACGCTAAGTCATTCGTTTCCCGCGGTCACTTGGCCCGCTCAAGCGAACATGCTGACCGGCAAAACGCCAATCGATCATGGCGTGGTGGCCAACGGTTTCTTCTGGCGCGATTCCAACAAGGTCGAAATGTGGACGGCGTGGAATGAGGTCATTGAACAGCCTCAAATTTGGGACTTGCTGCGTCAGCAAAATCCAAGCCTGAAGTCTGCCGCTTGGTTCCCAATGCTTAGCAAGGGTTGCAGCGCGGACTACGTTTGCATGCCGGCGCCTATTCATAAGCCGGATGGCAGTGAAGACATGTGGTGTTACACGAAGCCGCAGGAATTTTATGGCGAACTGCTCGAGAACTTCGATCACTTTCCGCTAAAACACTTCTGGGGACCACTGGCCAATATTCAATCCAGTCAGTGGATTGCAGACTCGGCCGTCGCGGCGACCAAGAAATTCCAACCGGACTTTTTTTACGTGTACCTGCCGCATCTTGACTATGCGGCTCAAAAGTTTGGCCCCGACTCGGATCAAGCACTCGCCGCTGTCCGAGAACTGGATGACTTGATCGGAGATTTCCAGCAACAGGCAAACGCGGCTCACCCAAGCCCCATTCACTGGCTGGCGGTTAGCGAATACGTAATTTCTCCCGTCGACCACGTCAGTTTCCCGAATCGCTTACTGCGAGAAGCCGGATTACTTCAAGTCGAAATCCAAAGCGATGGCGAGCAGCTAGACCTCGAAAATAGCAAAGCTTGGGCGTTGGTCGACCATCAGTTTTCCCATGTCTTTGTTAAAGACCGCGACAAAGCGGCGATCGCCCAAGTCCAACAAGTCTTCGCGGAGGCAGACGGGATTGCGGAAGTGGTTGCAGGCCGTGAGCGAGCCCGATTCAATCTCGATCACGAACGCAGCGGTGACGTTGTTCTCATTTCGACACCCAACAGCTGGCAAGCCTATTACTGGTGGTTAGCCGATGAGAACGCACCCGCGTTTGCTCGCACGGTAGATATTCACCGGAAGCCGGGCTACGACCCTGTCGAACTGTTTTTTGACTTCCAGACAAAATCGGTGCCCCTCGATGCGTCCTTGATCAAAGGTTCCCACGGGCTAACCTTTGCCAATTCGCGTGATCAACAAGGCGTTTTTCTCTCGTCAAAAGCCCTTCCTGCCTCCAGTGATCAGCTAAACGATCTCGATATCTGCCAGTTGGTGCTAAGCCTATTTGGTGCAGAATCTTCTTCGCAACCTGCATAATCGCTACAGTCGGCAACGTTGCAACAATCGTTTTAAGCAGAAGCCGAAAGTCCGATTGCAAGGCTTCTACGGTTCGTAACCGATTTAGGGAACATACGAATTGACTATCAAATTGGCTCGCAGGCAATCGCATGTTCCCGTTCAACCGCTCGAGTATTCTCACGGCTATTTGGCTGCTGTTTGGATTGGTGTCAGCCAACCCTTCAACCGCCATCGCGGTTCAGTGGCCGGTCAACGCTGGCCCCGTTCACCAGCCGGTGCCGCAGTATCGTGCTCGGTATCCTCTGTCCGGCTTGTCTGATCCCAAGCCAACGCAACAACCTGAACTCAAATTCAAACGCGTAGAGCCGATCCCGAACTCGCGCACGAACAAACCAAACGAGCTATTGATTCCTGATCGGCAGAAGATGAATCCGCTTCCCACACCCGAGGCTGCCACAAAGCGACCTTCGCTTCGTCCTCAACCGCCGAAAACGTTCGAGCATTCCAACCCTTCAAGCCTGAGCCGTCATCCACAGCGCAAATCGGCGGCGGCCAATTCTGGGCCGACGAAAACAAGGTCTGTTCTGAAGGACAAGCAAGCGAAAACCAAAAAATCGATCGCAAAGAAGGCAAAAGCCAAAAAGAAAAGCCTCGCGCCGCCGGCAATCAGTTACGACATTTATCGTGATACAAATCCGTTTCCAATCGATCCTCGAAAACCTAACGGCATCTGTACGACTCCCAATCGCTCTGGAGGGTGTGGGTGTGGTCAAAGCAGCGGCTGTGGCGATGGATCTGGCTGCAGACAAGGCTGTGACGCCCCGGGTCTGCACGGAAAACCTTACCAAGAACGTGAGCCGGGCGGCTGCCGCTGCGGAGACAAAAAATGTGGAAAGTGCAAACCAATGTTTTCGTTGTACTGGCCTCGCCCGTTTTCAGCAAAACTGGACGAGCACTTTCCCCAACAAGCTGCCGCTCGCTATTGGCCGTGTCAAGATAAACGCTTCGTTGACGTATTTGATAAGTTTGCCGACTTCAAACTGATCAATTACCACCGCACCGACAACGGCTACCACGGAGAAGATTCGGATCCGTACGGGTGCCTAGGTGAGAGCCGGATGATTGCCAGTGGGGTCGCGGGGGTCGGTTACCGTTTCCCATCGGTACCAGTCGACCGATCTGCTTCCATCGGATCGCAATGGCGGTAGGCATCATCAGCACGTTGTCGCCTACGCCGCGTAAAAAATCGCAATGGATGCATCTACGATTTGGTGATCGCCAACACCGCATCGTGAACGAGACCGTTTGAGCCAATCGCTTCGCCCGCGTCGATTCGTGGTTCGCCAGACCAATCGGTGAAACGGCCTCCGGCTTCCTCGATGATCGGCTGCACGGCAGCGGCATCCCAGACGTTCAAAATCGGATCGATCATCACTTCGACGCGCCCGGTCGCGACAAGTAGATAACCAAACACGTCTCCCCAAGTCCGGGAAAAGTAAACTGCATCGGCCAACTGATGGTACACCTCCATCGAGTCACGCTCGCTGAACGTTTCCACTTCGGAGGTCACCAGTACGCTGTCGGCCAGCGTCGAAGTTTTTGAAACGGTCGCTGCCACAGGTTTTTGGTCACCGGCAAAGTACCAAGCTCCTCCGCCCAGCGCTGCGAAAATCCCTTCGTCGATGCCCGGCAGATAAACCGATCCGATGACGCTCTCCCGCTTACCGGCCGACGAGTCAACTCGTTCGACACCGACCATCGTTCCGTACAATGGCACGCCGCTGATGAATGACTTGGTGCCGTCAATCGGATCCAGAATCCAGCAGAACCCCGAATCGCCTTCCTTTTTACCGAACTCCTCACCAATAATCGCATCGTTGGGAAACGCGTCCGAAATCTGCTGCCGCAAAAACGTTTCGGCCTCTTGATCGGCGACGGTCAACGGAGACCCATCACCCTTGCGAATGACCTCGAACCGATCCGTGCGAAAGTATTTGAGCGTCAGCTTGCCCGCAGCGACCGCGATTTCATTGGCCAGCGCTAACCGGCTTTCCAGTTCAGAATCAGGCATCGCGGCTATTCAGTCTCGGGTTGCTGGTCTGGTTCGACCATGAAAAATGCGTGGATGAGCAACATGATTGCTCCACAGACAAGCAGGCAGTCGGCGATATTAAAGTTTGGCCACGGATCAAACCATGGCACGCCGTTCAACTGAAACAATATCCAATCGCGAACGCTGGTGCGAGTCCCTTCCGGCCATCCGTCCACAAATCCGAGGCCGACTCGATCGTACAGATTTCCCAGAATTCCACCGGTAATCATCCCAACCGTCCAAGCCAGCCAACGATCATGTGCCGCTTTGAAAACAAACATCCAAACGAGAACACCGACCAACGCGACGACGGAAAAAATGGCAAACAACCAGCTGTAGCCCGCCCCCATACCGAATAAAGCTCCCGGGTTGGTCGACGTCTGAATTCCAAAAATGCCTTCGATCCACCAGTGCTTGATCTGCTGGAACCGCTGTTCGGCCGCCACGGGGTCATAATAGTTCTGGAACATGTGCCATTTGGTCCAGAGATCAGCCACCAGTCCGACGACAAGAGGCGAAAAAAAAAGAACGTAACGACTTACCGGAAGTCGTCCGTTCTGATTGGGCAATAACGCACGTGAGTCTGAATCACTGATGGAATCGGCTGACGCAGGATCAACCGCGCGATCTGTTTGAGCTTCAATATCGGCTGGTCTCGAGTTCACTGGCACACTTGACGCAGTAAGGAGTGTAAGGAATCGCTTTAAGCCGAGTCTTCGGAATTTTGCCGTTGCACTCAGCACACGAACCATAAACACCCTCTTCGATCCGAACAAGAGCGCCCTCAATCTGAACCAACGTTTCACCCTCGTTATTCATCAGCAGGATGGTGTTGTCTTGCTCGAAGGTGTCGCTTCCCAAATCGGCCATGTGGTTGGGTACCGCGCCGGCTCCAGAGCCACCGGATCCAGATTTGGACAGCGCGGCGTCGGCTAGAGTCGAAACGTCGCCACGCAGTCGGGCCCGCAATTCCAGCAAGAGTTCCTTGAAGGGCTTCACGTCCGCTTTTTTCATTTTCATAACTTCAACTCACTCAAAAGGTGATTTCAAAATGCGTCTTGTGGCCTAGCCGGATACCTCCACTCTCCGATAAGGGCTCAGCATTGTAAGCACGCGTAAACCCAGCGTCAAATTAGCCTTACACTTTCAGCAGGCCGGTCAGATTAACACTTAGGCGATTAAACCGGGAAGACAAACTAAGCCCCCGCAAGGTTCGTGAAACACGTTTCAAGGGACGAAAATTTTGCCTTCAGTCGCTTGCTATGCCACCACGAATGACGCGTCTATCTGTTACGGACGACACGGCAAATGGTTCGCTAAATCAGGCCATAAATGACCGAACAAACCTTCACTCTTAAGAAGACACGGCACGATCATAAACTCGGCCGCCCAATTCTTCCCATTGAAGTGAAAATGCGCCACTTTAGCCTCTGTCAGACAAGGCTACCGATGGCCATTTCCCCTGAAATCGCGATCACGGCGACCATCCGACCGCTGCCGAAACGCGACTTGTTGGTGTAAAAAGTGTCGACCATTTCGTCAAAGATCAAAATCTCGGAAACAACTCGGAAACGCGATCAACATGATCAAATTAGCAATTAGCGGAGCAGGTGGCCGGATGGGCCAACGGCTGATCGACTTGGGCTCACAAGATTCATCGTTCAAAATTGTCGCTGCACTCGAATCGTCCACGCACCCACTTCTTGGCAAGGACGCGGGTGAGGTCGCAGGAGCAGGCGCGATTGGCGTCTCACTAAGCGACCAAGCCCCCGACGGCATCGAATCGTTAATCGATTTCTCGCTGCCCGCAGGAGCCGACCGAGCGATCGATCATTGCGCGAAGCACTCGGTTCCGCTGGTGATGGCGACGACAGGTCTAGAGGAATCCACCATTAAAAAAATTCACGATGCTTCAACGACGATTCCCATCGTGTGGGCTCCCAGCATGAGCCTTGCAGTGAACCTGACGATGAAACTGGCTGAAACCGCCGGGCTGGCACTGAAAGGTCACTCGCCCGGCGTCGATGTCGAGATCATCGAGCGTCATCATCGCTTCAAAGCGGACGCACCGAGTGGCACCGCGTTAAAGTTTGGCGAGATCCTTGCTTCGGCCATGGGGATCACTCATCATCAACACGGGCGAGAAGGCGAAACCGGCCAGCGTCCTCGTAACGAGATCGGCTACCACGCCGTGCGTACCGGGGATGACACCGGCCAACACACGATTCTATTTGGAATGTTGGGCGAGACGATCGAACTAAAAGTGGCGTCATCCAACCGCGACTGCTATGCCTCTGGTGCGTTGGCGGCCGCCAAGTTTGTCGCAACCCAGCAGCCCGGCCTATACAACATGTACGATGTGCTGGGACTTTGAACCGAGGCCGGCACACTGCCAACTGCACACTGAAATCTGAACCCTGCCACCTGAACCCTGAACACTCCGTCCATGGCCAAATGTGATGAAGGATACTTGTGCGGCGTGTGTGGTGCCGATGTAGAGAACGTCACCGACAGTGACCTGTACCTGCGCTATGTGATCGGTTTGATCGATCCCGAACTGCTGCACGCGACGCCCGAGCGACATATCCGCTGCAATCCTGCGTTGGCTCAGTTCATTGTTGCCGATGATTTCGAACCGATTGTCGTTGAAGACGATTTCGCCAAAGCCAATCTAGACCCCGAATATGTTCGTAAGCGTGAATCACTGGTCACGCGCGGCTGGGAACGATTGAAAGAAATTCGCGGGCTGGGGGATGTTTCCATTTTGGAATTTCCGCTGCCTGAAATCATCGAGCGAATGCAGGAATGATCGCCGGCCGAATGCGTTGAGAACCACGAATAAACACCAATACACACGAATAATGGATTCGGGATCGCGTTTAAAGAACAACCCGCTTCCACTCGAGTTTGGCTCGTTTGAAGTTAAGAATCAAGCCAACCCGCATTCGCGTGTCATTCAATCTTGGGCTCGAAGATGGCGACCAATCGGCCTTGCCATCTCGACATCCGTCAGACATTTAAATCGCTCACTGACGCACCAGTCCGCCAAAGAGCGACCACAAACCGAAAACCCCAATCGCTCGAAAACGACACCATTGCCTGTTTCAGCAATTGTGTTGAGGCGAATCTCTGTGCAACCCCGATCCCGCGCGAGTTCCTCGGCAAACAAAAGTAACTCGCGAGCAACGCCGCTCTTTTGAAACATGGGCAAGACCGCGAGCTGAGAAACACGAAGGCAACTTTCCTGTGCGTAAACGCTCCCCGACCCAGCCGGGATGTCATCGACGAATGCAAGAATCAGACGTAAATCCAAGCTTGGGTCGTCAGCGATAGACAATGCGTTCGATCGTGGCGTGTAAATTTCTCGAACAGGAGCGTACGCTTTTTCAACAATCGCACGAACGAGATCGTGCTGCTCAGATGAAGCAATTCGAATAGAAATCACATTTTTCACGACGAGAAGTCGGCAGGAAGAACGTGTTTCCCATCGTCGCCGATCGGCAGGTCATGAACCGCCTGAGCCGCCGAGACGGGCAGGGTAGTGTACAGATGCGGAAACAATGTTCCGCCGCGTGACGCTTCCCACTTGAGCGCATCACCTACTGTTTCGCTCAGCGCGTCCGCATCCACCGCCACCAACACTAGGTCCGTCTGCCCCGCAAAGTGTTTCTCCACCGTTTCAACCAGTTGTTCCCCGGTTGAAAAGTGAATGTAACCGTCAGCCAAATCGATGCCCGCGCCTTCGAACTGGCCAGCTGTTTCGGCAGCCGACCAAAGTTCACGTGAGAGGACTTTGTAGATTTTCATTGATCATTCAAAATTGAGTGGTAACTCATGACGCCAAATGACGTTTGTACAGCCAACCGTTTGTAGTAAAGGCTTTAGCCTTTCAACACAGCTTAAAAAAGGTAAGCATTTCACCAAACGTGCACAAAAGCCAAACGTGCTCAAAAGCCAAACTTGCTCAAAAAGCCTGAAGGCGTTACTACAAACCTGCCAACAAATGCAAATCCGGGCCACTATTCGACTTTCGATGATTCCAGCGCAACGAGGTTCTCACTTTCGTTTGCCAGTTTGCGGACGTCCTCTGAAATCTTCATGCTGCAGAACGTGGGGCCGCACATGCTGCAAAAGTGAGCCGTCTTGGCACCCTCGGCCGGCAACGTTTCGTCGTGGTACTCGATCGCCCGAGCCGGATCGAGCCCCAACGCGAACTGATCACGCCAACGGAATTCAAAACGAGCTTTCGAAAGCGCGTTGTCGCGAATCTGAGCCGCCGGGTGCCCCTTGGCCAAATCTGCTGCGTGAGCAGCGATCTTGTAGGTGATCACGCCTTCTCGAACGTCGTCGCGATTGGGAAGCCCCAAGTGTTCCTTCGGAGTTACGTAGCAAAGCATCGCACAGCCGTACCATCCGATTTGAGCCGCACCAATTCCCGATGTGAAATGATCGTAGCCCGGAGCAATGTCGGTCGTCAGTGGACCCAGCGTGTAGAACGGCGCTTCGTGGCACCACTCGATTTGCTTTTGCATGTTTTCTTGAATCAAGTGCATCGGAACGTGGCCGGGCCCTTCGTTCATTACCTGACAACCCTTCGCCCAAGCTCGCTTGGTCAGTTCGCCTTGGACTTCCAGTTCGGCCAACTGAGCGTAATCGTTTGCGTCGGCGATCGAGCCCGGACGCAAGCCATCGCCGATCGAGAAACTGACATCGTACGCCGCACAGATGTCGCAAATCTCGTCCCAATGCTCGTACAGGAAGTTCTCTTTCTCGTGATGCATGGACCATTTGGCCATGATCGAGCCGCCTCGTGACACAATGCCCGTCATTCGCTTGGCGGTATGAGGAACAAACGCTCGCAGCACGCCGGCGTGAATCGTAAAGTAGTCGACGCCTTGCTCGGCCTGTTCGATCAACGTGTCGCGGAACAATTCCCACGTCAGTGCTTCGATTCGCCCGCCGGTTTTCTCTAGCGCCTGGTAGATTGGAACTGTTCCGATCGGCACCGGACTGTTGCGGATGATCCACTCGCGTGTCGCGTGAATGTTCTTCCCGGTCGAAAGATCCATCACCGTGTCAGCGCCCCATTTGGTGGACCACCGCATCTTTTCGACTTCTTCATCGATCGTGGATGTGACGGCCGAGTTTCCAATGTTGGCGTTGATCTTTACGAGGAAGTTGCGGCCGATGATCATTGGCTCGCATTCCGGGTGGTTGATGTTGATCGGAATGATCGCACGCCCGCGAGCCACTTCCGACCGCACGAACTCAGGCGTGATGAACGCCGGAGTCATCGCGCCCCAAGTTTGCCCCGGGTGCTGATGCTCCATGCGGTTTCGCGGGACTTGCTGATTCGGATCGATCTCCGACGGACGAGGCATTTCGTAGCCGTCGGGCGTCGTGCAAAGCTGGCGAATGCGATCGGATGCCTCGGGCGGAAGATCTTTAAGATTCGGATACTTGTCGGCGATCGTTTTAAATTCTTCCTTGCGGCCAAGGTTCTCGCGGATCGCGATGTACTCCATCTCGGGCGTGATGATTCCCTGATCGGCGTACCACTTTTGCGTGACGGGATGCCATTCGGCCGATTCGTCTTGGCTACCTTTGGCTCGTAGCGGTTTTCGTTTGAGGCCCGGGTACTCTTTCAGCCGATTCTTCGCATTCTTCAGCTGGTTGTATTTTTCCGCGTGAGCATCCGACAGGTAACCGTTGTCTTCCGGTTTGATGTCGCGACCGGTGTACTCTTCCACGTCTGCGCGATCGAGAATCCACTGACGGCGAAGCGCCGGCAAACCCTTGGTGACGTCGCCTTCAAAGTCAGGATCGCCCCATGGCCCGGCACAGTCGTAGACTCGAATAGGATCGTTCTTCTCAATTGTGCCGTCAGAATGTTCCGTATCCGAGAGTCGGATCTCACGCATCGGAACTTTTACATCCGGGTGAATCTGCCCTGCGATATAAATGCGTGTCGAGTTCGGGAAGATCGTCGGATCGTTTTCGATCGCCCGGATTTCTTCTGAGTTATCGACGTCATCGGTAAATTGACCGGTGTAGTCGCCTCGTTGCTTTGCGTTTTTCAATTCGTCCGGAGACGGAGTGGCTTGTTTGGGTGCGTTCATCATTTCCCCTAAAGGTAAGCGACTAGGAAAAACAAACTCAGCAAGAGAGAATGGCTGCCGTAAGAGAAAAACGCAGCCTCCTCGCTCCCTTCGTCGGTATGATCCGTATCAGGTTCAAAGGGTTATCTTGACGCGAGTGTCAAGATTCTCAGTCCAAAGTGGACACCCCTGCGGACAATTTAGTATGACGCGGAGCAGCGGTTGGTCAAGGATGAGCATCCAAGCAGCGACCATTCGTCGCTTTCGTGTGGGCAGCCTATGGCGTAGTTTGAGTGGTCAGACCGTTTCGAATTCTTTCACTTGGCTGCCATGGGTTCGGTCCACTTGATCCTGCCCCGAAACAAGAGCGTTCAAGTGTCGATGCTGTCATCGCTTTAAGCCGAAAAAAGCGGGTTTAACGCCCTTCGGTCTTCGAAATTGCGATGCTGGCGAAGAAAGGTTGTGGCCAAACGACGCGTCTGCATAAGATAGCTGGGCGTTTCAAGAAGTGTCTTGAAACGCTGGAAGATTTTTATGTTACGACACTACGCCGAGGAATTCCGTGCGAATCAAGTTTCAGTCCATGCCCAGCTTCGGTCGGGCAACCATTTTTGCCGCCGTCGCAATCGCCGTAATTTGCTCGAGCGACTTGGCCGCTCAGCGGCCAGCCAATGGAATCACGCTCGACATTGGTTCGAAGGCACCGGCTTTGGATATCGAAAACTGGCTTAGTGACCGCGACGGCGTTTTCCAGCCGGTGACTGAATTCGATGCGGGAAAGATCTACGTGATCGAATTCTGGGCGACTTGGTGCCCACCCTGCGTCGCCAGCATGCCACACCTAGCCAAAACGCAAGAGAAACACATCGACGATGGAGTCCAGATCATCAGTGTCACCGATGAAGACACGTTCACCGTTGGTGCCTTTTTGGAACGCAATGTCCGGGGCCAAGATGGACTGACTTATAGAGAACTAACCAATTCTTACTGCCTGACCACAGATCCGGATGGCTCGACCGGACGCGACTACATGGAAGCTGCTGGACAGAGTGGTATCCCGACGGCGTTCATTGTCGGTAAATCAGGCTTGATCGAGTGGACCGGGCACCCAATGGAAATTGACAAACCATTGCAAAAAATTATCGACGATGCATGGGACCGTGAAGCTTTCAAAAAGGAAACGCAACGGAAGCTTGAAGAACAGGCGAAACTACAAGCAATTGAGCAGGAGTTGCAAATCGCTTTGGGTGCCGTTGATCAAAAGCTTGCAACGGGCGATGACGCGGGTGTTCTAAAACTGATGGGCGACTTAATCGACAATGACCGATACGCGCCAGTGAAAGAACAGCTACTAATGATCCGTGGCGAGGTAGCTTTGGCAATGAATGGCCCGCTGGCTTTGGAAGCCTACAAAGCTACCTCTCAGGCATTTAAAGAATCACCCGACGCTCTGAATCAATTGGCGTGGACAGCCGTAGAAACGGTTGAAAGCGGAACCGCAGTTCAACCGGAATTGCTGACTGCGGCATTGGAAGCAGCCCAGCTTGGTCTGAAAACGAAACCGAACGACCCAAGCCTGCTAGATACCGTTTCTCACTTGTATCACCTACAGGGCAATCTGGAGAAGGCGATCGAGGCTCAGCAGATTGCGGTTGATAACGCAGGTGAAATGGCTCACCAGCTGGAGCCGTATTTGAATCAACTAAAAGCTGAGAAAGCGGCTCAGTAAAAGTCAAAAGTTGACAGAGTACAGTTTACAGCTCGCGGACACGTGGCGATCATTCGTCGCCGAGGCAAACGCCCACGTCGCGGGCTGTCTGGATCCACGAGTGATCGTTAGGAACCGTTCTTCGCTTGCCAACGATCTCGGCCAGCGGAACCGGCACGGCTTGATCGCCTTTCAGCGCCACCATCACACCATGCTCGCCTGATTGGATCAGCTTTGAGCAAGCGGTGCCCAACTGAGTTGTCAGAATTCGATCGGCCGACGACGGTGTTCCGCCTCGTTGAACATGACCAAGAATGGTAACGCGCGACTCCAAACCGGTCAGCTTTTCAAGCTCGTCCGACAGGCGTAGCGTGTTACCGGCACGGCTCTTTTCGACTTTTTCCAAGTCGGCCTTGGCCTGTTTTTTGGCTGCCGAAGCGTTCTTGTCATCGCTGGCTTTCGCTTCCGCCAATGCGTCGCTCGCGTTTTGCAAACGTTTCGCCTGATCGATCGACATCGCTCCTTCCGACACTGCCACAATGCTGAATCGGCTCCCTCGCTGACTACGGCGACGAATGGATTCCGCTACCACGTTCACGTCGTACGGAATTTCAGGAATCAAAATCACGTCGGCTCCACCCGCGACTCCAGCCCCCAAAGCCAACCAACCTGTGTTGTGGCCCATGACTTCCACCACAATGATTCGGTGGTGACTATGAGCCGTCGAGTGCAAACGATCGATCGCTTCGGTCGCAATCCCGAGTGCTGTGTCGAACCCGAACGTTACGTCGGTTCCCCAAACATCGTTGTCGATGGTTTTTGGCAATGTGATAATGTTCAAACCGGCGTTGGCTAGTCGGAACGCATTTTTCTGAGTTCCTCCGCCGCCGATGCAAACAAGACAATCCAAATGGTGACGTTTGTAGTTCTCGACCACGACCTGCGTCATGTCCATCACTTTATTACCGACCGACATTTTGTGCGGCTTGACTCGGCTGGTGCCCAGAATCGTTCCACCAGTCGTCAAGATTCCGGACAATTCATCGCCGGTCAGGCGGGTCATACGGTTCTCGACAAGTCCTTTGAAGCCGTCAAGAAACCCAAGCATGTGAGCATCAAATCCTGCGATGGCTGATTTACCCACGCCACGAATGGCCGCATTGAGACCCGGACTGTCTCCTCCAGCGGTAAGAATTCCAATGGTCTTAGTCATAGATCGTGGTTCACGTTGATTTTTTTGAGGCGGTCGCAGGCGAGCCAAGGGTCGCCGAATTCTGGGCCCGTGCCCGATGATCTTTATACGACCTTTGGATTGCGTCGAAAACCGGACAATGAAAAAGGGTCGGGGCCTCGCTGCAGTCGACGCGGTCGAAACTGTGTGGTGTTCTGTCATCGCGACAGGATTTACAGGATCGACAAGATGACTTATCAATCCTGTTGATCATGTCCATCTTGTCAAACCCATTCGCCGCACCAACATGGAAGCACAACTTCCCCTCGATCACATCGCTCAGCTTGCCCAAGCCCAGTCCGCCGT
>CALFUT010000034.1 GCA_937929805.1 uncultured Pirellulaceae bacterium
GGAGTAGGAGTAGGAGTAGGAGTAGGAGTAGGAGTAGGAGTAGGAGTAGGAGTAGGAGTAGGAGTAGGAGTAGGAGTAGGAGTAGGAGTAGGAGTAGGAGTAGGAGTAGGTGTCGGTGGCTCCAGTTCAAGCTCGCTACCGTTCTCAATGACGTTTACAAAGCTAGTGCCGAAGGTAAAGCCTTCACTGGCTGCATCGGAAATGCCATCGGGTACTCCAGAACCGTCAAACCTGAAAATAAAATCTGAAATCGCCTCGACAGTTCTGAGAGACGGTTCGAGTATGGGACCAAGATTAAACGTGCCGGTTGGTAAACCACTAAATGAAACGGCACCGATTCCATTCGAATCGTTTTGGGTAAATGCTCCTTCCGCTTCAAAGCCTAGAAGGCCTGGCACCGCAGCAGTGTTGTCAAAAGGAATTCCTTGTAGACCAAAAATCATAAGCTCACTGCCGAGCTCTATGGTAATTTCGCCGGTGTCTAGATCCACTGTCGCCAATGCTTCGCCCGTCCCCAGTGAGCCCGGAGTAGGCGTAGGAGGTGGCGTAGGCGTAGGAGGTGGCGTAAGCGTAGGAGGTGGTGTAGGAGCAGGAGGTGGTGTAGGAGCAGGAGGTGGTGTAGGAGCAGGAGGTGGTGTAGGAGCAGGAGGTGGTGTAGGCGTAGGAGGTGGTGTAGACGTAGGAGGTGGTGTAGGCGTAGGAGGTGGTGTAGGCGTAGGAGTCGGTGGCTCCAGATCAAGCACGCTACCGTTTTCGATGACGGTTACGTAGTCGGTACCGAACGTAAAACCCAACGCAGCGTCGCTGGGTGCTCCGGGGCCGTCAAACCTGAAGTTGAAATCTGAAATGGCGTCAACGCTTCTGAAATCTGGTTGGATCACAGCGCCAAGATTGAAAGCGCCGGTCGGCAAACCGGAAAAATTGACTGCTCCGATTGCCCTTGATTCGAACTGGGTGAGAAATCGGTTAGGGTCAATTTCCAATAGTGCCGGTTCAGCAGGGGCGCTGTCGAATGGAATTCCCTCGATTCCGAAAAGTAACAAATCGCTGCCGAACTCAACAACAATTTCGCCGGTGTCCAAATCAAGCGTCGCTAATGCTTCACCGGGGCCCAGTTGAGCCATTGCTGTAGCGGCTTGCGCGATAGCGAATGTGATCATCATTCCGAGAATCATCAATAACTTTTTGCAGGTATAAACCATCACTTTTTCCTCCGTAGCGAACAATGAACCGGGAAAAGTTTCAGCAACCTTTGAACGAACCTCGGCGTTTGGGTACCGATGAACGGCCATGGCCAACTAATTACATGATGTTAATGGGGCGGGTGTGTTAATGCAAGCTTTTATTCATTGCACGGCTGCCCAGTTTTGATCGGGCTATCACGCGCCAGCCAGCATATTGTTCCCGTCGTGTTCAAATCGCATCGAGAAGGTCCTAATACTGAAGAAGCTCCGAATGTTGCTTTCAGCCAGAAGCGCACGAAAAAACGATCCACCGGGTTATCGATGGATCGTTTGAAGGTGGTTAGACCGTTTGTTTTTTAAGGGTCTAGTTCTGAGAAAGCTTCCAGCCGTCTTGGCGAGTTACGCTGAATACCCAATCGCCGTCATTTGCGACCACTCGGTCAACGCCCAAGTCGCCACCGCGAGCAAAGCGGACGCGCAGTTCGTCGTCGGTTGAAGTTTCGTAACGCTGGCCAGGCTTAAGTTTGACTTTGTGCTTCTGAGTCACAAACCATACAGGAAGCGGATTGCTGAGCGGATTGATGATGCGAACGACTCGCTTCGGTGATGGCTCAATCGATAGCGGTTCCTCTGACTCTAGTTCGCCGTTGACGACGCTGGACGCTTCTGGAGTCTCTTCGGCAGCGACTGTTTTCGTTTCGTCAACTTCTTGTGAAGACTCTGGCTTTGTGGCCAAGTCTGTCGCGTTGGTTTTCGGCGCGGCCAGATCGGCTTCTTCTAGTTCAATTCCGGGCGGCATCACCGTGTCTGGCTCATCGATTTCTAGCTGAGCAACTGCTTGCGTCTCGTTTTCCAGCACCTCAGAGAGGAGTTCGGACGGGTCCGGGTTTTCGGGAGAGTAGGTGCTGCTGGAAGTTGGTTCGCTGGTGGAGGCAACGGTGGCCGATTTGATTTGATCGGCATCGCGGCGAAGTGGTTTGGTCGATTTTGCGACGCGTGTGGTGTCAGCTTTTTCAACAACAGCATCGTCGCCAAGAGACGATTCGTTACGTGCGACTTCACGGCGTGCCGCTTCACGACGGGATGCCTCACTGCGGGCAGCCTGTCGGAGCGTGGCTTCGCGGTCAGCTTGGGCAAGACGGTCAGCTTCCTGACGCTCAGTTTCTTTGCGTGCAGCTTTTAAACGAGCGACTTCTTGCTTCGCGGCTTCCCGGCGAGTTAGTGGAGCTTGATTGGTTTGGGCTTTTGATCCAGATTGCTTAGAAGCCTGTGAGCTGGTTCCGGTTGAACGGTTCAGCTTTGCAACACCGCTTTTTGAACGGTAGCGAGGCGAACTGGCCGGCAGACGAGAGCTTGAGACGGTAGAGGTCACTTCGTTTTGTGCGGCTTGCTGATCTTCTTCAGCGGGGCTGAGTAGCAGAAAGCTGAGCACTCCGATGCCTAGAAAGCATGCGACTACAAATGGGACAGGTAGCTTACGAAGGGTCGACGTTTTCACGATAGTTCTCGCTTGATAAGTCTTAAGATTCTGGACGAAGGGGGCGTGTGAAACGTCGCAAAAATTGGACTGAATCACGATTGCTGACCGATTTGGTCCTTCGCAGGACACGGGATTCGGACACGGCGTTTCTATAAAACCCTAGGTTGCTCCAACGTGGTTGCTCAGATTTTTTTGTATTCCAAGATAAAAACCTAAGGCGGTCCAAGTCTGGCGAATGCTCAAATTCACGGCAAATTGTTTTATCCCGAACAACCGGACCATTCGTTACGAGGTAGGCGCAGCACGTCAGCTTTCAGGCGCAATGATGGTGTTGATTGGGCTTGCTTGATTGGAAGGGCCTACAGTTTCACGCCAGCGATCCATCGGTCGCACGCAATCCTTTCATTGGACTTTCGCCGATGCTGCAAACCCACATTGATTATCAACAGACGCATCTGGATAACGGTATCTGCGTTGTGTCAGAGACCGTGCCGTCCACTCACAGCGTTGGCGTCTCGGTGCTGGTCGATGCAAATCCGGGGGACGAAGCCGCTGATAAGTCAGGGCTGGCTCATTTTTGCGAACACGGTTTGTTTTTGGGAACTCCACTGCGAGACCAAACGTCGCTGACGCGATTGATCGACTCGGCCGGCGGCCAGCTGGGAGCTTTCACCGCTCCAGACTACACCTGCTTTTACGCTCACGTTCTACAAGATTACACCAGCTACGCGGTCGACTTGTTGGGTGACATTCTTGTTTCCAGCAACTATCCAGAGGAGTTGTTAGAGCGCGAGAAGGACGTGATCACGCAGGAGATCCGCGGCGGAGACGACCAACCGCTCGTTTTTTTAACTCAACGGATCAAGCAAACATTGTGGCCGGACCAATCAATCAGTCGCCCAGTTCTGGGAACGATCGACAGCGTTCGTGATTTGTGTCGTTCAGACGTTGTCTCGTTCGTTTCGCGTCATTACACCCCGGATCGAATTACCGTAGCGGCGGCCGGCGCGATCGATCATGAGAGTTTTGTTGAACAAGTCCAAGATGCATTTTGGACATTGCGTGGCCATGGGCCCGAACGGTCCAAGGAAACCATTCAGCCAGTCGGCGGTGTCACCGTGGATGCTGCCGGTGGTGAGCAGGCGTATTTTTCCATCGCGATCCCGATACCCGCGTACGCCGATGCAGGTCGATACGGATTGCATGTGCTTAACGCTTTGCTGGGCGGCGGTTTGAGTTCTCGCCTGCAAGTCAAACTGCGAGACGATTTGGGGCTTGTTTACTTTGTGCAAAGCTCGCTGCTGGCTTATCGTGACGGGGGCTGCCTGCTGATCGAAGGAAGTTGTTCGGCGGAAACGTTGCAACCGGTTCTTGAACAAGCGTTGGTTGAACTGGCGGGGCTCGCACTTTGGCAGCGTCCTGTTGATGAAGAAGAGCTGTGGAAGACAACGATGCAGGTCAGAGGACAGACTCAGTTGGCGTCCGACATCATCAGCAATCGAGTCGCCCGGCTTGCGACTCAGCAATTTCATTTCGGACAACGCATTGAGGATCAGCGAATTGTGCAGGCCATTGATGACGTTTCCCTCGAGCAATTGCAGGACCAATGTCTGACGATGTTGGCCTCTGGCTTCAAGCATTTATCAATTGCGGTGAAAACACCCAGCGCGTTCGGCAAGGAAACGGGGTCCGTTTGTTCGGATATCAACGACTTGCGCGATTCGTTCGTTGCGGTAAGTGAATAGGTGTGTGCGTGTTTGAGAATTTTTTCGTGCATCCTCGCGTTCGCGACCTAGGTTTACAAACAAGCAGAACGTAAATCTGTCTGTTTTAGGTAGTTTGCACCTGATTGAAGCACAACCTTAGTTGAGGAAAACGAGCAATGGCTGTTCCAGAAAGCGTAAAGAAGAACTGGATCGAAATCCAGAAAAAGTTTGATCACCCAGTCAACGCGATTGGCGTGAAGATCAATCCCAAAGATGCCAAGACGCTATCCGTTTGGAAAGAAGAAGGCATTGACCAATACCAGCAGAAGTAACGCTCGGCTGGTTGCGCCGTTAGCAGTCTGTTCCGGAGCGCCAGACGTTACTTGCGTCAAATTTAACCCCACATTTGATTCCGAGTTTTAAGATGACCCCAGAAAACCTTCAAGCCTGTATCGCCGATGCAGCGTCTGCCATCATCGCTGGCAATCGCCTTATTGGTCGACTAAATGTCGAGAGCGCAATCGGTAGCGAAAGCGAATCGATTGACACGTGGCTGATGTACGCGTGGACGGCGGATGACCCGGCTGGAGCTCAGTTGGCAATCGAACGGGCGGTTCAGATTGACCCGGAAAATCCACTGGCGGTCGCCGGGAAAACTTGGATTGAAGGTGTGAAGTTGCTGGCCGAAAGTCAGGTCCGTGAGCGGGATCAAAGGGTTGCTGAGAAATTAGCCCTTGAAGAGGCTGCAGAAGCGTTGGCCGATGAAGACGATTTGGGCAGTGAAGGCGACGATTGCGAAGCGATCGATACCTGTGCCGTCGAGCAAGAAGCGGACGCTGGCTCTGAAGATACTGTCGAGACAGAAACGGTAAACGAAACAGAAGCAGAAGTTGACGCAGAAGCTGAGGTTGAAACCGAAGCTGAAATCGTAGACGAAACGGAAGCAGAGGCTGAAGCTGAGGTTGAAGCAGAGGTTGAAGCCGAGGCAGAGGCCAAAACAGGAACAGAAGTAGAACCAGAAGCAACCGCTGAAGACGAATCGGTCGAGGAACAAGCGGAAGTGACCGCTGAGGTTGCGGCTGAAGATGGCGCTGGAGAGGTCGGAACGGCTGAAACTGATGCGGAAGATGAATCAACAACCGATGACTCCGCGCAGGCAATTGACGCCCTCGCTGAAGACGCTGATTCAGTGAAGAACCACGACAACTCAAGCGAAGCGAAATTGGCAGCAGCACGAATTGCTAACTCGATTGCTAGTGTTACTTCGAAATCAGCACAGCCGGAAGCGGTTACTCCAGTTTCAAGTCTGGCGGACGACATTCGTGATTCGCTCAAAGCCTCGATCGAAGATCTTGCTCCAGCCGACAATCAATCGAATGCAGCCGCTGCTGATGCCACCGAGGCAACTGCCGAGCCCGCAACACAAGCCGAGTCTGCAAATGACGAACAGCCTGTCGTCGCGGCACCGACTGCAGAAACGGCGACTCAGGAAGCGACTGAACAGGTCGAAGAGAGCGTCGTTCAGGATCTTGAAGAAATGTCTGCCTCGGTCAATGAGGTTGTCCAACCTGCTCCAGCGGCGGAGCCTACCGAGAAAGTCATTGAAACACCAGCAGTTGAAACGACTGCCGCACAAGCGTCGCCAGCCGAGCCAGCTTACGAAGCCGCTGAGCCTCGTAGTGCAGTTGTCATGATCGTGGATGACAGTCCAACGATTCGCAAACTTGTTTCGATGACGCTGTCTAGGAACGGATTCGAAGTGATCGCGGCTAAAGACGGCGTCGACGCGTTGAAAATGTTAACTCAGCAACGCCCCGACATCATTCTTTCGGACATCAATATGCCTCGTTTGGGCGGCTACAAGCTATGTCGTTTCGTCAAGAAACAACCGAAGACAAAGTCGATCCCCGTTTTGATGTTGTCTGGAAAAGACGGTGTCTTTGACAAGATGAAAGGCAAAATGGCTGGAGCCAGCGGCCACATCACCAAGCCATTTGAGTCGGCGGATCTAGTCCATCAGGTCCGTCAGCATTTACTGACGGCTGCCGGTGTTTAACCATTGCGTTCCCGGCGAGTTTTTCGAAAACAAATCGATTTCAATTTTTTGAATGCCAATAGCTTTTCTTGATTCCATCGGTGGAGCCTGCGATTGCGACTGAAAAATCTCCAATTTACTGTTGCCCCCAAATTGATCCCATGAACACGTCAACACCCCATAAAAGCTTACTCGAGACTGCTGGATTTCCAGCTGCCAGCCCAACGGCTGCGAGCGCGGCTTCTAATCAACCCGGTCGATCTCTCACGTCAGAGCAGTTTATTGAACTGGAAGGCGGAGTCATTGACCTGATGTGTCAAATGGAGTTCCTGCTTTCGGAGGTGAAAGAGTCTGATCCTGCCGATCGAAATGAAATGCTCGTCGCGACCTCGCAGAAAATGTTGTCTGGCATGGCCGATTTTGCCGAGGCATTTTTGGAAGGTGACTCTCTAGAGAAAGTCAACCAAGAGATCTCAACGACTTTCATGAGTTCACAGGTTCTCAAAGAGCTGACGCAATCGCTGTCAATTGGCGGCCTGTTTCGTCGGACTTTCGGTGCAAAGGACCCCAACCAAGACGCAATCGATGAGAACACCAACGAGCTGATTCGTACGCTTAAGCGAACATTCGTAACCGTGTTGTTTCATACGATTCAGTTGGCCGGATTCGATTCGCCGATGGGAAAGCAATTCGATCAAAGCACTTGTGTTTTTGTTACAGAATTGGAGTCATTCAAAGTTGGTTAATCAGTGTGACGGTTCGGGCGGTGTCATTTTGACCCTTCGCCCAGACGGCCACTCAACTGATTTCAGCCTATCTGCGAAACGAATGTCATGCCTAAACAAATCATCTTGGTTGTAGAAGACAGCCCTACCACTCGACGGAACACGGTGAATGTGCTTGAGGAAGCGGGATATCGCGTTGTCACGGCAAGTGATGGCGAAGAAGCGATTTCCGCAGCCGAAAAGCATCGGCCGGACGCTGTCGTGCTGGATATTATCCTGCCAAAGAAAAACGGCTACCAAGTTTGTCGTCAGCTAAAGCAGGACCCCGAGAGATCCGTCCCAGTCCTAATGGTCACTGCAAAAGACCAAGAGAAGGACCGCGTCTGGGGCCATCGGCAAGGAGCTGACGCCTACCTGCCCAAGCCAGTTCAGAAACAGGCGCTGGTCGAGAGCATCGAAATGCTGCTGACGCTACCGACAAGCCGGGCTTGATCTACCAAACAGTTACAAATCAAACGTTTTAAACACAATCATCACTCGAGAATACGCATGACTGATCCAAACTCAGATTCTGCATCAGAAGTCGACTTCGACAGCGACTTGCAGGAAGCGCTGGCTGCCACCTTTGGTGCGGATGCCATGAGCATGCTGGCGGACGACGGAGACGACGGTTTTTCGGCTGATATGGATGCCGATTTCGCTGCGGCCGCGGAAGCAATGCTTTCAGAGGGAGCGGTTGAGACTGCGGATGCCTCAGAATCAGCCGACAACCCACTCGGCGAACTGCTGGATCGATTAAGCCAAGCGGTTGGTGCGGGAGCGGCGGTTGCTCCTGCGTTGTTGCAACAGCAGGCGGGTGGTCAAGCAGAAGCGGCGGTCTTGGATCAAGGGCCTCGTCATGTCGTGTTTCAAGTCGGCGACCAGACTTTTGGTATGCCGTTGGATGGCGTGCTGGAGATCGACCGTTGCGGAGAAATCACCGCCCTGCCTCGTACCCCTTCGTGGTTAAGAGGTGTTACCAACTTACGTGGCCAGATTTTATCGGTCACTGACTTCCGCAATTTGTTGGAAGTCTCGGATAGCCGGCAAACCGTCGGCGAGAAAATTATCGTGGTCCGCAGCGAGTCGTGCGATGCAAGCACGGCTGTGGTAGTGGACCGCGTGATCGGTATTCGGAACTTGAACGCAGAATCAAGCCCGATTGCCGGATTGAATGATCGTGTTGCTGCTTTTGCTAGTGGAATTGCCACGGTAGAAGACGCCACGACTGTTCTGATCGACCCGGACTTGTTACTGGGTTGCACGGAGCTGCAAGCTTTTGCGACGGAGTAAGTTTTTCACTTTTGCAAATTTTTTGAAAGGGCGAAAAGCGAACTTCGATTCGTTTTGCAACCCGGTTTTACGTTTAGCGGTCGTTCAGAACCTCAGGTGTCTTAAAACTTGCGTTTCTGAATGACGCCCCCAATTTTGTCACGTTTAAATCGTTCGCATCGTCTGCAATGCAGCGATTTATCCCTACCTAATACGCACGTTTTTACAAAGAGGTTTTACGATGGCTGCTGAAGGGCTACTAAAAAAGATTACGGACTCCAGTGCAGGACAGTTCCTGCTGGGTAAGGTTCGAAACAAACTGATTTTCGCTGTTGTTGGTACTACGTTGCTTGCCGCTCTTGCGGTGGGTGGTACTTTTTACGTCACATCTAAAAGCGCTTTGATGAATCAGGCGTTTGCTCAGTTGGACTCGGTTCGTACGGTTAAAGCGACGCAGGTGACTGACTATTTCAGTTTCATTGACGACCAGATTTCGACGTTCAGTCAGAACAAAATGGTTGTTGATGCGATGCGTCAGTTCCCCGACGCGCAACGTAAGGCTCGTTCGGAAGCCGACGTAACCGATGCGCAGCTGAAGCAGATGTCAGCCGAACTGCGTTCGTACTACGCGAACGACTTCGTTACTGAGTACCAGCGTCGTAACGGGCAAGATGTTTTGCCTCCAACCGATGATCAGTTCAGTCCGTTGGATCTGGATTCGGTCTATCTTCAGTACCAGTACATTAAGAACAACCCGAATCCACTGGGTTCGAAGGAAGCTCTTGATGCGGCCAATGATGAGACAACTTATTCGAAGTTGCATGGCGAATACCACCCGGTTGTTCGTAGTTACCTGCAGAAGTTTGGCTACTACGATATTTTCCTTTGCGATATTGAATCGGGAGACATCGCGTACAGTGTTTATAAAGAATTGGACTATACGACCTCTTTGAAGGACGGTCCCTATTCGCAAACGAACTTTGGCGAGGCGTTCCGTCTGGCTGCGGAAGCTTCGTCACCTGACGACGTGTTCTTGGTTGATTACCAGCCATACCTGCCTTCTTATGAAGATGCGGCATCGTTCATCTCGTCACCGATTTATGATGGTGACACCAAGATCGGCGTTGCGATTTTCCAGATGCCTATTGAACGTATCGCGGCCATCATGGCTGAGCGTACAGGTCTGGGTGAATCAGGCGAAACTTATGCGGTGGGTCCGGATAACTTGTTCCGAAATGACTCTCGCTTCCTTGAGGAACTTGGCGTTGCGACAACGATTATCAACCCGGATGTTCCTGTAAACACCAAAGCGGTACAGGAATCGTTTGCCGGTAATGCAGGAATTGAAGTGATCGACGATTACCGTGGTGCTCCCGTGCTTAGTTCATGGTCGCCCATTACGGTATACGATGGTGTCCGCGGTAAGACCGAGCCAATTACTTGGGCTTTGATGTCTGAGATTGACTTGGCGGAAGTTCAGCGTCCTATGACCTTGGCTAACTTGGCTGGTCCGGCTGCCATTCCTGGATTTTTGGCTTTGCTGTTCGGTTCTGGTCTTGTGTACTTCCTTGCTGGTGGTATCGCGAAGCAGGCGGATGCGATTTCTGACATGCTTTCAAGTATTGGTATTGGTATCTTTGATGCTCGTGCGGAAGTGACGTCTCAGGACGAACTGGGTGAAGTTGCTGGTGCGTTGAACGCGATGTGTGACAACACGTTGTCTCTGATTCAGTCGAACGAGGAACGAGAAGAAATTCAAGCCTCGATTGAGTCACTCATCGGCGAGATGGAAGGTATTGCGGCGGGTGACTTGACCAAGACGGCGGATGTGAAGGAAGACATCACCGGCATGATCGCGGGTACGGTTAACAGTATGACCGAACAATTGCGATCGATTGTTTCTCGAGTACAAGTCGCGACAAACGAAGTGACCGAGTCTGCTAGTTCGATTGCGGATGTTTCTACTCAGCTGTCGCAAGACACGGATGCTCAGGCGACTGAGATTGTTCGTGCTTCTGAGGAAGTACTTGAAATTACGGAGCAGATTCAGGCGGTGGCGGCTCAGTCGGAAGACTCAGCGAAGGCTGCTGAACAGGCTCGTGAAACTGCGTCTCGTGGTGCTCAAGCGGTGGCCGATACGGTCGACGGTATGCAGCGCATTCGAGATCAGGTGCAATCGACGTCGAAACGTATTAAGCGTCTGGGTGAATCATCCCAGGAGATTGGTGAGATCGTTCAGTTGATTTCTGATATTGCTGACCGTACTTCGATCCTCGCGTTGAACGCGTCGATTCAGGCGGCCATGGCGGGTGATGCCGGTCAAGGTTTCGCGGTGGTTGCGGAAGAAGTTGAGCGTTTGGCTGAGCGATCAGCTGACGCGACCAAGCAGATCTCGACGCTGATTAAAGCGATTCAGACGGAAACGTCCGAAGCGATCAGCGATATGGAAGAGTCGACTCGCGAGGTGGTGGAAGGTTCTGAACTTGCTACTCAGGCGGGTCAAACGCTGAACGAAATTGATAGCGTGACGCGTGAGCTGGAAGGTCTGATTACGAAAGTATCGAAGTCAGCTTCTGAACAGGCCAACGCAGCGACCGGAATTGCGTCGACCATGACACAGATCTCGGAAGCGACGAAAGCTTCGGCTAACAAGTCTCGTTCTGCGACCCAGTCGGTGGGTGAGCTTTCGACTTTGGCGAACCAACTTCGTCAGTCGGTATCTCAGTTCAAGTTGAGCGACGAGACCGAAGAAAGCAATGGCGAAATGGATGCCGAGCTGGACGTGATGGATCAGGTCAGCGAGTTCAATGCCTTGGTCAATCTAGGCCAAGACGCAACCGCTGACGAAGGTCAGCCAACCAGCTAGTTTTAGCTGGTAGTAAAAGATTCGAATGCGGGTGGATGACTTTGCGGTCATCCGCCCGCTGATTCGGATTTCATGTAACTTTCGTGCCTCTTTGAAATGCATTTTTGCGAGAGGCATCTCTGATGCGTTGCGACGCCACAGAGAAAATACCTGAAACGCACGTAACACAAAAATTACCTCACTGGTTCCCGGGAAAATCCGCGTCCAGATGACGGTTAGAAGGACAACACCATGTCTGCCAATCACGAAACACTCGACCTCGCACAAGTTACCGCTCATCTCCAAGCCGGCGGGCAGATCCCTGCTGAACTGGTTGAGATTTTTAGCGAAGAAGCCGAAGGTCACATGCGAACGATCTACGATGGTCTTGATCGAATTCGAGTCGATCGCGGCAATCGCGAAGGCTTGGCCGATGTGCGCCGGGCGTCCCACACGCTCAAGGGAGCTGCGGCAGCGGTTGGGATGGAAGCTGCAACACGGCTCGCTCACCGGATGGAAGACCTGCTGGACTACGTTGCAGATAACAATCTGAGCATCAGCGAAGATCAAGTTAGCCTACTGCTGACCACCGCGGATCAACTTCAGGATTTGACCGCTGGTGAGGTCGTCGTCGAAGCGATGGCCGTCAAGCTGCTGGATATTTATCAGCAATACACGAAGGAGATGGACCTGCTTGCCAATGGCCAGCCGGTTGAAGCGGCAGTCGATGAAATCGCTCAATCAGATGATCGTGCCGACGAGGTAGAAGAGTCGACAGAGGAAATATCTGAAGGAAGCGATCTGCAAGCAGATGCTTCGCAAAACAAAGAGGTCGCCGTTCTTTCAAACGAAACTGCATCGGCGACCAATGCTGACAGTGAAGAATCAGCGGCGTCGGAGCAGTCAAAATTCAACCGTCGAGCAACACCCCGGAATCAATCGACGCAGTACTTGCGTGTTCCGCTTGATCGATTGGACGACTTAGTCAAGTTGGTGGGTGAGATGATCGTGAATCGGTCTGCGTTCCACCAGCGTCTGGGTGATTTTGAGTCTCGAATTGGCGAAATGGGTTCGGCTGTCGAGCGATTTCGGTCGTTGGTTCACGACGTGGAGACTCGTTACGCGGTTGAAGCATTGAAAGTTCGAAAAACTGAATTTGGGGGCGGCGTTGAGGGATTGCTAAGAAGCCGCGGCCGAAACAGTGCGATGGATCGCGGTATGGATTCCTTGGAGTTCGACCGATACAACGAATTCCACCTGCTGGCACGGACGCTATCTGAGACAACAAACGATGTCTCGTTGCTTTCGGGTGAGTTTAAAAACCTGTTGGGCGACTTTGAAACATTGCTGGGACGTCAACAACGTCTCAACCGCGATGCCCAAGATGGTTTGATGAACATCCGCATGGTTCCGGTCAGCAGTATTGTCAATCGGCTCGATCGCACCGTTCGCAGCGTATCTGCCAAGCTATCGAAAAAAGTAAATCTGGTCGTTGATGGCGAGCAGACCGAACTCGACAAAACCGTGCTTGAGGAAATCATTGACCCACTTCAGCACTTGATCCGGAATGCGTTGGATCACGGTGTCGAAACGCCAGAGCAGCGTGCCGCGGCGGGGAAATCCGAAACTGCTCAGCTGACCATCGAGGCACTCAACCAAGGTACACAGGTTACCATCCGCGTTAGCGATGACGGTCGTGGTATCGATGTAGAGAAGGTTCGTCGATTAGCGATCGAACGTGGTTTGGTTTCAGAGAACAAAGAACTTTCCGACGAACAAGTTTACGATCTACTGTTCACTCCGGGTTTCAGTACAGCTGATTCGTTGACGGATGTCTCGGGACGCGGAGTTGGAATGGACGTGGTCCGCGAGGCCGTCCAACGGCTGAAAGGTACCATTCGCGTTGAGTCACGATCTGGAGAAGGTTCTACTTTTACCATTCACCTGCCGACGACACTTGCTGTGACGCGTGCGTTGTTGGTTCAGTCGCACGGCCAAACGTTTGCGATCCCGATGCAGTCGGTTCAACAGATTCTACGACTCGACCCGACCGCGGTCACAAAAGTTGGCAAGAAACCGATTGTGAGAATCGGAGACCAAAGCGTTCAATTGAAAGAATTGGCTCAACACCTGACCCTCAAGCCAGACGATCAAGATGTGTTCGATCAAGTCGTTCCACTTTTACTGCTCCAGAACGGCGACGACCAAATTGCCGTCACGATCGACGCGATCGAGGGCTCGCAGGATATCGTGGTAAAAACGCTTGGTGACCATCTTCGCTTTGTGCCGGGATTGATCGGTGCCACCGTTCGTGGTGATGGCTCTGTGATTCCAATTCTCGATCCTGCCGACGTGACGGGCCAGAAGCGTGCTTCTCGTAAGCAGGCGGGGCAGCGTCGAGGTGCCAAATCCAATGTGGTTGCTCGTCGGAAGCTGGCGATGATTGTTGACGATTCGATCAGTGTGCGTCGCGTGACGACCAACTTGATCCGATCTGCTGGTTGGGATGTCGTGGATGCGAAGGACGGCGTTGATGCATTGGATCAACTTGCCAACATGGAAACTTTGCCTGACGTGTTCCTGACCGATATGGAAATGCCACGCATGGACGGGATCGAGCTGGTCGGTCGTTTACGAAGTCAGCCCGAGTTCGCCGACTCCCCTATCGTAATGGTGACTTCACGTGCCAGTGAAAAGCACCGCAACATGGCGATCGAGGCTGGCGCTAACGACCATGTCGTGAAGCCATTTAATGATGAACATCTGATCGAGTTGATCAATGGTTATGCAGAAGCAGCGCGTGAGACGGTTTCTGCGTGATTCGTTTCAACTGTTTTGAATTGACCGCGCTTTCCAGTAAGTCGCTCCCCTAATCCATTCTCGTTAACTCGATACGTCCGACAAGTTCGCTTGTAACCTAATTTCAGGGACTGAACTGCGATGACAATTTCCGTACCACAAAGCGTTGCTCCAGTTTTTGGAACGGCTTCTTTGCCGACCCATGATGCGACCGGGGTTCAATTGCTGATGTGCCAATGTTCTGGTCATGGGTTTGCGATTCGAACCGATCATTTGGCTGGTGTTTACCAGCTTACGCCTAAACAAGTTGAACTGGGCGTTGATCGACTAGAAACACCCCAAGGGGATCTGCCGATTGTGTCGTTGGCAGAACTGCTTTCCACTCAGCTGAATATCTCCATGGCGGTTGATCCTGAAGACCGTTCGCTACTGGCGATCCAAGTGGGCGATGAAAGAGTTGCCTTGCGAACCGGCCAAGTCTCACGTCCGCTTGTGGTGCCTGAGTCTTCATTTATCTCACTTCCCGCAGTGGCTCATCCGACTGATGAAACCAAAATTTTCTCCAGCGTGGCGATCGTCGATCGGAAAGCAGAATCTGCCATCGATGCGTTGCGACTTGTTTTTGATCCTGCGATAGCCTTGGGGTTGAAGACGCGAGACGTTGCGACGGTGAAGGAACCTGCGACGGTGAAGGAACCTGCGACTGAGAAGGCTTCATTGGCGGTTCAGCCTACCAGCGAAGCCAACGCCGGGAACGCCAGCCACTTGCTAATCTTTATGCCAGAAGACAGCGTCGACTTGGCGGCAGATTTTGTTTTCGCACTGCCCTTGGCGACGGTCGCCGAGGTCGCTACTTCCCACGACGTGTTTCCAGTCTGTATGGCATCCGATGTCCTAGAAGGCTATGTGTACTGGCGTGGTCGCGCTGTTCCGGTTGTTCGGTTGGGACGTAGTTTTGGAATGGCAGACCAACAGGGTTTCGACACGCTTAATGGCGATGCGATTCGGTCGGCTCGCCGGCTGGTTGTCACGCATACCGTGGGTGGTCAGCCAGTTGCTTTCTACGCTGAAACATCGATGCAGTCGGTTCGAATTCCAATCGCTGATTCCGTTGCACCGGATTCGTTGAACAACCGTCCTGTTCTGGGAGCGTTCCAAACGGAAATGGGCACGCTGGTTGTGCCTGATCTCGATTCGATTCTGACGGGCAATGCGACGATCAAAGCATAGGCGAAGCACGACATCCAAGGCTGGCTTGACGGTGAGCGAAGGGTGAAAAGTTCCGCCTATCCATCATCGTTTCTCGGAACAGCCCGGCAACTTGCCAAAATTTCGTTATCCGGTGGACAATTGTCGGCTGGTCCGGCTACGCTTGGTATCTGGAACTTGGCACGATGCGAAACGTCGGGCAGGAGCCCTCAAATCGTGGCAGGCTTCTGGACCAAGTTCTCAACAGGGGCGTGCAATAGACGATCAGCGTGCAACGGAATCTTTACTCATACAGTAGTGGCGCTCAACCGCTTGATGACTTCACCATCAAACGCGGCTTGGGGGTTGGTGGATTTGGCGAAGTCTACTTTGCGGTTAGCAAGGCGGGCAAGGAAGTCGCGCTGAAGAAGATCCAGCGAAATCTCGATATTGAGCTGCGAGGCGTGCAGCAATGTCTGAACCTAAACCACGTCAACCTAATTTCGTTGTGGGACATCCGGACCAACCATCACGACGAAAAATGGGTCGTGATGGAATACGTTTCGGGCCCAAGTCTGCGAGACGTCGTTGAGGCCAGTCCGCGCGGGATGCTGGAGCCACAGGTCAAAGCGTGGTTCACCGCGATCGCTTCCGGAGTCGCCTATTTGCATGACAAAGGCATCGTTCACCGAGACCTTAAGCCGGGGAACATTTTCTGCGACGAACATTCTCGTGTGGTGAAAATTGGCGACTATGGGCTGTCGAAGTTCATCTCCTCGAGTCGACGATCTGACCAGACCGAGGCAGTTGGAACTTTCCACTACATGGCTCCAGAAATTGGGAACGGAATTTACGGCAAGGAAATCGATATCTACGCTTTGGGCGTGGTGCTATTTGAAATGTTAAGTGGCACCGTGCCCTTTGATGGTGAAAGTGCTCAGGAAATCATCATGAAGCACCTCACGTCGACGCCGGACATGTCGATCGTGTCGGAACCTTTTCACGTGGTTCTGAAAAAGGCGCTGCACAAGGATCCAAAGCAACGGTACCCGTCCGTTCACGAGATGTTGAAGGATCTTCCGTGGCCAGACGTGGTCAACAACAGCCATAAAATCGTATCGTGGCACACCGTCGGAGCCATGATTCACACAGACGACATCCCTCGTGGCGCAACAGTCTCTCCGACAGACGTGCATCCGACCGGCTTCGCCAAAGCGACTAGCAAGCAAGCCGAAACGCACTACCCAGCCGTGAAACCAACGGTCGCGAGCGCGTCGCGGGTCATCGTCGAGGACACGCCTTCTGAGGTCGTGGTTCCCGATATCCAGTTCGGTCCAGTTCGCCATGGAGAAGTCCCAAAACGTTTGACCGTATTGACGGCCGACTACGAGGGGCCGGTTACTCGATTGTTAGGCGGTCGCTTTCCGCAGTTCGCGTCATGGTGGGATAGCGGCTCGGTGATTCTGCCCGTGAAAGTGGCTCTGTTGTTCTTCACCGTCTGGGTTGCTTTGACTCAGGATCGTTGGTTGATTCCCGCGACAGTTTTTGTGGCCGCGTTGTACTTGGTCTACTACCTTTCTTATTCGGCGGGTGCACGTGGTAACCGAGCGGTTAGCAAACTGCTGTTGGAACATGAGGCCCGACGGGCTCAGGGTTCATTGGTTCGGAAATGGATTGCCAAGCAACCTCAGGTCGATCGGTTCACCGAACTGGTAGGCTCGCTGCTTGGAGGAGCCATTTCCTGCGTCGTGCTGAACTTTTTCGGGATGATCTTGAGCGGTCGGTTACTCAATCCAACTCTTGAAGCTTGGAGCCTGTACCTTTGGCTGACGATTACGGCAATCACTTGTTGCTGGGCGGCGTTGATGGCCGGAAAGTTTTGGGAGGATCACGAAGAGAGCATTGGCTTCCGGCAGATGACGATGGTGCTGGTCGGGTTTGGAGTCGGCGCCGTGTCGTACGCAGTTTCTCGGGTGCTTCATACCGACCTGTCCTCATTGGCTGAGATTGAGAATCGAGTCACCTTCTTTGGTCCCGTCAGACCGGCGTTGTCTACCCTGCCCGCTTGCCTGTTGATGTTTTCGGTGATTTTTGGAGTCCTGCGGTGGTGGCGACAGGCGGATCCCGTGCGGCGGACACGAGTTAGCGTCTGGAGCGTGGGGCTGTGCATGGTCTGGGCGATCGTTCTTTGTCGAGTTCTCAATTTGCCTGCCGTGAGCGGTTGCATTCTGGCATTTTCGGCTTCGATGGCGACTCAGTTTTCGTCACCATGGATTCATCCGGACAAACGAACGGAGATCTGCCATCCGCAGGTCGCGAGTGAGCTTCCATGAGCCGTTCCGCTTACGTGATTTTGTCTTGCATTTTGTCGTCGGTTTTGCTGGTCGGTGAAGCCCAAGATTCTTTCGGCGCTTCCCCTTTGAGCCAGCAATCGATCGGTGATCTTGAAGGTTCAATCGAAGCCACTGAAAGCGTGCTGAAGGACGAGCGTTCGGCGGTCGACGATTCAGCGGGCGACGATTCAGCAAATGGCGCGACTGCGAAACCAGATGAACCGATGAAAGAGGAGCCTCAGTTGGATCAGCCGGGACGCGGAACGACGCTGAGCAATCGTTTGTTATTGACAGGCACCTTGGTGGTGGTTCTGCTTGGTCAGTTGGCGGTCTTGTTTGGGTACCTAAGAATCAACCACGCGACCCGAGGCTTTTACAGTGGACGATTGCAATCGTTTTCGGCTGTTGCATCGGTCGCGGTGATCGCTGCCGGCTACCTTTTTTATGTGACGTGGAAGATATGAACTTCAGAAAATCTCATGCCTGAACTGATCGCTCAAGGAATTCTGCCGTCGCACCGTTGGCGTCATTCGTTGCCGTCGGGTCAGTCAGTTGAACTGGGGCGAGCGACCCGCACGTTTTCGGTGCCATGGGATAATCGAATCTCGCGCCGGCACGTGCAAATGACGTTGCACGATGACCGAGTCAACGTCGTCAAGCTTGATTCGGCAGCCAACCCCGTCTTTCACAACGGTGCCCAAGAGAATGTGTTTTGGCTCAACTCAGGCGAGCACTTTGTCATCGGTGAAACTACGTTTACGCTCACCTTCGATCGTGCCGAAGCGACGCTAGACGTGCCAATGCCGGTCAGTCAGCAAACTTTTTCGCACGACTTTCTGGAACGCGTCAAGTACCGCGACGCCGATCGACGAATCGAGGTATTGAGCCGGTTGCTCGATTTAATTTCCAGTGCGACCGAAGAATCTGAGCTGCTGACTCGGATTGTGAATACGTTGATGGAGGGAATACCGGGTGCGGCATCCATCGGCATCGTGCAGTGCGATCAATCTAACCAGTCCCATGCCGATGGCATTGGACTGAACGTTTTGCACTGGGACCGTCGTGGTACGGGAAGCGGCGATTTCGCGCCCAGCGCTCGGCTGATTGGTGAAGCGGATTCGACGGGTGAAACGGTGTTGCACATCTGGCACGTTTCGCAGCGAAAATCTGATTCGAAAGACGCGGCCTACACGTTCGACTACGAAAATGATTGGGCATTTTGCTGCCCTTTGGAAAACCCGGCCACCGCTGGTTGGGCAATCTACGTCGCAGGAGCGAATCGACCTGCCGCAGTTGCCGGCGCGGGCGATTCTGATTTAACGCGATCCTTCGACACTGGCTCCGGTGCGATGGATTTGCAAGGCGACATTAAGTTTTGTGAACTCGTAGGGTCAACGCTCAAGAATCTGTTGCAAGTGAAGCAGCTTGACCGACGTCAAGCAAGCTTTCGAGGTTTCTTTTCGCCGGTGGTGCTACACGCGATCGCTCAACAAGACCCAGAAGAAGTGCTTGCCCCGCGCGAGTGTGACGTGTCGGTGTTGTTTTGTGATTTGCGAGGCTTCTCGCAAAAGTCAGAACAGCTTGCCGGTGATTTGTCCGACTTGCTGAATCGGGTCAGCGATGCTTTGGGAGTAATGACGCACAACATTTTGGGGAATGGTGGCGTGATCGGCGACTTTCATGGTGACGCCGCGATGGGGTTTTGGGGCTGGCCTCTGGAAGATCAAGGTTCGGCGGCTCAGGCTGTTCTTGCTGCGAGGGGAATTCGCGACGCATTTGCCGAGTTTGCCAATGATGCAACACACCCATTGAGCGACTTCCAAGTAGGAATTGGAATCGCGACAGGTCGAGCAGTCGCCGGAAAGATTGGCTCGCGGGATCAAGTGAAAGTCACGGCATTTGGCCCAGTGGTCAACCTTGCCTCACGTCTCGAGGGAATGACTCGCTGGCTGGGGGCAGAAATTTTGGTGGATGACGTAACGGCACGGCAGGCAGTTGTTCGTCCGCCGATCGATGGCGTTGCGAAGATGGCGGATGGCGATCAAGGTCAGGAACGCAGCGCGCCTGCGGCGTTTCAGTTGCTCGGAAATTTTCAGCCTTATGGGCTTAGCAACAGTTTGAACGTTCACGCGTTGCTTGATGTTCCGCCAATCGACGGAACTTCCGGTACAGCGGATTCAAATGAACGGTACGCGAAAGCTTTGCGAGCGTTTGAAGCGGGTGATTGGATTCGTGCGATGGAAGAACTGAACAGCATGCCAAGAAACGATCGAGCGAGGATATTTCTGGAAAGCTACATCAGTCGGCACAACGACGAAGCTCCAGACGGTTGGGATGGTGTCATTCGCATGATCGCCAAATGATTTAGTAGAACGATCAGACCTCACATGAAAAAAGCGACTCCCAAAACGGAAGTCGCTTTCTTTTCCCTCCAACTTCAATTCGTATTGAAGTTGAGCCGCGTAACTTAAACGGTGCGGAGGAGTACGCCAGTACCCGAGGGTTCCGACGTACCCTCCAACCACCATTGACCACTTCGTCAGCTACCTGATCACGCTTGTTTCAGCGTTGCGTTCAGGCTCGCTTGATTTGGAGGCTCTGCCGGACAAGTAGTCGGTCCGACAGAGCAGGTCTCGTATCGTTCGACGAAAGACTAGTTCATTGAGTAAGCACTGATGCCGTGCTCGCCCAAGTCCAATCCTCGCTCTTCTTCTTCTGGACTGACTCGTAAGCCCATGACGGCTTTCAAGATCAAGCCGACGACGAGAGTGAATACAACGGTGAAGGCACCAATGGATCCAATTCCGCAAAGTTGGTGCATGATCTGCTCGCTACCGGCTTTGGCTCCGAAGATACCGACTGCCAATGTGCCCCAGATGCCACAGACCAAGTGAACGCTGATCGCACCCACTGGATCGTCAATTTTGATGACGCCATCGATGATAATGACGGAGAAGTAAACCAAGACACCGGCAATCAATCCAATGACGATTGCTTCCCATCCAGCCATTTGATCTGCACCAGCGGTGATGCCGACCAAGCCAGCCAGAATGCCGTTTAGTGCCATCGACAGGTCAGGCTTACCACCGTGAACGGTTGAAATCAACGCGGCAGCCAAGCCACCAGCAGCAGCTGCCAGTGAAGTGGTCACAAGTGTCAGCGAGACCAAGCCGGGGTCAGCACTGAGGACAGAGCCGCCGTTGAAGCCGAACCAACCGAACCATAGAAGGAAGACGCCAATCGCTGCGAGTGGCAAACTACTCGGGGCGATCGCAACTGGACGACCGTTCACGTACTTACCTTTTCTTGGCCCAAGCAAAGCTGCCATCACCAATGCCCCCCAACCGCCCACAGAGTGAACGAGTGTTGAACCGGCGAAGTCATAGAAGCCTAAAGCATCCAACCAACCTGCTCCCCACTTCCACGCACCGGTGATCGGGTAGCTGATGCTGACGAACAACGTGCAGAAGACCAAAAAGGTCGAAAGTTTAACGCGGCCAGCGACTGCACCAGAAACGATTGTGCAACAGGTGGCAGCGAACATTGCTTGAAAGAAGAAGTCTGTGTACCACGTGTACCCGGCGTACTCTTGGGTCGAGTTTGCGTTGTACGCCTCGACCGCTTCGTTTCCAAGTTCGGCGGCGGTGGACGCGTCGGCAAGCTCAAGACCTGTTGCCAAGAATCCGAAACTGGCACCACTGATCTTAAAGTAACCTTTATCGCCGGCATCGAAGTCAAAGCCGGGGTACATCAGATTGAATCCGATAATTCCATAGGTGATGATTCCGATACACACGATCATCGTGTTCTTGAACAAGATGTTCACAGTGTTCTTGGATCGCGTCAGCCCAGATTCGAGCGTTGCGAAACCAAGGTGCATGATGAAGACCAGCATTCCGGCCAACATGATCCACAGGTTGCTTGTGACGAAGCCATCAGTCTGCTCAATCGCGGACACGGTCGCAGCGGGCGTCTCTTCTGTCTCTGGCTCGGCTGCTTCCTCGGTTGCGGGAGCGTCTGCCGACTCAGTTGCCTCGGTCGCATCCTGTGCAAAAACTGGGGAGGCATCGAAATTTGAAACTGCGATACATCCGAAAATCGCAAACAGCAGAACGCAAAACTTATTGCGTGATAATGTAGTCACGTGTAATTCCTCGGGGTCAATGTTAATGGTGGTAAAAATGTGGTTGCGAGCCTCAAAGCAACCGAGCCTCGAAGCAACCGCTGTTCCAAAAATGCAACCGCTGTACCAAAACTTTCAAGTCTTTGCACAAAAAGTCTTGGACTTTCTCAGAAACGCGTTTTTCCTTGGTAATTCGCGACGATATTTTTTCGATTTTTTTCCGTTTGACACTTGATCAGTCACCAAGTGTTTCAGGGGTTGCCTAGAACAACAGCAATGCAATTTTCGGACGAAACGGACGTCGGCTGGGAAGTGGGCGGGCAGTCATACACCCAAAGCTGAAACCAGTTTCGCTAAATTGCGTTTAGGGAGGGGATCGGTCCTTTGGGCGACCGCTGGCTATCATTTCAGTGCTTGCATCAAAAATGCGCAATGACCGATCCTGAAAGGGAATTGGCTCATCCGCCTTGATCGGATCGGTAAAAACGTTCAGATTCCCGGTTCAGATGCCCCAGTTGGCTGTTGAATCCCTCGCCGAACCTTTTGAACGAGAACTTGATTGTCATGTCGCGACTGGCTGAACGAGTTGACCGGCGCCAAGGCCCTGAACTTGCCAACAAGTTGGCGACGGAGTTTGCGTTTAAGTCGCTGGCTGATTCGCCGATCGCGGAGTGGTCCGTTGGCAGACGGGCCGTGCTGTTCGCTGAGTGCTCGATGATTTCCTATTTGTCGATTGAGCAATGCAACATTGCGGCGGGCAAGTTGGGTTTTACAGACGGAAAATTCTTCAACTGCGGAGCCTCTCAGGCTTATTGGTTTACTAACGAACACGACAGCGTGGTGGTTTGCCGCGGGACTGAGCCGAACAACTGGGACGATCTACAGGTCGACGCCAATGCCATCGCGGCAGTCGCCGAGACGGTTGGCAAAGTTCATCGCGGCTTCAAGCAAGAGGCCGACGAGATCTGGCCCCACATTGAAAAGGTACTTGAGGCCAATACCTTGCCGGTTTGGTTCTGTGGTCATTCGCTTGGCGGAGCCCTTGCGACAATTTGTGCGGCTCGGTGCAAGTTGTCATACATTCGTAGTGAACCAGAACAAGTTTTTACATTTGGCAGCCCTCGCATCGGATGTCATCGGTACGTGAACCACGTGAAGCTGGATCATTTTCGGTGGGTCAACAACAACGACATCGTGACTCGCGTGCCCCCGGTCTGGATGGGATACCGACACAGCGGCAAAGAAATGTACCTAGATCAAAATGGTCTACTGAAAGATATTCGTGGATGGCGGCGCATGAGCGATCGACTACAGGGATTTTTTAAGGGCTTGATGCGTTGGAAAATCGATCAATTGTCTGACCATTCTGCAGTGCGATACAAGGATTACATTTTCGAAAATTATCGCAACGAAGTTCCTGCGATCGCTAAGTAACCAGGCGCAGTGCCAAACCGGGTTTTGGGATTTATGAACGAGGCATCGCGAATGCGATTTTCAAACGGATACTTTTTTGTGCGGGTGGTTTGATGACATTTCTGCGTATCGCAATATTTGTTGTTTTTCTGATTGCCGTGTTCTTCTTCAGACAATGGCTGCCGTGGTCCACGCGTGGCACTCATGAAGCTCCGGTGGCGTCGACGCAGACTGCTGGGCAACCGGTGATCTCAGCGACGGCAACTGCTCCGCCTGCTAAGTCACCAACATCGGCGCCGACAGACACTCTGCGAATTGACGGGCAGTTGATCACCTCGATCGACACGATCCGGAACTTTCAGGTCGTCGATGGTGATTCAATCCGTTGGAGCACCGCCAATGGTGCGATCGACTATCGGTTGGCTTCGATCGATGCTCCCGAATTGAACCAGCTGTTTGGATTGCGATCGAAAAAATACTTGCAGATGATTCTTGCGGGCAAAGAATTGACCGCGTATCAAACCGGTGTCGATCGTTACGGGAGACGAGTCGCTTTCATCTTTGCCACGTCACCCGGACGCCCCGGGTTCGCTCAAGAAATTAACGCGAAAATGGTGGCCGATGGCTATGCATGGCACGCGGTCACTCACAGTCAAAACGACAATTTGGCTCGGCTGGAAACGGTCGCACGCTCTTCCCGTTTGGGCTTGTGGGAGCAACGCGCCCCGGTCGCTCCGTGGAATTACCGCAACCGAGGGTCGTCCCAGTCTTCAGTCGCGGCGCGGCCATGAGCAGCATTAGAATTTGAAGCTGTTAACGCACAAGTGGGCTGTAAGTCCAAGCTTCGCAATCTTATGCGTCGTAGTACATGCAGAACTCGTAAGGGTGCGGTCGCAATCGTAACGCTTCAACTTCGTGCTTTCGTTTGTAGTCGATCCACGTTTTAATCACGTCCTTGGTGAACACATCGCCACGCAGCAGGAAGTCGTGATTTTCTTCTAGCGAGTTCAGCGCCGACTTAAGCGAGTCGGGTGTGCGGGCAACATCTGCCAGTTCTTCCGGCGGCAGGTCATAGATGTCTTTATCCAGCGGTGGGCCGGGATCGACCTTGTTTTCAATTCCGTCGATCGCTGCCATCAAGATCGCCGAAAACGCAAGATACGGATTCGCACATGGGTCTGGGCAGCGGAACTCGATCCGTTTGGTTTTCGGGTCGTTGCTGTACATGGGAATTCGGCAGGCGGCAGAACGGTTTCGCTGGGAATAAGCCAAATTGGTTGGTGCCTCAAACCCGGCGGTTAGACGTTTGTAGCTGTTCGTGGTCGGGTTCGTGATCGCGAGAATCGCAGGGGCGTGTTTGAGAATTCCTCCGATCGCGTACATCGCCATCTGACTGAGGCCTGCGTATGAATCTCCGGCGAACAGAGGCTTCCCGTCTTTCCAAAGCGACAGGTGGGTATGCATGCCGGAGCCTGCGTCGCCCATCACTGGTTTTGGCATGAAGGTAACGGTCTTTCCATTTCTTGACGCCACGTTTTTCACGATGTACTTGTAAAGCATCATCATATCGGCGGTCGAAACTAGCTGCCCGTATTTCACATCGATTTCGGCTTGGCCAGCTGCACCGACCTCGTGGTGTTGGCACTCGACGTCGATTCCACACTCGATCATCGCCACCATCATTTCGTTCCGAAGGTCCATCGTCTGGTCCATCGGAGCGGTCGGTAGGTAGCCCTGCTGCGTTCTTAACTTGTGAGCCAAGTTGGGCTGTTCGTCGCGGCCTCGATTCCAAGGCGCCTCGACGCTGTCGATTCGCACATGGGAACCAAACGCTTGCTGATCAAAGCGGGCGTCGTCGAAAATATAGAACTCGGCTTCTGGGCCAAAGAAAGCCGTGTCAGCAATGCTGGTACGTTCTAGGTAGTTGACGGCTTTGCGAGCAATAAAGCGTGGGTCACGGCTATAGTTTTCGCGAGTGATTGGATCGACGATGTCGCAGATCAGGCTGAGCGTTGGCAGGCGAGTAAATGGGTCGACGAAGCAAGTGTCGGGCTGCGGCATCAGCAACATGTCGCTCTCGTCCACCCGTTGCCAGCCTCGGACTGAAGAGCCGTCAAAGCCAAGGCCGTTTTCGAACATGTCTTCTGTCAAAACGGCGGTAGGAATCGTTGTGTGAGACCAAGCACCCAAGAAATTGGTGAATTTCAGATCGATTGCCTTCACGTCTTTTTCGCGGCACAGCGCGAGCACTTCTTTTGGAGTCAACGGAGGTCCTGAGGTTTTTGTTGGTTCAGATAAATTTTTTTAATCAGCAGAATCGGCTGGTTGAAGCGTCCTGTGGGTTTTTCAAATGCCGCTCCAACCTTAGTCCCTCCCAGCGAAGGGGACCGCTTTCGGATGCAATTGCTGTTCCATTCTGCTGCTTGAAAATCAGAAGGTCAACATCTTGCCAGAAACATCGTTCTTTGGGCTCCCTAGGCATCCAAACATCGGAATTTTTTTTCAGGACGTCGGGATATTTCGGCAGCGTTGATCGATTTGCAGGCAAATTTTTGCCCAAAAGTGGGGCAGTCGTTATCAAATGCCCAGCCGGTTCAAAGTGCGTCCGAGGCCCGCGACCTGCTTCGAAAACAAGCCGGATCACACTTCAGCCCTGTAAACCGAGGTTGCGCACAGTTATTATGCCGTGCTGTCGGTTCCGGCAACGGTCAATTGTGGATGAAGATCCACGACGGGGCAAACGGATTGTCCGCTTGGCCAATTGCCAACATATGTTTCATGTTTGTCTGACGCGGGAGCTGCGATGGAAGGCACACAGGGAATGACCATTGAAGTTTTGAAAGATTATTGAGGAGCGTTCAGTACTGATGAGTAAATTCAAACTGGAATACATTTGGCTTGATGGCTATTCGCCAACTCAAAGCCTTCGCAGCAAAACCAAAATCGTGAGTGACTTCAGTGGTGATCTGAAGGATTGCCCTGAGTGGTGCTTTGACGGTAGCTCGACCGAGCAAGCCGAGGGTGGTTCCTCAGACTGTTTGCTTAAGCCTGTTGCGATCTACCCTGATCCCGGTCGGTTGAGTGCTTACTTGGTGATGTGTGAAGTTCTCAATCCCGATGGTACGCCGCACGAATCCAACGGACGTGCGACCATCGACGATGACGATGCTGATTTCTGGTTCGGTTTCGAGCAAGAGTACTTCCTTTGGGATACAGAAACAAATCGTCCGCCAGGATTCCCTGAGAACGGCTACCCAGAGCCGCAAGGTCCTTATTACTGCTCCGTCGGTGCCAAGAACGCTTACTGCCGCGAGTTAGTCGAAGAGCACTTGGACATGTGCTTAGAAGCCGGCATTAACGTCGAGGGAATCAATGCCGAAGTGGCTGCGGGCCAATGGGAATTCCAAGTTTTCAGCAAGGGTGCTGCTGAGGCGGGAGATCAGATTTGGGTCGCTCGTTACCTGCTCGAGCGTTGCGGTGAAAAATACGGCTTGGCGATTGAGTACCATCCGAAACCACTCGGCGACACCGACTGGAACGGTTCAGGTATGCACGCGAACTTCTCCAACACCACCTTGCGTGAGTGTGGTGACAAGGCCGTTTACGACAAGATCTGCCAAGCGTTCGAGCCACGCGTTAAAGAGCACATTGCAGTTTACGGTGCTGACAACGATCAGCGTTTGACCGGAAAGCACGAAACTCAAAGCATCGACGCATTCAGCTACGGTGTTTCTGACCGTGGTGCGTCGATCCGTATTCCAGTTGGAACGGTAACCAATGATTGGAAAGGTTGGTTGGAAGATCGCCGGCCTGCTTCCAATGCGGATCCATACAAAGTTGCCGCGGAGATCATCAAGACCGTTAAAACGGCTGCTGTCTGATTGCTGCTTAAGCAGTGTCCAGCAACCGCGTAAAAGATTGAGCCCTGACTTTGGTCAGGGCTTTTTTTGTGGGAAGTCCGCAACACGCGGTCGGATTTCGCAAAAAAGCAGCCCCATAAAACTCTGAAATCGCCAAATCCTTGTCAAACAGCGTACTCACGTCGGGGAAATCGGAAATTTTGCGCTAATCGAGGTGCCGAAGCCCGGTGTTAGCCGTATGATTCTGTAGCGGCGGGCATTTCTGACAGACACTGAGAATCGTCCCGTTGCCGGTTTGGCAACTCAATTTCCCTCCTCCCCGAGTTGCCTCTGTGTCTGCCAAGTATCATTCCGAGTACAGATAAGAGTTGGCCATGCCTTTTTTCTGCCGTGTTGTCGCAAGCTTTTTCTACCTAGTTATGGCGTCGGTTTTTGCTAGCCCCGGGTTTGCTCAGGAGTTCAACCCAGACACGGGTAGCGTTCGCGATTTAATCGGGTACACGGCTTTGGCGGCGGAGTTGGGATCAGCGATGCCTGACGGAGCGGGCAGCAGCATCGCGATCGTCGAAGCCGGATCATCAAACTACCTGCCCAATCCAGCCTCGTTTCCGGGCAAAACAATCAATGATCGAGGCTTTCCGCCGGAGGGTGAGACAGCTGGCGTTTCGGGGCATGCCACCGGTTCTGCAATCAGATTTTTTGGAACCGTCGGTTCTTCGCCCGCTACCGACAACATCGATGCTTACTCTGCCGGTTTTTGGCTTGGCGGAGGCGGTTTGAACTTTGGATCGAATCGACCGCCTTTGGTTCAACCTTACCACGTTTTAAATCACAGCTATACTCTGAATGGCAACCAAGACTTTGGCACAGCCGAGGCGGAAGCGCTTCTGACGCGGTTGGATTTTTACATTGATCAGAATGATTCTTTAGTCGTCGCAGGTTCTTCGAATGGCGAGTCAATGACGCTACCGTTAGGCTTGGCAAGTTCAGTGAATGTACTCGCGGTCGGTCGGACAGACGGAAGTCACGGGGCGGCAGAAACTACTTTCTATCTTCCCGGACGCACGAAAGTCGATATCGTGTCACCGTCAATTGCAACTGACTCTACCAGTTTCAGTTCAACCAGTGGCGCCACACCTGTTGTTGCCTCTGTCGGTTCTTTCTTAGTCGATGCTGCTGCGGGCGATGCCGACGCGATCGAAGTTGAGACTCTTAAGGCAACCTTGATGGCAGGAGCCACCAAAGAAGAGTTTCCGCAATGGGATCGGACGACCACGCGACCGATTGATGAACGTTTTGGTGCGGGCGAGGTCAACGTTTATCACAGCTACATGATCCAAGCAGGAGGCCAGTGCGAAGGCACCTCGGCATTGGGGGGCAGCGTTGTTGGCGACCATGGTTGGGACTACCGGGACTCATACGGATCGGAGCGTTTCTATCGGTTCGAAGTCAGTGACGATCAGTACCTAAACGAATTGTCGATTGTTTTGTCATGGAATGTTGACATCGTGGATGACAACAGCGGTTCCAACAGGTTCTCGTTCACGCCAGTGGTCAACCTCGTCAACTTGGATCTTGAGCTTTTTGATGACCAAGGAAACCTTGTAGATACCAGCTTAAGCACGGTCGACAACGTCGAGCATATCTACCTCAAAGATCTTGCGCCGGGGATCTACGACTTAAAAGTTTCCGGAGATGCTGATTCAGACTTTGCGATCGCGTGGCGGTTGAATGGCTCCGCCCTACCCGGCGACTTCAATCTAGATCAGGTAGTCGATGTTACGGACATTGATCACTATTCTGGAAATCTTGGTTTGGACGCCGAAGGCGAGTTGGCTCAATTGGATTTGGATGGAGACGGTCAGATCACGCAAGCCGATCATGATCTGCACGTGACAACACTGGCTCAGACAAGCGGTGGGGGATTTGGTACCGTCATTGGTGACCTAAACTTAGATGGGCAAACGGGGGTTCTCGGTGATGCGTTCGTTCTAATTAGCAACCTCGGCAGTACTGAGCCGGTTTGGTATGCTGACGGTGACTTAAACGCTGATGGAATCGTCGATGTTCTAAACGATGCCTTTCGCTTGCTCGGTAATTTGGGGGCTCAAGTGTTGGCTGTTCCTTCTTCATAAAGGTCCTCGCCGCAGTTCAAAGGTACCGCCTGAGTGAGGATTTCGTGCTGTCTGCGGTTAGACGGTCAAATGATGAGTGACTTAGAAACGACCATCCCGTTAGAGTGGAGACCTCCTTCGGCAACAATGACTCGAGCCGAGCTTCTAGAATTTCGCCTCGAGAAGATTCCGCTGAAAATGCTTCCGCAGCACGGGGTATTCCTGTGGTGGCCCGCCAATCCGGATCTCTGGGCTCACCCGGATGATGTCGACACCATCCGAAAGTTTGTGCCCGGCCGAAGGATCTTTCGAAGGCACACAAGCGATGCGTACTCAGATCGAGAACTTGGCTTCGTGGTTTACCAGTACGGCGAGATTCGATTCCGGGCCAAGCCCATTTTATGGCGGGAAATAAAGCCGGGAGTCTATCGTCGGGGAGACCTTGTCGAGATCAAGTCTCGATCTGGAAAAACTCGGCCACGAATCGCGAGGATTTTAGAAATCCTTTGGGACCGTCATACTCGAAGGGTTGAGTACGTTTTGAACGTCCGCAGCATGCGAATCGGCCGAGCTTATCACGCCGAAGAACTTCGACCCGCGAAGCCGCTTGGTTCGCATCTGCCGCTGCATCACATCGACAAGGCTCGTAGCGAAAACCTGTTGTAGGTTTACACGGTTTTGCCAAAGCAAGAGGCAGCTACTCAGCCAAGTCGCTTGGTTCCACAACAGACGCACTGGTAGGGCTTTACAAATAGGATCAAACCAAAGGTGGCGACCAGTAGAAAGCCAAACACGAACATGGGTAGCTTGACCGCTTCGTGAAAATCATCTCGCCAGCATGATTTGCAACGTTTGACGACGGCAGGGACCCGACGCTCGCCGTCGATCGCTTCCGTGTGAATGTACTGTACTTGGGACATGCTGGTTTTTCCGGCCGTGGCTGGCATGAGACATTGAGGCTTGCCCGGACCGAAGGGACCTTGGCCTGTAAACATTGCATTCGGGTTCAGTCGCGTCAAACTGCAATGGTGAAAGTTCACATAATGCAGTTTAGGTGCTCGACAATATCAACCGAATCCGAACAAGCCGGATCTGCGTTTCAACCGGTTGCAAAAAGTTTTAGTGGTGCGAGGATTTACACGGTGACGTGTCATGCGTGCGCACGCTGCTTTGCCTCTGCCCGGTCTTTTGCATGGTCCGCATGAAGAATCGCCGCTGTATCACACGGCGGGCCGCAGCCATCAATGGTGCGGGTTTTCTTGTCTGAGTAAAGTTGCCCCAATCTGACGGTGAAGAGGTGTGAACTCGAAACTCTAACGTGGGGTAGATTCAGCGACGGACGTTGTCGCTCGCGAAGCTTTCCGGTTCCTCCTTTCTGGTTCCTCTTAATGGCCGCGTTCGTCCTCCGGTTCGCTTATGGCTGCGACAGAATGACCTCCTCAAATCGGATTTTTAATGGGCAAAAAGTGTCGCAGTTTAGGCTTGAATTCGACACCTTCGTCGGGACAGAAGGTTCCTGAGGTTAGAAAGTTTGGTAAGCTGTAACGTTTATCCGCCTAGTCGACTATTGCCTTCCCTTGCGGATCATTTCAGGACGATTGCTACTTGAGTCGCCGGAGTAACGCGGTGCGGCTGGTTGCTGAAAGCTATCTGACTTCGTTGCGAGTTTCTCTGTTTTAAAAAACGAGTTTTTCCTTTGTTCGATCAATTTTCACCCCCTGAAACAAACTTTCTAGAGCGGCTTCGCTATTGGGCGGTGGCGATTCCGGATGACATTGCGTTCAGATTTCTGGACAAAGACGAGGAAGATTTTGAATCGGTTACTTTCGCTCAGTTGGATCTGCAGTCGAAAGCGATTGCGGCGAAGTTGGTTTCGATGGGCATGCGAGGCGAGCGGGCTCTATTGATGTACCCGCCGGGCCTTGATTTTGTGGCTGCTTTTTTCGGTTGTCACTACGCGGGCGTTATTCCTGTTCCCGCGTACCCGCCGCGCCGTAATCGAAACATGACTCGCATCAGCGCAATTTCGAGAGACGCTCGGGCGGCGATTGTGCTGACGGTCCGTCCGGTGGCCAAACGTTGGCAGGGGGAGGTTAGTGATACTCCCGGATTGCAAGACATCAAGTGGTTGGCGACCGAGGAGATCCCGCTCGACATTGCCGCCGATTGGGTCAAACCTAAAATCGCGGCGAACGATCTAGGATTGATTCAGTACACCTCGGGTTCAACCGGATCCCCGAAGGGAGTGATGCTCAGCCACAACAATTTGATCGCAAACTCGCGGATGATCACCCAAGCGTTTGAGATCGACCGCACGCGCTCGGGATGCAGTTGGCTGCCGCTCTACCACGACATGGGTTTGGTCGGCGGCATCTTGAATCCGATGTACTGCGGGATGGCCGATACGATTATGTCGCCGATCTCGTTTTTGACGCGGCCCATTCGGTGGTTGCAGGCGATCTCGCGGTTTGACGTTGCTGTCAGCGGCGGTCCAAACTTCGCCTACGCATGGTGTACCCAAAAAATCTCGGAAGAGGAGTGCGAAGGTCTGGACCTAAGCCGTTGGGACCTTGCGTTCAACGGAGCCGAACCTGTCCGCGCAGACGTGATGGAAGCGTTTTCGAAAAAGTTCGCTCCCTACGGATTCCGTCCCCACGTCCACTATCCCTGCTACGGAATGGCCGAAACGACATTGATTGTTACCGGAGGCAAACGAAACGAGCCACCCGTCGTTCGCTCGTTCAACAAACACGACTTGGTCGAGCATCGGGTGGTAAGTGTTGCCGACGGTGACGACAACGCCAGAGCATTGGTTGGTTGCGGCCAAGTGCTCAAAGACGAGGAGGTGTTGATCGTCCACCCCGAAACTCGCCGCCAACTGAGCGATGATCAAATCGGAGAAATCTGGATCAATAGCCCAAGTTGCGGGCGTGGCTACTGGGAGCGGCCCGTCGAAACCAGAGAAACGTTTGAAGCACGTTTGAAACCGGATAACGGCAAGATCTATCTTCGGTCGGGCGATCTCGGTTTTATGGATCGGGGCGAGTTATTCGTCACCGGCCGCCTGAAGGACATGATTATCGTGCGGGGTGTCAATCGCTACCCGCAAGACATCGAGGCGACGGTCGAGCACTGCCATCCGGCAACGCGCTCCGGCGGTGCAGCTGCGTTTGCGGTAACGCGGTGGGATCGCGAGCACTTGGTCATTATCTGTGAAGTCGAGCGTGGCCCCAAGTATTCGAACGACCGAGGTGGCGTTTTCGAAGCCATTCGTGCAGCAGTTGCGGACGAGCATGAACTTCCACCGGATGCGATCGTGCTGGTACGTGGTCACAGCATGCCGAAAACTTCCAGTGGTAAAGTCCAGCGGCACGCGTGCAAGCGCGAGTTTGAGAACAACGAACTGAACGTGATCGCTCGCTGGAGTGCTTGGGATGACGGACAGAACAGTGCGGATGAGGTCGACGAAACGACTAGTTCAACCGCGACTCCGTCAGTCGCTTCCTCGGTGGATAACGGCGATCTCGCCCCTGAGGTCGTTCGTGCGGTCATCCATTTTGTGAAACAGGTCGGTAAGGACCGAGCGCGGGATGTGGATCTCGACACAAACATCGTGCATCTGGGCCTCGATTCGCTGGAGCGGCTTGATATCGTCCAGAGCCTGCACACGACCTTCGGTGGGCACTTGCCGGACGACGTGTTGCAGGAAGTTGAAACGGTTCGCCAAGTTGCCGCCGCGATTCAAAAGCACGTCGGCGTCACGCCAGTCACGTCAAACTTCGATCAATTGGACTCGGCGGCTCCCGGTTCACGCAGAAAATCAGGACCGATTCCCGAATCGTATTACAAACTCGAAAAGATGCCCGAATACCTGCGTTTGCTCGGGTTGCAAAAACAGATCACGGACGAAGGAGTTCGTAATCCGTTTTTTAGCGTACACGAAGGCCGGGTCAACAACACGACCATGATCGATGGTCGCGAGTTGATCTCGTACGCCAGTTACAACTACCTTGGTTTGTCAGGCACGCCAGAAGTGAACGCCAGTGCAAAGGAGGCGATTGATCAGTTTGGAACAAGCGTCTCCGCCAGCCGAATTGTGTCGGGTGAGAAAACGATTCATAAGCAACTGGAAAGTGAACTGGCAGATTTCTTGGGTGTTGAAGACGTGATCACGTTTCCGGGTGGCCATGCGACCAACGAATCCGTGATCGGCCACTTGATTGGGCCGGGAGACTTGGTGATTCACGACAGTTTTGCTCACAACAGCATCATCCAAGGAGCTGAGCTTTCAGGGGCACGCCGACGCCCGTTCGAGCACAACGACTACGAGTCGCTCGACAAGATTCTGTCCGAGATCCGAAAGGATTACCGACGGGTGTTGATCGCGATCGAAGGTCTGTACAGCATGGACGGAGACTATCCGGACCTGCCAAAGTTCATCGAAGTCAAGAACAAGCACAAAGCTTGGCTCTATGTCGATGAGGCTCATTCGATCGGTACGTTGGGCGAGACTGGACGCGGGATCGCAGAAATGCAAGGCGTCGATCGTTCGGAAGTCGAGTGCTGGATGGGAACGCTCAGCAAGTCATTCGGAAGCTGTGGCGGCTTTATCGCGGGCAATCGAAACTTGGTCGAATTTCTACGTTACACGACGCCCGGGTTTGTATTCGCCGCCGGTATGCCTCCTGCCAACGTTGGCGCGGCACTCGGAGCACTGCGAAAACTCAAATCAGAGCCGCAGTTGGTAACCCAGCTACAAAAGAATTCCGCTCTGTTTTTGAAGCTGGCTACCGACGCGGGATTGGACACCGGAATCGCTCATGCGGGCACGCCGATCATCCCGATCATCACGGGCGCTTCGATGAAGGCACTGCGGTTGTCGGAATCACTTTACGAGCACGGCATCAATGCTCAGCCGATTCTGTACCCAGCGGTTCCGGAGAAGGAAACACGTGTTCGAATTTTCATGACTGCCTCGCACACCGAAGAACAGATCCGCAACTCAGTTGAAATCATCGCCGAACAGTGGCAGCGGATTGTGTCGGGGGGAAATGCAGGAGTGCTGGTTTAAGCTGCGGTCTTGATTGTTGCTACGCGTCGAGCAGCAACGTTTTGAACAAATCGCGGGTGCCGAGCGGTTTGGTGTGCGTCAACACTTCACCCGCATTGAAGCCAGCGGCCAAACCGCACGTTGCTGCCAAAGTGCGAACTCGGTCGAACACGTGCTCTTTCTCGGGCGGGAACTGGGTCGCGTAGCAACGGATGGCCTCAATTTTTTGCTCCAGCGTATCACTAACGTCATAGACGAACTGGCAAGACCCCTTGCCGCTGTAGTCTGAGGCGAACATCAACGAATAGGTGACGTGCCGCGGGATCGTGTGAACCGGCAGACCAGCAAATTGGTCGTCCCACTTCGACAGCCGGCTGTAGAAAATCGCCGCGTCGGTGATCTGAGCCGCTTGCCAGTGATCGGGCGAAGCCATGGGCGTCTTGCCTTCCAAGCCCAGCACGACCTTAGGGCGGTAGCGCCGAAACTCGGTCGCCAGCGCGACGCGGGCTTCGAAGCTATCGAACAGCTTGCGGTTGGGCAGTTCAAGAATGATTCGTTTGGTAACACCAATCGACTTGGCAGCAGCGTCGGCCTCGGCCAGTCGGATGGCAGGATCGGGACAGCCGGGGGTCGGCTCGCCGTCAGTCAAGTCGACGATCCCAACCTTCAAACCGCTTGCCGCAAGCGAAGCAAGCGTGCCGCCGCATCCAATTTCCACGTCGTCTGGGTGGGCTCCCACGGCGATGACATCAAGTTGATCAGCTTCCATGTTGTTTCGCATTTTGTTTGAACTAACGCTTGGGTTCGAATTTCACAGTCAGAACACGATCGTTGTCAATCTCAACCGCGCGACCATTCAACGTCAGTTCGATGGAATCTTTCCGAAGACTTACCAGCTGAAATAAACGGCCCTCGCCCAGCATGAGACGCTGTCCGTCGCGAAGTACGATCGATCCTGCATTTGAGTCGAGGATCATCGGTTGTTGTAGCCAGAGTGTTGGGGCGGATAGATTGTCAACATCCTTGTAGACAACCTGTTCCAAGTCGGGCATTGGGTCTTCATTGCGAGCTAGATCCCGCGCATTGGGTGCGAGAGCTTGAAGACGTCGGTCACGCGTTTGCCAGCGATATCCCGTGGCGGTGAAGTTGACTTGGTTGGTCAGTAAGCGACCGGTTGGCAACACGATGACGTTTTTCGCGTCCTTCCAGTCTTCCGTGTGAGCAAATCGAGCGGGTGAACCCGTAGGCCAGATCGCAACGATTTGATCGGCCGGGGCAATGTAATCCGGAATTAGCTGTGAGCGAAACACTTTGCCCGGAGCGACATTCAAGATGCTCCCGTCGGTCAGTTGGACTGACCATGAGCTTCTCTTGGGGCGTTGAGCGTCGCTGGTGTCGGGCAACGAGAGAAATTCGACTGCGTCGGTTGCGAACGTCAGCGGCGTTTCAAAGTCGTCATCAAATAGCTCAATCGTCCCATCTCTTTTTAATTCGATGCGGCCAGCCACCCAAAAGTTCCCACTTTTCAAACGCACAAGTGTTTTGTTGGTGTCTGATTCACCGGTGGTAGCGGCAGTCAGAAGGATTTCTGGCTTGGAAAAACAAATGCTGTCGAACGCGTAGTCGTCGTCGATTTTTCGTTGCAGCTTGCCAAGGAACGGATTGCTTCGGATTCGCAGCCGAGCAATGAGCTCGTTAGATCGAACGCCCAAGAAGGGACAATCACGTTCACCGGCTTCGACTGTCGTGATCACCTGCCCTGCTCCATTGAAGGCTTCCATGATGAAGTCACGTTCGTGATTCACCGTTGCGATGTGAATGCCAAACTCGTTCACGCCCGCAGGGATGTGCGGTTGATTGGGCATGCAGAAATCGATCGTCAAGGTGCCGCGAAACTTCTTGTAGCGAACCTGATTTCCATTTTTGACTGCTGTGAAAACCGAACCGGAATTGTCGCCCGTGGGCGTGTCAGGATACTTGAACCCATATCCGGAGATACCAACGTAACCGGGTTCTGCGCAGCCCAGCATCAATCCAAGTGGCGTGAAGACACTGCCGATGTCCATCTTGCGAATCAGCTCGTTCCCCAGCGGGTCGGTATCGAAAGAGACAGTCGTTTGCTCGGGCAGATAGAATTTTCCCTTAGACTCAAGCACGATTTCTGTCGTGACGGGTTCCGCTTGAGCTTCAATTTCCCGCGGTCGGTTTGCGTCCGTATGACGCAGCATCTGTAGCTGATTTCGCTGCATGCTTAGGCGTTGGCCATCAACGGTACACGTAAAACCGAAACCGCCAGCGTCGCCCCGTAAAATACGTCCAGACTTCAACTCCAATTCGTCAAACTGCGAGATGGTTGAGGATTCCGCATCGCTGATCTTGTCTAAGATCCGGCCAATTCGATACTTCGTTTCGAGGTCCGCGCCGGCTGCCAGTTGTCGCAGCATTTTTGGAAAGCGACCGCCGAATTCCGGTAACGACAGTTTTGTCTCTGCTTGTTCGCGCGTTCGGTAGTCGTCACTTTGAAGTCGAGACAGAAGTTCGCCGATTTCGGCAACTTGATTGCTTGCCGGGGTTTCACAAAGCCATAGCCGGGCAATGTCCCGAGTTGGGATCCGCCGACTGGTCATTTGACCATCCGATTGAACTTCTTTCCAATTGATCGCATCAAGAGGAACTTCAGCGCGAAACACGGAGCCGGAAACGAGCGTGATCTCAAGTTCGGTTGCGTGGATGAATGGAACGGCACTGAACGGCGTGGTGATGCATGCCGTAAAAAAAATTAAGGCTTGGATGCAAGGACGTTTACATCGACGGACTGGCTGAAACGTTTTCATGGTTTAGACCACTGGTTGGTATCGACGTAGCGGAAGTTGCCTTGGTTTTCTTTCGCCAGTTTCGTCATGAAATTCGTTCGAATCTGGAGTGGACCTGAACCAAATTGGATGCAATGAATCGTTGTGTCCCGCCGTGAGAGCCGGCTAAGCATGCGAATCTGTCCATCGTTTAGCTCAGGGTAACCGCCGTCGGTCATCAACACCAGAACGTCGGGCTCGAACGCCAAAGCGGCCGAAAGTCCTCGCAAGTGATCGGTCGAACCGAATGCGGCCAAACGTGCGATGAAGCCCGACACCATTTTCTTGTTGGCTTCGGTGGCGTCAAGCATTTGCCGAGTACTAAGCGTCACGATCCGATCATGGTAGCCAACGACTTGGAACGAATGGTTCGATTCAAGCTGCGCGATTGCTTTGGCTAACTCCGTCCGAGCCGCGCTCAGGACACCCAACCCGCTTGAGCCCATGCTCTTTGAGCGATCGATCAGAAAGACAAAGGAGCGACCGGTCATTTGGCCACTCCCGAACACGCTGATCGAGGTCGGATCACCCTTCGGAGCAAGGTTTCGCAACCGTGCCTGTTCCGCTTCGATCAGTTTCAACGCTGCGGGCGAAAGCTCGAACGAGTTGTCTTGTCCCGTTGTTGCGTCAGAACGAGTCATGCTGGTCGCGTCAAGGTTTGGCGTTTCGATTGGCGGCGGACCATCAAGGTTCGCAATTGGGTTCTTGATTTCCTGCACATTTAATTGTGGCGGCGGAGTGTCGGCCGATGCGACGGGAGGAGGAGTGTCCAGCTGATCGGCCGGCTCATTCGCTACGCTGTCGTTTTGATCGAGGTATCGGTCTGGCTGGTCATCGGGTGCGACTGCCAGCACGATCGACCCGCGTCGATCTGGCTCAGTTGAAAGCGACTTCGAGGCTCTGTTTCCCAAAAAGATCAGGAATCCAACGAGGATTGCATGGAACAGCAACGACAAACCTATCGGCCGCCATTTCTTTCGCGTTGATTCTGGTTGGTGGTGAGGATGCCGTAACATGCCATCATTATTCCACAACGAGCCCTCTGTGACCAACCGAACGGATGTTCATGCCAGTTTTGTTCAGAAAATTTGGGAACCGTTCCGTTGGGGGTTAAAATGAACGCACTCAACGGCGACAATCGCGTATCAAAAATAGGTGGCCCGCCTTGAGCTTGCGGTTTGGATCGTTAATGCGAGTCACTTAGGCAAGTGGCAGAATATAACCCACCGGCAAATTAAGGAAATCCTTCGAGGCTTCGGTCTATTTGGCGGTAGGTTTTAACTTGCCTTCTGCCTCAAGCGGCTGTTTGCTGCATTTGGCGTGAAGCACCTGAGAAGATAGAAAACAGGACGATATTGAATGAATGACCAAGTAACCGGATCAGCCCCCGAACTGGCGGGCGATGACTTGCAAGCGTTGAAGCAGCTGAGCGAAAGCTATCGGGCGGTTCGCGAGCAGCTGTCAAAAGTGATCGTCGGGCAAGAGGAAGTGATCGAGCAACTGATGATCGCGATTTTTGCTCAGGGACACTGCTTGCTGGAAGGCGTACCTGGTCTGGCGAAGACGTTGATGGTCAGCACGTTGGCACAGACGCTCAACTTGGACTTCAACCGGATTCAGTTCACCCCTGACTTGATGCCCAGCGATATCGTCGGGACCGAAGTGATCCAAGAGGACAAGTCGACGGGCGCTCGTGAGTTCAAATTTCTCAAGGGGCCCGTTTTCTCGAACATCATTCTGGCGGACGAGATCAACCGGACACCTCCCAAGACTCAAGCGGCCTTATTGGAGGCGATGCAGGAAAAGCAAGTTACGATTGGTGGCCAGAAGAACTCGCTGCCTGCTCCGTTTTTTGTACTGGCCACGCAAAACCCAATTGAACAGGAGGGAACGTACACGCTGCCCGAAGCTCAGCAGGATCGTTTCATGTTCAAGGTTTTTGTAAAGTATCCGTCGTACGAAGAAGAGTTCCGGATTGCGGAAACCACGACCGCCACGGGCAGCAGCGAAGTGTCACAAGTTCTGCAAGGCGAAGACATTCTTCGATTGCAAAAGCTGGTTCGGCAAGTTCCGGTCGCGTCTCATGTGATTCACTTTGCACTGCGTTTGGTGCGAGCGACTCGCGTGCTTGAGGATGACTGCCCCGAGTTTGTGAAAGAGTCAATTAGCTGGGGTGCGGGGCCGCGTGGTGTTCAGAACCTCTTGCTGGGTGCCAAGGCTCGCGCGGCACTAGATGGCCGGACGTTTGCGACGACCGATGATGTTCGTGCCGTTGCAAAGCCCGTTCTGCGGCATCGTGTGATCACAAACTATAGCGCGGAATCGGCAGGCGTTACGTCGGATACGGTGATTGATCGTTTGCTGTCTGAGTTGCCCGAGCGTTCAGATGGAGATCAGGTCTCGCCGGAATTGGCACCCGCATTTTCTTGATGATGTCATTTGGGGCGTCGGTTTCTGAAAAGCCGGCGATCATTTTCGCGCAACAGTAAAACTTCTTTGTCATTGGGCTTTATGGCCACCTCGGATCACGCCAACACGAAATATCTGGACCCCGCAGCGCTTGATAAAATCAAGCGACTGGACGTGAGGGCGAGGGTCGTTGTCGAGGGGTTTATCACGGGGCAGCACCGTAGTCCGTATAACGGCTTCGCGATTGAGTTCGCGGCGCATCGTGAGTACTCGCCCGGCGATGATCTGCGGCACATTGATTGGAAAGTGTGGTCGAAAACCGATCGGCTTTACATCAAGGAATACGAAGAAGAAACAAACCTGAAGTGTCATTTGCTGGTCGATTGCAGCAAGTCCATGCGATACGGCGAGGCATCAGGTTGGAGCAAGTTCGACTACGCTTCGACCGCGGCAGCCAGTTTGGGATACATGCTTCAGCAACAGCAGGACTCGGTCGGCCTTGTGCTGTTTAGCAACAAAATCGATCAGATGCTCAAGCCCAGTTCGCATCCCTCGCACTTCAAGATGATGCTGCACGAGCTGGAGAAGACCGAGCCTTCGGAAGTGACCGACATTGCGGAGCCGTTTTTGTCGCTGGGGGGTGTCATCCGTCAGCGCGGTATGGTGGTTTTGTTTTCCGATTTGTTTTTGGCTCCGGACGTTCTGGCTAAGTCGTTGGATCAGTTTCGGCTTCGACAGCACGAGGTCGTCGTGTTCCAAGTGATGCACCAAGATGAGTTGGAGTTTCCATTTCAGGATAACACCTTGTTTCGTGGCATGGAGACGGAGGCTCAGTTGCACACCGAACCCCGCGCATTGCGGAAGTCGTACCTAGAAGCGGTCGAGCGTCATCAGACGCAGGTTAAGAAGGTATGTGCGGCGGCCGGCGTCGACCATGTTTTGATGAATACGTCTCGCCCGTTGGGTGAAGTGTTGTCCAGTTATTTGAATTTTCGCTCTCGAACCAGAAAGAAGAAGCGATGACGGAATGCGGATGTCGGGCTCAAGCACGAATGGGCCGCGATTTTTTAGAGAGCAAGGTTCGTAGTAAAGCCTTTAGGCTTTCGGTTGTCGTTTTTAAGCGACTGAAGCCGCTACTACCAACGGCGCGAGCCACTTAGTGAAACGACGGTCACAAAAAAGCACAGCCTCGAAGGGGCGGCATTAAGAGCATAGGGATGGCCCGTTGGGCCGACATGTATTTTCGGAACCTCGTTCCCGAGGCGTTGCCTTGGGCTTACGCAGGCCTGCTCCTTCGGAGCGTTTTGCATTTCACGATTCAAGCCAAAACATCAAATAGAAAACCACACACCACACACCTCACACCACACACCTCACACCGAAAACCGAACCCTGATCCCTGATCCCTGAACCCTAGACCCTGAAAACCAAATCCTGAATCGTGAAAACTGAAAACTGAAAACTTTCCCCCATGCTCACTTGGTTTCTTAATCCTTGGATGCTTCTTGGTGGATTGGCCATCGCGTCACCCATCCTGATTCATCTGCTCAACAAACGACGATTTAAAATCGTCGAATGGGCAGCCATGGATTTTCTGTTCGAAGCAGACAAAAAGAATCGGCGACGCGTTCGCATGGAGAACTTTATCCTGCTGGCGTTGCGATGCTTGGCCCTGCTGTTGCTGGCGCTACTACTTGCCCGCCCGTTTCTCCCATCGGGTGTCAGTCAGCTTTTACAAAAGAGTCAACGATTTGAACGCGTCTTGCTAATCGACGATTCGTTGTCACAGCGAGTGCTCAATGGTGCCTTGCCAGCGATGCAGGTGACAAGAAAAGCGGTTCGTGATCTTGTGACAGACTTGGCGAACTCGGACGATACCGAAGAATATTTGACGGTGATGATGACCAGTCATCCGGACCAGCCGGTGTTGTCAAACGAGCCGCTCAACAGCAGTACCGTCGGAACGATCGTTCAAACGATCGACGATCTGGAGTGTTCAGACCAAGTCGCCGACTACCGGGCATCGATGGCTCAGCTCCGGCAATACGTGAGCGGTAGCAGCGAGGGTTTGAACCGCGTCGCGTACGTGTTCAGTGATCTGCGGTCGCGTGATTGGGCCACAAACGAATCGAGCGACATGGAATCGGCTCCCAACCGGTTGCTTAATGAAACGGCCGAACTGGCTGCCGGGTGTTTTTTGATGGACACGGGTAGCCCGCTCGATGGAAACTTGGCTGTCACGGCAATCCGTCCGGACGGAAACTTGGTGGCGGGCAAGGTCATGCGTTTTTCGGTCGACATTGCCAATTCAGGAACCAGAATCGTTCAAAACATTCGCTTGCTGATGCAAGTCGATGAAAACCAGCCCGTCTACGAAATCCTTCCCTCGATCGCGCCGGGGGAGACGGAGACCGTTGCCTTCCGCCACGTTTTTGCAGGTCGTGAACAAGAGCGTTTTGGAGTCGACCAAGAAAAAGAGGCAAGCTTGCCCTTCGTCAGCCATCGCGTTCGGGTTGAGATCGATCGGCCATCCTTGGATGAGCAATCGCTTGCTGCAGATCAGATGATCGAAGACAGCGCTGCCATTTTTGCAGCAAGGGTGATGGATGGGATTCCTGTTCTGATGGTCGATGGCGACCCGTCCGCATCGGCCGAGCGAAGTGAAACCCACTATCTAAGATCGGTAGGCGTTGCCGGTACTGGTTTGGACATTGAAGTTGCCACGGTCAGCGAATTCGAGACCGCGTCGCTGTCTCGGTATTCAGTTATTTTTTTGTGCAACGTGGACGAAGCTTCACTTGAGCGGACCGGCTCGCTGGAAACATGGGTCCGCGAAGGTGGTGCGTTGGTGCTGATGCCGGGCAACCGAGTCCGAGCCGAGAGGTTTAACCAGTCGTTTTACAATGATGGAAATGGGCTTTCTCCGTTGAAGTTGCGTTCGATGGCGGGCGATCCAACCATGAATCGGTGGGTTAACTTCGAGGTCGATCCGCAAGTCCACCCGGCGTTACGAGTGATCGTCGATAGCGATGCGTCCAGTCTTGGGCGTGTGGATGTTTTCAGCTGGTGGACGTCGGAGTTGAACGAAGATTTGGCGAATAAGACCGTTTCGGTTCCGCTACGTTTGACCGACAAGGATCACTCGCCCGCGATGGTCGATCGAAGTTGGGGATCGGGCGAAGTGATTGTGTTTACGATTCCGGGTGACGGTGATTGGTCCATGTGGCCCAGCAGCCCGACCTTCGCACCGGTGGTGATCGATTTGGTGGACTACTTGGTTGGTCAATCGGCCAATGACGCAGCCATCCGCCCGGGTGAGTCGATTCGATATCCGGTCGACGTTTCGGTGTACGATGAACGAGTCGGATTACGAGACCCAGACAATGAGAGAATTGAAGCGATTGCTCGTCCGATCGATGACACCGAAGCGAGTCGACAGGGCGTGATGTACCAAGTTTCGTTCGATGGCGTCCGCAAACGAGGATTTCATTCGCTGGAACTTAGGCCCAAAGGCAGTTCGGGGGGCACGGTTGAACCGGTTTTGTTTGCGACCAATCTTGATGCGAGAGAAAGCGATTTGACACGTATGTCGCCCGCGTCAATTGAAGGTGATTTCTTTTCGGACAAAGTCAACCGCGTTTCGTTGACTCAGTTGGGGCAGCAATCGGTGGCTGGAACAAACACCGAGATCTGGATGCCACTTTTGATGTTGGTCTTTGCTGTCTTGATGCTTGAGCAATTCCTTGGCTGGTTCTGGGGGCGTGGGCGATGACGCAGATCCATTCAAAGCTATTCCAACAGGTCGGCAGGTTTCTGCTGGCTGCCGGTTTGTTCTTTGGTTTCAGTTTCAGTTGGGCCAGTTCCCTGTACTCGCAAGTTAGGATCCAAGTTAGGGGTCATGACCAAGTATTGATCAATGATCTTCAGTTGCAGCTTGTTGCCGCTCAGATGGAAGGCTTGTGGGGAGGCTCGTCCGAAGAGTCTGAAGCAGATCCGGGGACGCAAGCGACACTGAAGACAGATCCTGACCTTGAGTCGATTCTGGAAAAGGCTTCGCGATTCGCTAAAGACGAGAACTGGACGGTCGCTACCAAGTTGTGGCAGGCGGTTTTGGATCGAAGCGGCGACGCGATGTGGTCTGATGACGGCGTGATCTACTACTCGCTGGCTGAGCAGGTTGAGCGAAAGTTGTCATCGCTTCCTCCCGAGGCGTTGCAGGCGTACCGCGTGCTTGCCGATGCGGATGCTCGGGCAATTCTTGCGGCAGCCAGTGAGGGTCAGCAATCGCAGGCACTTGGTCGAGTCGTTGGGAATTACTTCGTGAGCTCGATCGGAGACGATGCGGCGTTCGAGTTGGGTTGCCTCAAGCTGGACCGTTACGATTTTGTCGGGGCGTTGCGTTTGTTTCAAAAATTGGTCGAACGCCATCCGGATTCCGATATTCCACAGGATCAGGTCTACTTGAGAATTGCACTATGTCATGCGTTCATGGGTGACTCGCGTGCTTCCGACGATGCAATTGTAGCTGCCGAAAATAGCTTGGCGGGTGGTTCGTCTGCCGGAGGCGTTACTCCCGACCAATTGAAGGACTCGCTGACTCAGCTAACGGTCGAATCGGTATCCGCGATGACCGACAAAGCGATCCGAATGCAGTTGTCGGACGAACGGCGTTACGGTGTGATGCCTCGCCTTGCTGATAGCTACATGAACCGGGATTTGGCGGCTGTCTGGCAGTTCTATGTCGAGCCAAAATCACGTTACGTGTCGGCGAGTGCAAAGGGACGCACTTTGATCGGGCGGAATTCTCATGGGGATTACGCACAGGGGACACGGAACGAGGACGAGAAGGAGATAATCGATTCGTGGCGTTCAAAAGATTGGCGTCCGGCCGGGCACGTGCTGTTCGCTAATGACCGAATTTACTTTAAGACGGCTGCCGACATCGCCGTTTGGGATCGAAAACCGATCTCCGAGATCAGCTTTGGTGCTACCGAAAACACAAAGCCAATCGACTGGGTTGCATGGCGATCGGTTTGGCGGAATACCTTCAAAATGGATTCGGCAACCGAGGCGTTACTTTTGATGCGGCGGCATTATGGCAACTACCGAAGGAACCGACAGCAGAAATCTGCGAAATCGCCCGAACCGCAGAATCCGACTGAGGTCCAATTTTTTGGTGATCAGGTTTATCAGCAGATGTCCATCTGCGACGGAGCGTTGTATGCGATCGAAGGCGAGCCGTTTGATGACAGTACGCCACTGACGGGTCGGAGCAGGAAGACTCGGTTTCAGTATGACATGTCGATTCGTCGCGTCCGAAAGAATCGGCTAACTGCTTATTCGGCTGACAGCGGAAAATTGCAATGGTCGTTGCCGGTGGAGCCGTCGACTGATCCAACAGAACAGGAAATCGAAGCCGGCGGGGATCGCAAATCCCAATGGCTGGAAACGGGCGGCTTTATGGCGGCACCGATCGGCTATGAAGGATTGATTCTTATCCCCGTCAGCGAGGGCGGCGCGGTGGCGGTTTACGCGTTGGATCCAAAAGATCGTGGTCGCACGGTGTGGAAGTCGTTCTTGTGCGATGAACCAGAGACGGGCGCAGTTGCTTGGTCACCGATTCAATTGTCGCTTGATGGTAGCGATTTGTTTGTGAACACCGGGTTGGGGACGGTGTTCGTGCTGGACGCCTCGACTGGCAAAATTCGATTCGCTCGTCGGTACGAACGGAAAGGATCTCATGATAGCTCTGTTCGAGTCTACAACGCGCAACAACCGAAGCTGAAGTTCGATGGTTGGGCCAGCGACGTGGTGATTCCATGGAAGAATCAACTGATTTGTTTCGGATCAGACACCGACACCATCTTTGCGATTGATCGAAACTCGGGGCGCTCGATCTGGAACTGCCCGATGAATCCGATCGGTCAAAAGGTTGACTATTTGCTGGGCGTTCGTGACGGCATGCTATACGCCGCCGGTTCGAAAACAATCATTGCCTACGATCTGAACGGCGAGGGACGCATGGTTTGGGGGGCGGATGAGCTGTTCGACGGGAAGACGTCCCAAGGTCGTGGGATGCTGACCGAAGATGCGATCTATATTCCGGTTGACAACGGAATCTACAAGTACAGTCTCGCTGGCAGAAAAGGAAAAGCGCAGGTCGTTGCGAAGGTTGGCGTCAACCTAGGAACCGACGCGCCGGTGGGTAACCTGTACAGCGACGGCCAGCGGATCTGGGTGCATGGCGGTCCTCGCCTGTATGCACTCGGACCAAACATGGACAACTAACTCGCGGCGATGATGAAACGAATTCGCCAAGCGTGGCGGGACTAAAATATTCTGGAAAATGATTTTGACTTTGTTTGCTCAATCCGAATGGCTCAGGTGGATCGTTGGAACCGCTCCTGATCAGGCCGGCACGCCAAAATTGCAATGGCTGAATTTGCCCGAATCTTGGGGCGTCTTTGTGCTGATTGCGATCGTGGCGGCGTTGGTGGCGGGCGTCTTTTGGCTGTACCGGAACGAGCTAAGCACGTGCCCGCAGCCGATCAAGAAGGTGATGGCCGTCTTGCGTTTGGCGGTGTTGCTGTTGCTGCTGGCCATGTATTTGAAGCCGTCAATTTTTTACCAGCAAGTCAATGAGATCAAACCGACGATCGCTGTCTTGCGTGACCGTTCACTTTCTTTCGCGCGAGCGGACAAATATCCCGATCCGGCAATTGCTGGCGAGCTTGCGTTGGCGACTGGAGTGGAGCCGCAGCAGTTGACCGACGGGACGGTGACTCGTGTCGATCTTGTCAACCAAGCCTTTGAGGCTCAGCCGGATTTGCTGAAGCAATTGCGTCAGAAAGCATCCGTGAAAGTGATCGACTTCGCGACAGACAGCCAACCCGCTGGCTTAATCCCCGCGTTCAGTCGCGACCAGAACAAGATCGATAACGAATCGGAAACAGATGATGGTGCGAACCGCTCAAACGATTCTGCGTCTAACGCGAACGAGGGCGATGGCGATCAGAAAACGTTAACGACGATGCCTCGGTTGATCGCTGACGGGTTGGGGACCGATCTGGCGCAGGCTTTGCAAAGTGTGCTTGACGATGGCGACGACCCTTCCGCAATCATGTTGATCACCGAAGGACAGCATAACGGCAGCAAGGATCCTCGCGAGATTGCGGCCCGAGCGGGTGAAGTTGGTGTGCCGATTTACGTGGTCGGTGTCGGCGACCCTCGTCCTCCAAAGAACTTGGCGGTGACCGAGGTCTATGTCCGCGAACGTGCGTATCCGAACGAGCCGTTTGAGATCGAATCGGTTTTGCAAACGACCGACCGTGAGCAGACTCAACTGCCTGCCCAAGTGGAGGTTCGCTTGTTGCAGCAAATGATTGATCGCCAGTCGGGGCAACCGGGAGACGCCGAAGCAGTTCAGACTCTTCGAGCCGATGTGCCTGACGGTGGCGGAAGGATTCGAGTCGACTTTGATCACGTGCTCAATCTGCCGGGTGAGTACGTTTATACGGTCGAAGTCGAGTCCGTGGACGGTGAGATCGAACTAACGGACAACGCTCGGTCTTCGTCGCGATTGGAAGTGGTCGATAGTCAGGTCAAAGTTCTGCTGATCAGCGGCCTGCCCAGCTGGGACTTTCAGCAAGTGCAAAGGTTGCTCCAGCGCGACAGTTCGATTTCGCTAAGTTGCTGGCTCCAATCGATGGACGAGACTCGGCCACAGGAAGGCGATGACCCGATCTCTAGGCTGCCGCGTTCGATTGAAGAACTTGGCCGATACAATCTGGTAATCATGATGGATCCGAACCCGCAAGAGTTCGATCGATCGTGGATCCAACTGCTGAAGGACTACTGCCGCTACAAAGCGGGCGGTTTATTGTTCGTAGGTGGTCCGCAGTTCACGGGCGAATTCGTGACCATGAATCGCTTGCGCGATATTCGCGATTTGCTGCCGGTTCGACTGGGCGATAACGAGTTTATTGACTCGATTCAGGCGTTGGCTTCCGCGACGGGCAGCGATGCCGGGCAGATGCTACCGGTCACCCACAACTTGGATCATCCGGCCATGAGTTTTCGAAACGATGCGGCGCAGACGGAACAGATTTGGGGAACGATGCCGGGCGTTTATTGGAACTTTCCGGCGATCGCCGCCAAGCCGACTGCTCGTGTGCTACTTGAGCGCGGCGATCAAGTGAACTCGGAGGGAAATCAGCCGTTGCTGGTCGATGGTCGATTCGGCGCGGGGAAGGTGATGTACATGGGGTTTCAAGATACTTGGCGTTGGCGTTCGGTCGGTGTGCAGGCTCAATATTTTGACCGCTTTTGGATTCAGATGGTCCGGTACATGGTGGAAAATCGTTCGCTGCAAGGATCGCGACGTGGCTTTATCGATGCGGAGAAGAACGAGTTTGAGCTGGGCGATCGAATCACGCTGATCGGACGAGTGTTGGATTCTTCATTCAAGCCGCTGACCGAGCCCTCGTTGAACACGATCATTGAATCAGAAGACGGTCGCGTCCAAAAAGTCGACATGAAGTTGCTGCCGCAGCAAGAGGGACGGTACGAAGCAATTTTTGTCGCTCAGCGAACCGGGACCTACCAAGCAACGATCGAAATCCCAAACGCAAGTGAGGACGAGGACTTAATCGAGCCCGTTTCATTTCGCGTTGTGCCACCGAACGCAGAATCCGGCGCGTGGTGGCTGAACGAAAAACTGTTAACCGAGGTGGCCGAACGGTCGGGAGGGAAATACGTTTCGTTGGCTCAGATTGCCGAGCTTCCGGCTCAGTTGCCCGCGTCTTCTCGACGAGTTGAACTGAACAGCCCGCCCAAACCCTTCTGGGATATTAACCCGATGCTCCGATGGTTGACGCTTGGCTTGCCGGTGGTGTTGCTTTCGATCGAGTGGATTTTACGAAAGGCTTACAGACTGCTTTAATTGAACAACGACATTTCAGCTTCGTGGAACCGATCTTCGGGAGGGTAAGGCTCCGTCCGCACCCCGGTTTAATGCTCCGTCCGCACCGCTTTGTTGGTTAAGCGTTTTGCTCCGCACGGCTCGGGCAGAGCCTCGCCCTCCCGGCGACACGCCGCTTTGAAACAACGATGAGATTGCGAAACATTATCTGTCCCAATAAACCTTGCCAGTAAACCTATTGCTCAACTTTTACGACCTGATTATTTGATGAACGCCAAAACCAGAATCCCCGCTTCCTTCACCCAACGCCTGCGCGAACTTCGCCGGCAACTGTTGGGCTGGACGGCCGTCCGAGGCGTTTCGCGCTGGCTGACGCTGATCGTGGGGATCTTGTTGGTGGATATGATCGTTGATCGCATGTTCAGCATGGATTTGATTCAGCGAACGATCTTGCTGGTGGCGATGATCGCGGCGGCGATCGGGTTCTTTTTCTGGCGAGTGATTCGGCCGCTGTTCATGTTGCCGACAGATCGTGCGTTGATCTACGAAATCGAATCCAAACATCCTCAATTGGGCGAGAGTCTTTTGACAGCCACGCAGCTGGGGGCGTTGGAAGGTTCCGATGCCGGATCTGCGAACCCGAAAGGCGTTTCGAACGATCTGGTTGCGGCGTCGATCGAAAAAGGCTTTAGCCAATCGGCGGACTTGGATTTTGGTTCCGTCTTGAATGATGGAAAGCGGCGTAGTTACCTCGTCCGAGTCGCTTTGGCGTTGCTGTTGCTGGTCGGGCTGGGCGTCGGCGTTTTGACTAGCACGTTTCTGGGCACTTGGTTCAACCGCAACGTCCTGCTGGGGGACGCTCAGTGGCCTCGGCAAACGTATTTGCAGATTGCTGGCGTGAATGATGGCTTGCTGCAAATTCCTCGTGGGGCCGACCATCGTCAGGTTGTCGAAATCACCGAAGACAGTCGAGTTTCCGACGTGCTGGTGTCTTTGGAAATCGAAAACGGTGAAACCCGTATGATTCAGCCAATGAAGTCGACGGGGCGCAGCGGTGGAAGGGAGCACGTTTTTGTGTTTCACAACGTTTCGGCTCCGTTTCGATTTCGAGCGTCCGGCGGCGATGACGTGACACCGTGGGTGGACGTCGAATTGGTCGAACCACCAGCTTTGATCGATCTGCAACTGACAACAACGCTGCCAAGTTACACCGCCGCGCAGCCGCAGTCGCTTATGGGAAGTGGTCCGCATTCGATTTTGGAAGGAAGTAGTTTGAATGTGGCGATCGCAACGAACAAGGAACTTTCGTCTGCCGTGTTGAATCACGACTCGGGGCAACTGGTCCTTCAGCCGGTCGATGAGTCCAAAAAGAATTTCGCCATCACTTTGACGTCTGAAGTATCTTCGGACTCCGATTCACAATCGGCCAATTTGGATAGCGGTTTGGTGCTTCGCGGCGGCGAGTATCAATTTGTGTTGACGGATACGTCGGGATTGGCGAACGTTCGCAAGTCAAAATTTGGCGTGTCGGTCAAGCAGGACAAACCGCCAACGGTGCGAGCAAGTCTACTGGGGATTAGCGGTTTGGTCGTTCCCAATGCGATGCTGCCGACTGCGTTCGAAGCCGTGGATGAGTATGGGCTTCGATCGCTTCGTTTCGCCAGTCAGTGGCGGACGCCCGACATGACGGATGCTGATCCTCCTGTGTCACGCGACATAGCTTTCACGTCAAATCGGCTGCCCGAATCGTCTCCCTTAGTTAGCGAAATCGACGAAGTGGAGGTTCTGGACTTGCAGCCCTTGGGCCTAACACCCGGGGCGAGTCTGCGGTTTGTTGTCGAGGCACAGGATTTCCAGCCAAGCGGGGAAGGCATCGGTCGATCGTCGGAACTGCTGCTGAGAATTGTGACTCCGGAAGAGTTGCGGGCCGACTTGCTTCGCCGTGAAGTAGAGCAACGAAAAGCGTTCTTGAATGCGCGTGATCAGCAGGTTGACATGAGGGGCGAGTTAGAAGAATGGCTGGCGGCGTGGAGTGAGAATGATTCGACCGAAAGTTTTGCGGCCTCCCAAGAGGCTGGCTTGATCCGTTTGTTGCGAGACCAAAAAGGTTTGGGCACGATGGTGGATCGAGTGGCAAGCCGGTTCGAAGAGTTTCTGGTTGAAGTGAAGAATAACCGAATTGATGAATCGGAAGCGGCTGCCGGCATTGAACCACAGAATCGATTGATGGCTCGATTTGACAATGGAATCATCCAACCGATTCGAGAACTGGATCGCGATCCAATCGCCAGAGCGACACGGCAGTTGGACGCGGTTCGCTTGGCTGTCTCGTCTGGCGAGAATCTAGATGGTGCGGTCGCTCAGTCGCTGGCCGTTCAGCAAGAAATCGTTGAGCGCATGGATAAGATTCTGGCGGCAATGACCAGTAGCGAAGATTATCAGGAAGTGGTGAATACAGCGTTGGAGCTGAAAGCCGACCAGCAGCGATTGAGAAAAGATATTGAGAAGTCGCTCCAACCAAAAGACATTTTCGATGAAGAAGGTTTGGAGGATGTGTTTGATGATTAAGCACTCGAGAAACATTAACTTATCGACATGTAAACAGATCAGATTTATGACACATGGGTATCGGCTACTCAAGCAGATGATCCGGGACTTGGCGAGCGCGGGGGCTTCGTTACAAACTGGGCGAACTGGCAAGTGGTTGTTCGCCGGCTTAGTGCTCCTCATCGCGTGTTCATCCACCGTGATCGTCACTGCGCAGGACGCTTCTTCGCGACGGTCACCATTGGCCGAGAAACAAAGGACCGTTTTGGGGGCTCGGCAAAAGTTGGTCGAGCGAAAGATGGTCGAACTGGAAGGGCAGTTGACGCAGATTGCCGACCGGATTCGTGAGAAAGATCCGAAGAAAGCGGACCGGTTGGTGGAAGCGTATCAACAGTCTCGCGAGCAATTAATCACTCGGAAAATGGCCGAAGCGGTGGAGCTACTGGATCAGAATAAACTGCTCCAAGCCGAGGAAACGCTGGATGAAGTCGTGCAGAATTTGGATCGTTTGATTCGTCTATTGATCAATCAGAAAACGCCCGAGGTTTCCAAACAACAGGAAATCGAGATGCTCGAACAGATGAAGCAGGATATTCAAAAGCGGATCGAAGAGCAGCGAGACCAACGGCAGGAAGTCGCCAAGGTGTCAGACAAAGATGCCGCGACAGAGAAACTGGACGGTCAGATAAAAGAGCTGAACAACCTGATCAAAAGGCAGCAGGACGCGATTAAGCAAGCGAAAGAGAAATCAAACGCCGGGCTAAGAGCCTTGGATAAAGTCGCGGACGAGCAATTCGAAATCCGCAAAGCAACCGAAGACTTGGCAAAGGACGTGGCCAACCCCGACGGAGAATCGGGCGAAGAAAAATCTGGCGAACAACAGCCGGGTGAAAGTGATTCGAAAGATGGTGAGGGTGGCGAATCCAAGGAAGGCGAACCTTCTGAGGGGGAATCTTCCGAGCCAAAAGACGGTGAAGGTAAGTCGGAAGGCGAATCGGGGAAACCGAGCGAATCGGAAGAATCCGGCGGTGAAGCTGGGGACGAATCGGGTGACGGGAAACCGAGCGAGGGCTCTGGTGGCGGTAAACCTAGCCAAGGGAAACCGGGTGAGGGCCAGCCAAGCGGCGGTGAAGCAGGTGGCTCGGGCGACAAGCCTCAGCCGGGGCAAGAAGCGTTGGAAAAAGCAGCCGAGCAGCAACGGTCGGCCGAGGAAAAACTTGGTAGTGCTCGTGCCGAAGAAGCCGCCAAGGATCAGCAAAAGGCCTTAGACAATCTTGAAAAGGCACGCGCGGAATTGAAAAAAGAAAAGCGGCGGATCGAATCGTTGCCACCCGAAGCGCTCAAGGATCTTGCCGATAAACAGCGGCGGACACGCGACAAAGCAATCGATTTGGTTGAAAAGATGGCGGAAGCTCCGAAATCGAAGCAGGGCGATGAAGGCCAAGATCCCGGGCAACAACAGACGCCGGGGCAGCAGCAGATGGAGGACGCCGGCGAGTCCATGAAGCAGGCGGCCGGGAACTTGGACGAAGGCAACACCGATCAGGCTCAGCAAAATCAAAAACAGGCACAGCAAAAAATGGAAGAGGCGCTCGACGAGATCGAAGAGCGTTTGAATCAACTGCGTGAAGAAACTCGCGAGGAAAAATTGGCTCGTTTGGAAGCACGCTTCCGCGAAATGTACGATCGACAAAAGGTCGCCAGCGCGATGACGATCGATCTGGATGACAAAAAGGTGAACCTTGGTTCGCTTAATCGGCGAGAACAACTGTTGCTGCTTCGGATTGCCACGGACGAGTTGGACATCAGCGAAGTTGGGCAGCAGGCTTATGATTTGTTGCTAGAAGACGGGACCAGCATCGTCTTTCCCGAAGCATTGCAAGATCTGCGGACGGATCTCGATCGTGTTGCGGCCATGCTTTACGACGAACAGACAAATCGATTGACGCAATTGCTGCAGAAAGAGATCGAAGCGGGGATCTTGGATTTGCTGGACTCGCTGGAGGAAGCAAAAAAGGAGGAAGAAAGCGATGGTGGCGGTGGCGGAGGTGGCGGTGGTGATCAGCCGCTGCTTAAGAAATCGGCCGAGCTGAAAATTCTCCGCATGCAGCAGCAACGGCTCAATCGACGGACGCGCCGTGTGGATCAGTTGCGCGGGAGCGATGTGCCTGACGCGACGCTTGATCGAGAAGTCAACCAAGCCGCTGAGATGCAGATCAAGTTGCTAGAGATTACCGAGCGTTTGATGGAAAAAGAGTAGATGGATACCGTCAGTTTATCTGAGTGACTCCGATGCTCGGGACAGAAAGGCTCTGCCCGCACCACGTTTTAAGGCTCTGCCCGCACCGCTTCGATGGCTGAGCGTTTTGTGACGCGCGGCTCGGACGGAGCCTCGGCCCTCCCGGTGACACTCGCCTTCAAAACAACAGTGAAATTGAATCGCTGACGCCACCTAAGTAGTCCGCGATTGCATGGCGAAGACGAAAGCCTTGTCCAGTTTCAAAGCATGAGGCGAAGCAAGCTCGGAGGAGAAAAACGTACCGCTGAACTTCGAACGGACGCGATTCAATTGCGTGGTTGGGGCCACGTTTCACCGGGGCCCAGATTTCAGAAGACTGCGTCATGCCTTACATGATTGGCAATCCGGATAATCGGTGTAATCGTCGGCCGCATAGGATTCAACTTCACCAAGGATTGGGCATGTGACCGATTCGGAAGCTACTTTTTTGTATGCGAGCAGTCTTAAAACTAACAACGCCAACGCGTTTCATTACTGATCAAGCCGGTGCGGTGCTTTCGGTTGAGTTGCTTCTTGTCGCAACCGTGGCGGTGGTCGGCATGGTGGTCGCGCTGACCGCTTCGCGAGACGCCGTCGTTAGCGAACTTTCGGACGTTGCAGGGTCCGTTCAGGATGTCTATCAGGGAGTGGCGTACAACGGCACTGTGTCAGCGTCCGGCGCGACTGGTGGATCAGGCTTTTTTGACGCCTTGGACTCAGGTGACGATTCGGAGGATGTTTCCGGGTTGTCTGACAACTGTATTCTTTTCGACGTTGTGCCGGTTGACGAATCTGCGACATCGGTGGTGCTCTCTGAGCCGGCAACATTGTCGTTTGAAAGTGTGACAACAGGGGTTGGCGGATCAGCGACTGGCACCATCGGTGATGGCACAACCGATACCACGTTCTCGATTACAACGGACACCGGAAATATTGCTGGGACAACCGGTGGAACTGAGTTGCGTTTTCGTGAAACGGACGCGTTTAGTGGACAGTTCACAATCGCATTTGATGACCCGCTTACTGATTTCGAGCTATTCATTCGAGGCTTGAACAATGTAATGGGTGCCGTCGAAAACCTAATCGGCAATTTTATTTTGACGCTCAGCGATGGAACGGTCATTGGCAATGCACCGTTTAGCATTTTGCCGGATGCGATTACTGAAAACGAAAGCTTCGGCTTATTTTCTACACGAAGAAATGACAATTCGATATTGAGCGCCGTCAATCGTGGAGGACTCGATTTCGTAACCGACCCTGCGGCAGATGGGACCGGAAATCAAGCTGCCGGACGAATTGTTTTCCCAGACATCCCAGCGGCATCCAGTTCCGCGGCGTCCGGTCTTGGATTGAGTTCAATTAGTTTTGATCGAACAGGTGGCCCCCGCAATTCCTTCCAAGCAAACGTGAGTGTGTCAGGGCAAGTGATTGGCGAAGAAAGCCCGTAGCAAAGGAATGTTAGAGCGTTTTGCTTGGTTAATCGTGTGATGGTCAGGCAGCAATCATCACACGGAGTATGATGGCTACTTTACGGATTTCTTTCCGTAGCCGCGGTGTGCTATCACTTTGCAGTAAAATTGACGCTTCGTTTGGCGGTTCAATCCTATGCATTTCCAGAAGATCCTTTGCTGTGGCGAGCTCGCTCTGCTGGCTAGAATCGACGACGTCGGGTCTGCTTCGATTCCTGTTGACTCGGCTTGAGCAAATTTTTTAAACTTGCGCTAGATTTCCTGTTTTCGTGATGACACGGCGTGGATTGCCGGTCCAAAACAGGTCACGGTTTATGGAGAAACCTCATGGCCCACAAAGCCAATCGCTCTGCTCAACGGGTCGCAATCTTGATTGCGATGTTTACGCTCTTGCCAATGCTGGCGGTCGCTCAGAACGCACCGCAGCAAGCAGCCCACAAACCGCTGGAGGTACTCGCGGTTGTCAATGGCCAGCAAGTTACTCGGCAGCAGATCGCCAACGAATGCATGCGTCGATTTGGCGAAGACGTGCTTGAGAGTATCGTGAACAAGATGCTTGTGCTGGATCAATGCCAACGGAATGGCATTCAGATCACCGAACAGGATGTCAACGACGACATTGTCGAAAAGGCCAAGAAGTTCGGCATGTCGGGCGAGCGTTATGTCCAATTGATTTGTTCACGACGCCACATCACGGCCAGTCGATTAAAAAATGACATCATCTGGAACGAACTAGCGCTTCGCCGCCTCGCTGCCGCTCGTACTCAAGTTTCTGCGGACGAAATACAGCAGCGACTAGAGTTTGAGTTTGGTCAGAAGATTCAAGTTCGCCAGATCACCGTCGATACCGAGTCGAAGGCCCAAGAGCTGTTGGCTGCGGTCCAAGCGAATCCAGATGACTTTGGGCGACTTGCGAAGGATCATTCCATCGATCCCAACAGTGCATCCGTTCGCGGGTTGTTGCCTCCAATTCGCCGCAATTCTGGCCTGCCGGAATTTGAAGAGGTAGCGTTCTCGCTGCAGCCCGGTCAAGTCTCAAATATTTTCAAACTTGGGAACACTTTCGTCATTTTAAAATGCGAGCGGATCTTTAACGAGGCGGAATTGACGGAAGAGCAAGTCGCTGAAGCCAAGAGTCGCATCCAAGAAGAGCTCTCCAAAGAGAAACTTTCTGATTCGGCGACGGAACTGTTCCAACAAATGCAGCAAAATGCAGAACTCGTCAACGTGATGAATGACCCGGAGCGTTCGAAGCAAATGCCGGGTGTCGCCGCGATCGTCAATGGCCAGCAAGTGCTCAAGAATCAGGTGGGCGAAGAGTGCATCGTGCGATTCGGTGGAAACATGTTGGAAACGGAGATCAACCGAGTCATGTTGATGCAGCAACTTGAAGCCAACGGCATGCAAGTCACTCAAGAAGACGTGAACATCGAAATCGACCGTGCCGCCGAGTCATTGGGATACTTGAAAGAGGATGGCACCGTCGATATGGCTCGCTGGCTGGCTTTCGTAACCGGAAACGAGCCTGACAAAATCGATTTTTACATTGAAGATCAAGTGTGGCCCACCGTCGCATTGAAGAAGTTGGTCGAAGCGGGTGTTCAAGTAACCGAAGATGACTTGGAAAAAGGTTTCGAAGCCAACTTTGGACCTCGTGTGGAAGTTTTGGCGATCGTTGCCAACGACCATCGCCACGCGTTGAAGGTTTGGAACATGGCCAGCAACAATCCTCAAGCAGAATTCTTTGGACAGCTTGCAAATCAGTACTCGGTTGAGCCAGCATCGAAAGCCAACTTTGGCGAAGTTCCTCCAATTCAGAAACATGGCGGGCGCCCAGAACTGGAAGAAGAAGCATTTAGTCTTCAGGCGGGCGAGATCTCGAAAGTTGTTCAGGTCGGAGACAATTGGATCATCATGTACTGCCTAGGAAGAACTCAGCCACGCGTGACCGATTTTGATGCTGTTCGTGACGAGTTGGACGCTAACATTCGCGAAAAGAAACTGCGTCTGGCGATGGGCAAACGATTCCAAGCGATGCGAGAAGACGCTCAGATTGACAATTTTCTAGCCGGAACTTCTCAAACTGGAAAAGCGGCGGTCCGAGCGGTCAAGCACTCGGAGCCTCGTCAAGATCTTCGCTGATCAAGTGACAGACTGCGGAAATAAACAAACTGGCCATGTCGGATCTTTCTGGCGTGGCTATTTTTGTCGCCGCGTTCCCGTCTTGCTGTTGCGAAGAGGGCGACGATGTCCGAAGATCATGATTCGCTCGGTACCATACAAACCTACCTAACCATTTTTGACTGATTGTGCTTCATGAACTTCCAAGTCAAAGGCAAAAACATCGACTGGAAACGCATCGCGGGCATCGCGATCGTGGTGCTGATTGTTGGCTATCAGTACAGCCGACCACACCTTGAGCGATTCTTTGAACGTGATCTTCCATCAATTTCGGGCGAGGACGATCGCCAAAATGGATCTAACGGCCCAAGTGCCACCGCCAGTCGGGACAACGACTCACGCTACGACGCACAACTTCCTAGCTCATCTTCGCGCGGACAGACTCAATCCAATTCGAATAGCAACTCGGGAAAGAATCAGTCTGGCGATTTTCTCCGAAGCGTTGGGAAAAATCGATTCGAGTCGCCCGCAGGTCTGGTGTACACGATGGGGCCCCGTGGTGAACATCGGGTGGACCACGTTTTACGGCACGGGCGTGATATGCCTGAGCGGCCGGTGCACAGCGTATTTGACGGAGGCCGGAACGACATTCTGGCGGTGATCGATGAAGCATACTCGCTGGTCAAATCAAATTCACCTCGTGCCCGTTCGTCCAATTCACGTGGCAACGACGAACATACCGTTCGAATGCAGCGGAAAGTTGGTTACGAGGGTGGCCAGAAGGGAAAGCGCAAAGGCTACCCTGCTCTGGAAAACGTCAAGCTGATTCTTGATGGTAATCGCGTCATCACGGCATACCCGTCTCGCTGAAAATTTCTCCGGTACCTTCACTCCGGTTCTTCCCCGTCTTTTCCATGGCTGCGACCTTGCCCGCCGAACCCAATATCCTGCTCGAAGATGGCGCTGTGTTCGTGATGAACAAACCGGGAGGGCTGCTGACTCAAGGACCGCCTGGAATCGATAGCCTAGAATTCCGGACCAAACAGTTTCTTAAAATTCGAGACGAAAAGCCGGGCAAGGTGTACCTAGGAGTACCCCACCGGCTCGATCGACCCGTTTCAGGAGCGATCACCGTCGTAAAAAACGTCCGCGCGGCGCAGAGGATTTCTAGGCAGTTGGAAGAGCGAACCGTGACCAAAACATATTGGGCGGTTGTCGAAGGAGTGCCGTCCGAATCGGAAGGTCGTATCGAACATTGGATGCGAAAGATTCCCGACCGGGCCCAATCGGAGATCGTCGATGGTTCAAATCCTGACGCCAAAAATGCAATCCTTGACTTTCGAGTGCTCGCGACCGCCGATGAACGTGCGTTGCTGGAGATCGAACTGCAAACTGGGCGAACACATCAGATTCGTTTGCAATGTTCCACAATGGGGTGGCCCATCGTTGGCGATCGTCTGTACGGAGCAACCGACACATTCGGGCCGGAAACAGAGGACGAACGACAACGCTGGATCGCCTTGCACGCGCGACGGTTGGCTTTCGAGCACCCGATTAGCAAGACGCCGGTCGATCAAACGGCACCGCTGAGCGAACACTGGAGCGTGTTTGATCAGTTCCAAACGATTTTGTTTGGGTGATTTTCGGATCATGAAGATTCTTGCACTCCAACCTTTCTTTGGCGGCAGCCACCAACAGTTTCACCAAGGTTGGGTGAACCACAGCATTCATGATTGGACGACGATTGCGTTGCCTGCCCGTCACTGGAAATGGCGGATGCGTCATTCAGCCATCTATTTTGCAACCGAAGTCAGCAAACGGGCTCGGGCAGGGGAACATTGGGATGCAATCGTTTGCACCGACATGATGAACGCCGCCGAGTTTCGCGGTTTGACGCCGATGGTGAACGAAGTGCCTTTGATTTTGTACTTCCATGAAAATCAGTTTGCCTATCCAGATCGGTTTCACCAAGAGCGCGACCAGCATTTTGCGTTCACAAATTTTGTTTCGTCGGTTGCGGCAGATCAAATCTGGTTCAATTCCGCGTTCAATCGTGATTCTATGTTGGCCGCCCTAAGTGACCAAGCGAAACGCTGGCCGGATTTTGTTCCGCACGAAGCCATGGACCAAGTCACGTCAAAGTCGATCGTTGAACATCCGGGCGTTGAGATTCCCCCGCTGGATTGGCAGTCGATCGAACAGGTTCGTCGGGAGCGAGTCATATCAGGGCAACCGCTGCATCTGATCTGGGCGGCTCGATGGGAACACGACAAGAACCCCGCGGGATTGCTGGCTGCTTTGAGAAAATTGAGTGAATCAGGCGTGCCGTTCAAGCTAAGCGTTGTTGGTCAGCAGTATCGGAACGTGCCTGCCGAGTTTGAAACGATTCAGACTGAGTTCGCCGACTCGATTGAACGCTGGGGTTATCAGCCAGACCGAGCAACTTATTGGCGAGCGTTGTGTGGTGCGGATGTGTTTGTGTCGACCGCAACGCACGAGTTCTTCGGGCTTGCGGCCACTGAAGCGATCGCCGCGGGTGTTTATCCACTGCTGCCCGATCGATTGGCGTATCCGGAGCTGCTTCAACCAGTGGGAGGATCGGCATCGCGTTCTTATCTGTATGGCCAGACGCCAAATGATTTAGCTTCTCACATCGCGTTGTTGCATCAACACCGCGACCGGCTCGAATCGTCGGCGCTTGCTGTGGCGTTTCGGGATCGACTCTCTTGGTCGCAGCGTGCGAAGAAAATGGATGAAGCGCTAAAGATGAAATGCTAACTAAGGCTGTCTGAACCGTTGGCGATTAGCCAGCTACCGTTGTTTGTCCTCGAGAGCCCGCAGACCCTGAGCCAGTTTGCGCTTGGTTTCGTTGATCTGACTGATTTCTTGCTCGCAGTGTTTTCGCCAAGCGTCTTTTTCTTCTTCCAGCTCCATCCACTTTTGCTGGACGACGCGACCGGCTTCCTCGATTCGCTGACATTCCTTGAACGCCGATTCGATGCGGTCGATCTGGTTGAGCAAAAAACGCTCAATACCGCTGACGGCGGATTGAAGGTTTCGAGTCGTCTTCAATTCAACGAACGCACGGTCACGCAACTCGCCATCAAGGCTGACAGTGGTTGAATCGGTGGCGGCATTCGTTGTTGCTGTTGGTTTATCCATCGCTTTTAGGCAGTCAATCGTATTACCGGGATTCAATTCGAGAGAATAGGCTGGCGATTCGTCCGCCAAGACTCTGCTGTCGCCGCTGCTCGCGCTCGATCTCTTCTTCGCTATGAAGTTCACGCAAGTGCTCACGCATGGCTTTCAGACGCACCTCAGAATCCGAGTCCAAACTGGTGGTGCGGCATTTCTGTTCCACTTCTGATTGCAGCTTGGCCAATTCAGCACGCTCTCTGGCGACTTCCGCTCGCTCACGCGAAGCACCCATTTCCAGCTGCATGATTTTCTGTTTTAGCTCCGCGACAACCTGCGAATCACTGCCGTCTGGTGCTGTGGATCGTTGTGAAGCCAACTGTTCGCACTCGTCCTGCGCCTGTTGCCATTTTGATTGCAGGTCCTGTACCTGTGCTTGCAAGCTTTGAACCAATTCGTCAGAAGCATCACCGCCGCTACCAGAAGTGCGTTGCCGCAGCGCCTTTTCAATGACTTGTTCGTGATGTTTTTGCTGAGCCAACAAGTCATGGACTCTTCCATTAAGTCGGTCGGTTTCTGCTTTCGCTTCTTCTTCGCGAGCCGTTACACGATCTTCGATTTGCTCAAGCCATGACTCCAGTTGGCGACGTTCTTCTTGCTCTGCCTGAGTCGCATCATCAGACGTTCGCAGCAGTTCCTCGAAAGTACGGATGCGGTCATCGGCCGACTGTAGTTCGTCCAGCAACTGTTCCATGCGAGTGACAAGGCGATTTGTCTCTTCCATATCGCCGCCTCCACCAGATTCCAACTGCTGCTTGAGCATGCAAACTTGCTGGTCACGCTCGGCCAATTCCACGGTCAACGACTCGATTTCATCACGCAGCAGTTCTGTGTCGCCTGAGGAAAATGGGTCGTCGTAGAGCGAGTCTACGGCGTTATCGGGTTGAGCGGTGGCAGCGAATTCGGCCTCCAGCTTCGAGTTTTCTAATTTGATTTTTTGCAGCTCTTGCTGGAGTTCGTCGTTCGAGTCGGATGTGCCATATGCGACGGTGTCAGCAGAAGCACGAACAGCACCATCGGCACTCGCGCCTTGCTGCCCGACGAGAATTTGGATTTCTCCGATCGAGACTTCGTCACCGTCGCAAAACTGGGATTCGTCTTGAAGTTCAAATCCGTTCAAGAGTGTCTTTCCGCCGGTGTTCCAGTCTTGGATCTTTAGCTCACCTTCGACGGTGCTAAACATGCAATGGATCGGGGCGACATCTTCACCCTGCAATTTGATCTCGCAATGGTCTGCCGAACCAGCGAACTTGCTGGCGCCTTCTTCGATGCAATAGGAGTTCGCAATGCCGGTTGGATCGAGGACGGTGATAAACTGAGACATGGTAATTTCTGTCGTTTTGGTTGAATGATTGAGTGTAGGTCGAGCATTGAATCATTGACGCCGTCGACCTGCGGCCCAGTCGACGCGCGTTATCCAGTGACTGTTAAACCGTTTGGTTTGCAGTCGGAGCCATAGCATCACCATTGGCGGGTGCGCTGGCTGGGCTCGCTTCTGCGACGCTGATCGCGTCGATCAGCTGAGCGTCATCAAATTCGGCGGTCAGCAAAGTGACTCCCAGATTTGTTGAAGACTCGTTGTCGACCGGTACACCTTCGGGCAAGACGCCGACCAGTTTCAGTCCTGCCAGTTTGTTGGTCGGTCCTGACTTCATTTTTTGCAGGTGTCCAATGGCAGAACTATCGTTCAAGTCGACGATCAACACGTCTGGTCGATTTCGACGCATCAACAGGTCCAAGGCCAGCCAGTCTCGCAACAGCTTGCCCGTGATAGAATCAGATTGGGCCTCAAACGTTCCGGCAAGTCGCTGGGCAAGATTTTGGTCGGATGTAATTCCAACCACACGAGACGTGTCGCGAATGGGTTTCTGTTCAACCAGTTCGGCCAGTTCGAAACCGTGCAAAACGCGTCTCATTTCGTCAGTTTCCCAACTGACTTGATTCGCCAATTCCTCAACGGTTCGTGGCTCTGACAAGGACCCCATCAACTTCATGTGATGGCTTGCCAATCCGGCTCGGTCAAGGTTCTGGCCGCGGATCGAACGTCGTTTGTAGCCGACTCCGTCCGCCAGTTGCGGCAATGAGGCTTCATCGCACAACATGGCTCCTTCGACAAGAATCGCCAGCAGGCTGCTATCGAGAGGCAGGTTTTCAAACAGTGGTGGAACACTTTGATTGTTTTGGAACCGGAAGCCCTTCAGTTGCTCGGTGAAGCAGATTCGAAGTAGTACAGCGGCCTGCAAGCGAAGCAGTTTCTGCAGCAAACGCGAGTCGATCACTTTGTTGTTCAACAACCCAACGAGGCCATCCACTTCAGACCCTTTGCGGCCTCCGACCGTTGTTTTGACGACTGCCCCTAATTCACTAAGTGACGAAGGCAACTGAACGGCGACTTCATTAGGGTCGATTCCAGAAGCGGTTACTGCTTGGATGCGGCCTCGATCGACGTTGACGTAAACTCGGCAGCGATTGGATTCTATCTCCAGCAAGCCACATTTGTTTCCGTTGTTCAGCATGTCCAGAACTTCACGCAGTCCGAAACAGGCAAACGTGCCCATCAGGTCAGCATCACCTTGTTCTCCGATAATTTCAGGAACTGCCGACCCATCTTCTTGAGACTGCACGACCATCGATGCGGTTTCAATCGCATTTCCAACGGTCGTGATCAACAGTTCGCCGGTGTACGGTTTCGGCAGCATGTCGACAACGTTATCGCAATCGACGTATTCGGCGTACGCTTTTTTTCGCAGGGTGGAACTGGCCACAATCGCGATGCGGGCCGTATCAGGGTTCTCTGCCAATTTGCAAGCGACTTCGAAGCCGGTGATGCCAGGCAATTGGTGGTCAAGGATGATCAAGTCCGGGCGCTCATGGGCGGCCTTGTCGAGTCCTTCTTCGGCGGTAGACGCAACAAGGACTCGATAGCCAACGGCACTGAGTTCTCCGTCGACAAGGCGGCGAATGGTGGCGCTATCATCAATGACAAGGACAGTTTTTTCGGACATGAGTAAACCTGATGTTAAACGTGGTGGATAGGTTGTGAAACGTGATTAGAAGGTGAGTAATGCAAGATTTAGGTGAGGTGATTTATGTTGGCGAAGTCAAACGTCTGCCAGTGTGGCGGTCAGTTTTTCGAGCACTCCGGTAAGTTGCTCGTCAGTTGCGGGTTTGACCAAGAAGTCGATCGCGCCAGCTTCTTCGGCGCGGTCTTGGAAATCCTGTTCCGCTCTGCCGCTGACGACCACCACCGGAATGTGGCTGTGCGGTCCGCGTTGCAGGTCGGCCAGCAGCTCCAGTCCGCCCATCTGAGGCATGTCCAGATCGGTGAAAATGAAGTCAACCGTTTGTTTGCGCAAACACTCCAGTGCGGCTAGGCCATCTCCCGCTTCGACCGTAACGAAGCCGGCGGCAGAGATTTTGCGTACCAAGTGTTTGCGGGCACTCAACGAGTCATCGACGACTAGGACTCGTTGCGTACGTGTGTCGGGCGCAAGCTGGGCTGCGCGAGTGGCTTGGTCACCCTGAAAGTGAGCTGCACAGAAGGTTTGAAGTTGCTCTGAATCCAACAACAATACTGTTTCACTCGTGCCGGATAAGGTGACTCCACAAAACAACGGATGTTGAGCAAGAAAGACCGGTAGTGAACGGACGACAACTTCTTCCGGGCCAACGATCTCGTCCACAATGAACTCAAACCGCTCCCTTGATTCGTTCGGGTTTTGGAGTGATCGATTGGAGGAACGCATAACGATACTGTCGTGTGTTGGCTGCTCGAGTGATCCCATGGACAGGACCTCGGCCAAGCGGTGCCCCTTTGATTGGCTGGAAGTTGAACCCTTGCGAGTGGCCTCCACTGACTGCATCGGTAGTGCGAACAGCTGACCGGCAGTCCGGAAAACGAGCACGTGTTCAATTCCCGATCGTAGTGGAAGCGTGAACCGCATGGTGGTTCCTTTTCCTCGGTTGGATGTGATCTCGATTCGGCCATGCATTTTTTCGATGGCAGCGGCAACGACATCCATGCCAACGCCACGTCCTGACAACTCGCTGACTTGTGCCGCAGTTGAGAAACCCGGATGGAAGATCAGTTTCGCTAGTTCGCTTTCGGTGGGTGTCGCGTGAGCCGAGATGAGCCCTTTGTCTCGGGCCCGCTTTCGGACGGCGTCGAAATCAAGGCCATTGCCATCATCGCGGACTTCGATCACGAGCATCTGGCCACTGGATCGTGCGTCGAGGGTGATCATGCCAACAGGCGGTTTGCCATTTTTTTTGCGAAGTTCAGATTGCTCGATGCCGTGGCTGACTGCGTTGCGAACGATGTGAATCAGCGGCTCGTACAGCGATTCTTGTAGTTCCTTTTCTAAACCGGTTTCGGTTCCAAGCATCTGAACTTGAACTTGCTTGTCTTCGACTTTGGCCGCGTCGCGGGCGGCCCGTTGTAGACGCTGGAACAGCCCAGCAACCGGCATCCGTCGCAACTGCATGATTTCCTGACGGAAGTCCCGAACGAACCAAGAGATTGCTTGGTTGTCAGCGCTAATTGGTTTTTGAAGCGAGCGGAGTTCGCTGCCAAGTTCGGCGATGTCACGAGCGATCTCGGCCACAACAAAATTGTCGGATTGAGAATGGCCGGCGTTGGCATCACTAGCAAACCGAAGTCGCGTCGAGCAGCGAGTCAGTTCCTCGTTGACGCGATTGAAATCAGTTTGGTGTTGCTCTCGCCGATTTTTCAAGACGACCAATTCAGCCAGCATGTCCATCAAACGATCCAACTGAGCGGCTCGGATGCGAATTGAAGCTTCGTCGCCACCTCCGTCGGCAAGGTTTACTTTTCGTGACGGTGCTACAGAGGTTTCGACAGTTCCGGAGGGTCCGGAAGGAGTCTTCGCTTTCGAGGCAGGTTCTGCGGAGGGCTCCGACAGGCCATCAATCCGATCGCGAATCGTGTCGACAGCATTTAGCAGGAGATCAGGCTCCGCATTGCACTTGTCATTGTCGAACAGCGATTCGAGTTTCGTTTCTAAGTTGTGCAAGAACGTTGCCAGACCAGACAACCCAACCGTAGCCGAGGCACCCTTGAGGGTGTGAAGCTCGCGACAGAATTGGCGGACGGGCTCAGGTTGATTCGGTTCTGATTCCAATGCTAGAACGGATCGTTCCATCGACGCAACGCACCCGCCGGCATCATCGAGGTACGCTTCGAGCATTTCATGGTCGGACTGCAGTTGCGAAATTGCTTTTGAATCGTCGGCCACGGCAACCGAATTGGCGGCTGATTCATTGTTGTCAGCGAACAATTCCTCCGCCGGTGCTTGAAATTCTGAACTTCCATTTAACTTCGAAGCCTCCAGCCCGTTGATCGCAGACAGCATCAAATCAATCTGAGAACCGTAGTCCTCTTCCGAATCAGGCTCGTTCGGCGGTGCTTGAGAGGTGGCAAGGGTGAAGTCGTCAGTGAAGCCATCGCCCCAACAATCTGAGTCGTCCGAATGGCCATCATCGAAAGTGTCGAAGGCATCCAAATACGGTTGCCAATTGGCGCTCGCAGCAGACATGACGGAGGCAACCGCACTGTCGTCTCCTTCAATACCGAGAATGACACTCAAGTGTTGATCGAGGAAACCCTTTACCTCAGCAGCCAGAGATTGATTGCTTTCAGAGTCTCGGGTATCTGCGGTGGCAAGTTCAGATAGTTGACTCATCCGTTCGGCTAGGTTGGCAAGCTGAAGCTGCAAGGCATCGCGAGCGGATTCGGCGAACTTAAGCAGTTGTTCGGTGACGGTCTCGAAGTCGGCATCTTTCGGATCGGTCGCGCGAATTGCGTCCGCGATGATCGTGGAAGGCGATTTCGCTTCGACCGATTTCGCAGGTTTCTTGTTGGTTTTCTTTTTACTCATCTGTGCCTGACTAGCCCCGGGTTTGCAAGGTGTTCAACGCCATCGAATTCTCACGCGGTAACTTCAGAGCCAGCGTTAACGCTCGGAGCTGACGAAAACGACTGCGCTGTGCCGACAGCGGCTTGCTGCTTCAACACGCTGACCGCCTCATTCAGGCGGCCTCCAGCCTCGCCCATGTTCTTTGCTGTCCAAAGAACACCTTCCGCAACGCCTCGGTTGTTCTTGGAGACCTCGCTGTTGGACGCCAGTGATTCGACGACCTCTTGAGCAAGAACCAACTGCTTCTGCGTTGCAAACGAAATGTCGTTAACACTGCTGGCCGCTTCGGAAGCCGCGCCGTTGATTTCTTTCAGTTCGTCAAGCGTTTCCGTTGCCAGCGCAAGTACTTCGTCCAATTGCTGGTGTTCGTCTGAAGCACCAGCGACGGTCTGGCGAGTTTCCAGTTGAATCGATTCAATGCGAGCCGTGATATCGAGCACCGCTTGAGCGGACTGCTCAGCCAGAGCGCGAACTTCATCCGCAACGACAGCAAATCCGCGGCCGTGTTCACCCGCTCGAACGGACTCGATCGATGCGTTCAAAGCCAACATGTCGGTGCGAGAGGAAATGGTTCCAATGGTTTCAACAATCGAACCAATTTCGCGAGTGTGCTGACCAAGAACCGTTAGCTTGCGCTCGCGAACGGAAGAGTCGTTGCGCACTTTCTTCATTTGGTCGATCAGCTTTCCAAACCGACTGAGACTCTGGTCTGAATGTTCACGGACGACACCGGACGAAGAAACGGCCGATTTCACGTTTTGATAAACCTGTTCGATCTGCATGGCGATTTTATTCACCAACGAGGTGGTGGTCGTGATTGCCTGAGACTGCTGTTCGACGCCGCCCACGAGTTTTTCTGTGTTGCGATGAAGCTCTTTGCTGTTGGTAATCGACTGCTGAACATCTTCGCCCAAAGATCGAGATAAACGCTCAAACAGGTTTTGCAGTTGGCTGAATGTGCTGCCCGATTGATCTGACGCATGCACGCCACTTCGATCGACGGCCGCCAAGAAACGCCGAATACTTTCAAGTTCTTTCAATGCGTCCGCGTTCGCTCGCCGCCGATCGTTTGCCAATCGTACGAAACGCTCGCCAATGGCGGTGATTTCCGCAGCACCGCCGCTTGGAATCGAGTCGACTTGGTCGGGATTCTTGGCGATTTGGGTCAGCCACTGCATGGTTGGTTGGAACTTGACTAGCAGCCAGCCGAAGCAGCCAATTAGCAGGATGGCCCCTGCGATTAAGCAAGCCGTGCCGGCGGGTGACGTTTCGGCAGTCACGCCATAGGCGATTAAAGCGCCAGCGATGGCGCAGATTAAATTGGAGGTTGCAATGGACAGATAGGTACGCATTGGATTGTTTCACGGAGCTCGAAAAGAGTAATTCGTTTTGGGCGGCAGTTTGATTCAGCTGACTAGCAGTTCGGTTTCGGTCGTGACACTGTTGTCCCAGAATCGTTTCAACATGCTGTCGGCGTACTGATAAAGTGCTTTGGCATCAAGTATTTGAACGACTTGGTTCCGATAGGACGCTGATCCGGAAAGAACTTTTGACCATTGATCGTTAGCATTCGAAAAGCTAGAGATCGAAACCTCTAGCGGGGCAAGGGATATTACCTGATCGATTAACACGCCCCATGGGCCGGGTGGACCGGGCAACGTTAGCAGTTGCTGCTGCGATTCCGAATCGTGTTCGTAGTTGATTTCGGCTAGGGCACGCAAACTGATCACCGGTATAAAATTGTTGTGCGAATGGCTTATGCCAGTGAGAACCGGATCGCTGTTGGGCACGCTTTGGATTTCAGGTCGAGGCGAAACACCCTGCACATCAAGGGCCGAAATTCCGTACCACTGATTGTGGCACTGGAAAATGCAGTATTTCTCCGATCCGTTAAAATCAAGTTGTTCCATGATCAATTCTGTCCAATTGAATTTTTTTGATTGGCGTTGATTATTGATTTAGTTGCTCAGCCAACTGCGCTTTTAGTCGAGCAAGTATTTGCTCGCTTTCAATCGCAACTTCATCAGCAACGATTTTGGTGCAGAGTCGGCTTTCGGCTACTTGTTGAGTAATGGTAGGACCAGAAGTTGGCTGTTTTGGGGAGCTAGGCTCTGTTGGCTTCTTGGTGACGAGGTTAGCTTTCGCTTGTCCTTGGGAGAGGCCAATGGAAAGCTCTTGGTGAATTGATTCCAACATCTGACGAGTCGCAGCGGAGAACGCATCCACGTCTTGCCGCCATTGCGTGACGTCTGTACAGACGGAGAACCGTCCAGTGGAATCACTTGGTCGTGTGAAGTTCGCGTTGTGTGAATTTGTGTTCAAGATTGTGCGTCGCCGCCGCTGCCTATGTTAAAGGCAGTTTTCGTTTGAATGTGCAGGTGCGGGGTTGAATGAAAGCTGGTCTTTGACGGCAGCTACAAGCACCTCGGGTGCCACCGGTTTTTGCAAGTAGGCTCCATATTGTTTGCCCAGCAGTTCTAGTGCGTGCGAACCGCTGCACGTCAAGAAAATGATTGGCAAGTTCTGGAAATTAACGCCAGCAGATTTCAGTTGTTCGCACACCTCGTATCCATCCAGACCCGGCATCTTGATGTCGAGAATCATCAATGAGAAATCGGCGGTCAGCAGGTCGATCGCCTCGTAACCGTTACTGGCACAGGTGACATCGTAGCCAGCATTGACAAGCGATCTTCGTACGGCTTTTCTAACCGCTTGGCTGTCATCAACAACCAAGATTTTTGATTCAGACATTTTCCAACGGCCTGTATTGGTGAGCAGGGTATAAGTGCAAAAGCGTTGAGATCGCAATGAACGGGCGATCCAACATGGGCCCAGTTTTCGTACACGAACAGGATTGCCCGGTTGGGAGCCTGCCTGAAGTGAGATTCGAATTCCAGATTGAAACATACGCCGCGTTTAAAGGTGCACTCGCGCATTTTCGATTTGAACGGCTAAGATTTCTCAGTCCCGTGAGGCAACCTGACCTTTACGACTGGTTTGCTCAGTCCAGTTTGCGTTGTCGACGTAAAGCGATTTAAGAGGAATCACCGGTGCCATGCGCAGAATCGGCATATCCGGACTCATGAAAATACCGGCAATCGACTTTGTTGTCCTTCATTTGGAAAGCTGTGACGTTTGTAACCAGTGAATGGATTGCGGAGATCTCAGCTGCCTGCGCGATAGATCATGTTCTGTCGAATTTGATCGGAGTGAGGAACAATCCTGCCGTACCGATGGTCCCACCGCACTAGGGGGCATTTCTATGCTGGCTAGAAGTTTTGCTTCGATCGTTCCGGTTGCTCGGACGATGATCCACGCAGGTATTGTTGCGACTGTCTACGTTCTGTCGGACAGTTTGCATAAACCGCTTGTTCCACCAATGGCACCTCTGCCGGATGGGGCGAGCGATCAGACTTGCTGATCCATCCTTCGTTTTGGCGATGACTGGCCGGAGCGAAGATCAGTAGTGAAAAGGAATTCACGATGAAGTTTCAAACGTATTCACGGATCCCGTACGTGGCAATTTTTGCTTTGGCATTGGTGTCAGGTTCGCACGGTGTTTTTGCGCAAGATGCACCCGAGATTGAAGCGTTCATTGAGGGGATCGACAACTACGACGACTACAGTGACCCTATAATCTCACGGCCGGACTTAAGCGGTGGTCGCGATCTTCCTCCCAACGAGCTGCCCAGTGCCGATTCGGATGACTTTGTTGTGGCTCCAAATTTGGTGCCGGAGCAGGTGAATGAACCAGCCAAAGCAGCAGTTGCCGAAACCAAGAAGGATTCAAACACGAATCCTGACACTTTCGTCAACGACTATTTCGATGAGCACTACTACACCGACGCCAAGCCTCCCGTTGCCAGGACTTGGGTGCTTGGTATCACGGTCCCTATTTTTGATCGCGAGTTCGATGGCGATCGATTGTTTTCAGTCAATCCTGCGGACCTAACTCAGACTCTCAGAAGCAATAACGCTGATCCGAACGGAACCAGCGGTATCGATATCAACCTCGCGCGGCGAAGTAGCACCGGCTGGGGCTTCGAGGCTCGCTACTGGGGTTTGTATTCATCCGCTGCGACGAGTGTGCTTGGCGGAAATCCGACGACGGTGCTGAATGGACTTGGCCAAATCAATGACAATGGCGTTGCGTTGTCCAACACATTCAACACCGCAGATTTTCACCAATTGACTCGCGATTACAGCTTCAACAACGTTGAACTGAACCTGCTGCGAAACAAGCGGAACTTCGCACCGTTGGGGCGTTGTCTGACAACTGAGCGTTTGTACGGGCTTCGCTTTATGCAATTCGACGAGTCATTGGAGTACGCCGGCGTTTCATCGACCAACGCGGTCATTCGATCCGCGTTGAACTCCAGTGTCGAAAATTCGTTGTTCGGTATCCAGACCGGATGTCGGGCAGAGTGGCAAGCATTCAGCCGGGCGTCGCTGACCATCGGTGGAAAACTTGGCCTGTTCAATAACCGAGCTCGCACCACCATCGGTGCGTCTAACCAGGCAGCAAACCTTGACTTCAGTACCCCGGTAGTCAGCAGTGGATCGAATGCTGGGGCAGCCTTTCAATTCGGTGACCGCAAAGATGATTTAAGCCTGATGGGCGAATTTGATTTGGGTCTCGCCTATCATTTGACGCAGCGATCGCGATTTCGAATCGGATACCGAGTCTTGGGCGTTTCGGAAATCGCCGATGCAGAGAAAAACATCCCGACTGACTTCACCAACGTCACAGAATTGCAATCCGCCAATACGGATGGCGATCTTGTTCTGCGAGGCGGATACGTTGGACTTGAATTCGGATTTTAAGCTGTGGCATACGGCTTAAGGAAACGCGGCCTGCCCATTTGCAATCCTTAGCAACTGCTGGGCTTGTTCATGGTCGGGCTGAAGTTGGAGTGCGTTCGTAAGAGGCCGAATGGCGGCACGAAATTTCCCTAGCTCGACCAAGCAACGTCCGAAAGAAACGTGGGCCTTAACATTGTCTGGCTGGAGGCGAGTCACTCGATGGAAGCACCCCGCCGCGTTACTAAACTGGTTGCGATCGATCAACGCATTCCCGATCAGTAGCTGAATCTGAGGATCCGCTGGCACTAACGATGCAGCGCTTTGTAACAGCTTGCCTAGTTCGGCAGCCGAAAGTGACTCGCTAAGCTGTTCGGCTTGTGTGAGCATTCGGTCGGCAAGATGGATGCCCCGCGACAAATGTGGTAGCGTCTTTAACGCTTGCTTATGAAGATTGGCCGCGGTCGCCAGATCGATGTTAGCAGGGTTTGCAGTATGCTTACCGGCCCGGACTAGAATCGAACAGGCTTCCCGAATCGCGGATGATTTTTCGTTTGGATCACCATCAAATATCGACTTCGATTTCAGTTCGTCGTTCAGACAGGTTTCAAGAAACGCTAGGTTGTGAACCTTGTACTGACTTGCTTCGGGGCGATGGATGTCCAATGCAAAACGTTCCAAGACCGGTCGGTCCAGAGAATTGGTCGCCAGCTCAGCCGGCATGAACGATTCGATCTGATGAAGATCTAGCCATGCCATGCTGCGAATGTCGTCCGACGTTCGCCAACCGTAAGGATGAAGTGACTTTGCCTTGGCAAGATATTCATCACAAGCTTGATCGTCCCAGTGAATCGGAAGCCCACGTCCAATCAAGTAAATCGAATCGGGTGGTGCGAGCGCCGCATACGCGTAGGTGAACTCTTCCGAGAAGGTTTTCAAAATCGTTTGAACCTCTTGCAGACTGCCGTCCAGCGAAACCCATTGGACGAACGTTCCTGAATCTGAAAGCCGTTCGCCCGCCAAACGGTAGTACTCCGAAGAAAAGAAACCGACATTGCCCGCGTGCCCTGGGCGCGATTTTCCATCACTGACGACGCAGTCGAATGTTTCGCTCACACGTCTGAGGAAATGGATTCCGTCACCTTGAACAATGGTGGCGTTTGGCAGCGAAGCAAGATCATGATTGTCCTGCGAGAAAATTTCTGACGCTTGAATGACCGCCGGAGAAAGTTCGACGCAAGTAACGTTTTCGACCGACGGCTGAGTCGCCAGCTCGCCTGCAAGGATTCCCGTTCCAAGACCAATTGATATCGCATTTAGTCGTTTGGGCGATTGGTTGTTGGCCATCGCATGAATAAGCAACGGCAGGTGGGCCAGCATTTTTTGTTTTTCATCAACGCCACCAAGGTTTTCTCCAATCACGATACCGTCGACGACCATTCGCTGCGACGTAATATCAGGGTTGGCCTGTTCCGTTCCCGCTACGACACTGACGGTCGCGACCGGTCCTTCACGATAGAAAACGATCTCTTGTCCGGGTGACAATGCGGTCATTCCAATCGGTTGCTGATTCACAAAAAGGTATCCAGCCGCCAAGAAGACGGCAACGTTGACGACCAAAAACGAAGGACGCCAGCGCTGCGTAGCGAGGCCGGCCGCGATCGCTGCAATTGCAACCAAGACGATCAATGAGGTTTGCAAACCCAGAATCGGTATCAGCAAAAATCCGACGATGATCACGCCTGCGATATTTCCCGCAGCGATCGTAGCGTACGTTCGCCCTGTCGCGTCGGCGCTGGCCATTCCCGACTGCATGAGTATCGACACGGCTGCCGGAAAACTGGCTCCCGTCAAGCAGCTTGGCAGAATCAACAAACCGAAACAGGCAACGAACCTTTTACCAGCGACTTCAGATCCTGACGTTGTGTCCATCAACCATCGTTGTCCCTCGCCCGCGACCAATCCGCAGAACACCGCCATCGCCACGAGGGAGGTCAGAGCGACTCCCAGTTGCAGAAAGCTGAACAGACTTGGTTGCCGCTGGACCGAGAACCAGCCGCAAATCCACGAGCCAAGTGCGACTCCGACTAAGTAGCTGGCCGCAACGATCATGAAGCTATGGGTGTCCGTTCCGACCAGCAGAATCAATGCTCGCTGCCAGATAATTTCCATGCTCAACGAAGCGACTCCCGCCAGAAAAATCGCGACCAAGATTGGAATCCGCTTAACTGTAGCTGGCGTCTGGGCTGCTGTTTTTACTGTCTCAAGTTCGTTTGAAGGGAGCGCCGGTTCGTCGGCTTGATCGGACTTGGACAGAAAAATGCTGACTGCTCCGACCACAATCGCAACCAGTGCCGCAGCCAACAAGGTCGCTGCATGGCCGACGGTTTGAATCAGCCAGAATCCTGCCAACAATGCGCCTGCAGCGCCGCCAACTGTTTCTGCTGCGTACAACGTTCCAACGGTTTTCGTTGACTCGGTCCCTGTAGATTGGACCAATGTCGGAAGCACACCGCCAAGCATGATGTTCAATGGCACTAGCACCAAGGCGCCCAAAACCAACAACGCGGCATTTCCGGGCAAGGAAGAAGCGACGAATGGCAGAAGCGCATCGTCACACAGAAACAAAATCAATCCTTCCAGCACACCAATTCCTGCCAGCAATAACAGCCAGCTCGGTCGAGCCTTGGGCGGTCCTAGCCACTGGCCCAAGCCACTCGCGGAATCTCGAAAAAGGAATGCACCGATCGCCAATCCGGCCAGCGAAGCCGCGAGCGCAGTTGCGATCGTCAACGAAGAGGTCCCAAACCACTGAATCAAGATCCTCGCCCAAACCAATTGTGCCAGCATTCCAACGGCTCCAGCGGCCAGCGCAACGGCAGCGCTTGTGGATCGACGTGCGAAAGGTTGGGTTGAAGTTGGTTGGCTGGCCATATTGGTCAGTGTAAGCGAAAGCCGGATCAAATTGAGCGCGACTCATTACCAATCCCGCAAACTTTACCTGACCCAAATGATTGGCATACAGCATCAGGTTTCGCTGGACGGCAGACGTGGAACTCACTTGCCCGCGAAACAGGTGCATGCAGCGTTTTTATGATAACCGGCTCAACCCGACGTTCGATAAGGACTCATACGAACCCTACCTTTTCGCGCTTGCAACAAACGGTCTGACGACCTCAAGTTCGAGAAACCCTCAGCGGAAAATCTGATTGATGAACTCTGGCAGCAAGAAAACGAACTCACACGAATCCATCAACCGCCGAGCCATGCTCAAATCGGCAGCGGCGGCCACCGTCACCGCTGCCGTATCAGCAGGATCGGCTCATGGAGCCGGCTGTCGAAACACGAATGGGCCGGGGCCATTGGTTCAGCTTCGCGAGCGTCAGAAAACGAGCGGCAACCCAATTAAGACTCAGGCCGCGATGGACTACCGCACGTCGCTGGCTCAGTACGGCGGCCGGCTGGCCAGCCCAATCCGCGAGCTGTTCAACACTGCGCAGAAGAAAGATTGCGTTCAGTTTGGCGTTCTGGTGATCGGATCGGGTTACGGAGCCTCTGTGACCGCGGCGCGGTTGTCGCAGCGATTGAATCCCAATTATCGAATCGCGATCTTGGAACGTGGCAAGGAATGGGTACCGGGGACCTTTCCTGACACCTTTGCCGGCTTGAACATGGAGGCTCGATCGATGCTGGCTGGTCCTACGCGAGGCCAATTGAATCAGCCGTTGGGTTTGTTCAATCTAATGATGAACGATGAAGTCAACATCATGGGCGGCAACGGGCTAGGCGGTGGCTCGTTGATCAATGCGAGTATTGCGTTGCGTCCTCACAGTGAGGTTTTTCAACAGGAGCGCTGGCCAGTCGCGTTGCGAAATGTTGAGGTTCTCGGCCCGTATTACGATCGGCTTGCGAAAGCGATGAGTCTTTCACGGACTCCGTTCGATCAAGTGCCAAAAGTTCGTGCTCGCAGGTTGGCGGCCCAGCGATTAAGTTCCAATCCCAACTTTTTTGACCGGTCGCATGTTTCAGTGATGTACGACTACCGGCATCTGGACAACCAGCTGCGGAATCCACAGGGAATGATCCAGCGTCCGTGCACTCTTTGTGGCGACTGCATCAACGGCTGTAACGTGGGTGCCAAAAATACTTTGGCGATGAACTATTTGCCGATGGCTCGACACAACGGCACTGAGATGTTCACCCAGGTGCAGGTGGATTCGATCGAGAAAATGCAGGGCTACTACCGTGTCCACATGACCTACATCGATGACAGCGAAAACAAGATCACGCGACATCCCGTCACCGTGAACTCGCATATCGTCGTGGTGGGAGCCGGAAGCCCTGGCAGCGCGGCGATCTTGTTGGATTCTCAGACCGATAACTTTCAGTTCTCGCCAAAATTGGGACAACATTGGTCGGGCAACGGAGACACGATCGGTTTTGTCACGGGGATGGAGCCCGGTACCAACATCGGAGGCTTTTCAACGTATCCGACCACCAAGCCTCCTGTTGGGCCAACGGTGCAAACGTCTTTGAACTTTTATCGCGACTTTGACCTTCAAAAAAGGCTACTGATTCAAGATGCCGCCTTGCCTCGGGGCGTTGGGAACTTGTTTTCCGCATTGCTGCGAGATGTTGATTTGAATAACTCGATGGTGATGCTGGGCATGGGGCACGACGAGGGCAAGGGCCGTTTGATCAAACGGGACGGTCGCTGGCAAATCAAGTGGGAAGGTTTGAAAGATAGCGACTATCGCAAAATGGTGTTCAGAGAATTTGAGCGATTGGCAGCGGCTCACGGTGGGCGTTACAAGCGACTGAAGGCATTCGGCGATAACTTAGTGACCGTTCATCCGCTGGGCGGTTGCGGGATGTCAGACAGTCCTCACGAGGGAGCCGTCAATCACTTGGGGCAGGTCTACGACGGATCAGGAGGAGGCTTTGACGATTGTCAGACGGGGCAGGCGGCCGTTCACCACGGTTTGTATGTGGCGGACGCTTCGGTGATTCCAACCGCTTTGGGGGTCAACCCCTACATGACGATCGGAGCGTTGGCGGAGCGAACGGCTTATCACATCGTGAACAATCCGAACCATGGGAATCTGTTTCAGGGATAGGGGACAGCAACAGTAGGCCGCGCACGGAGGGGAAGGCTCCGTCCGCTCCATCGAATCAACACGTGTTGCAGTCGATTTTGGCTCGGGCGGAGCCTCGCCCTCCCGATCGTCGCTACCTAAACGAAGATCTACATTCTCGTTCTACCCTCGTGGGTTGAAAGCGACCGCGAAAACGGTCAACAGCGTTTGACGGATCGCCATCGAAAGCGTAAAACGTGTGGCTCGATTTGAGAAATCCAGCGATGCCTGCCTGTGAGTGGGCTCCGCGAGGAGGAGCCGTGAATCTGGTCAGGCCTGAAATATGGAGCAGCCATAAGCGGGGTACTTTTGTGCGGAGCCCTCTCGTTGGCAGGCTTTTTTTGTAATTGAAGAAAAGCCGTTCACCTCGTTTGGCGTCTAGCCGCAGGCGTCACCGTTATGGAACGAGCGAAACGCGGTCGCCTCCGGCTTGTCGTCAAACAGTTTTATGTAAAAGTCGCGTTGTCCAAGAGCTTGATTGATTTAACTACCATTCACCAGCTCGGCCGCCATGACCTGAATCCCTTTCAGGTCAACTTTTCCTGTTCCCAAAACCGGCAACGCTTCGACGCGAAGGAAACTGTCGGCCGACGGGATGAACAGGTTCGGAAGCCCGGCGTCGGTCAGTGACTGCCGCATCTCGTCCACGGATTTCTTGTCGGTGGCATACAAGACGATCAAACGCTCGCCCTTTTTCACGTCAGGCACTGCGGTGACGGCCGCCAATGGCTGATCGTCGGTGTCGTCTTCCGGAGTGTCGTCTAAAAACTTCGACAGCACTTCTTCGATCTTCACGTGCGGCACCATCTCGCCACCGATCTTGCTAAAACGACTGATTCGTCCGGTGATTTGAATGAACCCATCTTCGTCCAAAATCGCAACGTCACCGGTTTTGTACCATCCATCCTTCAGTACTTCGGCGGTGGCTTCGGGTTGGTCTAGATAACCTTTCATCACGTTTGGCCCGGTGATCCACAGCATGCCGGACTGCCCAGGACCAAGTTCTTTGTCGGAGTCTAGGTCGATGATCTTTGCCGCCACGTTGCAGATCGTGCGACCGACGGTTCCCTCTTTGGCGTCCACTTGAAACTTGGCGGATGCCTGTCTTGAATGGGGCACATTCACTGCGGTGATCGGTGACAGCTCCGTCGCGCCGTAACCTTCGACAGGACGAACGCCGAATTTGTCTTCAAACTGCTGACATAGCTCGGGTGGCAATCGCTCGGCCCCAGCGACCACGATATCCAACGTTTTGAATTGCTCGGGCGTGCAGCGCCTCAAATAGGATCTCAGGAAAGTGGGCGTCGCTACTAAGATTGTTCCTTGGCACTTTTCGACCAGCTTGCCCACGACTTTTGCATCCAATGGGCTAAAGTGGTAGCCGACTGCAATGTCGCATGCCAACGGCGTCCACAGCGTGACGGTGTAGCCCATCGCGTGGAAGAATGGCAGCACGCCGATCAGCGAATCGTTTGAGTTCAGCTGCGCAACCCCGTCGATGCCTTCAATGTTGGTCGCGATGTTTTGCTGCGTCAGCATGACTCCCTTGGGCACGCCCGTCGACCCGGACGTGTACACAATGGTCATCATGTCGTCGGGTTGCAGCTTGTTCAAACCAAGATTGGAACAAAGCAAGCCGCCCGGCACCGCGTAGGCTTGGAATGCCGCCACGGCCTTGTCGGCACCCGATACTTTGTCCTTCAAGTCGTCCAGAAACTCGACCTTGCAATCAAGCTCCAGCCCCAGTTTGTCCATCACTTTGCGAGTCGTTAGGACTCGCTTCAGGCCTGCGTTTTTGATGCAGAAGTTAATTAGCTCCTCCGACAGCGTGTAGTTCAGGTTCACGACCACTCGTTTGTCGACCGAAAGTGCGACGTTCACGATCGCTCCACCAACGGAGGGTGGAATCAACACGCCGACCCGTTCTTCGCCCACGTCGAGCACATGTTTTCGAAGCAATCGTCTAAGCACCAAGATCCGGGTCAGCAGCGAGCCGCCGGTTTCCTGCTGTTGAGTCGAATCAGAGATTTTGGTTTTGAACTTCCGGCGTTTGCACGCAGTGATCATGCGAGCCGCCGGGGCAGCAAATTTTCCTACGCGGTGAGACACAGCTTGGGCTCCCAATCGAGTAACGGCTTGTTGAATTTCAAAAACGTCTGTCGGATCATTAACCGGTTCACCGATGTGAATCGAAATGCCTCGACGAAACGAATTGGGCAGTTTCGTGATGGATCGACCGCCCTGATAACTAAAGATGCTTCCCCACAACTCATCAAAATACATCGGAATGACCGGCACCGGGTCTTTGGGGTCGTTCATTTTGGTGATGCCGGGCTTGAAGGTGCGAACCTGTCGCGATCGAGAAATGCCTCCTTCTGGAAACAGCCCAAGATGTTCACCATTTTTGACTGCCGTGCGGGCCGTTTTCAATCCTTCGCGAATTGATTTTGGGCCCCCGGAAATCAAAATCAGACCGCAGAATCGAGCCCACGCTCCCGTTAGTTTGCCGGCAAAGTTTCCAGCCCACGCGACGGTGCGAGGAATTCCCGGTACCAACACCAGAATGATGGCTCCATCCAGCCAGCTGCTGTGATTGGCCGCAAGGATCGCTCCCGAATCTTTTGGAAGGTTTTCTGCTCCGTAAATTCTATTCCGGTAGAGAACCGAAAACAGGCAGCCGACCGCAAGTCGAGCCATTGGTTTGCCCAGCCGGTAAAGAGAATAGCCAATGACGGGCAACGTCATCAGAGCCATCAACAGAAAGTTCTGCCGAGCCGTCAGCAGTGGCAGCTTGCCTGACTGGAGGATCACTTTCTTCACGTGCCGGCGATCATCGCTTTCAGGGAATGACGATTCGTACGTCTTCAATGAAACGGCTTGGTTGCGTTTGGAACGCTGACTGACGTCTGCCGTTACCAGCGAGTTGATTGCCGCAATCCGTGTGGCGGGATCGTCTTTGGCTTGAGCCACGTAGTCCGACAGATCAGGAGCCGAATCGACCGCCGTCGCCGTGTCGCCCGCCTCGTCCCAAGCCGCGTTCAGCCGTTGGGTCAACGATTCAATCTGGCGTTTTTGAGGCTCATTCAGTTCACCGGTTTGCAGACTTGGTGGCAGATTGCCCAGCGATCCTTGGTACGTTGGCCAACCGGTCAGCATGATCAGAAAAGCCATCATCGCGATCCCGGAAAACATCAGGCAGTTCGTGGCCGATAGAATCGCGCCGCGGGTGGCGACCGGGCTGCGGTGCTGTAGGTAACTGCTAAGCGGCACATCGAAGAACCCGGCACTAATCCCCAAGCCAGCCAGCAGAACGCACGCGATTGCGGTTCCCGCTGACGATTCGCTGCCAAGGAAATCGGCAGGAGCGAAAAACAGCAATACGCTGAAGAACGCCATCCCAATGGCTCCCCACGGCACGAGGCCCAGCTCGATGTTGTCCCCCGATGCGAGCCCCGCCAAGACACTGCCCAGGCCCACGCCCAGCAACAGCGACACCAGCAGCGGCGTTCGTTCCGATTCGGTGATGCCTCCACTTTGATCCGCGAAAATATCGATGTTCAACTGAGCGAACGAAGCGATGGCCCAGAAGAAAATGACTCCCAACGCAACACGGAACAACGGTCCGCTTTTGAACAGGCTTGCGATGTCGGCCACATTTTCTCCAGCGAAGTTCACTGGAAACGTTGCCGACGGACGAGCCGCAGGCATCCGTTGGATTAGCAGGCTAACGCCCGTTCCGACAATCGCGATCCCGACCAACACCAACGCCGTTAACCAGACATTTTCTTGGCCGTGCGTGCCTGCGACATCCGCAAGTTTGCCTCCAACGCCCATCCCAATAACGACGGCCGAAAGCGTGGCCAGATTGAAAATCCCATTGCCTTTGCTGATTTCATTTTCACCCAGCAGCTCGGGAATCGTCCCAACCTTTGACGGCGCAAAGAGCGCGCTTTGGGCTCCCATGAAAAACACCGCCGCCATCAACAAGAACAGGCTCTGGCAAAGGAGTGCCACAACGCCCAACGCCATGATGATGATTTCTGCGATCTTGCAAGCGACGATGACTTGTCGCTTGGAGAAACGATCGGCCAGCCAGCCGGCTGGCGAAGCGAACAGAATATACGGCAACACAAAACAGACGGTTCCGAACATCAGAATCTGTCCGTAGTATTCCGGACCGACGAAGGTCTTGCCCACGCCAATCACGAACCAACGGAAAATGTTGTCGTTGATGGCCGTTAGCCAGTTCGTCCACAAGAGACCTTGGAATCCGGGCTTCCAAAGATTACTGGTTTCCGCAGTCGCGTCGGCCGCGATGCTGTCTGGGGCAGATGGTGAGGTCATGAAAATCGATCAACTGGTTGGTGCTTTGTCACAACCTGAAACGCGGATCGGGTTCTCACAGAACCTCGCGTCCTTGCTGCGTCCGTGCTCTGCCATCCGGAACAATTCAGTAGCCGCGAAGCACGAGGTTGAGATTGTCAGGTGGCAAATTTTCGCTTGTTCGTGGCGAGCTCCGAATCCCCAGAAAACAGGCCTCGCACTCTCATAACATAGCGGGAACCACTGGCTAAACGCTACCCGTTTAATCTCATTTGCATCACCGAGTTCCGCTTTTGTTGGCGAAAGTCGTCCATGACGCTTCGTATCGCAAATGCTGATTGTGACGGTTAGCCAGTATTGGCTCAATTCGCGCGAACAAAGGAACGATGACACCTTCTAGGTTAACTTTCGATTTTCGATCTCCTCCTCCCAGTTATCCACACGACGCATGCATCGAACCTCCATCATGGCATTGGGTTTTTTCCTGATCTTCTTGGGTGTCCAGTTGAACGTGGTCGAGCGATACGTGATGACGCCTCGTATGGCGAATCTAATGTCGGCCGATGGCACTCTCCGGTCGGCGATACGTGAGCCGATCAACAATGTTCGCAACGCGAACACGGCCTACGAATCGCCGTATTATCAGGCGTCGTACCAGACTCCAACTACCATTTCCTCATTCTCGCCGGCTGCACGAGAAATTCGTCCACCGCGATGGCTGTGCTGGCCCGTCCTGTTCCTTGGAGCCGTGGTCCTGATCAACGGTTTGACTTTGCGTCGCGGTTAAGCCGCCACAACAAATCAGCTTTCTGACGAAGCGATAACGCCAGTCCGAAACGTAAACAGATATGGTTCTGGTCGCTTATCTGAGGACGTCTAGGCTGGCGTTTTTTTGCGCCGTTTTGGATTGATGCTTTGAGGCTGACAGAACAAGCCCGTTTCCCTGAGCGTTCCGAATACAAGCCCGACGCGCAAGCGAGTGGATCGGGAAGCCCGCTAATCCACTCGCTTGCGCTTCGGGCGTGTATCAGTGAGCAACATCAGAACTTGCAATTCGAGTTTGTCCTCGCCGGGACGAGTGACGATGCGCGGATTCTATCCGTCGAAGGAACCGACTTTCTCTGCCAGTAGTTGCAGTTCCAACTGGTATCCTCCTGACAAGATTGGGAACCGGCACCAAGTCTTTGGATCAAGGTTCTTGTCATCCAGATGGAACGAAGGTGCATAACGTTCTCGCTTCCACTGGTTGCGGCTCCACAGTCGGAAGAAACGCTCGATCCACTGCTGCAACTGCAAGGCACTTTCGGCAGAGAAATCGATCTTCAAGTGTTCGAAAATCTCCAACGGCATCAGCTTGTCTCGAATCGCCAAGCATTCAATTTGATCCAGAACCTCGTACGGCATCAAATCATCTTCGTCGGTCTGCTTTTGATCGGGCGGACGAAGTTCGGCCGTCGGCTGCTGGTCATTGACGGATTTCAACGCGGGGGTTGAGCCAATGTTCAACGGTCCCGCGGTTTCCATCCATCGCAGCCAGTGCCTTAGAAAATGCTTGTCGATGCCCGCGATCGGACTCAAGCCACCCGACGTATCGCCGTCCATCGTGGCGTAGCCGACTGCGGCTTCGCTGCGGTTACTGGTTGAAAGCAGCAGCGCGTTATTCAAGTTGGCCAGCATCCAAACCGCGGGAGATCGGACCCGTGCCTGAATGTTTTGCAGGGTGATGTCGTGCTGGTCCCAGTTGAGCGTGTGCCCAATCGCGTCGCTAACCACTTGCCGATATCCGTCGACCAACGACTGCACATCGAACTCATAATGAGTCGCACAAAACGCGGCGGCAGTCTCGGCCGCTGCATTCTTTGTCACCGGGCCGCTGTTGTCGGTCGCTTGATAAACGGTGGTCAAAATTCGAGGCAGCAACGCCTCGAAATTAGCCGGCGGATCATCAGACAGAAAAGAGCCTAAGCGTTTGACCGTTTCTTCGTGCCCCAGTTCGGCGGTCGCCAGTTTGATCATCGTCCCGATCAAGGCAACCACGCTGGCCGAGTCACAACCGCCACTCAAGGAAACCACGAACCCGCGTGATCGACTCTTGCGAACGTAGTCAAACAATCCCAAACAAACTGCGCGAGTGAATTCTTCTTCCTTGACGCTGCTTCCTTCCATCCACAGTTCGGTATACACCTCAGGACGTTTCAGTTGACATGGTGGCCATGTGAACCCGGTCGAAATAACATCGCTCTCATCGCCATCGACCTCCGGCTCAAAGCTACCCGTTCGAGCCCTTGCCATGCGAGTCGTTTCGACATTCACGATCGCTTCCGTCAGCATGTGCGGACGGTACGAAAGTCGAGGCCCAACCGCCAGCATCTGACCTCCGGACGCGATCATGGCATCGCCATCGTAAATCGCTCGCCCCGCTTCGTTGCCAACAAGGTTGGCATAAACGTAGGTGACATTAAACGATCGACTTCCTTCGAGCACGAATCGTTTTCGCACGTCGTGTTTGCCAAACGCGAAATGGCTGGCGCTCGGATTCAGGATCACGTCGGCACCGCGATCTGACAGACTGGCTCCCGGCCGTTGGCCAACCCACGCGTCCTCGCAGATCTCGAACCCGATTCGGATTCCGCCCACGTCGAATAGCATGTCACCGATCGGATACGTTTTGCCATCGATCTCAAGTTCGCCCTGCACTCCTTCGGGCCAAGCCTTAAACCATCGCGGTTCATAATGGATGCCGTCACCGGCAAGGTGTTGCTTGGCAACGAATCCCAGAATTTCTCCTGCGACCAGCAACGCAACGACGTTGAAGATTCCGCCCGCATACATGACCGGAAGCCCAACCGAAACGACGATCCCCTTGGTGTCTCCGGTGGCGGCGGTGGCAGGTGTGATTTCGGTCAGCATCCGCCAGGCCAGTTCATGCACGCCGGGCGAGTGAAATGCGTCTTCGCACCCGTAGCCGGTGATGCAAAGTTCGGGCAGGCACAGAATCGAGATATCTTGCTGTTTCGCGTCGTCGATCGCGGCAAGGATACGATCGCGGTTTTCTAGCCAAGCCAACGGAGTCTGGTTCAATACTCCGGCAGCAATTTTTATCAATTTCATGCACGTTCTCAGTCGAATAAATGGAACTTTTGGTCGAAGTGAACAGTTGCTTGACTTACATCTTTCCGTCCTCACAACAACAGACGGCACAACGTTTTGAAAGTTCGCTAGAATAATCAGTGGAATCAGATCGGCGATTTTTGATCGCCTCAGTTTCACGCTGCACTATTTTCATCGACGGAGCCGCAATTGGCAATGATCACTAAGACACCGTACCCACCGAGTTGGCATTGAGCTTCGAAGAAAAACGATCGAAAGAACTTTGTATCCGGTGTGGTGCCGTCGTAAGCGTTCCCGTTTCGGAACAAGCGGACGTCTATTGCGTCGATTGTCGTCCGAGCCCGCCGACTTCCGATTCGGCGACCAATGAGTCAGCAGCACAGAACCCCGTGCCGCTAACCGTTGACGACATTCTGACGATCACCTGTCAGCTTTGTCGATCTAGTTTGTTGGTCAACCAGTCAAAAGTGGGGACGGAGGTGACTTGCCCCGACTGCCATTCAAAGATCGTCGTCGTGCGACCGAGCAAAAAAAAGAAACGTAGCATCGGCAGGCCACAGCCAACAACAAATCGCCGCAGCTTCGATCCTGATGCGGAACTTACGTTAGAGGAACCGTTCGAGCATCCTAAGATTGACCTCCCGCCTGACTTGGACGGCCTAGCCGACGCGGGAGATGATCTGCTGTCGGCCCCACTGCCTGAACTTGATCCGATACCAGAGAGTTCCGAACCGTTTGACGATTCACTCGATCCGGACGACGATGCCAACCTGTCCACCGGTGATCAGCAGTTGACTCGACGGCAGCGTTACGAGCGAATGCAACAACGTGTGATTTCCGAAAGTCGTGAACAAATGCGCAAGCGGGCTCGAAAGAAGCTTGCGGCAAAGAAAGCTGGCTCAGACCCCGGTGAGTCCGACGTAAACGATAACACTCCCCGCCGAAAGAAACGGCGTCGCCGAAGAAAAGGGCAAACCGGCCGTCAAGCTCGTACGCCCGCTTGGTTGCAGCCGGCTTTCGGTTGGCTGCGTCAACGATCATTGATTGTTGGTTGGGTACTGGCCGCAGGCTGTTTGAGCGTGCCCTACACTGCGGATGCTCAATGGGGGGCACTGGTGCTGCTGGATAGAACTTGGCAGATGGCGACCCAATCACCGCCGGTTTTAGATCTGCGTTTGATTGTCAATTTAGTTCTGTTGGCGGTCGGAAGCGTGTTGCTGTACTTTGCGTGCGGTCGATCGTTCGCCACGAACGCGGGACTCGAGAGCGACCCTCACAAAAAGTTAGACGTTGAATCGAACGTGCCATCAGAAAACGCGAATCCTTCCCATTGGTTCACCACGGTCCATTTCGCGATGGCTTGGCTGTTGGCGGGATTGCCGTTTTTGTACTGGTCCATTCTGGTGGTGCCCGCTCAGTTCCTGATTGTCCCACCACTGCTGATCGGTGGCTGGCTGAACCGAAGCGCTTGGAAATTTGTTCTTGCGGACGGCTTCGTTCATGCTGGTCAGTCGCGATCAGAACGCCGGCTTTGGAAAAATGTTTATGGCCAACAGGTTGTTGCGGCAGTGATCGCCATTCCTGCGGTGATGATGATTCGAATGGGAGGCGCATCCTCGGTGATCGGCTGTTTTTTGTTGGTTGGGATCATGATTGGCATGGCCGGCATTTGTGGCCGCCATTGTCGCCAGCTTTCGAACTCGTTAGAACCTTCGGCATGAATGCGACCAATGATTCCATGCAAAATGCTCCCAAGAAAGCACCCGCAAACCGAAACGCGAAACGAGCCCTCTCTGCGATCGCCGAGTATGTCTCACACGTTTTGGCCGCCAGTGCGTTGACGATGTGGGGTGCGTTGAATCTGGTCGTCAGTTACCGGAACGCCTCAACGGCCGCAACCGAAGCAGGCCCAGCGGACTCGGGTTGGATCACCGTGGCGTTTGTTTTGCTAACGGCAGTTCTGCCGTTCCTGATCGGACTGAATATGTTCCGCAAAATTTATTCTCAGACGAAAGCTGGCTAGAACATCGGGAGCTGTTCGCCGGTTTCGCGGTACGAGCCTACAACGATTCAAATTGAATGCCGATTGGACTTTTGGTTGAGTTCCAACTGATCGTTGAGTCTTTGCGGATGCCGCCCCAAGTCCAACAGCAAGTTGTCCTCCAGAGTCGAATTGTCAGTACTTGTCCAACGGTTTCCTGTGACAGGCTTTTGTGAATTTGATTGGAGGCAAGATTGTCGGGATTGACCGCCACCAATTGTTCAACGTAACCCTGCTTGGCCATGTCTGCGACGGTGAATCTTAGCAACTTTGAGTAAATGCCGCGGCGGCGAAAGTGCTTGGACACCAACGCTGCAAACAACCACGTTTGATTTTCACCCAGAGAAATTTTTACGCCCAGTTCCTGCTCATTGAAGCAACTGGTGGCGGCCCACATGCCGGCGGCCAATCGGTCATCCAGTTTGGCTGCGTAGGCGATCGAGTTGCCGGTGGTGTAACTTCTTTGGAAATAGGTCATCTGCTCGATCAAGCCAATTTCAGCCTCGTCAACGCAGCGACTGACGGAGAGCGAAGAATCGGCGGATGGAGCAATCGAATCAACGATGGCAGCTTCAGAACTTGTATTCAAGTCAATCGATGGATCCGTACACGCTGCAGCAATCGCGATTCGATAGACCACGAATCTTCGCATGCGAAATAGACGTTGTGGAACGATGCGATTGAACAGAATGGCGATCGAGAACTTCCATCCGGTCTGTTTGAAATTTTGGATGGCGTTCATGAATTACCGGACAATAAATGACGTTCACGGTCGGGGCCCATACCGCGACGGCGGATGCCATGCTCCACGTCGACATGAGCATGTCCGAGGCGAAACGCTGCGAGTCATGCTGCGGCATCGATGGAGTGTTGCTTTTGGCAGAGTGTGCGGCTCAGAATTCAGTTTTCGGTGGTCACTGGTGTGTGGATCTGAGCGGCGAACATTCGGTGTCTGACGATTGTCACGGTAGTGCGGCGCGATCGGTTTGCCGGTGTTGTTGGCGGATTGGTTTGAAGCGGCCAGCAACGGTATGAAGATTGGGGAACCACCAATCGCGCGAATCAGCCGAATGTGAGTGCTCGGTCGCCGTTACCCGGCGGCGAGAATCAGGCATCTGCAGCCTGTCGTCTCAAGCCTGAGGTCCCAGTTGGCTTGCCCGTCGGTCGGGCGTTATACTGGAGGGCGTTAAACGATATGGGGCAGTAGCTCAGTTGGTTAGAGCAGGGGACTCATAATCCCTTTGTCGCGGGTTCAAGTCCTGCCTGCCCTATTCGTTTTCTTGCGTTTGTGACTTCCCTTCTAGCGAATGTCACCCGTTCTCTGCTTTTGTTGCGAGCCAGTGAATGGCGAGGTCACGCATTTACCCCAGTGTGTCAGACTGAAGGCAGTTTGCTCGTCTTGCCAACACGCTGTGATGGAATCATTCAGCCTAAAGCTAGAAAAGAATGAACCAGCACAATCGAAGTTGCGGAGTGTTGTTGCTCATGTTTAGAGAGATATTGCGTCGCCCCCTCAACCCAGTCGTTCGATTCTTGCCATCCAAATTCACTGTTGTATCCAGATTCAGCTTGTGGCTCTTTTTTGAGCTGCGCAGCAATCCGTTCGATACAACGATTTCTGTCATTGCAGATTACATATCCGACCATGCCAGCGACTGCGTGCCCGTTGCTATACTTGCCTGACGCAAATCGAAACACGCCTTCACGTACATAAAGTCTGGCCAGATCATTTGAGTCACTGCGAATACGTTTGCATTCGATCGCTAGGTAAACTTCTTCGTCCCAGCCGTAGGCTACAAAAATGTCAATCAAGCCCAAATCGGTACCGTCATCAACTGCGTCAGACTGTGGTTCTCGCTCAAATCTCATTCGCGGTTTGGGAGTCATTCCACATTTTACGACTACCATTTGTTGACGCAACAAGTTTGTGATGCCATCTTCATCAGATTCTTTAGAAACCCGTGGATCAGCTGCAATTGCAGGCCAAGCCGTGTGAAGAATGCTCAGGGCTTTCTTAAGATACCCTTTTTGGATTCTCAGACGCAAGTTAGTGTTTGGGTTTCCCTTGGTTGGTTGATTCAAGCCGCTACCCCACCGGCTCGAACATTTTGGCGAGCACACTGTCTGCGTCATCTTGAGCACGTGCCCTCGACCAGAACCGACGTTGGTTATGCTTGACGACGATGCAACAGTCACCATCGTAGATATGGAGTGAGCGTCGAAGTTTTGCTGTAGACGTCAAGGGAGTATGAAGAAGTTCGGCAAGTCGCTCGCTGGCGTTGAACTGATCCGCAGGCTTCGTGCCGACCTTTCGGTTTCTTGGTTGGTCAAACTGAATAGCTATGGCAGCCACTTCGTTCAATCCAGTTATGACATCGCAGTTAACAGCAACATCCGACCCATCGACATCCGCACGAATTGCCTCAGCCAACGAAGAAGCGTATCGCTTCATATGGTCAATGTCTGCAGGCTTCGCTGCATTTGACTTGGAACCGTGCCGCACGAAATCTAAGTCGAAAGCGACAACGTCTGCAATGTACTCGCGATCCCAGTCGTCAATTTCAAAGTAATCAAAAACGGCTTGGTCGAGGGACTTGAAGTCGTCTTTGTCGCCGTGCTTTGCTCTTTGGTCAAATTCTTCGATCAAAAAACGGCACTCATTTTCTGATTTTGGAATCTTAAACGGAAGTCTGTTGAGATCGTTCTGCTCAGCAATCTGTTTATCAATTCCTAGGCGACTTGACGTAAGGAAGAAAAAATAGGTTGCGAGACTCGAATTCATAATTGCCGAAAATGCTTTAGCGTGCCACACCTCGGCATCATTGATCGGGACTGCAAAGTAAGACCTTGAGTAAACAAGCTTTTCGCGGCAAATCGCACCCACTAGTCGATCGTCTTGTAGGCTCTGCTTGACAATGCAAAGGGTCGGGTTGTAGACCCAAGAATCGCGAGGACGCTCGAGTTTCTCGTACGCCATTGCAGGCAAACCTTTTGTCACTTGGACCCAGCGATTCAACAGTTGATTCTCAAGTTTTGGCAGCCCTACTATTTCGGTTGGAACATCACTGGACAAATTCCCTTTCATGAATCCACGACAAAGCTGACTATCAAACATTTGAGTAAAATCAAACAAGCTTTCGCTCCCGCCCAAGCTAGAGATGATCCTAAAATCCCTAGGTGTCCCGTACGCTGCCGCTTTCATCAAATTGGGCTCAGTCGCCAGCTTGTGAATCGGGAGTTTGTGCACTTTCTCAACATGAAGTTCGATCACTCCGTGGTTGACGAAACTCTCGCTTCTTTCGACCGATGCAAACGTAACCTTGGCGTTTGGACTCGAAGTTGCGTTTGCACCGACGTAAATAAGTGCCGGTTGTTTTGCTGAAGGAAAAAGTTTCTTGTCATGCAACGCAGACAAGTTCAGCAAAACTCGTGGCTGAATCGTCATTAGCAACTGCTTCTTTGCTTTCAGCGATTGCTCTTCGTGGCTAAAAAAGTCCTTTGCGCCAATGATCATCGCGAGACGTGCGTTATCTTCGGCGAAGTCGCAAGCCCGCCATAGAAACGGCTGGTCGGGTGGAGAGCGGAACGGCAGTTCGACTGGTGGATCATGGCTCTCGCAATACTCGATGTGCGATTGAGAAGTTTGCTGGCTTTTTGAACGCTTGCCTTTCGGCTTCGTCCAAGGAGGGTTGCCGACGACAATGGAAAACTGCTTCTTCTGAAACACTTCTTCTTTTGCGAAAGTCTCTTCGTCGAACGCATCGCCGACGAACAAATTGCGTCCTTTGAGGCTATGGCGAAACTTGAGCTGGTTGACCGAGGATGGCGACGGATCGAGTTCGAACGCCGTCAGGCAAAGGCTAAACGCGGCGATTTCGATTGCCGTCTCTTCCAGATCGACACCATAAAGTTGATTTGCAAGGACATCGCGCACAAGCGTCCTGTTTAGCTTCTCGCCTGCTGCCATTCTACGTGCCACAAGTCGGCGAAACGCTTCAACGAGAAAAACACCTGAACCGCACGACAGATCTAGCACCTTTGGGTTATCGGTTAACGGTTCCTTAAAAAGTGCGTCATCGAAGATTTGTGAATAAACAAGATCCACAAGGTTGACCGGCGTGTAATGAGTTCCCCGGTCTTTCGCCAGATCCGGATTCCCGGCATATACAAACCGCTCGTAAATCGAGCTGATTAGCTCAATCGGTATGACCTCAAAATCATATCGCCAAAAATCAAACGATTGCTGGCCACTGGTCAAGTCTTGTCGAATAACGATGCGTCGCGCGACATCCAATTGTTCTTTCGTGAATTGGTAACTGTCGCTTTCTTCGTCGGCTTTGGGAGGTGGTGGAAATAGATCTCCATTGAATGTGTCACGCATTCGCAATAAGAACTTCTCCGTCGCGTCAGGATCTAAAAGGACTTCGCTAAAAGAATCGACTTTTAGGCCACGGAATAGAGCAGGCGGCAAAACTCCTCTGGCCTCTAGGTAGGCCGTGAACAATGTTCGCAACATTAACCGGTGGGCGGACAGCCATTTACAATCTCGCTCTTGAAGAATTTTTGCGGCAGTTTCCAGATCAGTCGCCAGTTGAGTGTCGATTCGATCCGCTTTCTTGATCCGCTTGCCAAATTTGGTATCCCAGAATTGGCCGTTCTCAAGACTGATTCGATCAAGCTCGTGCTCTCGGAGTTTCTTCAAGTCATCTACGGCGGCGGTCAAAAGCTCAGCCGGATGTTTTTTCGAATTGTCATCCAGTGGGGCCGGTGGAAGAAACGCGTTCAAAACTCGCACTGTCGTAGGAGTAACGACCCAAAGCATTCGTCCCAATCCATGATTCCAAGCCGTTCGATGCCATTCACTTATTTGCTCATTGGATGGTTCGGCAGAAAGGCTCTTGAAGTAGATGCATGGGGCCCCGTTGATTTCAAAAACGTCTGTGATTCCAAGTTTTTTGGGGTTGAGAACTGCATTGTATCGAAACTTGCGATCGGAATTTCCGGGCTCGTTCAGTTCCTTTTGCCCAAAGATGTTTTGCGCATTTCGCCCTCCATCGGTGTCTTGGGTAAAACCAAGCCCGTGAATCAAATCTTGATATTCGGTGGTGATATTGCGGTCCATCAATTTATCAAGTCGCTGAAGTTGATTTCTTTTTGCTGGAAGGTTTGAGTCTTCGGCTCAACAGTCTTTCCAGTGCTTCCCAGTCGTTCCCCGACAAGTTGGACTCTGAGGCACGACGGAGAAACTCTCGTGCTTTCGGGTCTTTCAAGCAGGCCAGTGCTTCAGGCAACAACCCGCTTAGCCGGAAGTACTCAAGCTCATCTGCGTTGAGAGCTAGAGCGAGGGATTTCACAACATCCCTTGAGAGCTTGCTTGTTGCCTTTCCATTCTCAATTTTTGAGACGTAAGAGTAGTCGATTGATGCTTCTTTGGCCAAGTCGCGAACCGTCATCTTTGCTGATTCACGATCGTAACGAACTTGTTTTCCGAATCTTGTGTTTGACATCTCGGCACTCTCGATTGCTTTCTCCTTTCTTATTGTATCGGAGTTGTTGAATGCCAGTCAACATCATTCGACGCATGAGGTACCGGCCGCCCGAATCATGGGCACGTCCAATAACCGTTTCGGTTACATCGACCGAAGCGACATCGTTGGCCGAAACCGCCGTGTCTCAAAGTGACCCAATCTCATCCCCGTTCTTTTCCGCAGCGTTGCCAACGTAGAACCGCAGTGTTGTCTCAATCGATTCGTGACGCATCAGTTTCATTTGCGTCTGCGGCATGACCTTTTGAGTCCAGCGATCCCCGAAGGAGCGTCTGAAGTCGTGGAAGCGTGCGTATTTGGTTTTGAATCCCGCTGATGAGACCACCGTGCCGCTGGCTTCGCCGATCCGACTACCGACAACTGAAACCCACTCAGTATTCCGGCGGTGATTCGACTTGCGTCGATGGTTATGAAAGATCCAAGCGGAATGTGTCGCGGATTTGTTGTGCGACGCGTGCGGGGACGCCGGACGATTCCGCGTGCTGTGTCCATGACCCGACGGCACTCGTGACCTCGTCCACGATCCGTTTCGCTTTCGTTTTCTTGATCCCGCCCGTACTGGCCAACGCAACTAAATCGTTCAGTTCGAAGTCGTCCCGTTTTCCGTTGATGCTCATTTGGTGCTGGCTGGTCCACGCCCCCGATGGATTGTACGAGTAGGCGATGTCGTATGCCGGGGACAGTTTCCACTGACCGGCTTTGCCCATCAGAAATGCAATATTCTTCACGTGATCGTCTTGGTTTCTGGCCACCACGTTGAACACGGCGCGGCGAAACTGCTGCTGCACTTGCGGTGCGGGTAAGTTAAGTTTCAGCATGGCAGCGATCGCTTGCTCGTAGGAATACGCGCCTGCTTGGTTGAAATCAAAATGTTCAAGGGCTCCCAAGGTTTGCATGTGCAGTTTTCGATTCGTTTCGGTGCGATCAAATCGTTGGGTCATAAAATGGGCACGTCCACCTTCGCGATGAAGTCGACATCGGTTCATCTCGATCCCCGCGTCGAGAGCCATCAAATGATACGCGTACTCGATCAACCCGTAGCCTTGAGGGTCAGCCATTTCTTTGTCACGGTTGTTGCTGATCCCGTCAAATTTCATCAGCCACTGAGTGAATCCAGCGTCGATATCAACTTGTCCCGAGCGGAACTCACCCGTTTCTTCATTCCACGCCAGAATGGCTTTCGCCCGGGCTCCGCCGGCAGATGTTCCGACGCGAAGAATGTCTTGGATGGCTTCGGCGTCGTCATTCCCTGATAACTCACCATGTAGCGATTCGCGGGCATTGAGTACTTTGTTAGCGAGATGGACCAGACGCTCAACTTGCACATTTTGTTTTGGTGATGGTATGCCGGCTATGGTCGGTTTGAACTCGAGTGCTCCCATGCCGCGCGTGCCGATGTAGCGGAGTCGTTCCACGGGGTTCATGGAGGTTGGAGATCGTCCTTGAGTGGCAAGCCATGCATCGATCAGGGCGTTGCCAAACTTGTCGGGCAGCGAATCCGCCAACAAGCCCGGAAGTCCTTTGAAGGTTTCTCTGGCAAGCGAGGGAAACTCAAAGGTGCCTTCGGCAAGCGGTATGGTTGTCGGGGCGACTTGAATACCGCTGGGTACGAAATCAGGGTGGTACTGAAAAACGGCGATGTCTCGGGTTTCATCCCACGTGACCGCAGCAATGTCCCTGCCCCACAAAATGACTCGTGCGGTGGTCATTGGTCGCTACCCCATTCCCATTCTTTTGGCTGCTTCGTTGTGCGAGGGGAGGACGCATGTCTTCGTTCCCGCTTCTTCGCGGCTCGTTCGATCGGGCGAATGTCTGGGCTGGGAAGCAGTGCCAACAGATGCTCCTTCAGGTTCAGGGCAAGCATGACGCGAATGAACGTGTCGAGAGAAACTCCTTGGCCGTTTTCCATGCGGCTGATAGTCCGCCGGGAAACGCCGGCGGCTTGAGCCAGCTTCTCTTGGCTGATATTTTTCAGCAGGCGAACGGCCTCGAGCTTTTTGCACAAGTCGCGCTCTAAGGCTTGGCTGCTAAATTGATTGTTTGTTTGAGACATATCTTGATCAGAATTTGATTTTTGGATCATATTGATCATTATATGGCACAAAACTGGTCGGTAGACTGTAGTTTGCGTAAAATGTGACTCAAAATAATGCTTTTTAGCATAATTTGATCAATTTATTGATCAAAATATACATTTCTTTTGCAAAGCCTAGACGTGGCAGGCAACCGTTCGTAAGCGAGGTGATTCGTTGAGTTCAAAAACCAAAGCTCAGATCGTGCAGCTGACCGATCTTCCGGGCGTTGAGTGCCCCTGCGGAACGGCTCGTCGTGCTTTTGCTGATCGGGATGAAGTTCCGGGCACGGTTCACTACACCGAGATTTCTCAGGATGCTCGCGAGCATTACCACCTCAGGCAAACAGAAGTCTATGTGATTCTGGAATGTGACGAAGGTGCGACGATCCTGTTGGACGGCGAAGCACATCCTGTTAAACCGATGACGTCCATTCTCATTCCGCCTAAAGTTCGGCATCGTGCCGTTGGACGAATGAAGGTTTTGATCATTTGCTCGCCCAACTTCGATCCACAGGATGAATACTTCGATTGATGCGATGAACGCTGGTTGGGGATGGCGGAGTTTGGCGGTCGACGTCAGAATCGGGGATGGTGGAGGCTAACATGGAGGCTGCTGCTGGGCCAAGGCTCGTCCACTTCGCAGTTCTCCCGTCCACCAAAAACCCGTGTTTTGCTTTTTGAAGCCGGTCGTAGTAGATTTGTTCCGTCCATCCGTCCAAAAAGGGAACGTCACAATGAAATCTTGGCTCTTTGGAAACGCGTGCATCATCGTTGCACTGCTGGTGCCAGGCTTGGTCGCCGCTCAGCTTTCGTTCACCGATGGCACCAGCGACTTGCTTTCGGCGGACAATAACTCGGGCTGTGCGATTGGTGTCGCCGACATGAACGGTGACGGAAAGGATGATATCGTTCGCTTCTATGACAACCAGCGAAGTATGCGAATCGAATATCAGCAGGCTTCTAACGCCCCGTTTACGACATTCGATTACGGCAGATTGCCTGCAAGCATCAGCACATGGGCGGTAGCGCTGGCTGACTACGATCACAATGGTTATTGCGATATTGTTGTGGGTGGTGCGAGCGGTGGCGTTGCTTTGTTGACTGCCGACAACTCGGGAGCCAACTACAGCGACGAAATACTTGACGACCCCATAATCTTTCTGCAGGGTTGCAACTTTGCTGACATGGACAACGACGGCTGGCTGGATCTCTTTTGCTGTGATGACATCGCCGACAATCACAAATACCGGAACACCGGAAACGGGTCGATGGTTTTGGATAACGGCTTGATGAATACATCGATCGCCAATGGCGATGCGGGAAACTATGCCACGGTGTGGTCGGATTTTGACAACGATGGCGATGTTGATATGTATTTGTCGAAATGTCGTCAAGGAAGCAACAACCCAAGTAGTCCTCTGAGAATCAATCGGTTGTTCCGAAACGATGGGAATGGCTTCACCGATGTCGCGGGCTCGGCTGGCGTCGCGACGGGTGAACAGTCTTGGGCATCTGATTTTGGTGACATCGACAATGACGGCGACATGGACCTAGTGATTATGAATCACACAGGGATTAGTGCCCTGATGGAAAACGACGGGAATGGTGGGTTCACCGATATCACTGCTCGCGCGGGGTTGGTAGCCGGGTTTCAAGACATTTTTGCACTTCAGGTTGCATTCCGCGATTTCGATAACGATGGATTTCTAGATATCATCGTGGGAAGTACGTTCAACACGCCGGAACGATTTTTCTTAAACGACGGCGATGGTACTTTTACATTGATCGATAACCTTTTCCACAACAGCGACGACATTCACTCATTCGCTATCGGTGACTTGAATAGCGATGGATTTCTCGATGTCTACGCCGGCTATGGAACGGGCTACAACTCTTCGAGCGACACCGACGACCGAGTTTTTATCAACCATGGCAACAGTAACGGTTACTTTGGCGTTCGGCTGGTTGGCTCAAGCAGCAACATGAACGGCGTTGGTGCACGCTTGGAGCTTCATGGTTCTTGGGGCAAACAAATCCGCGAAGTTCGCGCGGGTGAGAGCTATGGAATCACGTGCAGTCTAAATAAGTATTTCGGAATCGGGTCTGCGGATTCGATCGACAAGCTCGTTGTGAAGTGGCCATCTGGTACCGTTGACGAAGTTCTCAACCCAACGCCCAACACCATGTTGACGTTGACCGAAGGAACCTTTCCACCGGTTCTGGGGGATTTCGACGCTGACGGAGACGTAGACGGAGACGACGTTGATTTCTACATTGGAAATCTTGACCAGCCGGCGATGCAAGACTTATCGCAGTTGGATTTGAACGGCGACGGCGACGTGACGATCGCGGATCACGACTCGCACGTGACGACTTTCGTGGTTACGTCCAACGGCGTGACCGGCGCTTTGCTGGGGGATGTCAATCTTGACGGGCCGGTCGACGTTTTAATTGACGCCTTTGCCTTGGTGCAAAACTTAGGTTTGAGCGTTACCAGTCGCAGTCAAGGCGATCTTAACGCGGATGGAGTGGTCGACGTGCTTGGCGATGCATTCATTCTGATCTTTCATTTGGGTCAGTCGAACGCGCCGTAGAAAATCGAGTTGAGCGGTAAAGCTGAACCGGTCTCGTGCGTCAGGCGTTTGCCTAGAAACAGAAAAACCTAGCAAGGCACGGTTTAGTCGGCTCGAGTGCTTTCCAGCAAGACTTCCAGTTGCTCGCGGAGGTCGGCGATCTCTCGGGGACGCGTGTTGGTGGCCGAGCTTAGCCTGCTGCCGATGCTCTGAAAACGGTCCGGAGCATAAAACTGCTCGACCTCGTTTTCCAACGCGGCCAGCCACGCAGGCAGATCGACTCCAACCCCCGTCGTCGACCGAAGAAACGCCTGAGCTTCTTGCGAGAGTTTTTCAAAAGCACGTTGGGATGATCGTTCCGTGGGGTCAATCATCGCTGGAATAACTTGAGCACGCAGGCGGTCGATCTGAAGCTGATGCACGAACCGGCCTTCGATGCGGCGACCCACGGATGCCATTTCCATGGAGTATTGCTTGCGAAGGCTTGCGTAAGACGCTTCAAATTTGTCGGCTTCCCCGCCCACTTTTTCCAGCAGCGACTTCCGCCACATTCGCGCCACATTGTTTTTTTGTTCGCGAACCAGAATGCGATGGGCCCATGCGACGGGCTTCAGCTTCCACGACACCCTGTCGTATCGGGATCGCAATCGCAGGAAGTCGAGCAGCATGTACAACGAACCGCCGTGATCCGACTGGGTCGTCGTCGTGTTGTAGTCGCGATACTCGTTGTAATTTTCGATGACCGCTTCGAGAATCAGTGTCAAATAAAACGCGGCATTCTTCAATGGGATCTGATTGCCAATGTCCTCGAACAATCGCGTCTCAATTTCGGCGGGCGGATTGACGCTAACTTCTTCCAGCCAGTCTTTTACACCATGGTGCAAGATGCCTCGAATATTCCCCGCGTGGAGGAACTGCTGAGTGAATAGCCCGGTGCCGTACTCTTGAATGAAGCTGACAAGCTTGTCCCACGGGCCATTCTCGCGCGAGTCGAAGACTTTTTCCAAAACGCTTAGGCGAAGCGTTTCACCATGACTTAGCCAGTACGAAAGCGTGGATTCGGTGAGTAACTGGACGCAGTCAAAGAGTTGCGTTTCCTCTTGGACGAGTGCGTTGTTCAGATCTTCCGGGTCAGCGTCAAGCAAGTCATCACGCAGTTGCTCGCTGGAACGAATCAGCGAGTGTACCATCGAGGTGTACCCGACTTTGAAAAGTTCATCGAACTCGGTCACCGCGCCCTGGCCAATCGGATTGTTGCGTTCCATCGCCAACGCGGTTCGCAGTAGTTCCGTTGTTTCCGCCAACAGACCCAGAGCCGGCATTCGCTGCAATAAGTCCAGCAGGTGAGTTTGCAGTGTGCGAGCACAAACGATGCTGCCCGGGTCACCATTTCGGGACAGCGGCACGTACAGTAATGGGTATCGGTGAAGGCACTGTACGAATTCATCAAAGTGGTGCTGCACCAGTTTGGGGTCTTCCAGCAGAACGGCGGCGAACACGCTGATCAGCTGAGAGTTATCGGTGGCGTATTCGTCGTCTTTCTCGGACGGCAGTGTCCCCTCGGTTGCGTCCAGCTGTTCGTTAAGCGGTTGCCGATCTAGCAAATGGCCAATCGCTCTTATGACGGAACCCAATAGCCTGATCGCGCTTTGTGTTTCAATGTTGGCGTGGATGGCTTGTTCGAGCAAAGCTTCCTTGTGAGCCCGATGCAGATCGTACCGCATCATGGCCTCTTGGCTTGCTCCGGCCGTGGGGATCGCATAGCGGTTGATGGACTCAATCAAGTTGGTCAACTGGTCGCGATGTTTAACCGCTTGGTCGAGCCATGAGCGTACGATTTCACGTCGGTTGCGGAGACTTTTTTCGATGGCCGGATTTAAGTCTTCCGATCGAGTCACCGGCAACGGCACGGTCGAACTGACTCGCCAAAAACTGGCCACCGTTTCTTGGAACTCCAACCGGTCAAGCACTCGTTCCACTTCCGCCTCGAGTGCGCCGTCCGTTTCATCATCGCTTTGGCCGAACACATCCCCATCAAATCCGTCGTCGGTCGAATCTGTGTACGTCACATTGTCGTAAGCCGCTTCGTACAAAGAATCGTCATCGTCGTCTTCTATTCCTTCGCTGTCATCTACATCCTGCGCGTTTTCATCTTCAGGCAGGCCGAGTCCATTTTTTTGGTCTGGGACGACCAGTAGCCGGAAGTCAGGCACGTTCCAATGCTGACCGGCGTTGGCCTCGATGTAGTCGTAGAATTTTCTGATTCGATTCCAAATGACGTCTGGATCCAACTGGGCATCCGAATCCGTCCCTTTGGCCGCGGCAGGACGCGGATTCTTTTTCGATGCAATCGCTTCCAGCAACGATTCCTTTTGAACGCTAATCCATTGGTCGACCAGCTGGTGGAACGAGCTGTCTCCCATCTGCAGGGGCACGGTTTCCGCCTGGCTGACCCAATGGACTAGCAACGCGCTTGCTGTTTGGTAGTCGCCGCGGTGCATCAGCGCAGAAACAACCAGCGAGTACGCCTTAGGCGAATCGAATAGCTGCGCGTGCTGCGACCAGAACGAGATATCACCCGTTTCTGCGCCGCCCTCGTGCCATAACTTCAGGGCATCGGCGACCAATTGAGCCGCGTCGAAAATTTCTCGCGGATCGACCGCATCAACCGACGAGACCTCATGTGCCGCAAATTGACGCCACCACCGAACCAGTTCCTCAAAGTCAGACCGAATCGATCGGTAAAGCTGATCTTCACTCTTGGCAGCCGCTTCGGACAGCAGTTCTGAGCACACAGCAAAGATCCGCTCCATCAGATCAACCAGTTCGAAGACACGATGGTCTCTGACCGTGTTCTCCAACGCCGGGAAAAGGCTGTAGTTGGCATCGAAGCCAAGAATGTTCCACGGGTCGACGATCGCTCCGCAGTGGATACCCTGCTTGAGCAAGGCAATGGCTTCGGGGACTTTCTGGAGGGCGGTCTGCAAGTCACCTTCCCGGCAAGCAAGGTGAATCGTGCCCAGCAAGCAATCGATATGGCAGACCATTCGCACCGAAGCGACCGACACACTGTCCAGTTGCTTGATCGCGGCTTCTGGATAACCCATTCGTGCAAAGATCGATGCCAGCCGACAATTGACCAACTGATAGGCTCGGCGGTGCGATAGACAGGCGTTCAAATCTTGGCGGGCCGCGCCGAAAGGTTGTTGGCGAACTTTTAGCTCACCCTGAAGTCGCCGACGATGGCGTTCGGGCAACCGTGCCAGCAGGTCAGTGTAAAATTGGTCGCGGTAACGAGCGATGATCGGAAGCAAAGAGGACAGGGTCGTTTCGGAGTCAAATGCGCCCGGGCCACGGCCCGAGACGCCCGCCGCCATTAGGATGGTTCCCGCCAGCACGGCGCCGGCTTCGGATAACGCTTCGTCGCGGTCGACGGGTTGGTCCGGATCGTCGGCGACTCGATTGACACGGTCCATCAATGCCGCCAGCGTCACGTCATGAATCACAAATCGATGGAAGTAGCCATCGTTATCGACTGAATGTTCGTCCCACTGTCCAAAATGATAGTTGGGTCGCTTGTTGGCTGGGTGATCGAAGTCGAATGCACGCGGATCGATCGCCAATTCTTCAAGCCGATCCGGGGCAAAATGAGCGGCATGCAGAAGGGTGTCGTCGGTTTGAGAGAGGTACTTCAGGGCTCGTTCGACCACGTCGTGATAGCAACCCGTCGCGAGCCCCGCGCCTTGGACGTAAACCGGAATTGGTCGAATCCATTCTTCCCTGTACGGTTCAACTCGACGCGTCTCAAGCGTTGCGATCGGACGGTGCCCAAGGTAGTCGTTCAACTTTTCAAATGTGGCGTCGCTCAGCGATCGATCGGTTCGTGCTGCGGTGCCAGTGGTGTTGATTTCTCGAAGGACGGTTTCGATTGCTCGTGCGATGAAAAAAGAATTGAACAAGAAGTTGGGCGAGCGTCCAAAAATCAGGTCGGCGTGCTGCTGTTGATAGCGGGGCAGCAAGTGTTCGAAAACGATTCTGAGCGTTGTGCTTGCTTGCGTAGAATCGCGAAACACGTCGCTTGTTGTTTGAAGTTGATTGAGCCTTCGCTTCAGTAGGTGATGAACCCTTTGGGCTGCGTAAGGGTGATTGTCTGAAGCAACGTCATCTTCCGTGTCGCTGCCTTTGGCAACGTCTTCTCGCTCGATCGTTTCGGCAGCTTGCCCGACATTGTGCGGATCAAGATCGCCGTCCGATTCACATTCAGTGGTCGCCGCTAGTTCGGACGCGAACAGCTGGTCTAACGCTCGGTAAGTCGAAGCATCATGGTTGCCATCAGAAAAATTGATGTATCCCAGAACCTGATCGGCGCATGCATCCGTCGAGGGTGCTTTGGGTGAATGAGCCATGGTGAAAGATACCGCCCGAACTAGTTGAGAAACCGAACTGCCGCCTCAAATACGGTTTTCTGGTCAGACAAACGGCCAAGAAAAGGTGCTCGAAAGTTGATTCTGACGCCCCTATCGTAAAAATCGGTCGAACAATGGTCTATAGCTGATCCATTATTTCTGACGTACAGATGGAATTGCAGTCAAAGGTAGCAATCGGTCGATCTGAACAATCTGAACCCGTAGTCTGATTCGGGCTTTTTCAGGTAATTATCCCCAATTTGGGGTGAAACAATTGTCTTTTTAGTCCCTGTGAGGCGGATTACATCGCAAATCGCCTCAAATGCGGCATTCGGCGGCAACGAGAACCAAAGACCCAATGTTAAACTGATGTTCTGCGGCTATCGTGAAGGGCAGTCGTGACGTTTTTACATGCTTCTCCAACTGCAAACGGCGACGTAACACACCGCTAGATAAAAAAATTGCATTACCCTATCCGCTCGTCCGGAGTGAATTGATTGATGATCTATCAAAAACTGATTTTGCCTAATCTTCCAAAAATCACCTTCGCTTTTCTTGTGGGCATGGCCATCGTTCCGAGCGATCTGCATGCGCAACGGGTTCAAGGCGGCAGTGTCCTCGCTTCCGATGCGGTCATCCACCGGGCCGGATTGATGGTTGAGTGGTCTTCTCAAGCGCCAGTCGGAGCCAGCAATCAACTGGTTGATTGGGAGCTGATGATTGATGAGAACCAAGCAACGACGACGGTCGAAGTACGTTCGGGTAATCGCCGCGAGGTGATTTCGGAATACGACCGCAATGCACTTGGGGAACTTTTGGGGGTTGCCGGCGCTGAGGAACTGGGGCAGGCTCGCAGAGAGCACATGCTGGCCGAGCTTGCGGCGCGAGGGAAAAAAGATGTTGAAGTTACGCTTCAAACATTTCAGCAACCTAAAGCAATATTGTTCCTCTTGTCGGACAGCGGCGATGTGACCGCGCTTGACGCCAACACTGGGAAGACTCAATGGCTAAGCCGAGTCGGTGCCGGTTCGTCGGAAGGCATCGGGTTGGGGGCAAGCGAGAATTACGTTGCGGTCGTGCGCGGGTCGGTGCTGCACTGTTTGGAAGCTTCAACCGGAAAAGAGCTGTGGTCCAAAAAGTGTAAGTATGCCGTTGGCTCTTCGCCCGCCGTCACCGAGAAGCACATCATGGTTCCGTTGACCGACGGTCGGCTAGAACTGTTCCCATTAGAAAGCCAAGGTTTGGGTTCCCATGCCTTGATGGCGTTGGGCGAAGGAACGGCGCAGCCTTTGGTTACCGCGAGCAGCGTTTCATGGCCAACGATGCGAGGTGAGTTGAATGTGATGATGAGAAACGGGAACACACACGCGATTAGCTATCGGTTGCGTGCAGACGACGCGATCGTATCGGAAGCAACTTCCGATGGCGAAAACCTTTACGTGGGTTCATTGGATGGTTTTCTCTACGCGATTGATGAAGATCGGGGATCTGTGAATTGGGCGATTTCCCTAGGCGTCGGCATCTCCGCTTCACCCGTTCCATTGGGCAAGTTTGTGTACGCGATTTCGGGTGATGACGAACTTTACAAAGTGATGGCTGAGACAGGCGAGCCCGCGCCAGGTTGGGATAAGCCACTCGAAAAAGTCAAACGATACGTGGGAGCCAGCGAACAGAATCTCTATTTGATGGATTCGCAAGGTGCGTTGGTTGTTGTTGACCGTGATTCCAGATCCATCGTGAACCGGATTGCGGTCGGACAGATTGATCTTGTGTTAAACAACTTTAAGAGCGATCGGTTGTACATTGCCAGTAAGTCAGGAGTTGTCCAATGTGTTCGCGAAGTTACCAGCGAACGACCGTTTTTCCACGATGATGAAATCGTCGCTCGTACTGAGAAGTTGAGTTCAAATGAAGGCTCAGGATCCAAGAATGGATCAGGGTCTAAAGACGGCTCAAGTTCCAAGCAAGATTTGGGGTCGAAACAGGGGTCTTCCAATTCGAATCCGTTTGCGGACTCGGGCGACGAAAACCCATTCGGTTCCGGTGGTGATGATCCCTTCGGCGGTAGCGCGACCAAGGACCAAGGAAGCGCGACCAAGGATCAAGGCAGCGGCACGAAGGATGAAGGTAGTGGCACGAAGGATAACGGCAGTGGTACCAAGGACGAAGGAAGCGGGACCAAGGGGCAGGATGAAGACCCATTTGGCGGCTCATCTGAAGACCCGTTCGGTGGCGCATCGGATGACGATGATCCGTTTGGTTAGTCTGTCGGAGAAGCGAGGTTTGCGTCTAAATTCTTCAGGCTTTGTCGCAGGTGCGCTTTTTCAAAACGCGGAGTCGCAGAGAGCGCAGAGGATTTCCGCGAATGCGAACTCTGCGTTCTCAGCGTCTGTGCGTTTCTAGATTCTTTTGCATCCGACGTGTGCCAGAACACGCCCGCCTTTCGCGAGCCGGGTTGCACCACGTCGCCGTAGGTGGCTCGGCGTTCGCGGACAACGTCGTCGTCAGAATCGGCAGCCGCGATCGTGGTGGCGCGGACGGCTTCGCGGACTCCGTGGAACTGATGGTAACCGGCGATCTTTTTGATCAGCGAGTCGCCATCGTCTTCAAACAGGACGAAGTACCGCATGTAATCCAGAAACAGCTCAGGATCGAAGAAGCCGCGAACGACTTTCTCCAACTGGTATTCCAGCAGCGGCCGATCGTCTTCGTTCTTGATCGTATTCCACGGCATGAACCGTTCTTTGTTGGCCGTCAGCGAACCGACTCGCGCCGTAATCCCATCGCTGATGACTGGCTATTCACGGTTTAGCCATACATGGCGAAATTCTATGTCGGGCGCAGGATCGCTCGTTTCGAGATAAGAAAAGTTCCTTTCATGGACAGACACATATGTCTCTTGCGCAAACAGAATCGTGTTCGTACGAGGGCAGACCGAAGGACCTCGCTTGGTTTTGATGCTGTTCGACTTCTCTAACGCGTCACTGAGCTTGGGGATTGCTTCGTATCCTGAAGCACAATAGCCAACCATCATCGCCGATAGCATACACCACGCATACTTGCCCTCTACAAACCTGATAATGCCTTCGTTGCAGTAGTGAACACCAACTGTATGCTTCCTATCAACTGGCTTGCATTCCACAAATAGCCCGTCTTGCGTTCGCCGATAAACTTGGCGTCCCGAATGGCGGATTCCAAAGACTAAATCGGGCATCGGATCGAGCTGGCTACCATCAAAGCCACGAAGTTTTTCTTCCCGTGTTATTTTCGAGATCAAATCGCCGTTGAAGCCGTCAACTTTGTCGGAGTCGAATACGTCATCGAGCAAGACCTCATGCAGCTTCTGAGTGATCGTATCTTCGTACGCATTCTCTAAATCGAACTCAGCTTGGGAAAGTCCGCGGATATGCGTCCACGCAACCTTGATTGCATCTTCGACAACCAGAACGAATGCGATTGGCAACGGCGGATGCGGAGGTGCGAGTTTCGGTGTTTCTTGAAACATGCCAAGACTCATTTCGCGCCCTCAAACACAGAGAAGTAGTCGCGAAGGATGTCCGCAGCTAGAAGCCGGGCTCGGCTTGGAGTCCAATATCGGTATTGGTTTAAAATGCCGACAACGAGTCGACCAGCATCACGGCGAACGATTCGGCTTGCACCAGTCTTCGTTGCGAGTTCAAGCATGGAATCATCGACAACGGATTCAGGTGAACCTTCCGCATCAGAACTCGAAATGTATAAGAACAGATAGGCGGCGGAAGTTGGGGCCGCCGTCATGCTAACAGTGATTTCGACGCCAACTCGTTTGGCGAAGGGGACAAGCAGCCGCTTCAAATGCTTCGTGAAGATTGCCGACTCATCTCGATCAACTCGTGCACTTCCAATTCGACCTATTTCGTCATGCGGGTTCCGAACTTTGAGCGTGTCAGCAATGACTTGCACATCGCGCGGCTCTAGGCCAAAAATCTCGGCAAAGAATTCGTCAATGTCTTTAAATACTGAACTCTCTTCCGCTATTAGACGCTTTGACAGTTTGGCTATTTTCCTCCGCTGTGCCAACGAGAGGTTTTCAAACGGAATTAGCCGACACCGGTCGAAATCGGATTTCCGAATAACAGGTCTTTCCGAGCCAACGCTGGCACTTGTGCACAAAAGGTAATACGGCCAAATGTGGCTATGGACGAACAGCTGGAGATATCTCGTGAGCGAATCCGCGTCATCATGCCCCTTAGCTGAGTATCCGTAGAAACTCTGGTTGAAAACAGCATCCTGCTGACACAGGAGCGCGTTTCCCATTTGGCGGTCCGTTCGCAGTGACTGTCGCAACAGTAAGAGCGGTCCCCGATAAACTTGGAGTGGGTCTTCTCCTTCTTCGTCAACTATTCGAGTCTCATCCAATGTTGGCAGCTTGAAAGGCTTACACTTAGAAACGTCGACAACGAACTTGCTCTTTAATTCATCCGCCTTTCCGATATCTGGCATACCGTGAAGCAATGACGCGTCTGACGGTGGTCGCCTACTACTAACTACGTAGCCTTTACGACTTACAAGGCCCAACGTTGTTTTCCAGTATTCATCAATTTCGGATGACTTTGAATTGACGATTTTCCGTGCGACTTGAACGTCCAGACTGGTTCCGATTGTCAGAGTCTTCAATAGCCAAGGCTCAAGTAATACCTCTCCTACGCTCACCGTTCTCGCTGAGTCCGTGTCAATACGCAACGAACCGACTTTATTCTCTTGCATGTCTGCTTGAGGCGAGATGAACCAGAACTCGTCCTCAGGATGCGGTCTTTTATTTTGGGCGAAAATCATCATGAATGGCTGGTCCATGTCCGGCCAAACATTCGATCGTCTCAGATTGGAGCAATTAACGATTCCCGTAAACTTGATGAGGTTGAAAAGCGACTTTCGAGTGTTCGCTGCAACCTGCCCTTCTTTGAAAAGTGTTCGAGAAGGCATTGCCATGGCAATTCGACCGCTGGGTTTACACCACTGCGTAGATCGCCAAAGAAACGGTAAGTCCGGAACTCCATCAGGATTTTGATACTCAGCGCCGGCCTGTTCGTCGTAGGCAGCAACTACCAGTTTGCTTACAGCATTCAACTCGATAGCAAGCTCATCGTCATCACGAATGCGCGTCCACGGCGGGTTAGAGATCACGACATCAAAAGCCCCGTCGAATGACGAATCAACGTGGCGTCCCAAGCTGCCGATGACGGCGCCGGTATCGCAGTCTTCTTCACGACGATGATTAAAGAGGGTCAAGTCGTCCAAATAGTTAAAGCGAAGCTTCTCAGGTGGAACTGGTTTGGGATCGAGCTCAATCGCAGTGAGGTAGAGACTTAATGCCGCTAAACGAAGCGCTGAATCACTAATGTCAAAGCCACAGAGTTGCTGCTCTAATATTCGCCGAATGAGCTTTGTATCCGGACGTTTTCCCGAAGCAATCCAGTGTTCCCGATACAGGCGTCGAAAGGCCAATACTAGAAAAACGCCTGCCCCGCATGCTGGGTCGAGAACCCTCGCCTTGTGTGGATCAGCGAGTCCATCGAAAACCTCATCAACTATCGTTGTCGCAATGTGACGCGGCGTGTAATGAACACTCGTTGCCTCCGATTCGTCTTCTTCCCATTTCCAACTGAAGGCCTCGTAGACTTGGCTGAGTAGGCCAACAGGAACATGGGCGAAGTCGAATGTTGCCCAATCGAAACGATGCTGGTAGTCGTCAGAACCAACTGGTTCATGTCCGCGAATTATCGCGGACAGGTTTTGATAGACAATTTTCGAGTCGTTCAACCCCTCAAAGAAACTTCTTGTCCCGCCTGTGCTTCCGCGGTCCTTAAATGGAAGGAAATCACCGTTGAATGTTTCATCCAGCCAACGGCTAGTTCGGTAGGCATTTTCTGCGTTATCAAACCCAGCCTTGATTGAATTAGCGGTCTGACAAATCTTCGGAACGTCCTTGTCCGTGACAATTCCGCGATCGCACAAAAAGCGAAAGAACAACGCGCGCCCAATGAGCGAAAGCGTATTCTCCCTACCAATCTGCCGCCGTATTCGATCTATGCCAGTACGAAGTAAGCTGAGCATTTCGTCAAAGACAAGACTCGGCTCGCCAAGGTCGTCGTCTGGCACATTTGCACGAACGAGATTCGCGAAGAAATTGATGGCCTCCGTGGAGTCCGCTTGAAACGTTCTCCAACTGGGGTCTGTGTCTTCAAGCGAAACTGGCGTTACGTCAAGTAGGCCCGGTTTCACGACAGCGAGATACGCTCGTTCTCCACGGCACGCAACGTTACGGCTTAGTTTCTTGATTCCCTTGTCCGGATTCGGAGTCGTCGCGAGACGAGACGCATTCACGTAATAGAGGAGGGGGCGATTGCTGCTCTCGATGACGCCGTCGGGTCTAAGCTCTTCCCCGTCTTCGACGTTGACCAGATCGAGGTACTCCAATACCTCCGGTCTGGGCGCAGAAAGATCGCGGATGTTTTCGCGATTTACGCCGTATCGTTCGAGTTCAGACGAGACATTCACAGTGTTTACCGAAGTTGAGCTTCCTGCGGGCGGTTCAATTCAAAATTGTAGAAAAGAGCTGTTCTTTCTCCAATCCGGATGCCAGCACAACTGGTGTCGGCGAAAGTCGTGTCAAGTCTGGTCACAGGGCAATACACATTTCAAAGAAACTTACCCGACTCTCGTAAAAACGCCGGTTCAAAGAGACATTGTCGCGGATCGCCGCCTGTAGTTTTTCGGACTCGTGAAATTGAGTGGCTAACTCGCGGGTCAAGCCCTCCATCTTTTCGGCGAAGGGGACGCCGTCGTCTTCCACCTCTTCGGCTCCGACGTAGCGACCGGGCGTGAGCACGTAGCCATGTTCGGCGATCTCGTCCAACGTCGCGCTCTTGCAGAAGCCGGGGATGTCCTCGTAAGCGTCTTTGTCTCGCTTCCACGCATGAAAGGTGCTGACGATCTGCGCGGTGTCTTCGTCGGTGAAGGCCCGGAGGACTCGGTCCACCATGTAGCCCAACTTGCGGGCGTCGATGAAGAGCACTTCGCCGCTGCGGTCGCGGAAGGCGGCGGCTCCTCGGCCTCGCTTCTGTTTCGTTTTGGTCAGGAACCAGATGCAGGCCGGTATCTGCGTGTTGGTAAAGAGCTGGCCAGTTGGTGAGGTTTTAAAACGCGGAGACGCAGAGAGCGCAGAGGAGATGCGCGTATCAAAGCTCTGCGTCCTCAGCGTCTCTGCGTTTCCAAACATTGCGTTAGGCATCGTCGTCTTCCGTTTCATCTGGAGGATTGAGTTTGCCGATGTCGTCAATGAACTTGTCGAAGTCGCTCGTCGGTTCGGTTGCTTCAATTCGTCGCTGTTCCGATTTGTATTCTTCGTATTGCTCGACGGCCAAAGCATCCGCGACTCTCTTTTCAACGCTCCCAGCATTCTTCAAAACGGCACGGTCGTTGAAAGTGAGGAAAGCGTCAAGCTTGCCCGCCCATTGCGCCATCGTCATTGGCTGCCTACGCTTGGCTTGGTCTTCCGCATAGTCAAGATACATTGTCACAATACGGTTTAGATCGTTCAGCTCTTCCTGCGACAGATAGTTCTTGGCGACTGTCACATCGGTCTTACGAATCTTCCCAGTCGGCGAGTTCTTCCAAGTTTGCAATCCCATGTTTGGTTGGTTTGCATCGGCTCGATCTTTGATGATCTCAGCGGCCGTCATACCAGTGATCGCCCACTCAAGTTTATTTTGCACGGTCGCAAAAAACTCACGGGAAACCTTCGCATCTTTGTTGTAGTCGGCGGCGGTCGCGTAAATGTCGGTGATCTTTTGATAGAACCGGCGTTCGGAAGCTCGAATGTCGCGGATGCGTTCGAGCAGTTCGTCAAAGTAGTCTTTGCCGAATGTTGTCTCGGCGGCTTTGAGCCGGTCATCGTTGAGTACGAAACCCTTGACGAGATACTCACGCAGTGTTTGGGTGGCCCAGCGTCGAAATTGGACTCCACGTGAGCTTCGGACGCGGTAGCCGATCGCGAGGATCATGTCGAGGTTGTAGTGCTTGGTTTTGTAGGTTTTTCCGTCTGCGGCAGTTATTAAGTAATCCTTAATAACTGAATCACCATCGACCTCGGAATCGTCCAAAACATTGCGAATATGCGTGTTTATGTTGGCAACCGATGTTTCAAACAGCTCCGCAATCGCTTTCTGGGGCATCCAAACCGTTTGTCCGTCCACCAAAAGCTGGACGCGGGTCGTGCCATCTTCGGTGTCGTAGAACAGGAAGTTTCGATCGGATGGTGCTGGCAGGTCTTCGGTCATTTTTTGCCTCCGACGGGTAGCTCAAATCCCAATGCCTTCATGTTTTGGCAGATGGCTTTTTCGAGCTTGGCGGACTCGGCGAATTGGTCGGCAAGTTCGGTGGTGAGCGTGGCCATCTTGTCTGCAAACGGAACTCCGTCGTCTTCCACCTCTTCGGCTCCGATGTAGCGACCGGGCGTGAGCACGTAGCCATGTTCGGCGATCTCGTCCAACGTCGCGCTCTTGCAGAAGCCGGGGATGTCCTCGTAGCCAACTTCCCCCTCACCCTGACCCTCTCCCCCAAGGGGGCGAGGGGACGAAGTACGCTTCCACGCATGAAAGGTGCTGACGATCTTCGCGGTGTCTTCGTCGCCGTCATAGTCAGCGGGATCGAGGTAGTAGTCGTCGGTCTTGTCGCGGCGCAGGGATTCGACCTCCTGTTGGCGGATATCGAAGGCGTCGGAGACGTACTTCAGGAAGATCAATCCGAGGACAGCATGTTTGTAGACGGCCGCGTCGAGGTTGGATCGGAGCTTGTCAGCAGCGGTCCAGAGTTTCTTGTCGAGTTCCTTGAGGAACTGTTGCGGTTTATTCATGCCTCGGCCATGGGAGTTTTCGATGGGCGCGAAGTTATTGTCTCAGTTGCAACTTCATTCGACAATCAGTGGCATGCCGGAGCGACTAGAGCGACTTTCAAAACCCGAATTTGGAGTAGCACAGTGGTACCAATTTTGTCATTTAAAAGCAAAAACGATTTAGGCAATCGTTCTACAGCAGGTTTTGAAGTGCTCTCTAGATATCTGTTGTTTACGAAGCCGGATTCGTTCGATTGACTGCTCATCCAACTTTGGTGACCGACACAACTGTGCTGTGGAAAGCCTGCTGACCCGTGATCGGATCAGGCGCGATGGGCATGATCTGGTTTTGGTTCCAGCCGTTGCCCGTGTTCTGCTTCCACGCAGAAGGATCGCCATTCGATTCGTCTTCCCACCACATGTTGCGCTGCCAGTCGGGGTCTTGATATGTGATCGGATCGCTGCCGGCTAGATAGCTGCGATCACCCTCGGCGGCGACCAGTTCTTCTTGAGGCGTTTTCTTGCCTTTGGCCACGTCGGTGTATTGCCAGTGACCACAGCTGTTACTCATCGCGATCGCCGAAGGATGAATTCCAGGCATCGTCACGATGGGGACTCGCATTTTTCCCGACACGATACGGCCGGTCGCGTCACGGTTGCCGTGCTGCAAGTTTGGCATCTTCTCTTCCAGCATTTGCGAGAAATAGGATGTTAGCTCGATCCAGTCGCCGTCTTTTAACCCAATCTTTTCTGCGGTTTGCGGATTCATCCAAGCCGGATTGGTGTGGACGATTTCGGCCAACCATTTCAAGTTCATCGTGCGGCCGTGGTTGTGAACGTTCCACTTGAACGAGGTCATGATCAGCTCGTTGTCGTTCAAGCCCGTGTGTTCAACCGGTTGCATCCAGACCGGCATTTCTTCGATCTTCTGATCGTGCCCGTCATGTTGAGCCGGTCGGTTCTTGGTTTTGGTCATGCCGCTGGCGGCGATCAAGTCACTGCAGTCATCGTTCATGCCGATCTGGCTGAGGAACACGCTGCGGATTTCGAACTTGCGGCTGGGCGTCTTGAAGCCGCGAATCGGTTTGCCGTCCATCATGATCCCGATGCCCAGCCCATCCTTGGAAATCTGATTCGTTTCTGGGTCGACGACGGCTCCGGCCATATCTTCTTCGCTAAGCGGTTGCTTGAACGGTTCGTAGAATGGCTCGCGGGACGTGTCTTCCCAAAACCCTTCGTCCAACAGGCGATCAAGACCGCCCTTCCCTGTTTCCGGATTTTCCGGAACGCTGGACGCCCACTCTCGCATGAAATCTTCGGTTGAACCGTAGTCGTAGGCTTTCTCCATGCCGCCACCGATTTTCCGGGCCAGTTCGGGGAAGAAGTCCCGCACGTCACGGGCTTCGCCAAGCGGTTCAACCATCGGGGTCCGCAAGCCGACGTACGGCCGCAAGTTGTAACTTCCTCTTGCATCCAAATCCCAGCGTTCCATGTAAGTTGTCCACGGAAGCACGATGTCGGCATAGTGAGCCGTTTCGTTGTAGAACGGATTGATGCAAATATGGAACGGGATCAATTCCTCGTTGCTTAGCACGTCCTTGGTCAGACTTTCCTCGGGCCACGTCAGCGGCGAATCGAGGTTGTACGTCATGTAGACATCGATTTCGCCTCGACCTTGCTGCAGGTACAAGTAGATGATTTCGCCGACTCGCATCCGACGCCAAACGTTGGCCAACGGGAACTCGGGTGGATCTTCGAGGACGCTCCATGTTTTGGCTTTGGCGGGCATGGGCGGGGTTTTCACGACGGGATCGAGTCCTCCCCAAGGCGACCAGCACCAGCCGCCCTTTTTGCCGACACTGCCGACGATCGCGTTCAACAACTGGATCGCGCGGTCGTTGTAGAACCCGTTCAGGTGAGCCGAACTGCCTCGATTGCACATCGTCGTGGCGGCAGGCGCAGCGGCGGCGAACTCGAGCGCGATGCGGCGGATGTCGGCCGCCGGAACGCCAGAGACTTTCTCGGCCCACTCGGGCGTGTTGTCTTTTAGGTGCTCTTTCAGTTCGTCGACGCTGCTGGTGGTCCATGTGTTGATGAATTTTTCATCGCAAGCCCCCGCCGTCAGGATCGCGTTGGACATCGCAAGTGCCACGGCTCCGTCGGTCCCCGGAAACGGTGCGAACCACTCGTCGCTGGCACCGGCGGTGTTGGACAGTCGCACGTCGAAGGTCACCATCTTCGCGCCGTTGTTGTAGCGTCCGTTTTGAATGCGATTGGCGAACGGGATGTGGCCCTGATGAGCCTCAAAGGCGTTCGATCCGAAGTTGAGAATGTACTTGCTGTTTTCAACGTCATTCAGATCCCAATCGCTCTCCCACAAGAAGGACAAATTTGCCGCGCGACGGTTCCCGCTGCACAAACTGCGGTGCGAAAGCTGGGTTTTGGTGCCAAACGCGTCAAGAAATCGCTTGAGCGCATCCTTTGATCGTTGGCGGCCTTGGTGGAAGGCAAATTTTTCCGGGTGGCCCGAGTCACGAGTCTCCTTCAGACGGTCAGCGATTTCGGTCAACGCTTCGTCCCACGAGACGCGTTTCCACTTGCCTTCGCCACGCTTGCCAATTCGGCGCAGCGGATACAGTAGGCGTTCGGGGTGATATTGGTGGTTCAATCCGGCTTGGCCGCGAGCGCAAAGTTTGCCTCGACTGTTTGGATCGTTCGGGTTTCCTTCCAGCTTGATGATGCGACCATCTTTGACGTGACCAATGATGCCGCAGATAGTGCTGCACAGTTGACACATGCCGGGGACTTTTTTTGTTCCTTTGTACTTGTCAGGATCCGGCCAGTTTCGTTTGGCGTTGGGCCCCGGAAGCTGGCAGACGCCGGGCGTGTTTTCGCTGCCTGCCGGGTAGTCTTTGCCCTTGAGCCGCTTCCACTTCTCCATGTCGATGCCCTGAGGCGGTCGCTTTTTCTTTTTCAGCAGATCGGTCGCGTTTTCTTTCTCATCCGCTGACGCCACATTGGCGGCGGCTGACGCAGAAAGAACAGCGGCACCGAGGGTCAGGAAGCGGCGGCGCGAGGAAACGTTTGTGTTCATAGTCGTAACAACAGTTGAGGTTGTTGTGATATCGAGTGGATTTGGTAGTTGGGTTCGACGGCCCCATCCGGGGCGTGATGTTTGGGCTGTTCGTGTCTCGGGGCTCACGCCCCGAGCTACCGACGAGGACTCCTCCGGAGCCGTGATGCTCGTTTCGTCGTTGGCACATGTCGCCCCGGACGGGGCCGGCTTTGATAGCTCGGGGCGGCAGCCCCGAGAATATTGAACGAATGCCAGCCGCCCCGGATGGGGCCGTCGTTGGATCTAGCGGTATCTCATTTGTTTATCCGGTAAAATTCGTGAGCAGATTCAAGTAACGCGGTCGCCGATCGGTGGCCAATGTCAAAACGACCGGTAATCACTCGTTCGGCTTTTCTTTCCAGTTGTAAATGTTGTAGCTGTCGTTGTTGTACGACTCGCCTTCGCGTGGCACACGTGGTTCAAGCTCCGTCGGTCCGTCGCCGGCAAACCACATCCGTGGCTTTGTTTCTTTTTCTGATCGTAACTGAACCAGCGGCAGCGATTGCTCTTTCGCGGCTGTCATCGCGACAGAGACTTTGGAGTTGGGATCATTCAGGTCGCCAAAGTAAATCGCGTCGGATGGGCAGGTGGTTGCACATGCGGGGTCCATGCCTTCGTCGATACGGTGGTAGCAGTTGTGGCATTTGACCGCTTGGTTGGCGACCGGGTCGATGTAAATCGCTCCGTAGGGGCAGACGTCGACGCAGGTCGCGTGGCCACAGCATTTTTCGTAGTCGATGACGACGCTGCCACCTCCGCCCTTGTGCAATGCCCCGCACGGACAGGCTTTGATGCACGGCGCGTCTTCACAATGCTGGCACGCCATCGGCAGGAACATTCTGGCGACTTTTGGATACTCGCCCACGTCTTTGTAAAACGTTTGCCGGATGTAGCTGCCCAGCGGCACATCGTTCTCCGCTTTGCAGGCGACTTCACATCCGTGGCAGCCGATGCAGCGGCGAGTATCAATGAACCAGCCGAATTTCTTGCCGTCCTCTGGAGCCTTCATCCGGTCCGACCAATAGTCTTCCGGCTGAAACAAGTGGCTAACGTCAACATCGTTTGCGTTGCGTGCCGCATTTGGAGTCATTGCTCCAGCGGCAGTCATGCTGGCCGCCGCACCAGCCATAAATTCACGACGAGTGGATTCGTTGCCACCATCGGTTTTGGGCAATTCATTGCTTGCGTCGTTCGGGTCGGGGGTCTCTGGTTGAGTCATGCATTCAGCCGCGATCGAGATCGTGAATCAGTTGGACTGCCGATCGTAGCGAAACGTGAGTCCGTGTTCAACGCACATCGGCCAGTTTGGCCCGTTGAATAATCTCGAGAAGAATCCGACAATCAATCAACTGAAATAAAAATATTGAGCAACTTTTCCCCCTTGGCAATCAAATGTCAGATTCAGACGAAGTGCGACTGATCAGCGAGTCGGTGATCCCAATCAAGGAACTTAAAGGTTTCTCAAAAGGAGGCCGCGTGCCAAATTCTGCCGGGCCGGGGGATGTCCGTTATGTGGTGCAGCTTGCAAAAGCGGATTTTGATGCCGACTTGGAAGAAAAGTTTGGCGCGCTGAGATCTGCGTTTGGGCTCAAGCGAAAGCAACTACAAGTGGCCGAACCGGACGAGGGATTGGGGGTGATCACAACGCCCGGGTTTGTTTACGAGGTCGCCATTAGCCTGGATGAAAACAAGCCGGGGAAAGTTATTTGGCGGCGGTGTGTTGTGGGTGTGACGGACCCAGAACTGTTGGCCAGCGAAGCGTTCGCGGAAGTGTTCGGAGGCGAGTTTTCAATTCTTGAGGTTGCGGTGCCGGGCGGTTTGGATGTCGAGGCGATTGTCGATTGCGTCGAAGAAGCTGATCCGGAAACGGTCAAAATTGATTACGACAAAGACGTGACGTGGTGCGAGATTGCGTTGACCGATTCGGCAGCCAAGGTGCGTGTTACCAGCGAGGCGATTCGTGTTTCCAGTCGCGGTGAGACATCACCGGCCGAATTGATTGAAGCATACGCCGAAGTGCAAACTCGGTTTTTGCAGTCGTTGGGGTTGCAGTAGTTTGAAATGACAAATTCGGAATGCTGTTGGCCGGACGACTGACTCCAAAAGTTAGCACTCTCCCCACTGGTGCAGGCTTAGGGAAATTTCTTTTCCGAAGCCATTACTCAGTTGATTCTTCATCGTTTTCTGAAGGCGATTCGTATACTGCAAGGATTCGATTAGCGGTTAGAACCGGCAATGCAAAAGGAGGAAGGCCAAGTCTTGTAAGCGTGCTTTGGATTATCTCTCGAATATACGGCCAGCAGTTGTACAGGCCATTGATCTTTCCAAATGCCTTAACGCATTCATCATCTATTTCGGTAGTACTATCGCCTGAGACTTGATAAACCAGTGTGTGATTGCACCCAATCAGTGCAATCTGTTCATCACCAGCTTCTTTGCTAATTCGAACCGTGAAATCAATCTCAACCGCAATGCGCGACTCAAGTCGCGTCGAATCAGATTCAACGTGAAATCCGATGTCAGCATTTTCGAATGCTTCAGTCGTGCTCTTTTCCGCATGAATGGCGTTAAGGTTTACGCTCGATATTTCGACAATCTTGCTGACCTTTTGAGCCAGCTTCATTTGGTCAGGCTTTTTAGCATTTTCAGCGTCGGTCATAGATACGAATTACCCAGCGAGATATGGACTTATTTCGTCGCGTTGAGGGACACCTAAAACTTGGTTGTAAAATTTATCGCTAGGAGTAATCACCATTTTTTCCCCGAGTGATTGGAACGTCTTAGGTATGTCTCGGAATTTATCTTCGACGCCACGCGTGTCGTAGAAAATTTCATGAAACCTAACTTCCACGTTGTTAAACGCCTTTCCGAACTCTTTGCGGTTATGGAAATTGGTCAGGAATCCATTGATAACCGAGAGTTCTTCAGCAGTCTTTGCAATGTCAGAATTGACACCGATCAAATTCGATTTCACGAACCAATTTAGAACAGTTGCCCACCCCCAAACGGGCTTGCGTTCTTCGGTGTATCTGATCGGCTTAGGAAAGCCACTAGGACCTCGAAGGCCGTTTACATATTGGTGGATTTGCTGGCGTTTTTTGCCGAGACGCTTGCCAATTTGAATTTGTGAAACCAAATCACTTGGATCAACACACAGAATATGACGTGCAAGACCAGATTCCTTAAGTTCAGATAGAACTTCAAAGACTGCATCTACAATTGACTCTGCATTACGCTCAAATAGCAACATAACTCGACCGTCGACTGAACTCAGTTGACCGTCATCGCAGCATCCGCCATATACGATGTCCTCAAGTTGTTCGTTTAACTCGACGTTGTCACAAAACACTATTGAGAACTCAAAGTTCTTCATTGCCATCGTCATTCTCGTTTTCTTGATGTGGACAGTTGTCAATCGCTTTCTTCAATCGCCGTGCGTCGCCAACCGGATTACGTGGTGTACCGTTCACAGAATGGATACATCCCTCTCGCTCGTTGAGAGGGCAGAGAAGCCGTCCCCAAGCATGCCCTTTCTTTGATAGCTTGACTCTCCAGCCCTTGCTTACGGCATACTCGATGACAGCCTGAAGATGAGGGTCTGGATGTCTGCTCATCATTGATCCTAGTTCGGCTGTTGACACGGGTCAAGCACAGTGTTTCCAATGAAATGATCAATTCCGCAGGCCCCGTAAACCGGATCTATTATAAGGGTTGATTCATCAAAAACAGCCGTTTTCGTGGAGCTAGACACTAGCGGATCCCTGGTTATTTCTTCTCAGTGCAGAACTCCCTGCGGCAAAGCCTAATCTTAACCCTTCTAACAACTTAGCAGCAAGTCGATTGCCGGCGCTGCCTGCCGCCATCGCTGGGGTTTACTTGTACCTCCTCAAGCTCGGCAATCTTCCGGGCGGTCTTAATGTGTTCGTCCTTGGCACGTTTGATAGCAGCGCCACGCTTTTCTGCCGCTGCTTCGCGAAGTCGTTTGAGAGCATCCATGGGAAACAATGAAGCGGCAATGTTTGAGAGGTTCACCCGCTAATCAACGGGTCCGCACTTAATTTGACAGTGCTCAAAAATTTGTCATTTGTTATTTTCCAATTCTCATTTGTCATTGAAGTAAACAATCGGATGACCATCGCCATGCCGTTAGTCTTTCGGTTTATCGGCTGATCTTGTTCGCCATTGCCGAAATCCATCCCAAATTCGGCCAGCCATTTTTCCAGACACTACGTCTTCGGTCACAGTTGGGCGATCGGCGGCGAAGTTGAACCAAACCGCTTTGATGTACGGCTCGCTGGTTTCCGCCAGCATTGAGTACAAGCCATTTTCCTGAATCTGGGTCAAGCCCTGACGATAGTGGTTAAGCACTTCTCGATCCAACACCTGCCCGGTGACTCGGACCGTGGTCAACGCGCCTTTGGTGACGGTGTTGACGTTGTCTAGCGTGTACATCGTCATCGCGCTGGAGATTTCGAAGAGGTTCACGTCCTCTCGGTCGGCCATCGACTGCATGTCGGTCCACAGTCGATTAATTTCAGACTGAGGCAGGATCAGTGCCGGATCGATCGAGGACAATTGTTCGGTGGTTTGTTGAATCGTTTCGGTCAGGCCTTGCACGCTGATCGGAGGTTTGTCGAAATGATCTGCGGTTTCAGCTGACGTTTTTGCGATCGCATCTAACAGTTCACCGGCGCTGTTGATGGTCGAGTTTTCGTCGATCACGCTTTCGCGTTTTAATTCTTCGGAAAGTTCGTGCAAGTAAGTTTTGGTTCCGTAAGCAACGTCGCTCACGACCGCCAGCACGGTCAATGGAGAAACGTGCAGCGTGGCAAGCCCGGCCAAGTCGACGAACGTGCCCACCGTTTTGCGAGCGACAAACTCTTGCGTCATCCCGTCTGCTTCGTCCGGAACGGTGTTTGAACCTTGAGTTGTTTCCAATGCTGGAGTTGGGCCGGAAGTTTTGCGTTCGACGCCTCCGACGTCGTTGGCCATCATCTCGATCATCTGCTGTACGAAGACGTTGTACGTTTTGGAATCGCGAAACGCTTGCGGGACCAATAACGTGGCCGATTCGTGAATGACTCCGCCCACGGTTGCGGCTGTCGTGCGAATGGCTCGCTCGGGCAACGAAAGGCCGTACATAAGGTACTGGTAGACGCTATCAGCGCCGGGGTCAGTTTGTGCGTTTTGTGGTTCGTTCTTTTTCATGGGGCGTTGTTCGTGGCAAAAGGGTGTTTATTGGATTTTATTTTGCTGGTGCGCGAAGATTCGGCTTGGCACCAAAATAATGGTCAAAACGTTCTCTTGTTGGATTTCATTTCCTGATAAAATGTCGGCTCATACGAAAACTATCGTCACCGACCCATTCATGATCTACAAAATCTGGACACTTCTGAAATCGTCCGCCATCATCTGGGGTAAGGCTCAGTCGCCGCGGATGGCGGCAGGTTTGACCTTCTACACGATGCTGTCGCTGGCTCCGCTGTTGCTGATTGCGATCGCGATGGCCGGTTACTTTTACGATGACGCAGTCGCGCAGGTGGAGTTGCTTGAGCAAGTTCGCAGTCTGACCAATGATTCGGTGGCCGACACGGTTGCCGGCTTGATTAAGAATGCGACTCGACCGAACTCGGGGCTGTTGGCGGGAACGGTCAGTGTTTTGATTTTGCTGTTCGGTGCGTCGGGTGTGTTTTCGCAGTTGTACGACACGCTGAACGATATCTGGCATGTGCCGTATGAATCTCGCGCCGGATTTTTGTTCTCGTTGCAAAAGCGATTGATTGGAATCGGAATGGTTTTGCTGGCGGGAGCTCTGCTGGTCGGCACGTTGATGCTCAGTTCCGCGATCACTTATTTGAACACAATGTTCTCCGGGGACGTGATGGCCTACTGGCTGAACTTGGCTGATCGCAGCCTTTCTTTCTTGTTGATGCCATTGATCTTCGCGATCATTTTCTGGTTCTTTCCTTCGGCCAAGATCCAATGGAGGGATGTGTGGCCAGCCGGTTTGTTGACGGCGGCGATCATTGCGAGCAGCCGGTACTTGATCGAGTTGTACTTGCGGTTTTCGTCGACCAGTGAAGTTTATGGAGCAGCGGGATCGTTGGTCGTGTTGCTGATCTGGGTTTACGCGACGGGCATGATCGTGTTTTACGGAGCCGCATTTAGTCACGCTTGGGCGACGACGTTTGGTTCGCTCAGCGAGTCCGCGACGGCCGAGCCGGTGCTTCAAGATGACCGCCCTGCCCTTGTGCCCAAACGGCGTGTGTCGGAGCAGTGAGTATGTCGGGATCGTCGTGTAAGCTGCGTTGCACGTGTGGCGATTGTTAGATGATTTGCAAGAATAAAATTGAAAATTTGTTTGGATTGTGGTTGGGAATTAGACATAATACTCGCTTGAGTTACCCATCATTTGTCGAAATCAATTGTTGCTGGAGATTCCGTCTTGCAGGCCAAAAGAAAAATGTTACGGCGTGCCAAAGTTCGACTTGGTATGGGGCAAGGGAACCCGTTGGACTTTCAACAGTTGGAGGCTCGACAAATGCTGGCGTCCGTCACAGTCAGCAATGCAACCGACTTAACCAACGCGGATACAAACTCGATTTCCGCTCTAATCGCCAACGACGGTGGTGATGGGATTTCTTTGCGTGAAGCGATCGCCGCCAGCAATAACACGGTCGGAGCCGATACGATCTCGTTTGACGGCAGTGTTTTCACCGGCGGTGCCGCCAGCCTGATCCGATTGACTCAAGGGGAATTGGTCATCACCGAGGAGGCGTCGATCGATGGTTCGACAGCGACCGATGTGGTCATCACGGGGGATGCCACCGGTGATGACATCACGGTGCCCGGCACGTTTATCACTGACGTCGCGGCCAGTTTCACCGAGTTCCCTCCGGAACCACTTGATCTGCTGAATGACAACTCACGAGTGATCCGGTTTTCGGATGCCTCAAGCGAAGCTGACGGCACACTGACGATTTCCAGGTTGACCATCACCGGAGGAAGAACGACGCAGCGATCGGATTTCGGGGGAGGGATTTTTGCTGAATCGGGCACGCTTACGCTGATAGACAGCAACGTCAGTGGCAACAGCACCAGTGGTGATGGAGCGGAAGGCGGCGGGATACGCGGCGAGTTCGTCGCATTGCAAAACAGTAGCGTTACAGGTAACAGCACCAGCGGCTTTAACTCGCACGGTGGAGGCGTGTCAGCCCGGCACCAAAGCTTCGACTTAACGGCGGTATTGTCATTGACTAATAGCGTCATCAGCGGCAACTGGACCAGCGGTGTTCGTTCAAACGGTGGGGGCGTGTCGGCCAGCGCCCGCTTTTCTCTGCTTGCTCTATCTCTGACCAATAGCACGATCAGTGGAAATCGTACGTTGGACCAGAATTCCAGCTTCGACCGTGGGCAAGGTGGGGGAGCAATCGTTACCGGAAGTGTTTTGCTGAACAACAGTTCTATCAGTGACAACACTGCCGCCTCGGCTGGTGGTGGGCTGCGTACGGCGGGTGGAAACATCGTGGTTGAAAACAACAGCTCAATCAGCGGAAACACCGCAGGCAGTAGCGGAGGAGCCATTTTTACATCTGCATCGGTGGACATCTCCATTGAGGATAGCCTAATCGCCAATAATGAAGGTTCCAGCGGTGGGGGAATTTGGAATAACGCCGGAAGATTATCGCTGACTAGAACGATCATACGAGACAATGAGGCAACCGCGTCGGGTGGTGGAATCACGTCTAACGGTTATCTTTCAATTAACAACAGCAGCATCACGGGAAATGCTGCTGGTTTTGGCGGTGGTGGATTGGAAATTGGTGGCTATGGGCAAATCGTGAACAGCACGATCAGTGGAAACACCGCAACCAATGGTGGAGGAATTTTTGCTTCGTTTTCTGGCACTCGAATTGAGCTGACGAACAGCACCGTTACCGACAACACGGCAATCGAAGGTGGAGGTGGAATCGAATCAGACTCCAATCTTTCCATCATCAACTCGATCGTTGCGGGGAATACAGATGACGACTCGGCACCCGATGTATCGAGATCAGCAACCATCGGCCGCAATTTGGTTGTCGAACACAGTTTGATTGGGGATACAACGGGATCGGGAATTACGGCGCGCACCGGCAGTCGCAACATTTTGAACCAACCGGCGTTGCTTGGTCCGCTTGCCGATAATGGCGGACCGACGCTGACTCATGCGTTGCTGACAGGCAGTCCAGCGATCGATGCAGGCAGCGATACGTTTGCCGTGGATGCGGATGGTGTTCCGTTGTTGACGGATCAGCGCGGCAGCGGGTTTGATCGAATTCAGAACGGAAGAATTGATCTTGGGGCCGTCGAGTCCGACTTTGACGCGGCTGCGATCGCTCCGTACGTCGTGACGGCAACGATTGACGAAGGCGGCGATCTGGCTCGGCCCGATCTTTGGAGCACTTTGACCATCGTGTTCGATTCCGATGTGACCGTTGCCGCCAATGATCTTTCTCTGATCAATGATTCACTGGCCGGTACCGCCGTTGATCTCGCCGGAGTTGGATTTGTTTATGATGCTTCGGCGAACACGGCCACTTGGGATTTCAGCACGCTCGATCCGCTGGATCGGGCATTCTATTCGTTTCAGTTGGATAGTGCGTCGATCACGTACGAAGGACTGGCTCTGGATGGCAATGTTGATGGAACAACGGGCGACAACTTCATCGGTCAGCACTACGTCGCCATCCCGGGCGATACGAATCAGGACGGCGTCGTCGATGTGCTGAACGATGCGTTTGCACTGGTTGGGAATTTAGGTTCGACAACCGAACTTGCGTGGGCTGACGGCAACTTCAACGGCGATGGAGTCGTCGATGTGTTGGGCGATGCCTTTGTGCTGGTCGGTAACTTGAATCGAGATGTTCGTCCGATGATGGCCACAGCTCGATCATCGGTGGCTTCAGTTCCCAGCCGTAGCCCAGTGACGGTTGTGTTTGATAGTCCGTTGGTAGCCTTGGGTGATGCCGGCGTTCAGGATGAAACGATCCGTGAAACGACGTTGATGACTTCGTCGCTCGAATCTCCCGGGCTGGCATTGGCGGGTGCTCATGAACTTCGGGACGATGTCTTTGCGAGTGATTTTTGAAAATGCCAGTAAACGCAAATGCAAAACTACCGGTTGGGGTCTTTCTATCAAACATCCGGAATCAAAACCGCGTATGAAGTGACGGTGTTTCTGGCAGCGATTTCTCAAAGCAAGAACTTTCAAAGCGACGCTGCACTCCGCTGAACAAGCCGGTTTTGCACCATTTGCAACTTGCCAGACGTGTCTCGATGGTCTGGTTCTGGTTTAAACAGCGTCTGCTCGTTACCATATCGCGTTTTGTATTTCGGGCGAACGGTGAGCATGTCTCGGCGAATCGCCCATCCGTTTTTGATAGGGACTGCGGCACATGGAAGCCGGGATCGTCGGACTGCCCAACGTGGGCAAGAGTACTCTTTTTAATGCGTTGACTTGTTCCAAGTCGGCCGCCAGCGCGAACTATCCGTTTTGCACGATCGAGCCAAACGAAGGGGTGGTCAGTGTGCCGGATGATCGACTGGAGCGAATCACCAAATACATCACGCCTCAGAAAGTGATTCCGGCCGCGTTGAAGCTGGTGGATATCGCGGGCATCGTCAAAGGAGCCAGCGAAGGCGAGGGGCTGGGCAATAAGTTCCTTAGCCACATTCGCCAAGTCGACGCAATCCTGCAAGTCGTGCGTTGCTTTGAAGATGATGACGTGATCCACGTTAGCGGTGCCGTCGATCCGATCTCGGACATCGAGATTATCGAGATGGAGTTGATGCTGGCCGATTTGGAAACGCTGCAGAATGCCAAGACGAAGGCCGCCAAGTCCGCTCGTTCGGGCGACAAGGAAGCGATCCTGCGAGTCTCAGCGATCGAGAAATGTTTGGCTCATTTGGAAACCGAAACGCCGCTTCGCAATCTGGAACTGACCGAGCCCGAAGCGAAGTCGATCCATAGTTACGGCTTGCTAACAGCCAAGCCGATCCTGTACGTGGCGAACGTTTCCGAGGACGACTTGGAGGGCAAGGATCCGCTCGTGCAAAAAGTCCGCGAACATGCCGAAAAGGTCGGAGCGGGCGTGGTTGCGGTTTGTGCCAAAATTGAATCGGAGATTGCGGAACTTGAACCGGAAGATCGTGCAGAAATGCTTGAGGCGGTCGGGCTGACTGAGCCTGCGTTGTCCGTGCTGGCTCGCGAAGCATATGCAACGCTGGGGTTGCAAAGCTACTTTACCGCCGGAGAGAAAGAAGTCCGGGCGTGGACGATCAAAGAAGGTGCAACGGGTCCCGAAGCGGCGGGTGTGATCCATACCGATTTCGAGCGTGGGTTTATTCGAGTCGAGGTCTACTCGTTGGACGATCTGGAGGCTCATGAAACTGAAGCCGCGATCCGGCAGAACGGGAAGCTGCGGACCGAGGGGAAAAGCTACGTCGTTCAGGACGGAGACATTTGTCACTTCCTGTTTAATGTTTGAGCGAAGTTAAAAGAGTACAGTTTACAGGGCACAGAACGCAGTGAGTCGCATCGTCAGCAAAAACAAGATTTTCACCGTGGCGATCATTCTCGCTTGCTCGATCGTGTTTGCGTGTCGTATCTCAGTTGCTCAATACGCGGGCGCACAGCCAGTGCCGAGTGAATGGAAGACTGGATTCGACTCAATCAACGGGACGCAGGCCAAGGAATGGCTGTCTGAGATCGCGGGGCCTCAGATGAGAGGTCGTGGCACGGGCCAGTCAGGCTATTCGAACGCCGCGAAGTTTGTGGCCGGTAAATTGGATGAGTTCGGCATCGAACCGAAAGGTGACAGCGGCACTTATTTTCAGAACCTGCCGATGACTCGCCGGGTCCCCATGATCGAGCAATGTCGAATTTTGGGCCGAGGGTTTCAGGTGCCGGGTCCGGGAAATTTAGGGTTTGAGCGATACACCGATCGCGGCCAAGTCGTGGGTGAAGCGGTTCTGTTGGTGTTCGGGCGAGACAGTAAAAACTTACCGGCTGAGTTGAGCCTGCGAGACAAACTAGTTTTTTACGTGGCCGACGAATCGGGTGCGACGTCGGCTCCAGTAACGATCGCCAAAAAAAGACCCGCAGCCGCGATTCGAATTATTGATGGCGTGCCCGAGTCGATTTCTCAACTTGTGCAATACGGTCGGGCGACTCGATCGACCAGCGTTTCCGGAACGATTCGGCGTGAAGCGGCCGAGGCGATGTTCGGCCGGTTGGGAGTCAAGCCGGAAGTGATGAAAGCTCGTGCGGACGGGCGGACGTTCATTCAACCGACCAATCAGTCATTGACGATTCAGATGCGAGTCGTTGAGCAAAGCACGACGGTGCCAAATGTGGTGGGTTGGTTGCCGGGTTCCGATCCAAATTTGCAGCACGAATATATCGTGATGGGGGCTCATCTGGATCATCTGGGTGTGAAGGCCGGTTTTGTTTTTCCGGGAGCGGATGATAATGGTTCAGGTTCAACGGCATTGCTAAGTGTGGCGAGGGCGATGACGGTTAACGGCGTGCGACCTAAGCGAAGCGTGTTATTCATGTGGTTCGCCGCGGAGGAAATTGGGTTGATCGGGTCGAAATATTACTGCAATCATCCGGTGTTGCCGCTGCAGAATATGACCAGCATGTTGAACATTGACATGGTCGGACGGAACGAGGAATCGGCATCCGAGCGAGCGACCGACAATGTGGACAGTATCCACTTGATCGGCAGCCGAAAGGGAAGAACCCAGTTGCACCAGTTGATTCAGGATGCGAATCGGTACGTTGGCTTTCGGTTCGAGTACGACGAAGAGAGTATTTTTGACCGCAGCGATCAGTACAACTTTTATGCAAAAGGCGTCCCTGTTTCGTTCCTGTTTGGCGGGTTTCATCCCGATTATCACGAGCCCACTGACACGATCGACAAAATTAATTTTCAGAAGGTCGTCTCGGCTGCTCGGTTATACTATGCCGCTGCGTTTTTGGTCGCCGACCACGGACGGTTTAGGTTGGTCAAAGAGTAGAAAAGTGATCGCACCCTAATCAAACTCGTCTTCGAACGCGGGAGGGGAAGGCTCCGTCCGCCCCGATCGAATGTAACGATTGAACGAAAGGATGTGGCTCGGACGGAGCCTCGCCCTCCCGAAAAAGATGAAAGCTGTATCCTGAAACATGCCGATCACAACCCACTCTCATACCGTTACCGATGCCCAAGCGGGGCGAGTCGATCTGGTCGTGCGCGATTTGACGGGGCTTTCCCGAAGCAAATTGTGTGGCCTGTTCGATCACGACTGCGTCACCGTCAACGACGTCGTTTGTGGTGAAACGTCCGTGCGAGTCGCGGCGGGGGATGTGGTTGGAGTCAAATTTGATCCTCATCAGGGCTACAAACAAAAGCCCAAGATATGGGAAGACAACGCATTCAAAATTGTGTTCGAGGACGATGACATCGTCGTGGTGAACAAGGAGCCGGGCGTGCTGGTGACGCCTTCCACGGCCGACGATCAGAACACGTTGATTGACCGAGTGTCAAATTATCTTTCTCGCAAGCACAAGAATGCGACGGCGGGGTTGGTCCATCGGATGGAACGTGGTGCCAGCGGGCTGATGGTGTTGGCCAAGACCACCGAAGCGTCGACGGCATTGACCAAGCAGTTCCGCGAACAGACGCCCAACCGCAGTTGCATTGCCGTCGTGATGGGAACGCTGGAGGCGGAAGAAGGCAAGTTCGAGTCATGGCTGGGGACACGCGACAATCTAGATAGCTTTTCGATGCAGGAAGGGAAAAGCGGTGGCGGCAAGCACGCGATCACTCGGTATAAATTGCTCAAGCAGCAAGAAGAAACCGCCGTCGTTGAAGTGCAACTGCAAACGGCTCGTCGACACCAGCTGCGTGTCCATTTCGCCGAAGCTGGCCACCCGGTCTTGGGTGACAAACGGTACGGCCGTAAGAAAGCGGTCCACGATCGGTGGAAAAAGCGGCGGCTGGCGATGCATTGCCACTTGCTGAGTTTTTTCCATCCGATCACCGAGCAACCGGTCCAATTCCAGACCAAAATCCCTCAGGCGATTCGAAAGTTTAGAGCGGGTCCGTGAGTCATCGGTTTTTGATTTAATGATTTAACGTCTAGATCTAAGTTCTGATCCCAACCTAATTCCGCACTCCACATTCCCGATTCTGCATTCTGACATGGCTGTTCTTCTTCAAGTTCAAAAAGCGTTCAAAAGTTATGGCGATCAGATTCTGCTTGACGGGGCCGAGGCCACGATTACCGATGATGTAAAAGTTGGCTTCGTTGGTCGCAATGGGGCAGGAAAGTCGACTTTGCTGAAAGTTCTGCTGGGCGATGAAGAGCTGGACAGCGGGGAAGTCATTCGGCATCCGCGTTTGCAAGTTGGATACTTGCGACAGCATGACCCGTTTGTTGAAGGCGAGTCCGCGATGGACTTTCTGATGCGAGACAGCGATCAGCCCGATTGGAAGTGTGGCGAAGTCGCTGGTCAATTTGAATTGAAAGGCGACTGTCTATTTGGCCCGGTCAGTGCGTTGTCGGGCGGTTGGCAAACACGCGTCAAACTGGCCGCGTTGCTGCTGCACGAGCCGAATTTGTTGCTGCTGGACGAGCCGACCAACTTCTTGGACGTGCGGACTCAGATGTTGTTGGAAACATTTCTGAAAAGTTTTCGCCAGGCGTGTCTGATTGTCTCGCACGACCGAACGTTCCTAACGGCGACTTGCGATCATACGCTCGATCTTTCCCGTGGCAAGTTGACGATGTATCCCGGCAAGATTGGAAAGTTCCTTGAATACCAAGCCGAACAGCGAGAGCAGGCCGTTCGAGAAAATGCTTCGACACTGGCCAAAGCGAAGCAACTAGAAAAGTTCATTAACTCCAACCGAGCCAACGCGAACACCGCGTCGCAGGCTCGATCTAAGCAGAAGCAGTTGGATCGGCTGAAGCTGAACGAAATCGCCGTCGACGAAAAAACGGCCTACATTCAGGCTCCGGTCGTTCAGCCTCGGCAAGGCGCGGTGGTGAGATGCGAGGGTTTGAGCATTGGCTATCCCGATCACACCGTGGCGACGGATATCACTTTGGAGATCGAGCACCAGCAACGCGCGGCGATCGTTGGTGACAACGGGCAGGGGAAAACGACCCTGCTGCGTTCGTTGACCGGGTCGCTTGATCCGATCGAAGGAAGTGTACGGTGGGGCCATGCCAGCGAAGTCGGCGTGTACGCTCAGCATGTCTACACGACGCTGGATGAGCGTGACACGGTGCTTGAATACTTGGAATACAAGGCTGAAAAAGGCACGACCGATCAGCAGATTCTGGCCGTGGCCGGTTCGCTGCTGTTTCGCGATGACCATGTCAAGAAAAAGATTGGCGTGCTGTCCGGTGGCGAACGTGCTCGGCTGTGCATGGCTGGGTTGCTGCTGGGTAGTTACAACATTTTGGTGCTGGATGAACCGGGCAACCACTTGGACGTCGAAACCGTCGAGGCGCTGGCCGAGGCATTGTTGAGGTATCGCGGGACGGTGATCTTTACCAGCCACGATCGTCACTTCATGAAGCGAATTGCGACCAACATCATTGAGGTCCGCGATGGCAGTGCGAAGAATTACTTGGGGGACTACGACGCTTATCTGTATGCGATGAATCAGGAGATTGAGGAAGGGAACCGAGATACTTCTGCGGGTAAATCAGATCGTCAGAAGACTTCGGGCAAAGCTGCTCGAAAGGAAATGACCAAGGAAGAACGGATCGCCAGTCAGCAAGACCATAAGCGACGTCGCAAGCAGCTTCAGGCTTTGGAAAGAAATATCGCTCGTCTGGACGATCAGAAGAAGGCAATCAACGAGCAATTGTTGACTGAAACGGATCCGGAAAAGGCCGTCGAATTGCACGAACAGGTCACCAAGCTAGTTCAAGAGCTTTCCGATGCGGAAAATCAATGGCTGGATCTTAGTCAGTTTGAGTAGGTTGCTTGTTGTTTTTGAGTGGCAATCTTGATTGCATGGGTGCTTGCGTTCTTGAGGCAAACTTTCCAATTCGGAACATTTTTCTCGGAATCATTCAGATCGCTATTTGCCCGGTTTCCGGATTGGCGTAGAAGGTACGGATGGAAGAACCGTTGGTTCGAACGTTGTGGTTGAAAAGTTTGTCTTTCCAACCTGCTAGCACAAATTGATCGCGATGGATCGGCGATTGGGTGTGTTTCGAACGAATGGGACGCCAATGTACACCCGTCAGGAAAGGATGCCTGAGTGACCCGGCGACTGAGCGAACTTGCGAAACTAGTGAACGGAACGATTGTCTGCAAAGACGATCCCGTTGTCGCTGGCGCTGCGTCCATATCAAGAGCGGGCGATTCGGATGTGACCTTCGCGACCTCGGCTGCGGCGTTGGAACAGTTCATGAACAGCGAAGGCTTGGCCGTGGTAACGTCCGAGCCCTTGCTACGTGAAGTTGGTTTCACCAAGCCGGCGATTGTCGCCGAGAATCCCGAAGCGGCTTTCGTCACGATTGCCGAGACCTTCAAATCACCCATCCACCGCGACGCTCAAGGAGTCAGCGATCAGGCAACCGTGTATCCGACTGCCCAGCTGGCCGAAGACGTTGTCGTCTATCCCGGTGCGGTCATTATGGGTGGCGTGAAGATCGCTGCGGGATCCGTGGTTCACGCGAACGTGACGATCATGGAAAACTGTGAAATCGGAAACGATACGCAAATTTTTCCGAACGCGACGATTTACGAAAACACTCAAATCGGTGATCGCTGTATCCTTCATGCCGGAGTCGTCGTGGGGGCGTACGGTTTTGGTTACAAGTCAACCAATGGCCAGCATCGATTGTCGGCCCAGCTGGGCAACGTGGTGTTGGGCAACGACGTGGAACTGGGAGCCAACACAACGATTGACCGTGGAACCTACGATTCAACCACTATCGGGGACGGAACCAAGATCGACAACTTGGTCATGATCGGCCACAACTGCCAGATCGGCCGCAACAACCTATTGTGTTCTCAAGTTGGCATCGCAGGCAGCTGCACAACAGGGGACAACACGGTGATGGGCGGCCAGGTGGGGCTGGGCGATCACTTGGACGTTGGATCCAATGTTTCGATTGGAGCGAAGTCGGGGTTGATGCAAAATGTTTCTGATGGCAAACACGTGTTTGGCATTCCGGCGCGTCCGGCTCGGGAGACCATGCAGATATTGGCTCATCAGGCCAAGCTGCCCGCGATGCGAAAAGAGTTTCGATCGTTGACGGCTCAGGTGGAAGAGCTGCAATCGATCTTACGCAAAATGACCGAAGATGAAGTGGGCGTGAACTCTTTGAAAAAAGTCGCGTGAGTCACTCGCATGATTCAGATTTCTCAACACGCATCAAGAACATTTTCCAGTTCGAAAAATTCCCAGAAGATCGGTTTGATCGCCGGGTGGGGTGACTTTCCGGTTCATGTTGCGAAGAATTTGAAGCAACAAGGCTTTGAGGTCTACTGCATTGGCGTGTTGGATCATGCGGATCCTCAGTTGGCCGACATTTGTGATGATTTTCGCGTGTTCGGCATGGGACGCATGGGCGCTCACGTGCGATACTTTCGCCGCTACGGAGTTGAGCATGCGACGATGGCCGGCAAAATTTTCAAGACGGTGCTGTACCAGCGGTCTCAGTGGTTTCGGCATCTGCCTGACCTGACTTTCTGGCGACATTTTTATCCCAGCTTTATCACGCGAACGGCCGATTGCCGAGACGATACATTGTTGTTGACCGTGACTCGACTTTTTTCTGCGGGCGGTGTTGAGCTTGCTGCCGCGACCGACTTTGCGCCGGAGTTACTTGTGAAGAAGGGAACACTTACCAACGTCGGGCCTTCTGCTGCTGAGCAAAAAGATATCGAATTCGGGCAACAGATCGCGCGAGAGATGGGGCGGTTGGACATTGGCCAGAGCGTGGTCGTCAAGAATCAAGCGGTTGTTGCTGTGGAGGCAATCGAAGGTACCGACGCGTGCATCCGGCGGGTTTCCGGTTTGTGCGGTGACGGTGGATTCACGGTCGTCAAAATGGCCAAGCCGGATCAAGACATGCGTTTTGACGTGCCCACCGTCGGCGTTGGAACCATTGAATCCATTCACGCCGCGGGAGGCAGCGTGTTGGCGATTGAGGCCGATAAAACGATCCTATTGGATCAGCAATCGACGATCGAAGCTGCCAATCGTTTGGGCATCGTCATTGTGGCGGTATGAGCATCAGCTTTTGGCAGCCGAAACATTTTTGGCGATCACCAAGAGAGAATAAGCGATTTGGATGTGAGCATCAGGAGGTCCATGCCAATCTTGTTCCAAGGTATTCGGTACTCCATCACTTCGGTGATCATCTTCTCATTGGCCGAGTGCCATCAAGAACTACCGACGCACTGCCCGATGAGAGGTCCCTTCCTGTGTCTAGTCGTGTCTCAAGACATCCGCCACGTTGTTGTGCATTTGGCCTCGGGTCAGAATCTGATCGAACCCAGCGCCGCGTGCCTCGTCGAGTAAATCTTTGTTGACGTGCTGGGCGTAGGCGACCGATCTGGCTCCACCGGCGGCGGCAATAGACTGCAAAAGCAAGGCAATTTCGGTGGTTTGCAGGTTTGGGGTTTGCAAGTCAACCAGCAGTAGCCTCGGCTGGTCCGTTTGAATTAACCTTTCAGCAGCGGCCACTGAATTCGCAGTTTTCAGGGGTTCATCCATCGTTTTGGCGACCGAACTGACCGTGGACGACATCATCAGGTCCTGAGTTATCATTAAAATCATGTTGGCCGCTTGGGGGTCGGGGTCGGGATCGGTTTACTGTGGTTTGAAAAGGCATAAAGCCATTTCGCTGCCAGCATTCTAACTCGTTTCCCGTTCCGCATGGAGTCTAAGGCAGAAGGCAAGTTAAAACCAACCGCTAAATAGGCCGAAGCCTCGAAGGATTTCCTTAATTTGCCGGTGGGTTATATTCTGCCACTTGCCTAAGGTTGGTTGCCGGATTGATTGGTGTGTTGAGACACCAGTTTGGACGCATGCAGTTTGATTGCTGATGAATTGCCGTTGAAAGGCTTGAGCTAATCCTGCTACCGTCCCGACGACGCGATCTTTTGAGTCACAGGAGGTGACTGATGGTCTCGGAATTTTTTGGCAACTCTTTCGATCAAGGATGATCCCATGCGACTCTTACGCATTGTATTTTCGTACCGTTTGGCTTTGCTTTCGGCCGCGGCAGTCATGATTTTTTTCAACGCCGACTGTTCGGCTCAGTTGAAGGGCGTTGATTCGTCTCTCAGTCGTAAGATGGCCGACTTGACCGGTCAAGTTGCCGCGCAAGCGAAGCCATACAAAGTGTCTTCGCGATTCCACTTGATGGAAGGTACAACCAGTGGCTACCTAGTCGTCCAAGTTGAGCTTCCGCCTGAAAGCTACATGTATTCGCTCAATCAGACGGGAGCGATTAATCCAACCAAAATTAAGGTCGTTCCATCGGATGGATTTATCATAGATGGAAAATTTAACCCGGACCGCCCGGCCGAGGTCATCGAAAACGATCCAGTTTTTAGTCAGCGAGTTGAAAAACATAAAGGGAAAATTCAGTTTTTCGCTCCTGTCAAATTCAGTTCTGTCGAAGCAGTAAGTGAAGCGCAACCGGAGATTATTCTCAACGGCCAAGTTTGCTCAGCCGGCGGCGTGTGCATGCCAATTCGTGACAAGCGAGTCCAAGCAGAGTTTGGCGGATTCTTCGGCAGATCCGTCGAGGCGACAAACGCAGCGGGCTCTGCAAGTTTGCGTTAATCGCCGCCAAGGCAATTGAACCAGTCTGGCGACAGCACAGTCGCCTTTCTCTCCGAGGCGGCAAATTAATTAGCCGTTTTGGCCCTAGCCACGGTTGAGCCGCCATTAACCGTGGCAATCGACAAAACGGCTGATCCTGAGCGGGCATTTTATTAAAATTTATAGCCTCACCGCGAAAGAAGCGTAACGGGCGTTACTTTCGCGACGAGGTTGTGATTTTTCTAGCCGTTTTGGCGCTAGCCACGGACGAACCACCATCGTCCGCGGCTAACGCCCAAACGGCTGGTATTATTGGGTTATGTTTCCATAAAATCACAGCCTCGACGCGACGGACGACTTCGATTGGATCAACACGCCGCTAGGCCGCGGACTCGCCACCCCGGCCCGATCATCCTTGCCAGCATTCCGTGTGTAAGGGAACTCGGCATGGATGCGTCAATTCAGCACCGATATAATCGACGGATCAATCTCGACCGAAATTTTTGTTTCGCACATACCGTGACGACCATGGCTATTCGACGTTCCATTTTATTACTCATTGGATTCTCCGTCCTGACGTTTCTATCGCTGCTTGCCGGCGATGCGAACGCTCAGCTTTCCAAGTTCGGCAAGTCGACCAAGGGTTCCGGCCTGAGTCGATCACTGGGCGGGGCAAGTCCTTTTTCGTCAGCCGATGTCAATAATCCCGTCGCGGTAAAAGCTGAGTTTAAAGTTCATCCGGAATCACGGACTGGGCTCATTCAGGTGACCGCACAAATTGCCGATGATTGGCACATCAACTCGGTGACGCAGACAGGAGGCCCCATCGCGACCAAGATCTCGCTGGGGAAAACGACTGCGGCTACTCTCGCGGGGAATTTTGAGCCTGACCAAAAGCCACACGAAGTCGATGACGGGGTGCTCGATGTGCCTCGGCAGGAGCACACCGGCACGGTAACGTGGACAGCACCCCTTCGATTTTCAAAGGGCTCCTCGCCCAAGGATTTGTCGATCCCGGTCGCGTTTTTCTACCAAGCGTGCGAGAAGTCATGTCTACCACCAAAGACCGTCAATGCAACCGCCAAGTACGGTGGAGAATTGCAACAGCCGCCTGCAATCAAAGCGATGGAATCGGCAGCCGGCAAGGCGATGGCAGCAGAAAAACGAGCTGCCGAGAAAGTGGTCACCGCGAAAATCATCGAGCCTCGTGATTCGCCCGAAGACATCGCTCAGATGGCCAAGCTCTACAACGCCAAAGCGAAAATTAATTACGTTCCGCTGCACGAAAAAGGAGAAACGACACTGCTGACTGCGCTTTTTGGTGCGTTCGTGGGTGGCTTCCTCTTGAACTTGATGCCGTGTGTGTTCCCGGTGTTGGGAATTAAAGTGATGGGCTTTGTTCAGCAAGCGGGTAGTGATCCGAAGAAAATTCGGCTGCATGGCCTCGCGTTTACTGCGGGCCTCGTGGTGTCGATGTGGGCTCTGGCGGGATTCATTTTGTTTGTAAAGCTTTCGCTGGGCCAGAACGTCAACTGGGGCCAGCAAATGGGCAGCCCGTACTTTGTGGTCGGCATCATCGTGTTGCTTTTCCTGATGGGACTGAACATGGCGGGCGTCTTCGAATTTGGAACCTCGATGACTCGACTGGGAGGAACCGTACAAAACAAGAAGGGCTACGGGGCCTCGTTCCTTTCAGGCGTGTTGACCACGTTGATTGCGACTCCTTGCTCGGGGCCGTTTCTAGGTGCCGCGATGGGCTACACGTTGGCTCAACCACCTGCCGTGGCGATGTTGTTGTTCACCGTCTTGGCGTTGGGGATAGCGCTTCCATATCTTGTTCTGTCCATGTCACCTTCGCTGATTAACGCGTTGCCAAAACCGGGAGCGTGGATGGAAACGTTCAAGGTCACGATGGCGTTCCTGATTTTTGCAGCAGTCGCATGGTTCATGAAAACTTTCGGAGGCCAAACGGGCGTCGAGGGCCTTTCGTGGTTGCTGATGGCGTTGGTCGTGATCGGAATGGCCGCTTATTTTTACGGTCACTGGACTCAGCTGCATTTTGCGGCAAAGACTCGTTACCTTTGGGGGATGACGTTGCCACTTTTGATTGCCATGGTTGGAGGCTGGATGGCACTGAGTGCCGCGGGAAACGCGAACTACTCAGTTGACCATGGCGAGTTTCGAGCATGGACGCCGGGGATTGTTGAGTACCAAACGTCACAAGAAAACCGTGCTGTCTTAGTCGACTATACCGCTGAGTGGTGCCCGACCTGCCAAGTCAACGAAAAACGAGTTTTCAGCAACGAGTTCGTCAAATCAAAACTGGCTGAGCTGGGCGTCGTTTTGGTGGCGGCGGACATGACCGACATGGACGAGGCGGAGGATGTGGTGGCCGATCTCGCCCGAGCCGACCGGTTTACGATTTCCACGTACTTGGTTTACCCGGCCAACTACCCGGAAGAACCAGCGATCTTGCTTGAGGAATTAATCAGCCCGAATGACGTTCTCCAGGCGCTCGATCGAATCGCTCCTCAGCAGGAAACCGATCAGGCAAACGGACAGTCTCAAGCCAACGAGACGAAACTGCGATAGCGTCGGTTTTTGTAACGCGCTCTTTATCAACGGTCAGCCGGTTTGGGCCGCTATCGATTGTGGACCGTGACCGATTTTGTTGTCGCGTCGGCGGCAGCTTTCACTTCACCAATCGGGCGACAGGGATGCCCCTCGGCTGTCAGCGTTCGGCAGATCTTGTCCGCGTAGTACGGGCTGACGATCATCGCGATGCCGATGCCCATGTTGAAGACGCGATACATTTCATCCGTTTCCACTTGCCCCAAGCCTTGCAGCCAGTCGAAAACGGCCGGACGCTGCCAAGTGTTCGCGTCGATGTCGATTTGCAGACCGGTGGGCGTGATGCGATCGATGTTTTCGGCAAGTCCACCACCGGTAATATGAGCGATCCCGTGGACGACGTTCTTAACTTTGTAATGTGACAAAACCTTCCGCATTGCTCGGGTATAAATCACGGTTGGCTCGATCAGCGTGTCTGCAACCGATCGTTCGGTTTCGCCAACGAGGTCGTCGGCACTCTTTCCCGCTACATCAAACACGATCTTGCGAACGAGGCTGAAGCCGTTGGAGTGGATGCCGGACGAATCAATTCCCAGCACAATGTCGCCTGCCGCAATCTGTTTTCCGTCGATCAGCTGTTTTTTCTCAACCACGCCAACATGAAAGCCAGCAAGGTCATAGTCACCGCGCGAGTAAAGATCGGGCATGATCGCGGTTTCGCCACCCAGCAACGCGCAGTCAGCTTGTAAACAGCCGTCGCTGATGCCTCGCACGATTTGCTCAAGCCGCACCGGATCGTCGTGCGACATCGCGATGTAATCCAAAAAGAACAGCGGCTCTGCTCCGCAGCAGATTGCATCGTTGACGCACATGGCGACCAGATCGATTCCGACCGTGTCATGGCGATCGATCATCTGAGCCAGTTTCAGTTTGGTGCCCACGCCATCGGTGCAGGCAACCATCGTTGGGTTTTCGTAGTTGCGGCGAAATAATTGGCTGCCAAAATCCAATTGGAACAGCCCGGCAAATCCTCCATCCAACTGCTGGACGCGAGGCGAGAATGTACGATGCATCAGGTGAGGCAATCGCTTCATGGCCTCATTGTAAACGTCCAGATCAACGCCCGAGTCTTTATAGGAAACGCCTGCCATTTCGTTTTAATACCGCGCTGAAATTGTGTGTGAAAAATGACCATGAGTGTGCGAAAATTTTGACCGCGGGGACCAGTTTCATCCAATCCCCCTTCTTGGGCAACCGGACGCGCAGATCACTGGTTTGGTCATCTTTCCCAGCCCTTGGTCGCGAATTAGGGAAATCCGACTGAATCGTTCGCGATGTTTATCATTCGCTGCGTCGAAATCGACCGCTCGGCCGGCTCGGCTGCTCCTTCGGTACACCGATAGAATTGTTCCGATAAGGTGTGTGGGGCAACAAAAATCCGCATTTGTTGCCTTTGAGGGTTTGACCGATTAGTGTGGGCCAAATCGCCTCAATTTGGAACCTACGGCGTAGTAGCGAGTCGATAAATCAGGTGCGCCCGTTTGAAAGGTGCGAAAACGAATTCCTTACGAAAACCGCTGCGTGCGTCGGCTATATTTTTGTAAAGACTTGGCGTTAAAACATCGGATGAAGATTGTTCCGCCAGCTATGGTTGCTACCGCAGTTGCAGCCGGAACCACGCCCCAACTGAATCGCCGTCTAGAGTTTCAACATGTTAAAGTCCATGCCTCACTCTCAACTTGACCTGCAATTTACTCATAGCCTTCCCTACGGAGCGGTGATTCGTGACGGCGGCGTCCAGTTCGTGATCTTTAGCCGCAGCGCCACCGAGATGCGCCTGCTGCTTTACAACGAAGTGGATGACATGGATCCGGTCGAGGTGCTCAACTTCGATCCGAAAAAACATCGCTGGGGCGACATCTGGAGCATCTTCGTCCCATCGGTAGACGCAGGCCAGTTGTATCACTTTCAGGCATCCGGTCCAAATGACCCAAATCGTGGCATGCGGTTTGACTCCAACGCCCGGTTAATCGATCCCTATGCAAAAGCGCTCGCAGGGGAGTTTCAAGACTCGGCCGACGGTATCATTCGTCCGCCCAAGTGCGTTGTGGTGGATGACTACTTTGATTGGGCCGGCGATCGGCACCTGAACCGTGACCTGTCCGAGACCATCATCTATGAGATGCACGTCAAAGGTTTTACGAAACATGATTCCAGCGGCGTCGAGTATCCGGGCTCTTACCTAGGAGTGATCGACAAGATTCCGTACTTGCAATCGCTGGGCGTGACCGCGGTCGAGCTAATGCCGGTTCACGAATTCCCGATCCGCGACGTCAGCGGTAAAGTGCTTGAGCGTCCCAACTACTGGGGCTACGATCCGCTCGCCTTTTTCGCACCGCATCGAGGATACTCGGCCAGCGATCGGCCGGGGGCTCAAGTGAATGAGTTCAAACAGATGGTGAAGGCTTTGCACGAAGCCGGCATCGAAGTGATTTTGGATGTCGTCTTCAATCACACCAGCGAAGGCAACGAACACGGTCCGACGCTCAGCTTCAAAGGGCTTGAGAACCAAGTCTACTACATGCTGGAAAACGACCCGCGTTACTACAAAAATTACTCGGGCTGCGGAAACACGATTAACGGGAATCACCCGATCGTCCGCGAGATGATTTTCCACTGCCTGCGACACTGGGTGCATAATTATCATGTCGACGGTTTCCGATTCGATTTGGCGTCGATTCTCAGCCGCGATCGCAACGGGCACTTGGTCCCAAATCCCCCGCTGGTGGAAGCCATTGGCGAGGATCCGTTGCTGGCCGATACGAAAATCATTGCCGAAGCGTGGGATGCCGCCGGAGCCTATCAGGTGGGTTCATTCGGTGACCATCGCCGATGGGCCGAGTGGAACGGTCTCTATCGAGACGACGTGCGAAAATACTGGCGCGGTGATGGTGGAATGCGTGGTGCCATGGCGACCCGTCTGTCGGGCTCGGCAGATCTTTACCAACCGGGCGGGCGGCCTCCGTGGGCAAGTATCAATTTCATCACGTCGCATGACGGGTTCACGTTGAACGATCTGGTTAGTTATCGAGAAAAGCATAACCTAGCTAACGGCGAAGACAATCGAGACGGTGACAATCACAACATCAGCGACAATTTGGGCATCGAGGGACCGACGACCAACCCGGTGATCGAGCAACTGCGGCTTCGGCAGATCAAGAACATGCTGGCCACGCTGTTGATCAGCCAAGGAGTCCCGATGATCGTTGCAGGAGATGAATTTCGGCGGACTCAGGGCGGAAACAACAACGCCTACTGTCAAGACAACGAAATCTCGTGGCTCGATTGGGATTTGATGAAAGAAAACAAGGAACTGATTCGCTTCTGTCGCTGCATGATCGAGTTTCGTCGAAATCAACCGGCCGTTCGTCGTCAGGAATTCCTGTCAGGCGTTCCCAACCAAAAAGATGGCTGGTCTGATGTCAGCTGGTACAGTCCTTGCGGCACCGCCATCGACTGGCACAAAGATGAGCCAGCCATTATGTGTTTGTTGTCGGCTCCCGATGCCAAAGAAGATCCCGCCGGAGCAGGTCGCGACGTTCTGTTGATGATCAATTCAGGAGGGCTGGGTAGTCGATTCATGCTGCCGACGATTGCCAAGACGCGTGAGTGGCGGTTGTTTGCCGACACTTCGATGCCGGCGCCCAACGATATCTACCCTAGGCTGGACGAGGGGCCACTTCTTTGCAGCAGTTGCACTCACACCGTGCCGTACAAGGCGCTTGCCATCTTTGTCGCGGATCGATGAGTCGGTGGGTACCGATTGAGGATCCACCGATTTCGCTATCAGCGAAGATTTAGGCGATATGCCCGCGGCTCCCCCCGCAAGTCTTGGTTAGGTTGAATACTGTTGGCCAAACCAGCGTGCGAATAACCCAAATAACTGGAATAACGGGGCCTCATATTTCGCCGTAGCGACCGAGTAAAGTTGCCCGGTTTCGATAAATCGGTGTTTTTCTGGTCATCAGCAGTCTGATGCCTAAACGCGACCTATGATTTCGAGAACGCATCCATATGCCGACGTTGTCGAACCAACGCAGCGGAAATGGGTTGCGTCGGTACCTCAATCCATTCCATTTCTACGTCGACCTGAGTCCAATGAGTCAAGAACGAAGAAAATACCTTCGCCTCAATGTGAGTGACGAAACCTGTCAAGTTAAACTTGGGCACGAAACATTTGAAGGCCAACTTTTGGACGAGTCGATCGGCGGCGCTCGAGTAGGCTCGGTACCGCTGTTGGCATTGTCTCTCAACCAGCCGGTTGAAATACAATTTGGGTCGGAAGTGATCACGGGCGTTTGCCGCAGTGTTACTCGTCAAGCGGATAATCTCTTCGCGATCGGTGTTCGACGCAACGAAGCGAAACCGTTGGAGGAAGAGAAGAACTCCGGGATGCTCCTTAACACGTTTTTGGAGTTGAGTGGTTGTGCATTGATCTGCATTCCCATTGCGTCGGTAGATGAAAACACCATGCGTGTCATGATGATCGACGGGCGAGAATTTGAAATCGATCGTTCGAAGCTGTTCTCGCTGACGCGTTTGGAGAGGGTCGAGAAACTGTCTGCCGAGAGACGCTTCCGAAATATTCTGAGGGTTTACAATCTGCCTGTCACAGACAACGCGTTCGACGCACGCGACGCAATCATCAATCAAGAGTTCGGCCCCGTTGGGCAGTTCTCGATGGCGTAGGAGCGAGTGCTTTCGTCTAGAGGACGGTTTGGAGCAACTTCAAGCCGTTATCTGTTAGGTGAAATTGAGTCGCAATTCTGGTTGCTCAATCGCTTTTACGCAGGCGGCAGTTGTTAGGCAGGCTTCTCGTCAGGACCGCATGCAAACTCGCTCCCGTCTATCATGCCCTGATAGGCTTTTTGGCACGCTTCGCACACGAAAAGGTGCCGGCTGATGATGCCTCGGAGATAGAGATCGCTGATGTCGTTGTCGACAAATGCTTGTAAGTCTTTATGCACGTCTTCGCAAGCAATCTGCGTATCGGCAGGCTCGGATTCTTTCGAGCCAAAGTACACAACCGCTCCGACGCAACCAACCGAACCTGCTGCAATAGCGCTAAAAGCGCGGCGGCGCGTGATTCGAGCCTGCTCCTTTTGCTGATCGGACAGCATCTGGTCGATGACGCCGGTGTCGCAGTCTTGCCATTTTTTCTGTGAAGTCATGTTCAATCGTTTTTGAGAAGCGGTCGAGTTAAGGTGATATCGAGTCCATGCACTGTAGACTTGAGATACGAACCACTTCAGTAAATTTGGGTACAAAAGCAACCCAATGCAAAATGATTATCACCAATTGGTACTAAAAATTGCCCGAAAAGTTAGGGATCGCACCAACGTCCATCAATGCTCTTTCCTCGGGCAGCACCGGGCAAGCTTCTTTCACTTCTTGGGCAAGCGCTTCGAGGGCCGTAAGAGTCAAACGTCGCCTGGAAATTGTTAGTAATCCCTCCGACTGAAGTTGTCCCAGCACCACGGTCACCGTTTCTCGGGTACTACCAATGATGCTTGCCATGTCTTGGTGCGATAATCGAATGCCCAAGTGCACGCCATCATCGACGCGCTTTCCATACTTTTCGGTCAGTTCTAACAACAGGTGAATGATCCGCTCGCGGTTGGACCGAAACAGCAGATTTCGAAGCCGACGCTCTACCCGCTGACGTCGCAAGCCAATCAGCTTTGAGACACCCAACCCGATCGACGGGTACTTTTGCGAAACGATCATCAGTTCCCGTTTCGGCAACAGCACCAAGGTTGTTTTCTCCGTCGTTTCCGCATACTCATTTCTTGGCTGGTCGCTGACTAGCGAAAGCTCGCCGAAAATTTCTCCCGAGTCAACGAAGCCAAGAATCGACTGCTTGCCGTCGGGCGTCGTATGACAGATTTTTACCCGGCCTTCGGCAACAAGGATGATGCCATCGGCGTCTTCGTGCGGGAGGTAAACCGGTTCACCACGTTTCAGCTTTCGCATTCGCGATCGTGATTCCAGCCCTGAGACATCCGCCGCAGAAAGATGTGAAAAGAGATTGCACTTCTTGATGAACCAGAAATTGTCACTCATGGGTTCCTCGGGGGGCTCGGGTTGGTTGCTGGGACTGGGCATAAACGTTTTATATCAGAGACTTCCGTGGTGCGTCGAAGGCACCGTGTCACGTCTCACACTAGACGTATGATCAAACGGTGTCCTTACTCAAGTTTGCGGCGATTGAAAATAATTTCTAATATTTGCTTGGGTGCTTTCTGCGGGAGAATCGTGGCCCCTGAAGGACAGGAAAACTCGCGTAAAGTGAGTTAAATTGGCGTTATGGCGAAACAGCCTGAAGGAGTGCCAAAAAATGCTGTCATTCAAACGGATCAGCCACTTTGATCTTGTCTGAGCGTGCAAAATTGCTAACGTCCGCTCGAATTGACTCGTTTTCTCGCGTAACAGGGAAGTTGCGATGAACCAAAAGCCATCGTTTTCGCCATTTTTGACCAGTGCCACCGTTGCATTGGTGTGCTGTGTGCTCGTGTTTTCCAGCGGTTGTCGAAACTGCAACCCAGCGTGCGCGGGGAACGGCTACGCGTATTCTCCTACGATCGCACCACCGCCGACCTACAGTTTGCAAATTCCTTCTGCCGGCGGAAATGCTGCCTACTACGTTCCGGGCAGCCCCAATCCAAACGCGACAGCAAACTTGCCGTCCTACTTGGTCGACCCCAACCGTCGGGCGCCTGTGCCTCAAGGGACCAACGGAGGCGTGAACATCAATCAACAAAATGGCTGGCGTCCGACAGGGAACAACAATCTGTCCGGTACGACATCGACAACGCTTCCCACCACGCTGGCCCAAAACGTTGGTCAGAGACCGGGTGTGTTTGGAAATGTTCCAGCAACGCAAGTCGCTTCTGCCCCAACAGCGCAATCGGTTGTAACGTCGGTTGATTACGCGAGCACTCGGGCAAACGAGCAGCTTGATCCGACTCGACTGCCGGCCACCGATGCCTCGAATGTCCGAGCCCCCGCAGGGTTCGTCAACAACGGCTCCGCAACACGTCTCGCTCAGACTCGGCCCGCAACAGCGCCAGTTTATCCGAACACGTTTAACCAAGCGGTCGCGTTCACGCAGCCTGCCCCGGCGGTCTACAACGGCACTCCGGTGATTGCCCAGCAGCCAGCACAACCTTTTTACTACGGCACACCAACGGTGCGCCAATCGGCCCCGACCGTTCTGGCTCAATCGACAGCCACCGGTGTTCCATCCACCGGGTCGGCAGGATGGACGGATCGTGAGCTAACCGCAAGCCGCAACGAGTTGAACCGTTAAATCCAATTTTCGCTGCTGACAGGACCTGAACGTTTCACATTCCAAGCCCGGAGCGACGTTGGTTTATGCTTACCTCGATCTGGCGTTCTCGTGATCAAGCAATGCTGCAATTCTGGCGGCACGCGGCCCAGCAAGCCGCAAAACAATCTGCTGATCTGACATCACAGTCGGATCAACAGCTTCGAAAGCATGGCTTGTCTTTGAAGTATCGCGCTCGTAGTGGCGAACCTTTGGATCGTCTGCTGGTCGAAGCGTACGCATTGGTTCGAGAAGCCGGTCGTCGAACTCTCGGAATGCAGCACTATCCGGTTCAACTACTGGGCGGTGTGGCCATCCATCACCAAAGCATCGCTGTGATGCAAACGGGCGAGGGCAAAACACTGACCGCCACGCTGCCCATGTACCTTGCGGCATTGGAGGGCAAAGGCGCCCATCTCGCGACGGCCAACGATTACCTTGCGGCACGTGATGCCCAGCTGATGATGCCCGTCTATCGTGCCTTGGGCCTGACCGTTGGCGTGGTGCAAAGCGACACTCCCCGTCCCGATCGCCAGAACGCTTACCAAGCCGATATTACTTACTCAACGGCTAAGGAAATTGGATTCGATTTCCTTCGGGACCGCCTGCTTCGACGAAGAACGGAGTGCGGCGTTTCCGGATCGATTGCCTCGCTAATTCGCGATGGCGCCGATGATGGTTCCTCGCGTCCTGTTCAACGCGAGCTGAATTTTGTCCTTGTTGATGAAGCTGACAGTATCCTGATCGACGAAGCGCGAACGCCGTTGATTGTCAGCAGTCCTCCGGGAGAAATCGAACACGCCAAGGAAGCCTTGTATCGCTGGGCCGCGCAGCACGCCGACCGTTTCCAAGAACCCAACGACTTCAAGATCGACAAGGAATCGAGAGGCGTGCAGCTGCTTTCGTCGGGCCGCAAATTGGCTCGTGTCCTGCCCAAGCCTCCGCTGCTTCGGCAAGTGCCGATGATGGATATCTACGACCAAATCGAACAAGCACTTTTCGTTAACCAGCACTATGTTCGTGACCGGCAGTATGTGATTCGCGACAACGAGGTCGTGATCGTTGACGAGTTCACCGGGCGATTGGCCGAAGGACGAAAGTGGCGGGCAGGTATCCATCAAGCGATCGAAGCGCGTGAGGGTTTAAACGTGAGTGTTGACAGCGGCGAGTCCGCGCGAATTACTCTTCAAGATCTCTTCCTTCGCTACAACCGGCTGGGGGGCATGACTGGAACCGCAGCCAATTCGGCAGCCGAGCTACGGAAAATATACAAAGTCCGAGTCGTCGATGTCCCAACGAATCGGCCCCCAAAACGAAAGCGGTGGCCGGATCGAGTGTTCGGACAAGAGTCAGAAAAATGGGAAGCGGTTGCCGACGAGATTGCGGCCGTTCACGCTGAGGGCCGTCCCGTGCTGGTGGGGACTCGGTCGATCGACAAATCGGAATTGCTGTCAAAAATTCTGAACGCGCAAGGAATTGCTCACGAGGTCTTGAACGCTCGATATTTGGCGAGAGAGGCTCAGATCGTTGCCGAAGCCGGTCAGCCGGGGCGAGTCACGGTTGCGACGAACATGGCCGGGCGAGGAACGGACATCAAATTGCCAGAAGATTCGCTACAGCTTGGCGGACTTCATGTGATTTGCACCGAACTCCATGAGTCATCGCGGATTGACCGGCAGTTGATTGGAAGGTGCGGCCGACAGGGCGATCCCGGCACGTTTCGGCAGTTCATGTCACTCGAAGATGAAATTTTGGAAAACGGTCTGTCTGACGCGGCACTCCAGCGACTGTTGAAACATCGCAACATGCCCTCCCGCGAGGTCGCTCGACATGCGAATTTGTTTCGCAGGAGCCAAGCGAAAATTGAACGAGAGCATTTTCGTTCTCGCAAGATGTTGCTTCATCGCGAACAACTGCGGCATGAACTCCAACGCGAAATGGGGCAAGACCCTTATCTAGATACCGCGGGTGCATAGTCGCACCTCAGAATATCGCAGCCGTCGTCTTTCAACATAGCCCGCCTTTCAGCATCGACCGTTCCGGCAAATGATTTGAATCCTCAGTGGTGAGGGGTGTCGACTGAGCTCAGCTTCTGGTTGTAACGATTGAATCGATAAACCTTGTTGCGTACCGCCCGTTGCGTCTTCGGGTGAGCAGATACGATTCGGATGTTGACGATTGGCATCATCATGTCGTCATCACCCTTCAAATAAGGTGTGCAAATCAGTGTAACTTTCCGCCTTACACAAACCGTGATGTATGTTTCCGCAGAAGTCTGGAGCTAGGTAGACGCCAAAGGGGCGTTCTGCACGCCGGACGCACGACAATATACGGGAATATGCACGATGGCGATCGCAACGAACGAAGGACATTCGGATTACGAGCAGCTGAAACAGCGAATTCATCAAAAGCTGATTGGCAAACTAGATCTAAGCCGCGTTTCTGATCTTGAAAACGAGAACATGAAGCGCGAAGTGCGCGTCGTGGTCGAGCGGCTTTGTGACGGAGAGAACAACTTCCTCAACCGGACTGAACGGGATCGTTTGGTCGAAGAGGTGATGGACGAAGTCTTCGGATTGGGGCCACTCGAACTGCTTCTCAAAGACCCGGCGATCAGCGATATCCTGATTAACGGTCCCAAGAACATCTACTGCGAACGCGGCGGTAAGATGGAAAAAACGAATGTCGAGTTCCGCGACAACAATCACTTGTTGCAGATTATCGACCGAATTGTGTCGAAGGTTGGTCGTCGTGTCGACGAAACATGCCCGATGGTCGACGCACGTTTGCAGGACGGTTCTCGTGTGAACGCGATCATTCCACCGTTGGCACTGGACGGTGCCGCCATGTCAATTCGTCGTTTTGGTTCCAACCCGCTAAAGCTGGAAGACCTGCTCAACTACAAAGCGTTCACTCCGGAAATGGTGATGCTTCTTGAAGGAGCGATGAAGGCTCGCTTGAACATCATTATCTCAGGCGGTACCGGTTCTGGTAAAACCACGCTGCTCAACACGCTTTCAAGCTTCATCAGTAATCATGACCGTATCGTCACGATCGAAGATGCGGCGGAACTTCAGTTGCAGCAGGATCACGTGGTTCGACTTGAGACTCGTCCACCCAACATCGAAGGCAAGGGAGCGGTCTCGGCGACCGACCTTGTGAAAAACTGTCTGCGTATGCGTCCTGAACGAATCATCATCGGTGAGTGTCGTGGACCTGAGACGTTGGACATGTTGCAGGCGATGAATACGGGTCACGAAGGGTCGCTGACGACGACTCACGCGAACACGCCTCGTGATGCGGTCGCTCGTATGGAAACCATGATCATGATGTCCGGCTTCGATCTTCCAATCAAAGCGATGCGGACTCAAATCGCCAGTGCGGTCGACTTGATCGTTCAAGCCAACCGTTTGCAAGGTGGCCCTCGAAAGATCACGGCGATCACAGAAGTCTGTGGCATGGAAAACGACACGATCGTGATGCAAGACATCTTTAAGTTCGAAAAAATGGGCGTGGACGAAAATGGTCGTGCCAAAGGTCGCTTCCTGTGTACGGGAGTTCGACCGAAATGCATGGATAAACTGGAAGGAATGGGCATCAAGTTGCCAGCCAGTATCTTCCGTGAACGAACCATGATGGAAGACTAATCCCGTTTCTCATGCACCCTGAATAATGGGCTCACCTCGTTCAGTGATTTCCATCTGAGCCCCCAAAAGCTTGAACCTGAGTAAACCATGACAACAATTTTAATATTTGCGGCAATCACTATTGGCATCGGCGGAATGATTTTCGCTGCCGCCATGGTGCTTGGTGGAGACAACGATCAAGTTGAGGATCGCCTTGCCTCATTGACAAAAAACGGTGGCCGAGGCTCCTCCAAGCTGGAAGTTGAAGCGGGCAGCATTTTGCGTAGTCCGCTTGGCGATGAGGTAAACTCGATTGATGAGTTTGTCGCGCGGTTCATGAACCTGAACGCGTTTATCGAACAGTCCGGACTCAAGCTGACCGTATCGAAGTTTGTCGGTATGACTGCCGCCTTCGCGATTGGTGCCGGCGTACTTTGCTTTTTCTTTTCACCATGGATTTCGCTCGTCCCAATTGCGGCTCTCTTTTTTGGTCTCTTCCCGCTGCTTTACGTGTGGTGGGTAAGAAAGCGTCGCTTATCGAAATTCGGACAGCAACTTCCTGAAGCACTCGATTTGATGGCTCAGGCTTTGCGAGCCGGTCAGAGTTTGCCAGCCGGTATTCAGCTGGTGGGTGATCAGATGCAGGAGCCATTGGGGCCCGAGTTCCATCGTTCGTTTGAGGAACAGAATCTCGGTGTTGCTTTGACCGACACGCTGTCCGATATGGCTGATCGAATTCCTGACCTTGATCTTCGGTTCTTCGTGACCGCAGTCGTTCTACAGCGTCAGACCGGTGGTGACCTCGCAGAAATCTTAGACAAGATCGGGCATTTGATTCGAGAGAGGTACCAAATCAAAGGGCAGATTCAAGCATTGACCGGAGAAGGTCGTATGTCGGGTGGCGTACTGCTGGCAATGCCTCCGGGCCTATTCCTGATGATGCTTAAGTTGAACTACGACTACGAAATGCTGCTGTTCACCGACGAACTTGGGCAGTACATGCTCGGCGCCGCGATTTTTCTGCAGCTAGTCGGTGCTTACGCAATCAAGAAAATTATTGACATTAAGGTGTAACCCCAGTGAATACGATTCTTTTAGCAGCCATTGATCTAACCACAATTCTACCTTTCGCACTCTTCGGCGCTGTCGCGCTGGGAATGTGGGTGGTCGCCGATACGTTCATGGGTGGGCGGTCAAAAACTGAAAGCCGTCTCGAGCGAATCAACAATCGCACCGCTGCCGTTACAGAAACGAGCGGCACCAAAGACAACATTCAAAAATTGCTGGCCAAGGCAAGCCCGAAAATTTCGGAATCGATGAAACCGAAAAGCGAAGCGTCGCTCTCCAGCATGAGGCAGACGCTAAGCGAGGCAGGATATCGTAGTGACAGTGCAGTCGCGTCGCTTGTTACACTCAAAACGATCGGCCTTGTTCTGGGTGTGGTTTTGGGTGGCGGTTTGTCGTTGCTTTTGAATGGCCTCGACACATGGACGTTGCTTTACACCGTCTGTGCAGCCGGTGTCGGATTCTATGGGCCTGAGATGGTTGTCGTCTTCCAAGGGATGGGGCGAAAGCAGAAAGTGTTTCTTGGTTTGCCTGACGCACTAGACCTGATGGTTGTTTGCGTTGAAGCTGGCTTAGGCATGGACCAAGCGATGCGTCGCGTCTCCGAAGAATTGGTAAAGACTCACCCGGTTATCGCCACTGAATTCAATATCTGTAATCAACAACTGCAGATGGGTAAACCACGCGAAGCCGTGTTGAACGAGCTGGGAGACCGTAACGGAGTCGACGATCTTCGCACGCTCGCGTCCGTGATGATTCAAGTTGATAAGTTCGGTACAAGCGTTGGACGTGCTTTGCGAACACAAAGTGATAGTATGCGAGTCCGACGTCGCCAGATTGCTGAAGAGAAAGCAGCGAAAACTGCGGTGAAAATGATCTTCCCGCTGGTTCTGTTCATCTTCCCAGGCGTGTTCGTGGTTCTGGTTGGCCCTGCGGCGATCACCATGGTCCGCGAAATGATGCCGATGATGACAGGCGGATAAACGGTCTGCGTCTTCCGTAGTCAATCACTTCTGAAGTGCTAGCGTGCGAACGATTCGCACGCTTTTTTTTCGCTATCACTTTCTCAACCGGACAACTCGGCGCCCCATGGAAGGCCGCTTGACTATTAAAGTTTACCAGACCCGTTGAGGTTAACGTGCCAGCTACCGGTTGCACCAAATTTCTCGATTTTCACCTCTGAAATTTTCGTCAGTTTTATGAGGTAGGTTCCGATACTACTCCCGATCGCGGTCTGTCGCGTTTGAACAAGGAAGTCACAAACGGAGCGGTAATCGATGTTGAGTCAATTTAAATCCATGATGGTATGCGTCGCAGTCGCTACGCTGGCAAGCGTCGGAATCCAAAGCGAAGCTGCTGGGCAAGGTTGCTCGACATGTTCCGAATCATCTGCTTTCGGCTTCCCAAGCGACGCAGGTTGCGGTGCTGGCGGCTGTGGTGCAGGTGGTTGCGCGTCGGGCCGATGTGGATTGCGAAACGGAGAACTTCGCGCTTCGCTCGATCAAGCTCAGGAGCGGAATGGACTCGTTGCTGCAAGAAACGATGCGTGGCCGAAGCCTTTTAATTGCATCGACCGCCAGTTGTACGAGCGTCAATGGGGCAAGTACATTGACGCGGGCTACGAGCGTACATGCGTTCTGTCGTCGATGCACTTTGACCAATCAACCAACGAGTTAAGCCAGTTTGGGCGTACGATCGTTTCCGGCTTGGTTCAGAACATGCCGCAAGCGAGAAAAGTCGTCTACATTCATCGCGATGGTGATGAGCAGCGGTCGCAGGAGCGGTTGGAAAATGTCCGCGAATCAATCGAGTACATGTTTGGGCACAACACACCCGCTCAGGTTGCATTCTCCAATCAAGCACCCGTCCGCGTGAGTGCACTTCGAGTTGAGACCCTTCAGCGGCTTGAAGCGGAAGCGACTCCAGTTCCAATCATCCCGATTGCGAGTGGCACGACTTCTGTCCAGCAAGGTGCAGGCGGAAACTAGGCACCTGCCACGGTTGACACCGAACCAGTCTAAACGCACGATAGCCTGCCCATGTGGCAGGCTATTTTTACGCACTGATGTAGATTTAGCGACGTCTGAACTAGTTCTCTCAACAGGCCAACGATGGACAAAAAAGCAAAGAAACGTTTGGAAGTACTTCGACAAAAAGTTGAAAAAAGCCAGAAGCTGCTTGCCGCCGCGAAGCAGCAAACCGACGAACCCGATGAAGTTGCTCAATTGGAGACTCAAATCGCGGACTTGAAGTCGGAAATTAATGAGTTAAAGAACGGGTGAACGTGTTCGGTTTTATCAACTTGAACAAGCCACGGAACCTTGGTTCTCGCACCGCGATTAATTCGATCGTCAAACTGGTCAGGCCGCAGAAAGTTGGGCATGCGGGGACACTTGATCCACTCGCATCTGGAGTCCTCGTTACCGCGGTCGGTCCGGCGACCCGATTGATCCGCTATGTCCAAGACTCGGAAAAAGAGTATCGAGGCTCATTCCGGCTTGGTTGTACCAGCAACACAGAAGACGTCATGGGCGACGTGACTGAAATCATGTCCGCGCCGGAGGTGTTTCAAGCCGACATTGAAAACGTCCTCCCTGAGTTCATCGGGTCCATTGAGCAGACCCCGCCTCAGTTTTCCGCGTTGAAAGTGGATGGCGTTCGCGCGTACAAACTGGCTCGAAAAGGCGTCGAAGCCCCACTCAAACCACGTCGCGTCGTGATTCATTCGTTGCACCTAGCCAGTTTCGACTACCCTACCCTCGAGTTGACTATTCGGTGTAGCGGCGGCACCTATGTTCGAACTCTAGGGCGAGACATCGCAAAAGCGGTTGGTTCCGATGCGGTCATGACCGACTTGCAACGCACTGCGGTGGGAAACTTCCGAATCGAAGACGCCGTCACTCCTGATGAATTATCCTCAGAGAACCTTCGCAGCCATGTGACGCTGCCACAAGACGCCGTTTCGAATATGAAAACCGTGCAGATTGATTCTCAGGTCAGTCACCAGTTTCTTAACGCAGTCGCTTGGCATCCTTCCCAAGACCCATTGCATGAAGAGTTGTTGGCAGTTGATCAACAAAACCGGTTGGTCGCGGTTTTGCGACGTCAGGCCGATGGAGGTTATACTCCGAGGCTTAATTTCGTCCACTATTGGAACGACGTATGAGGCAAGTGGCAGAATGAAACCTGCCTTGGGCCTAAGATGGTTTGGGCGATGGATCTAACCTGATGCGTACACAAACGGAAAGCTTTGTGAAAATGAACGGTACGAACGAGCCATTGCTTGCACCGTGGATGCATTTCGTCCTTAAGTTCGCGGGCTATTACAACCTGCTGGCCGGATTAGCGATGATGATCCTGTACCACGAGGGTTACAAAATGCTGGGCGTGGCCAAACCCGAGTTCGTACTGCCCATTCAATTGGTTGGGTTACTCGTTGCGATTTTCGGCGTCGGCTACCTAATGGTTGATCGACGCCCGGCACTCAATGAGAACGTGCTGTGGCTTGGCATGATGAGCAAGTTGTTGGGGCCTCTGCTGGCGCTGCCGTGGATCTTGAATGGAACGCTGCCCATCGCCATGTTGGCGGTTCTGTTTTTTGCTGACACGATCTATATCTGGCCGTTTTGGAGAATCTACCGGGCGATCTCAGACGACACGAATTCGAAACGGTAGCAATACGTTTTTGAAATTCAACGTTTGCGAACGCCGTGGAGTCACCCGAACGCTATTCCGCTCCGGTCAACACGGTTGGCAAACGTCGGAACAGGTTTGCGATACGACTTCTGGCCGCGCTGAGCAAGGTAAGTTCTTGCTCGTCGGTACGCCGACCCGCGTCCAGTTGTTGCCCAGGCTTTCGCTGGCCCGCGGATCGAAATGCTTCAAAGTCAAACGGTGGGATTGCGGCAACAACGCCGATCTTGTCCGCTTGTAAACGCAGAACTTTTTCGAAGTAGATGAAGGGATAGTTGGCTTGCGGTCGGTTTTCCTGAACCCATCGAAAACTGGTTGAAATCAGCTTCAGCGGAACTGCTCCCGTACGTACGTTGGCGACCAGTTGAGCAATAAACACCTTCTCTTGATCCGTTCGCGTTTTTAAAATCGCGTTAAGTTTTTGTTCATACTGCTCGACCAATTCAGGCGTCAGTTCTTCATCCAGAAAACTGTCATCCTGTGCGTTTGAAACGGCACAGCACGTCAAAGACATCACGCAAAACAAAAGAAAAACTGGCCAGCAGGCAGTCGGAATTCGGTTCATGTTTCCACTTGGGGCAACGGGGCCTTTCCGACTGAGATCTGCACACGAAAACTCGGGTGAACCAGTCGAAATTCGAAACCGTTTGTAGCGGAAATCCTGAATTTGGAACAATCTCACTGTCGGGCGTGCTAGCCGCAAAGATGCGAAAAATGGCCAGATTGAGACCTTTGGGCCGCTTGTAAGTGCCAATTTTGAAAAAGAATCTTTATAACCAGCGTGACAATCACCACCGAACCCATTGGCGTGTCACCTGTCACCTACACTCGCCTATAATCTCAGTGTTTCGACTGACCGACTCCCAGCCTTTGGCGATCGTGTCGGGCGAACACTATACATCCCGGTTTTGGACGTGACGGAAAACCCCGCCGCACTATTTGATGACCGAAGCAACTATCTCTGCCGTCGAACCCAAGCTGGTTCTTCCTCTGTTCGGAGCCAAGGATCAACATCTGAAACGGCTTCGCGAAAAATTCAACGTCAGCATCACGCATCGTGATGGCAAAGTAAAAATTAGCGGCGATGATTCTAGCGCCGTCGCTCGAGCCACCGAAGCGGTTGAGCAACTGGCGGAGATTGTTCGCCGGCGAGGCAACCTGACGCCGGATCTTTTTAACGAGACCATCGCAAGGATCAACGGCGAAGCGGCACCATCGAAGAAAACCGCGTCCATCGAGACACTGCAAGTCGGCAAAGAAATTCGCCCGCGAACTCCCGGCCAAGCCAGCTACGTCGAAGCAATGCGCACTAAAGATGTTGTCTTTGCCGTGGGGCCTGCCGGCTCTGGAAAGACTTATCTAGCCGTCGCGATGGCGGTGGAAGCGTTAAAGAATCGCACGGTCAGAAAAATTGTACTCGTACGCCCAGCGGTTGAAGCGGGCGAGAGTCTCGGTTTTCTTCCGGGTGATCTACAAGCCAAAATCAATCCTTATCTTCGGCCGTTGCTTGATGCCATCCATGAGATGATCGGCTACGATCAAGTGCAACTGCTGGTCGAGCGCGACGTGATCGAAGTCTGTCCGCTGGCCTACATGCGAGGCCGAACGCTTAACGAATCGTTCATTATTCTCGACGAAGCTCAGAATACCACCATTTCCCAAATGAAGATGTTCTTGACGCGGATGGGAGAGGCTTCGAAAATCGTGGTCTCGGGTGATCCAACTCAAACTGACCTGCCCTCTCAAACTCAGTCGGGCCTGATGGATGCACTCAAACGACTTGAGAAAATCAAGGGCGTCGCAATTTCCAAACTGTCCGCGGATGACATTGTGCGTCATCGACTGGTCACTCAAATCGTTAAAGCTTACGACACCATCGGATCGAAGACACACGGCACAAAGTAGCCAACGCAAACGTTCCCGTAAGATTTCAGCCTCTAAACGGCATCTCAGGAATTCCCATGTCGAATTCGACATCCAATCGTAACCGCTGGATGGTCCCAGCACCTAAGCCGCTGCTAAAGCGAGCCACTGAATTTCTCCGACGTGGTGATGTTTGGGCTCGTGTTGGCATCGGCGCGTCGACCGCATTGATTGTGTGGATCGTCATGTTCGGCTGGTCGCCGCCGTTTTCCTACCGCGTCCGGGAAGCTCCGCTGCGCGACCTGCACGCGCGGACCGAATTCGAATTCAAAGACTTTGAACGTACCGATGACCTTCGTGACGAGGCTCGCCGAAATTTTCTGTGCTTGTACTCGCATGACCAGCTTGCGATCGAGCAGGTTCGGCAAGCATTGATTGACAATGTCTTTGAGGTTAAGCAAAAAACGTTCGATGAAATTTCTGACTCGGACGTTTGGAAAAACTTCGTGTCTGATGAAGCGCTCGGAAAAGCCGAAGGCGTCACGTCCGAGGACTGGTACAACCGATTTCGTCAGGCGCTTGAACGAGATGAAACTTTGGAAGGTCTCAAACGATCACTCGAAAAGGCCTTTATTAACGTGGACAAATTCGGATTGCTGGAATCGCTCGAACACAAGATCGGCGACGGCAGCATGGAGGAGATCGAGGTCTACCCTAAAGGTGCACTGCAAAAGGGACGTCGCGTTAAAGTTGCCGATGTCCGGAAAGCGGAAGTGCTAGACAAACTGGACGAGCGACTGTTGGCTGAAATTCGAAGTGAAACAGAGCTGATTGACGAACCGGAATTTGTCGCTGCCAGAATCGCCGATTGGCTCAAGCCGCAATTGCCAATCACGTTGACGTTTAACCGAACCGATTCGAAACGCGGTGCCGATGAAGCGGAAAGCAGCGTCGAGTACGCCAATCGAACGTATCAGCCAGGCGAGCGACTAGAGCAGATGGTGGATCTGGATCGGCGGGGAATTGAAGCGAACGTGCCTCTCGATGATGACGATATCGAACTATTACGTGCTGAACATGCCGCGTTTGTTGCCAGCCGTTCCTCAGCGGCCCGTGTTATCCGATCGGTTCTCTTTCTAGGAATGTTCGCTGCCCTGTTCGCACTGGTGACTCAGTATCTGTACTACCGCGACCATCACCTGCTGACCGATCTGAAACAATACGCGATTCTGCACGGACTGATCGGAGCCACTTTGATCACGGCGTGGGTTGCGGCATTGAACGTTCAATGGCGAGCCGAAATTATTCCTGTGACTTTGTTCGCAATGACCATCGCGATCGCGTACCACATTGAATTGGCGCTGATTCTTGGGACGGTCGTTGCGATGGCTTTCACGGTGGCCCATGGGTACGACTTGGGTGAATTCGTGACGCTTACAGCAGCCGCGACGTCAGCCGCAATGCTGTGTCGAACCATTCGCAGTCGGACAAAATTGGTCCAAGTTGGATTCACGTGTGCACTGATCGTGTTTCCTACGGTGATCGGCGTTCAATACATGCTGGGACAGCCACTGACGCTTGCCCTGCTGACTAACGCGCTGTGGTTTGCCGGCGGGGCTGGATTCGCCGGTGGAGTCATGACGGCCTTGCTTCCGTTTTTGGAGCGACTGTTCGACTTTCAGACCGACATCAGCTTGCTGGAACTGACCGACGCGAACCATCCGTTGCTTAAAGAACTGGTCCAGCGAGCGCCCGGAACGTACAACCACAGTATCAACGTGGCCTCGATGAGCGAATCGGCGGCGGATGCCATTGGAGCCAACGGGTTGCTTTGCCGCGTCGCTGCGTATTTCCACGACGTTGGAAAACTCCGCAAGCCTGAGTACTTTATCGAAAACCAAGATTCGGGCGTGAATAAACACGACGATTTGGTGCCCACCATGAGCACTCTTGTGATCATTGCTCACGTCAAAGACGGTGCCGAAATCGCTCGTAAACACCGGCTTCCTCAACGAGTCATTGATCTGATTGAACAACATCACGGAACGACGCTGGTCGAGTATTTTTATCGTCGGGCAACCGAGCAAGCTGCTGAATCGGATGAAGGCGAAGATCAATCGCCGCTCGATGAAGCAGACTTCCGCTACCCGGGGCCACGTCCGCAGACTCCTGAAGCGGCAGTGATGATGCTGGCCGACGCCGTCGAAAGTGCCAGCCGTACGCTGCGTGAACCGGCTCCGGCGAGAATTGAAAGCCTAGTCGAGTCGATCGCCAGCAAGAAATTTGATGACGGACAATTCGACGAGTGTGCGATCACCATCGAACAGCTGCGCACGATTCAGGGTAGCCTGACAAAATCGCTCAACGCAATGTATCATGCTCGCGTTAAATATCCCGAACAACAATCGGCGTGAACGTCATTGGACGCGAATCAACTTATTGTCGAAACCAGCAACCAACAGAGCCAACCTGTTGATCTGGACGCACTCGCTGGTGCGGCCAAGCTGATTCTAAACGAACACGGAATTACCCAAGGCGAACTTAGCATCGCGATCGTCGATGATCCAGCGATCCGCAAACTCAATAAGCAGTACCTGGACCACGATTACGAAACGGACGTGATCAGTTTTGTGCTGGACGAGGATGAGTCGTGCGGGCGATTGGATGGGCAACTGATTGTCAGCACAGATACCGCCGCTCGCGAAGCCGTTGATGCCGGCTGGAGCTGCGAAGCCGAGCTACTGCTGTATGTTGTGCACGGGACTCTGCATCTGGTCGGATACGACGACAAAACCGAAGCCGCGATCCCAGAAATGCGATCCGCCGAGGCGGAGTTTATGGCAAAGCTTGGATTTCCCATCCCGGCAGCGTCTCTGCGGGAGTCCCCTAAGTCATGATCTTTTGGTTTTCCTGCATGACGATCGCCGGATTTGCGTTGTCAGCTTTCGCGGCAACCGCCGTGATCGCGTTGAACGAAGTCGCGTGGCACGACCTTGAGGAATATTGCAAACAACGCAATCGGCCGTTGCTGTTCGGCAAAATTTTTGATCAACGCGAACAACTGAGCCTCGGCGCGAACATTTTTCACATGCTGATGGCTGCGGTGGGGGCCGTTGGGCTGATCGGTCTGCTGACTGGAAACCGCGACTTGATTGAGATGAATCTCAGCGCGTCGATCGGATTGATGACCCTTGTTGCGCTCAGCTTCGTGGTCACTGGCAGCTGGATTCCATGGGCAATTGCGACGCTTGGGTCGACTCATTTTCTGGCTCGAACGTGGCGGTGTTGGTGGGTTGTTTCGTCACTTGCTTGGCCTCTGATGCTGGTCGGTCAGTTGGTTTCAAAGGTATTCCAACGAGCCAGTGGGCACGACGAAACGGATGAAGACGAAGAAGAAGCGTTTGAAGATGAAATCCTTTCGATGGTGTCAGAAGGCCAGCACGACGGGTTTTTGCAATCCGATGCTCGCGAAATGATCGAAGGTGTGATGGAGCTCGACGATCAAGATGTTGCAATGGTGATGACGCCTCGATCAAAGGTTGACGCGCTTGAGGTTTCAACCAGTTGGCAGCAGGCAGTCGAACGAGTGGTTGATTCGGGAAGAACTCGAATTCCAATCTATGACAACAAGCTGGATCAGATTGTCGGCTTGCTGTACGCCAAAGACCTGTTGCGTGAATCGCTTCGTGGCGAGAGTAAAAGGAAGCCGTTGAAAAAGCTGCTTCGTGTTCCGCTTTTTGTGCCGGAAACGAAAAATCTGTCGGCCATGCTTAAAGACTTTTTGCGAGGGCGAACTCACATGGCGATCGTTCAGGACGAATACGGAGGCGTCGCGGGCGTCGTGACCATCGAGGACGTGCTGGAAGAAATTGTAGGCGAAATTCAAGACGAAACCGACAACGCGGAAACGGTTGACATTAAAGTACTCAAGCCGGGAGTCATTGAGGTTGCAGGTTGGGTCCACGTGAGCCGCTTGAATCAAGAGTTTGGGCTCGACCTTCCCGAGGACGAAGACTTTGACACGCTTGCCGGGCTCATTCTTCACGAGCTCAACGAAGTGCCCCGCCCCGGACGAACGCTGTCGTTGCCTCGATTCGATTTGCAGATTTTGTCTGCCAATCGTCGACAGGTACAAATGGTTCGGATTGATATCAAAGTGGAAACAGAATCGGATTAAAAACGCTCCCTTCTTCGTTAAGATCCGTCCCGGCGGCCATGGATCGCGTGAACTTCTGCCCCGCTGAACGGTCTTAAATGTACGGTCGACGCCGGTAAGCCGACACAGAAATCCGGTTGACTTTGGACCTGTCATGCGACGCGTTTAAAGAATAAAATTGGACCTAGCCGATCGGAGCAACTTGGCCGCCGGCCCGCCGTTTAAATTCATCTTCACTCAGTTTGATACGCTATTTGACATGTCTAAACAGCTTCCTTTTGATGCCGCACAGATCCAAGCCATTGCCGAAAAGTGGCCGACCCCTTTCTATCTGTACGACGAGGCTGGCATCCGCCAAACGGCTCGCCAGATGCGAGGTGCATTCGATTGGACCAATTTTCGCAACTACTTTGCCGTCAAAGCGACCCCAAACCCACACCTGTTGCGGATCTTGATCGAGGAAGGCATGGGTGCTGACTGTTCTAGCGGCGCAGAATTGGAAATTTCTCGCCGCGTCGGATTGGAGGGCGAAGACATCATG
>CALFUT010000035.1 GCA_937929805.1 uncultured Pirellulaceae bacterium
GTGGTGAAGCGCGATCGCTTCGAGAGTCATGGGGACCTTGGGACTGCCAAATTCCAGCGTTCCATGATGTGAGACAATCATGTGCCGCAATTGGTTCGCGAGATCTTTTGGGAAATCTTCTCCCGACTGTTTTTCGGCCGACGTGATCATCTCGTCCAGCATGGTCACACCTTGAACCAGATGCCCCAGCAGTTGGCCCTGAGTGCTGTATCCCAAATCGGGTTCGTAAGTCAGTTCGCGAATTTTTCCAATGTCGTGCAGGAAGGCACCCATCAGCAGTTTGTCTGCGTCCAAGTCTTCGTACCGCGGCGCGATCAAAGTCACGACTTCCATCAGCGAAAGCACGTGCTCCAGCAAGCCGCCCCGATACGCGTGATGGTTCTTGATACCCGCCGGGGCGCTGCGGAGCCCTTGCATGAACGTTTCGTCAATCAGAAAGCACTCGGCCAGCGTCTGCAGATGCGGGTCGGCCATCGAACGAAGCAGCTCGGCGACTCGAGCCAACATGTTCTCGACGGCCCCATCGGACAGCGTGATAAAATCGGCTTCGTCGACATCGGAGGAGCTTACTTTGGCGACTTCCTTGGCCAGCACTTGCATGTTGCCGTTATAAACTTGCGCCGTGCCCTTCACGTTCAGGTAGTCGCCGTTTTCGAAGCAATCGTAGTGTCGTTGCTGGGCGTTCCACAGCATCGAAGTCAGCGAACCGGTTTTGTCGCTCAGCCGGACCTGCAGATAAAGGTTTCCGTTTCGGTTGGTGCGGAGTTGCTTTTCCGAGGCCAAAAACGCTTGATCGACGGCTTCGCCATCAGATAGTTCGCGGACGTATTTACGGGCCATGAGTTGTCAACGTTGGTTTTTAGGAGAAGGTCAGAAGAAGGAAAACGCGGCAGGAGGCGTCACGTGTCTGGTTCTTTTTGGTGGACGCAAGGGTTAGGATATGGGCCTACCGTTTAAATTCAAGGGCGTCACGACAAAGCGTTCGCGGCTTTGTCGTGAACCTTGCTTTCGGCCTTTGAAAATCAATCACTTTCGGTTTAGAGAACCCTCTTCGAGTTCCCTTAATAGGACGAAGCCCAAGACATGGCAAAAACTGGAATTTCCCCGATACGAACCGAGGACTACCCCGAGTGGTACCAGCAAGTAGTCAAGGCAGCCGATTTGGCCGAAAACTCGCCCGTTCGAGGCTGCATGGTCATCAAGCCGTGGGGCTACGGGATCTGGGAAAACATGCAGCGTCAATTGGACGAAATGTTCAAAGAAACCGGGCATGAGAACGCTTACTTTCCGCTGTTTATTCCCAAATCGTTTCTGGAAAAAGAAGCCGAGCACGTGGAGGGCTTCGCCAAAGAGTGTGCCGTCGTGACTCACCATCGGCTTGAGCCCGGTCCGGACGGCGGCCTCGTGCCAGCGGGCGAACTGGAAGAGCCGCTGATCGTGCGCCCGACCAGCGAGATGATTATTGGTTCGATGTTTGCCAAATGGGTGCAGTCGTATCGTGACCTGCCGTTGAAGATTAACCAGTGGGCCAACGTCGTTCGCTGGGAGTTGAGGACCCGGCTGTTTTTACGAACCGCGGAATTCCTGTGGCAGGAAGGGCACACCGTTCACGCGACCAAAGAGGAGGCGTTGGAAGAAACACGAACCATGCTGGACGTGTATGCGGAATTCGCAGAAAACCACATGGCGATGCCGGTGATCAAAGGTGAGAAAACGGCCGGCGAGCGTTTCCCGGGAGCCGACATCACTTATTCGATCGAAGCCATGATGCAAGATCGCAAAGCGTTACAGGCGGGCACGTCGCACTTCCTTGGGCAGAACTTTTCGAAGGCCCAAGAGATCAAGTTCCAAAACAAAGACGGTGGTGAGTCGTTCGCATGGACGACTTCATGGGGTGTTTCAACGCGATTGGTTGGCGCTCTGATCATGACGCATAGCGATGACGATGGTTTGGTGCTGCCTCCGAAACTGGCTCCAAAACAAATCGTGATCTTGCCAATTATCAAGAACGACGAAGAGCGTGAATCGGTGATGGAGTTCTGCCGATCACTGGAAGTTGACTTGAAAGCCCAGCGATATGGCGAAGATCGACTGCGAATCTTGATCGATGATCGTGACCTGCGAGGCGGCGAAAAGAAATGGCATCACGTCAAACGGGGTGTGCCGATTCGAGTCGAGGTCGGAGCCCGCGATATTGCGAAGGACAGCGTGTTCGTCGGGCGGCGCGATCAACCGAAATCCACTGGGATGACGCGAGCGGATTTCCTTAGCTCAGTGGTCGGTACCCTCGCTGAAATTCAGCAAGGTCTGTTCGATCGAGCACTTGCGATGCAAAAAGAGCACACGAAAACGATTGACTCGTTCGAGGAATTCAAAAAGTACTTCACGCCAAAGAATCAGAAGAAGCCCGGGATTCACGGCGGTTTCGCCGAGTGCTTCTTCGTTGATTGTGACGAGGTCGACGAAATGCTCAAGCCACTCAAAGTGACTCCGCGCTGCATTCCTGTCGATCAAGAAGAAGCTTCCGGCACCTGTATCTTCACTGGAAAACCGACGACCACCAAAGGCATTTTCGCGAAGTCGTACTAATAGTGCGTGGTTCTACCTAGCCACTGATCCGCCCGGATCTACACGGATCGGTTTTTTATCGATCCGTGTCAATCTGTGTGCATCTGCGGCGAAATTCGGTTTTTGACGCAATGGGAAAAATTGAACAGCCTCGCCCGGTGCTGCTGATCGCCGCCGTCACCAGCCGCAACGCCGATGCGTTTGAATGGACGATTGAGCAAACGGAATCTCATTGGGGACCCGTCGCTCTGAAAAGTCCCATCTTTGATTTTACCGAGACCAGCTTCTACACCGAATCGATGGGCACGGAATTGAAGAAGCAGTTTCTTGTCTTTGAGAAACTTTTCGATTCTGGCCAGATCGCGAGCACAAAGCACACTTCAAACGATTTGGAGACCGCTTACGCCGCGGCCAGCGATCACCCCGAAAGCCGCCCCGCCAATATCGACCCGGGTTACATCACCGAAGCCAAACTGGTTTTGGTGACGACCAAAGATCGAGACCACCGTATCTATCTGCAAAACGGCATCTATGCCGAAGTCACTCTGCACTACCGTGCCAAGCAATGGCACAGCAGCCGCTGGACCTATCCCGACTATCAGCGTGAGGATTTTCAGGAGTTCTTTTCTCGATGCCGGTCACACTTGCGGCAAGCGATTCGAGATCATCGGGCTGTTGAATTGGATTGAAAGTTCGGACAAACCGTTCGAACGCGAACCAATTAATTTACCAGATCATCACGTCAAGGATGTTGGCGTGTTCATCAGTCCAACGGACTGGATGTTTTGCTTCCAAAGGCTGCCAGCCGTTATTGAGCTCAATAAAACGTTTGATCGTTTCTTGATCTCGCGAAAAGATCATGTAGCGACTGGGTGATCGTCCGGCTTTTTGCTGTGATTGGGTCAGCTGAGCATCTGTTCGAACGGCCGCGTGCAATCCGAACCGTTGCCCGATCGCTGCACCGACCGGAACGAAATCCATGAACTTGCTGGAGATGTGGATTGCCAGCAAGCCGTTTTCATCCAGCGAGTCCAAATACAACTCAACCGCTTCTTCGGTCAATAGGTGGATGGGAACGGAATCGCTGCCAAACGCGTCCAGAATCATCAGGCCGTAACGGTCTGGCGTTCGAGAGTGGTTGCTTCCTCGATCGCTCGAGGCTTCGTCGCTGGAATACGAAACGTTTGTCAGCCGGCCCTTCTGTTTCCGTCGAGCATCTAACTGAACTCGTGCGTCACCGAGGATCACTTCGATGTCGGAACTGGCGGAGTCCAAGTATGAAAAATAGCGGTTGTCGGACGCCATCTGATAAACGATGGGGTCGATTTCATAGAAGTCGATCTGTTGATTGGGTCGACCATACGCCGCGATGGTGCCAATCCCAAGGCCAACAACACCGATTCGTTTCTGAGTGTCACCGAACTCGCGAAACAGGTCGCCGACCGGACCGTCCGGATGGTAGTAACTGAGTGGTTCAGGATCTTCAGGCTCATCGATCCGTTGCATTCCGTGCTGCGTTCGGCCGTTGATTAGTTTTCGGAAGTCACCCACCGTCGCGATTTCATTGACTCCAAAGAACCCGCGTTGCCTGACAGTAATGTCGTGGTTGATTTGAATAAACGGATACGCAAAAAGAAGTAGAGCAAAGCACGGCGCGAACTGGCGCGGGGAGCGAGCCAATAGCACGCAGCCAGCGGCGGGCAGTCCAAAACCGAGCAGTTTAACGGTCACTGGAGATATATTTAGCAGCAAATCTTCGAACGCCCAAACGCAGGACAGGAGTAACAGTAACGCAACCGGAGCCGCCCATACTTTCTTGAGGTCAAACCATGACGGCTTTTCTAGAGTCCGGCCGAGTTCATTGACGCTGCCACAAACTTGCTGCCACGAGGGTATCGCCAAGCAAGCGGCAATCAGCATGATTGGATACTCGAGGATCGAGTTGAACAAAACAGGTGACAATAATGAATTAAACGCTCCGCCGACAACGCCGCCGATACTCATCATCAGGTAGAACTCGGTCAACTGTTCAACTGGAGGCCGCAAGCGAGCCATTTCGCCATGACAGGCCATCGCGACAACAAAAAAGACCGTGAAGTGAGCGGCGATCATCATCGCAGGATTAGTGCCCAAGTCCGCTGAGATCAAAATGGGCATCAGCAGCAGGAAGTACGGCATGGTGCGTACGACCAGCCAGTGAGGCAGCAGTTGCCGGTTCGCGAAAACAAGAATGAAGGTAATCAGGTACAACGCAAGCGGGATGCTCCACATTAATGGAAATGAGCCCGCGTCGGTCGAAACGATCGTCGTGACGCCCAGCATCAAGCTCGAAGGGATTGCCGCCAGCACGATGTAGCGGATTCGTTCTGACCATTTAAGTGGAGCGGCCGTTGATTTCGTATGCGTAGGAACAAGTTGTTCTCGCTTCGCGTTTGACAAGGTGTACCACGCACAGCCGGCAAACATGCATGTCAGCAGAAAAAAGCCAGTTGTCCAGAATGTTCCTTGGTCTGTGAGACCCATGATCCGCTCGAAAACGAATGGGTAACTAATCAACGCGACCAAAGATCCAACATTGCTAATCGCATACAGAAACCAAGGTTCACTACCCTGCTCTTCATCGGATGTCGACAGGCTAAACCAGCGTTGGAGCAATGGGGCGCTGCTGCTGATCACAAAGAACGGCAGTCCAACGCATAGCGTCAGTTGGCCAAGCAGCCAGAACATCGGATTGGAATCGACCGGAGCAGCCCAGCTATCGACGATTCTCATCGGCAACAAACAGCAGACGGACGCCAACAGAAATAGATGGACCAGTAAATGATTCTTGACCCCCAGTTTGGGAGGGCCGTAGTGAGCCCACGCGTAGCCAGCCAGTAACGCAGCTTGAAAAAACAGCATGCAGCCGTTCCATACCGCCGGGGTTCCACCCAGTGATGGTAGCAACATGCGACCAATCATGGGCTGCACGAGAAACAGCAAGAAAGAACTGAGTAGCAGAGTCAGAGAGAATATTAGCGAACGCATCGGTGCAAAATCAGCTTTTGGGCGATCAGGATATTAACGGATGCCAAAACATAGAACGCAACAGCAAAGAATCAGGCTCTTCGATTTCGTTTGTCGAACCGGGCCACGAATGAGCCGTTCAATGAACGAACGTACCGAAGATTCCGATTATTTGGCTGATCAAGAGCGTTGCAGGCTGACGCTGTCCGCCAGCTCTGCCAGCTTTTTGTCCGACTTGATCAGCGTTGCGACTCGACAGCGGTGTGACAGTAAGTCGTGGATCACTCCGATAGTCAAACCGCTTGCCTGCGGAGAGCTTTGCGCGAGAATGGAATCGTTCGGGCAAGCAAATCTCTTCGTTTGTTAACGATTGGCTTTTGTGAAGAAGTGTGAGACTCAAGCAGCCTTGCCATTAAAATTGGTTGATCTTGCAATCGGCCTTGTTTATAGTGCGGCTTGGAGTGGCACGTGCCAAACAGTGACCGGTCGGTACGATGGGGTGCTTCACTGACTAAGTCGGTTTGTGGAAAGCGACTATCCAATGATGAGTTAGGTGAACAAGGAAACAAGTATGCGGATGACAGTTTTGACTGCCTCATTTTTTTCTGCTCTAGCTGTGTCGCTTTTGCTTGGTCAGTGCGAGGCAAGCGATGTTTATTTAGAATCGGGTGGCCAAGTCGTTGCGGAAGCCGAGGCATTTAGTCGAAGGACGGATGTTGGATCGTCAGGATGGGTCGTTAGGCCAAACGAAAACAGTGCGGTTGATACCGCCAATGGCGGATCGATGATTGCGAACGCACGTGAAAACGCTTACATCCAAGCCTTACCCAACGAGGACGATTTTTTTGCCCCGTTCTTGGGGCCCTCCGTTGAGTACGATCTCGACATTAAAACTTTAGGTACATACCAGTTGTACTTACGATGGGATGGAGACGGATTTCGACAACCTGAAAATGACTCGTTGTACGCGGACGTCGTCCAACTCAAAGATGGGCTCGACGGCATAGCAGACCACTTTCAATTCAGCGGTCGAAACTCGCCCAATGATCCGCTAAATCTTCTCCCTGATGGAGATTTCGCGACAACGCCGTGGGACGGTTTAGGTGGTTTCGAGGCGGACAATGCGGCCGGAACTCCGCGTGGCCCTGCGACATGGGATATCACCAGCCCTGGGCTCTACACTTTACGTTTGGGAGTTCGCGAAGATGGAGCCGCGGTGGACGCATTCTCCTTTCAACTGGCCAACTTGGCACCGCCAACTGGATTTGGCCCCGCGACATCTGCGGTCATTCCTGAGCCGTCCGGCACCGCCATCTGTTCGTTGCTGGCGTTTGTTACGAGTGTTTGCAGAAGGAAACGTCGGCTCACGTAACGCGCTGCGGACTGCAAGTTGATCTTTGATCCGGTCAAGCTAGAGCGAATTCCGTTTAAGTCTAGCGGTTTCACGCCTTCTTTTCCGTTTTCCAGACCGGGTCGGCATGTGATTCGCCGGTCGAGCCAAACCATCGCGTAAGCGTCATCTTCTGCCGAGTATAAAACTGCATGCTTTCGACGCCTTGGATGTGTAGGTCGCCGAAGAACGATTCGTTCCAGCCGGTGAATGGAAACCATGGCATGGGAGCCGGTACACCGACGTTGATTCCGATCATGCCCGCATTGAAATGACGCTTGAACTGCCGCGCGGCGTAGCCGTCCCGCGTGAAAATTGAGGCACCGTTGCCGTAAGGGCATTCTCTGCCGATCGCCAAAGCGCTTTCCAGATCGTTTGCGCGAACGACCGAAAGTACCGGGCCAAAAATCTCTTCGGTGGCGACTTTCATCGGCGTCTTTACTTGATCGATGACGCTTGGGCCGATCAGGAATCCATCGCCAGCAAAATCTCTTCGACCGTCTAAAGCCACGGTGGCTCCCTCGCCGGCAGCAACGTCCATGAAGCCAGCCACGCGATCAACATGTTCCTGTCGGATCAATGGACCCATGTCGACATCTTCATTTCCGTCAGTCGGACCGACTCGCATGTTCCCCGCTAGGTCACTCAATTCCGAAACCAGTGGATCACCGATGCTACCAACGGCGACCGCGATGCTTCCGGCCATGCATCGTTGACCGCCACATCCAAACGCCGACGCCGCGAGTGCTTTGACGGACAGATCAAGATCTGCGTCGGGCATGATAATCAGATGGTTCTTGGCACCGCCGGCGGCTTGGACTCGTTTGCCATTCTTGGTGCCGACTTCGTAAATGTACTTCGCGATCGGTGTCGAGCCAACGAACGAGATGGCAGCAACATCGGGATGTGCCAGCAGCGTGTCGACGCACTCTTTGTCACCGTGCACAATGTTGAAAACGCCCGCAGGCAGACCGGCTTCGATCAGCAGTTCGCCGATCAAGTTCGCTGACAGAGGTGTCTTCTCGGATGGTTTGAGCACAAAAGTGTTTCCACAAACCAGTGCGACGGGGATCATCCACATCGGTACCATGGAAGGAAAGTTGTACGGAGTGATTCCGACACAAACACCTACCGGGTGGCGGTTGGTTTCCGCATCGACATCCCTCGCGATATTTGGCATGGTGTCGCCGACAATCATGCTAGGGATGCCGCACGAGAACTCGACCATTTCCAAAGCGCGTTGTACTTCTGCTCGAGACTCCGCCAGCGTCTTGCCATGTTCGCGAGTCACCAATGCGGCGATGTCGTTGAAGCGGTCCTCCATCAACTGCCGCATCTTGAACATCACGCGAGCGCGTTCGACGACCGGCGTTTCTGACCACTCGGCCAATGCGTTTGCAGCAGATTGAACGACGGAATTGGTTTCCTCCACGCTGCAAAGAGGAACTTGGGCAATCAGTTGGCCGTTTGAGGGATTGTAGACGTTTCCCGTCCGCTGTGTTTTTCCTTGGACCCAATCTCCGCCACTAAGAATCGGAACGCACTCGACAGACGATTCTGTTTCTACTGCTGACATCTTGTTTCTCCTGCTGGATCGGGCACGCTACATTGCAAATTAGAATTCTTTGTGAATTTATGATAACATAATTGCTCGCGTCAACTTGTTGGCATCATCAACTTAGCATTCGCTTAGAAATAGCTGATCGATTCGATTTGTCGAAACCTCTTTGGTTCGTGCCCTAATCGTTTTGCAATTCCGACAGTTATTGTTTTGCCAATGCTCAACCGAAAAGCGAGACCTGTTCATGTCGAGAATTGTAAAAGGTGCATTGATCCAAGCGACGTTGTGTGAACCGGCGACTTCGTCGGTGCAGAAGATCAGTCAGGCGATGATTGATAAGCATGTTGGGATGATCGAGCAAGCTGCTGCCAAAGGAGCGCAGTTTGTTTGCCTGCAAGAGCTGTTTAACGGTCCGTATTTTTGTGCCGAGCAGAATACAAAGTGGTACGAGCTGACCGAAAAAATTCCCGATGGGCCGACCACAAAGCTGATGCAAGAGCAGGCGAAGAAGCATCAGATGGTCATCGTCGTCCCGATCTACGAAGAGGATCTGCCAGGGATTTATTACAACTCGGCGGCGGTCATCGACGTGGATGGTTCGTATCTTGGCAAGTTTCGCAAGATGCACATCCCTCATTGTGAGCCCGGATTTTGGGAGAAATTCTATTTTCGCCCCGGGAATCTTGGCTATCCGGTTTTCGATACGGCCGTTGGAAAAATCGGTGTTTATATCTGTTACGACCGGCACTTCCCGGATGGTGCTCGTTGCTTAGGTCTAAACGGGGCCGAAATCGTGCTCAATCCGTCGGCGACCGTCGCTGGTCTGAGCGAGTATCTTTGGAAGCTGGAGCAGCCCGCCCACGCGGTCGCCAATCAGTACTTTGTTGGAGCGATCAATCGTCCCGGTACTGAGGGGCCCTGGAACATCGGCGAGTTTTATGGCCAGAGTTACTTTTGCGATCCTCGCGGTCAAATCATCGCGGAAGGATCGCGTGACACCGACGACATTGTGATTGCTGAACTGGATCTGGACGTTATCCGAGAAGTCAGAAACACGTGGCAGTTTTTCCGCGACCGTCGCCCCGAAAGTTACGGAGCAATTGTTGAGCCGTGAATAATGCCTCGCCTGAAACGAACGACGGAAATCAAGGAGTCATTTATGGCCTAGACGACCGTCCGCCCATCGGGCGATCGGGGCTGTTGGCACTCCAGCATGTGCTGACGATGTTCGGGTCGACCGTGGCGGTTCCGCTGTTGCTGGGCCCCGCCCAAGCGGGCGGAGGCGGGATGGGGATGGATCTGGCTCAGGTTTCCATTCTGATCAGTAGCGTGATGCTTTGCAGCGGAGTTGCGACGTTGATTCAAGCAACGTTTGGATCTAGGTTGCCGATCATCCAAGGCGTCAGCTTCAGCTTCTTGGCGGCGTTTGCGGGAATCATTGCCGCGGTCAAAGCTCAGGGCGGCGACGTGTCGGAGACGATGCAGTACATCGCGGGCGCGGTGCTGGTCGGAGCGGTCATCGAGATGACGATCGGGTTCTCTGGGCTGGTTGGCAAAATTCGGCAAGTGCTTTCGCCCGTTGTGATTGGCCCGGTGATCATGTTAATCGGTCTAGCTCTGTACGGAGTTGGGGCTCCGAAAGCTGGTGAATGCTGGCCCGTTTCCATTTTGACGATCACTTTGATCATTGTGTTTTCCTACGTGTTGTCGCGCAAGTACCGCTTCGTACAGCTCTTCCCAATCCTCTTGGCGATACTAATTAGCTACGCGGTGTGTGGATTGTTGACGGTTACCGGCTTGGTCTCCGATTCTCATCCTGCCTACGTCAGCACAGAGCATGTCGCGGCAGCCAATTGGTTGCGAGTTCAACCGTCAGAGGTCTTTTTCCCTTGGGGGCTGCCTAAGTTCCACCTTGGGTTCATTCTGGCAGTCTTGGCAGGCTACTTGGCGTCCATGATCGAATCGTTCGGCGACTATCACGCGTGCAGCAAAATGGCTGGCGGCGGTGACCCCAGCGAGAAGCAACTTTCTCGTGGGATCGGCTGTGAGGGAATTGGCTGTGCTTTGACGAGTGTGCTTGGTGGTTTTAGTTCGACATCCTATTCAGAAAACGTCGGGCTGATTGGCTTGACCAAAGTCGGTAGCCGCTTCGTCGTGCAGATTGCGGCCGTGATGTTGATCGTGATGGGATTGATCGGAAAATTTGGAGCCCTTGCCGCTTCGATTCCCGCCCCAATCGTGGGCGGCCTGTACTGCGCCCTGTTCGGTTTGATCAGCGCGGTTGGAGTAAAAGAATTAGTGAAAGCCGATTTGGATGTGGATCGGAATCTATTTATCGCAGGCTTTTCCTTGTTCATGGGACTAAGCGTTCCTTACTATTTTGGTTCTGATCAAGGAGCCGAATTATTGGGCAACATCGGATCTTTTTCGGTGGGACTGCGAGACATCGTGCAATCGATTGGAAAAACTGGGATGGCAGTGGCTGCCATCATTGGATTGACGCTGGACAACACGTTACCGGCAACTCGTAAACAACGCGGACTGGAGGAATTGTCAGATGGCTGATTTATCGACGACTGTAAACGGCTTGAAAATGCCCAACCCCTTCGTGATTGGATCGGGGCCTCCGGGGACCAATGCCAATGTGATTGGCAAGGCATTTGACGAAGGCTGGGGAGCCGTGATCGCGAAAACGATCAGCCTAGAAGCTGAAAAAGTCATCAACGTCCAGCCACGTTATGCTCGACTCCGCAGCCGCGAATCGCGCGAGATTTTCGGCTGGGAGAATATCGAGTTGATCAGTGATCGTAGTTTCGAAACTTGGCTGGACGAATTCAAGTCGCTCAAGGATAAGTATCCCGATCGCATTTTGATCGCGTCGATCATGGAGGAGTATCGTAAGGACGCTTGGTGCGAGATCACCGAGAAATGCCAAGACGTTGGCGTCGATGCGTTTGAACTAAACTTTTCGTGCCCGCATGGTTTGCCCGAGCGAAAAATGGGTTCTGCGATGGGGATCGATCCGGATATGGTCGAAGAGGTTACCGGTTGGGTCATGGATGTTGCCAAGATTCCTGTCTGGGCCAAGATGACTCCGAACGTAACCCACATTGAAGACCCAACCTCTGCCGCTCTTCGGTCTGGAGCCGACGGAATTGCCGCGATCAATACGATTCGTAGCGTACTGGGGGTCGACTTGAAATCGTTGCGGCCTGAGCCATGCGTCGAAGGATACACGACGCCCGGCGGCTACTCGTGCCAAGCCGTCAAACCGATCGCGTTGCGAAACTGCATGGAGATCGCGACGCTGATCAAAAACGAGTTTCCGGGTCGCACGCTTAGCGGAATCGGCGGTGTCGAAACCGGTCATGACGCAGCAGAATTCATTCTACTTGGCAGCGACACGGTGCAGGTTTGCACGGGCGTCATGAAAATGGGTTACGGGATGGTCAAGCCGATGATCGAGCAACTATCCGAATTCATGGACGAGCACGGCTTCAGCACGATCGATGATTTTAGAGGCCACAGTTTGCAGTTCTTCAAGACGCATGCCGAACTGGTCGAAATTCAGGCGGAAGCTCGGGCCAAAAAGAAAGCGGCTCATGCGGCAAAGAAAGCTGCCGAAGCCGGTGACGGTGCGGACGAAAAAATGATCCGCGAAGACGCTCAGTGGACCGGCGATGATTTCGTCGATCAAAGTGATGCGTTGTCTCGGGGATAGACAAAAGAAAGAACGCGAAGGCGCAGAGTCGCAAAAACTTTTTGGGGTCGCAAAAACTTTTTGGGAAAGTGTTTGCCTTCGGGGCTTTGCGCCCTTGCGACTTAGCGTTGAATCAGTCAACCACTTCGTACGCGGCTTAAAAGTGGTTGGGCTCTCTCGCCAAAAACTGGCCGCTGCCGGGCGTGCCGACGAACTGGCCGTCGCGTGCTTGGATTTTGCCGCGAACGGTGACGATCGCCGGTCGCCCTTTGATCTCCCAGCCTTCGAAGCCGCTGTAGTCGACGTTCATCTGTTGGGTGTCCGCCGAGATTTTGCCCGAATAGTCTGGGTCAAAAATGACGAGGTCTGCATCACTGCCGACGGCGATTGTGCCTTTTTTAGGATAGAGCCCAAAAAGCTTGGCGGCTTGAGTACTTCCGCAATCAACAAACGTGTTCAGATCAATTTTGCCTGTCGCGACCCCATGCGTGTACAGCAGGTTGATGCGATCTTCCACTGAGGGAATGCCGTTTGGAATTTTGGTAAAGTCGTCTGCACCCATTCGTTTCTGGTCTTCAAAATCAAACGGCGCGTGATCGGTTGCGACCGTGCTGATCAATCGGTTTCGCAGCGCGTTCCAGAGCGGTTCTTGGTTGCGGATATTTCGAATCGGCGGAGACATCACGTACTTTGCCCCTTCAAAATTCGGCTGCTGAGCGTACGTGTCGTCTAAAACTAGGTAAGGAATTACCGTCTCAATCCAAGCGTGAACGCCTCGGGTTTGAGCCGCCTGAATCGCCTGCACCGCCGGTTCGCAAGAAGTGTGAACAACATAGACATGAGCCCCGGTCAGTTCGGCGAACGTCATTAGGTGCTGTACTCCGGACGTCTCCACGATCTCGGGTCGCGAAGGTTCGTGGTACTCGGGTCCAGTTTTTCCAGCCGCGATCAATTCGGCTTGGGCTTGAGAAACCGCAATCGCGTTCTCGCAATGAGCCGTCACAATCACGCCCAGCTCTTTGGCAAGTTTCAGGATCTGAAAGAGTTCTTCGTCGTCGATTCCAAAAGCGCCTTGATAGGCTAAAAAGATTTTGAACGATGACAGGCCACGCTTGACCAATTCACGCAATTGAGTTTCGATCTTAGCATCGAAACGAGTCACACCCATGTGGAAGGAGTAATCAACCGAGGCCAAACCGTCGGCCTTCGATTTCCAAAGCTCGAACGCCTCGATTGGATCGTCCGCTCGCGACGGACAGCACATTTCGATCAAGGTCGTCGTGCCACCGACCAATGCCGCGCGGCTGGCCGATTCGTAATCGTCCTTGGCATACGTGCCCATGAACGGCAAGTAAATGTGGACGTGGGGGTCGATAAAACCGGGGAACACCATTTTTCCCGAAGCATCAATGACCTCGATCGATTTATCGTCGACTTGCAGCTCGGGCCCGATGGCGGTGATGGTTTCGTCTGCCACGTGGATGTCTGCCACGTAGTCGTCGGTGGACGTGATGATTCGTCCGTTTTTGATCAGCAAAGACATAAGGCGTTTCCAGAATAGTTGTCAGACGCAGTACTCGTCGGCAATCGAAATGGCCTGTGAAATGATTTCTAAGCCTTCGTCGACTTCGGATTGAGTGATGTTCAGCGGGGGCGCGACGAAAATCCAATTCCAACGGACAAAGGTGAACATTCCAAGCTCGCGAATTTTGGCGGCCATCCGAGAAGTTGCTTCCATCTGATCGGGCGATGCATTCCACGGAGTCACGGGCTCTTTGGTTTCGCGATTCTTGACCAATTCGATGCAACCCAACAGACCGGTGTTGCGGAAGTCACCGATCGACGGATGACGCTCCTTCATGGATTCGACTTGCTGTTCGATGTATTGGCCCATCTTGGCCGCATTCTCGATCAGATTTTCTTCTTCGTAGATTTCGATGGTTGCCAAAGCTGAAGCACACGAAACCGGATGCGCCGAATAGGTCAGTCCAAGCGGCAGCGCTTGTTCGGCATACGCGTTGGCGATTTTGTCCGACACCATCAACGCGCCCAGCGGCAGGTAGCCGGACGTCAAACCTTTGGCCATGCACATCATGTCAGGTTCCACGCCGTGATGATCGATGCCAAACATCTTGCCGGTGCGACCAAACCCGCTCATGACTTCATCGTCGATCAACAAAATGCCATGTTCATCACAGATATCGCGAACGCGTTTCCAGTAGTTGGGCGGGTACTTGATGCAGCCAGAGGATCCGCTTTCACCTTCCAACAGAATGGCCGCAATCGCGTTGGGGTTTTCGAACTTGACGACTCGTTCTAACGCGTCCGCCGCATTGTCTCCGCATTCTTCCAACGTGGTGCTGTTCCATGGGCAGCGGTAAAAGTATGGATTCTCGACGCGGACATGATTGGGAACGGCCTGTTGATCCATTCCGAATCGGCGCGGGTCACCTCCGGCAGACATCGCTCCGTAAGTGGCTCCGTGGTAGGAGCGGTATAGCGAGACGATTTTGTGGCGTCCTGTTACCGCACGCGCCAGCTTGATCGAGTTCTCAACCGCTTCGGCTCCTCCAAGCGTGAAAAATGATTTCGTCAATCGAGCGGGTGTGATCTGAGCCAGTTTCTTCCCCAACGCAGCACGGGCTTCGGTGGCCATTCCCGGGTAGACGAAGCTCAGTTCGTCCATCTGTTTGATGACCGCCGCTTTTACTTTTTCGTGACCGTGGCCAATGTTCACGTTCATCAGCTGGGACGAAAAATCGATGTAGCGTTTGCCGTCCTGATCGTAGACGTAAACACCTTCGGCTCGCTTGGCGTTGATCGGATTCAAACCGCCCTGCTTCGACCAAGAAAATAAAGTGTAGTCCAAGCAATCTTTAACGATCTGGCTGGCGGAATCCGCGTTGGTATCGATGCTCATATTGAATCCAAATCTGAAACACATTCCGGTCGCACACGCATTCGTGTCCGGCGGTAAAAGGACGACGTTTGTCAGGCTTTGAAGTGATCCCAGAAAGGCCTTTTGGGCTAGAGTGCCCAGCCTGAGGAAAGCTTCTGGAAGTTCCTTCAAATATACAGCATACCAAAATTTTCGAATCGTCGATTTATCACGTTGATTAGGGCCGTAACTACGTCATAGTGTCGCAAGCACCGGGATCCGTGCCAGCTTCGTTGCCATTTACGTGCAGTGGTGGTCTGATGTATCGTTTCGCTGACAACAGGTTGGCGCATTTTCTCACGGCTGTGATCGCTGGAAATTTGATCGGCGCTATCTTCACGGGTGATACTTTTCTGAAGGTCAAATTTATGAACATCGCTAGGAATACAGGTCGTTTCTTGCTTTGTGCGATGCTGGCGGTCTGCGGTTTCATTTCGACGGGCTGCGAGAATCCGCTTGGTGAATTCAGCGTGGCCGTCTCCAACGGAGTGTTTTCCATTTCTGACTCGTTGCTGGCGCATGTTCTGATTGCTGGAGATTCCGAATCCACTCAAACGGAAGGCGATCAGGAAGTGGAAGCTCCCAAGGCCGAGGACTTGGTCGGCGATTGGCAGCAACCTGAGGTGACATTGTTTGTTACCGGAAGGCAGCATGGATATATCGAGCCGTGTGGCTGCACGGGGCTTGAAAACCAAAAGGGCGGATTGATGCGCCGTCACTCGGTTCAGAAGGTGTTACTGGATCGAGGTTGGGATCCGGTTTCGATTGACGCGGGAAACCAAATTCGCCGCACGGGGCAGCAACCCACCATCAAAATGAGAAAGACGTTTGAGAGTCTGTGCCGAGTCATGGGCTACTCGGTGGTTGGAATTGGGCCGGACGATTTGCGCACGCCCTCGATTGACTTACTGCAGAGCATTCTTGATTCGCCACAAGGAGAAAACCCGTTCACTTGCGCCAACGTGGTGATCGAAGAAATGGACGACGGATCGCTAACCAACCCATTCAAGGTCATCCAGCGAAATGGCCGCAAGATCGGCGTCACGATGGTGATTGGCGACAAGCACGCAAAAGATCTTCAGCAAGTGAATGGTCTGGCGGTTAAAACGGCGGCGGCAGGGCTTGCTGCGGTGGTGCCACGGATGAAACAAGCCGGGTGCGATTTGCACGTGCTGATGGCTCATGCCTCGTTGGAGCAGTGTCGTGAACTGGCGAAACAGTTTCCCGTTTTCGACGTGTTGGTGACTGCTGGTGGCTCCGGGGATCCGACGTTGGAGCCTGAGGAAATTTCCGTCGGCGAGAAAACAACCTCGATGATTCAAGTTGGAGTCAAAGGGATGTACGTCGGGCTGGTGGCTGCGAATTGGGACCAAGGAAAGTTGTCGCTCAAGTATGAGCGTGTGCCACTTGATGACCGCTTTGAAGATTCGCCTCAGATGAAAGACATGTTCACGTCTTATCAGAAAGAATTGAAAAGTCTTTGGTTACGTGGTGCCTTGGACGACATTCGGCCTCGAAAACACCCAAGCGGAAATGCGTTTGTTGGCTCGTTGACCTGTGCCGATTGCCACGACGAGGAATACGAAATCTGGGCGGAGGGCATCGACGGGGACGGAGGACCGCACGAAAAAGCGACTCGTTCGCTGACGGACCCCGGCCAGCGTGCATGGGTGCAGCGACACTTTGACCCCGAGTGCGTCAGTTGCCATGCGACCGGTTGGAATCCGCAGGAGTACTATCCATACAAAAGCGGTTTTGTTGATCTTCAAAAGCACGAAGCCCTTCACGGCAATGGTTGCGAAAACTGTCATGGCCCGGGATCAGCACACGTGGCCGCAGAAAATGGCGACGTTGACGTAGATGACGCAACAATGGACAAATTGCGGCAACAAATGGTTGTCACTCTTGATCAGGCGCGCGAAGCGATGTGTATGAAGTGTCATGATCTAGACAACAGCCCTGACTTCGTCGAAGAAGGCGGGTTTGACGAATACTGGCCGCACATCAAGCACGGTGGTGACGACGATTAGAGCGTGTTCAAGCATCTTCCGCCGTTGGCGATCGTTTTGGCGTGTCACGATGGGTGCTTCTTGCGGAGAATCTGCGTTGCAAACATACTGATTGGTGCTTTGTGACTACGAAAAATTCGGATTGCCCTTCAGCAGAAACTATTTGATCACAATGCTAACGATCATCGGGCAACCCGAAAATTAAGGTGTGACAAAGCACGAGTGCTTTGTGACTACTAAAAATTCGGGTTGGCCTTCAGCAGAAACTATTTGATCACAATGCTAACGATCATCGGGCCACCCGAAAATTAAGGTGTGACAAAGCACGAGGCAGGAAATGCAGCCCGCTGATATGTTGGCGCGATTGATCAGAAAGCCGTTCTTCGTTTGGTTGCTCGGTGGCCGCTGTGTTGATTTGTTTTGCCGAGGAACGACTTGAGCGATCCGACAGAAGATCGAAACCGTCCGAATGACTTAACCGGTCGCCAGCTGGGAGAGTACACCTTGCTGCGCCGACTGGGGCGTGGCGGAATGGCGGACGTGTATCTAGCGACGCAGGCTTCGTTGAATCGGCAAGTCGCGTTGAAGGTGCTCAAGCCGGATCTTGCTCGTGACGAATCGTACGTTCAGCGATTTCACCGCGAGGCTCAAGCCGCCGCGGCGCTGGTGCAATCGAACATCGTGCAAATCTATGAAGTGGGCGAGGCGGAAGGCTACCACTTTATTGCTCAGGAATACGTGCAAGGACGCAACCTGAAACAGTACCTTGTGCGCAACGGTGCGGTCGCGCCGGTGATGGCGGTGAACATCCTTAGCCAGTGTGCTCGGGCATTGCAAAAATCGGGCGAACTGCAGGTGATCCATCGGGACATCAAACCCGAAAACATTATGCTTTCGAGCAAGGGCGAGGTCAAAATTACTGACTTCGGGCTGGCGCGTTTGAACAACCAGTCCAACGATGAGACGTTGACACAGGTCGGGATCACGATGGGGACTCCGCTATACATGAGTCCCGAACAAGTCGAAGGTGGGCCTCTGGATGCTCGTAGCGACATCTACTCGCTGGGCGTGACCGCGTACCACATGCTGGCCGGCCATCCTCCTTTTGAAGGGGATAGTCCGTTGGCGATCGCCGTCCAACAAGTTAAAGATCAGGCGGTCCAGCTACATACTTTGCGACGCGATGTCCCAGAGGAACTCTGTCAGATCATCCACGCAATGATCAGCAAGAATCCGGATGATCGCCCTGTCGATGCGAAACAATTGCTGAAGGACCTCCAGAGCACCAAAGTTGATTTTGACAACGATTGGGAAACGATTCTGGAACGTCTTGCGATCGCGGAACCCGGAGCGGGCGGCGAGACCGACGCGTTGATGTCCAACGAGACAGCGACTGCGCGTTTAGAAGCGACGCGTTTGTTGCAAGATGCCATGAAGGGCAACATTCGGCAGCAAGGTCATGTTTCGACTTGGATGAAAGCGATCGGATTGTTAGCAGTGAGCGCTGCTGTCGGGTTGGGTGCCGCGACGATCAACCCATTGCCCGATCCGTTGAGTGTCGAAGAGATTGCCGAGAGCCGGGTCCCGCGCGAGGAATCTGTCGAAGCGCAGCTTGAAGCAGCGTATTGGGGTACGTTCTCGCTTAGGAAAAATGACGACGACAAGAAGCGCGAGGATTACTTGCGGGCAGTGATCGACTATTTCCCGTTAGATCAGGCGGAAGAAGATCGTCGCAACGTGACAGAACTGGTTCATTGTCGAGCGAAAACTCGGTTGGGCGAACTGTATTTGGAACAAAAGGAGTACGAAAAAGCCAAGCAGGTGTTTGAAGAGTTGGCCCAGTTGGATGATCGGCTTTGGAGTCACTACCGCCTGATGGGGTTTGCAGGTCTGGCTGCTACCTACGACATCACGCCGCTTGAAGAATTTCCCGGAGGAATTGACCAGCGAGACGATAAGGTCCGGCAGGCACTAGGACAGATCGGTGGCGATTTTCACCTGCTAAACGCCTTCATGCGTGAAAGAGCCGAAGAAATTTTCGACAACTATCCGCCTGACTCGTAGGTAGCGTGCGCTGGCCAGCAATACGCTGACAGGGTTATCGAGACGCGAGTGCACAGTTGTGACTCGCTTGCATTTGGCTGGCTAGGAAGTTGGCAACGACTGGCTCGAAACTCCAGACTGGCAAGGCTTGAAGTCTGTAAATCGGCTGCGACGAAACAACTTTTCGATCAAGTTTGGCCGGCGAAGGTTGAGGTCATCAATGGCCACCACGTGTTCTTTGCCTCGACGAGTTCTCAGAACTAGCGAGCCATCCGGTAAAACTCGATCGACGATCCAGTACTTTTCCACCATGTAACGGTAGGTTTCGCCAGACGTCGACGGGTTCACCATTTTCGCGCGTTGGCCGGGCGATGTGCTGGACTTTTGTTTCCGATAGACGGCCCAGTCGCCCTCTTTCCATTTTCTAATCATGATGTGCTTTCAACAGAATTCTCTCCATCTAGCTACTAGTCTTTACTGCCTTTGCTGTCAGGTCAAGTTTAATTTGCTGACTTTTTGCATTGCGCGGAAAAGTGCTTGCACTCAATCCGTTGATGAGGAACTGATTCGATGGCTAAAAGCAAACTGTTATTTCTGTATCAATGTCACATCACCAGCCCAAGTTAGCGTTTTGGCGATCTTAAGTCGTCTGTGTCCAGTCGCTGGCGCATGATCCATCTTTTGAATTTTACGCCGTTGAACATGACGTGTTCAGCGTTTTCAACAGCGAAGTTGTGCCTTTCAAATACCACGCGGCTAAGAAAACTCGCTTCGGACCAAAGTAAGGGAAGCTGCCGTTTGGTTGCGTGTTGGATGATATGTTGAAGCAGCGACGATCCGATTCCTTTGCGTGTCCAATCAGCAGCAACGTAAAGGCTGGCGACGCGTCCGCTGGGCTCGACCCCCGCAAATCCGATGGGACTATTCAGTGAATCGACTGCCACAAACGTTTGCCCATTTGTTAGCATTGCGTGGAAGTGTTCCGAGTCACGGGCAGCCATCGCCCACGCTTCGACTTGTTCTGGTGAATACAAAACGGGTGCCAAGCGACGCACCGTTTCTTCGTATAAATCGGCCAGTTGAGCGTTGTCGGTTTCGTGATAGGGGCGGATGTGATGCATGAATATTCAGGTCAGGAAATAAACCGAAAGCGGTTCAGAATCTGAGTTGGCAAGGTTGAGGCTCCGCCCGAGCCGCCTTCGGTGATTGAACGTGAACTCTCGCTTGGGTCGGACGGAGCCTCCCCCTCCCGATTGGTCGGACGGAGCGTTTCCCACCCGCTTGGGTCGGACGGAGCCTCCCCCTCCCGAGCCATCGTCTCAAACTCAAGGCGGAAACCTTAAAACCTTAAGAGCGGAAGTTTTGGTTGATCCACCACCAGAGACGTTCTCCCAAGGAGCGATAACCTGTGAACAACCTTGCTTCGCCACTGAGCCCAATCTTAAGTGTTTCATTATTCTGCTGGAGCGGGGCTCGCGCGTAAAACTGAATTTCGTCAAGCTTGTACGCCGCAACCATTTCGGCAACTAGGTCTGGTAAACGTTTCGAGGCGTTAGGGTCGATCTCGGGCACTTCGTA
>CALFUT010000036.1 GCA_937929805.1 uncultured Pirellulaceae bacterium
TCGACGAACCTTCGAATCTACACCCGAAAGACGCTTGAAAATGTCACCCGAATCATCCTCAGCCAGTCAAAAGACCCGCACCGAACGCGATTCCATGGGCGAGGTGCTCGTTCCCGCCGACGCCTATTATGGCGCACAGACTCAGCGAGCCGTGCAGAACTTTCCAATTTCTGGCTGGGAAATTCCGCCCGCCATGATTCACGCCATGGGGCGAGTCAAATACGCGTGTGGAGTCGCCAACCGGGACTTGGGAAAACTGACCGGCACCGGCAAGAACCCACTGGATGATGCTCAAGTCGAATCGCTGCTGGCTGCAGCCACCGAAGTTGTCGACGGGAAGTTGGACGATCAGTTTCCGATTGACGTGTTCCAGACAGGCTCCGGAACGTCCAGCAACATGAACATCAACGAGGTCATTTCCAATCGAGCGATTGAAATCCATGGTGGCGACCGGTTCACGGCGGATAAGCCAATCCATCCGAACGACCACGTCAACATGGGCCAGAGCACCAACGATACGTTTCCGACGGCGATTCATGTGGCGGTTGCGGTGGAGTTAACCAACGAATTGATCCCCGCCTTAGAGCGTTTTGCATCGGTGCTTCACGCCAAAGCCAAAGAGTGGGACCAAGTCATCAAGATCGGTCGGACTCACTTGGCTGACGCGACACCGCTTCGACTTGGTCAGGAGTTCGGTGGGTTTGCGCGTCAGATCGATCTTTCAGTTGAACGAGCCAAGCGTGCTGTCGCTGCGGTCGCAGAGCTTCCCGTCGGAGGAACCGCAGTCGGGTCGGGGATCAACACGCATCCGGAATTTGGGTCACGTGTCGCTGCGGTGCTATCCAAGACCACCGGCATTCCGTTTATCGAAGCGGTCAACCACTTCGAAGCCAATGCTCAACGCGACGGCCTAGTCGAGTGTCACGGCCAGCTAAAAACGATCGCGTCGACCTTGTTCAACGTCGCCAATAACATTCGCTGGCTCGGATCGGGGCCGCGATGTGGGTTCCACGAAGTGGCCATCCCCGACCTTCAACCGGGTAGCTCGATCATGCCGGGCAAAGTTAACCCTGTTTTGTGCGAGAGCATGCTGCAATTGACGGCTCGCGTGATGGGCAACGACCAAACGATCACGCTCTGTGGAGCATCGGGCGGTCAGTTTCAGCTGAACATCATGATGCCCGTGATGGCTCAGACGACCTTGGAAAGTGTCATGCTGCTGTCCAAAGGCACTGAGGCGTTCGTCAATTTCTGTGCCGAAGATCTCAAAGCCAATGCGGATGTATGCGAATCTTTCGTCGAGAAAAGTTTGGCGATGTGTACCAGTTTGAACCCACACATCGGCTACGAAAAAGCAGCCGCGTTGGCCAAAGAAGCGTTCAAGTCTGGCAAGACGATTCGCGAATTGTGCCTTGAGCAAAACATCCTGCCGGAAGACACGCTGAACGAAGCACTTGACCCGATGAGCATGACTGAACCGCAGGCGTAGCAGGGATGGGAAGGCTCCGTCCGCACCCAATTCATCAGCACGCCGTCCATCTCAGGGAGGGGAAGGCTCCGCCCGCACCCAAACTCACCAACACGCTTATCAATCCGCGCGGCTCGGACGGAGCCTCGGCCCTCCCACGCACGCAATCCAACCATCGCGTTGTTCATTTGAGTTTTCGGGATTCACTCGCTCGCACCGTTTTTCACGCCGGAGGCATCTCAGCCAATTGCCGGTGGCGAGCGAAGTGACTCCACCGGAATCTAGCAGGGAGGGGAAGGCTCCGTCCGCCCCGCTTGGATGGTTGAGCCTTTACCTCCGCGCGGCTCGGACGGAGCCTCGGCCCTCCCACGCACGTAATCCAGCCAACGCGTTGTTCCTTCGAGTTCTTCGAATCCACTTGTTCGCGCGGTTTTTCATGCCGGAGGCACCTCAGCCAATTGCCGGTGGCGAGCGAAGCGACTCCACCGGAATCTAGCGGGGCGTGGAAGGCTCCGTCCGCCCCGCTTGGATGGTTGAGCTTTTACCTCAGCACGGCTCGGACGGAGCCTCGGCCCTCCCACGCACGCAATCCAGCCATCGCGCTGTTCATTTGAGTTCTCGGAATCCACTCGATCGGGCGGTTTTTCATGCCGGAGCATCTCAGCCAATTGCCGGTGGCGAGCGAAGTGACTCCACCGTAATCTAGCGGGGAGTGGAAGGCTCCGTCCGCCCCGCTTGGATGGTTGAGCTTTTACCTCCGCGCGGCTCGGACGGAGCCTCGGCCCTCCCACGCACGTAATCCAGCCAACGCGTTGTTCATTCGAGTTTTCGGAATTCACTCGCTCGCACGGTTTTTCACGCCGGAGGCACCTCAGCCAATTACCGGTGGCGAGCGAAGCGACTCCACCGAAATCTAGCGACGCTAAGAATGACTTTCCTCCGGCGTCGCACAGGGGCTCTACAACGACTGCCCCAAATTCGCAACAAGGATAAACGCGTCACCCAAGACATTAACGATTCGGTCACCATTGATGTCTCCGTCCGCGTAGCTGTCAACCGTTTGGCCGAGGTTGGCGACTAAAGCGAACGCGTCCGCCAGTACATCGACCCGCCCGTCAAGGTTTAGGTCTCCGGGCAACGTGCCGACACTCCCGTCTGACGTTTGGACAAACTGAGCCAACAGTTGTTCAAGATCAGGAAAGTCGACGCTACCGTTCTGATCCAAGTCGAATGTGGCATTGGCTGCTGTCGCCGTGTTGCCGATGTTCTTCCAGAGTAAATCGACGTCGGTCAGATTGACATCTCCATCGCGCAGGTAGTCACCGTTTGTTGATGCGGTAACCGTGGCTCCGGTGATGCGAAAAATTTCTCCATCGAGCCCGATGACGAATAGCTCGCCGGCCGAGTTTTCTGCGAACGAAGAAATCGCGTTGACGGTTCCAACGTCGGTCGTCAGTTGGTTGGTCCATTCGAAGAAACTGTTCAGGTTCGTACCATTGAACTGATCGGGTGTTTGCGACGAATCCCATGCGAAGGACCAGATTCGGTTTGAGACAAAATCGGCAAAGAAGTACTGTCCAACCAAGGCATCGATGTCGCCTCGATAAACATAGCCTCCGGTGACCGAGCGACCTTGATTCAGGCCGCCGCCATGGGTGTACTCATGAACCGGATCGATGGCGCCCACCGGTTTCGTTCCACCAACGCCACCCGATGGAGTTGCGATCGTGCCTTCTCGAAGACGCCAGCCAAAATCTTCGCCGCCGTTTCCGCCTGCCGGAACGACGTTGATCTCTTCGCGTGCATTTTGCCCGACGTCAGCGATGTACAAATCCCCCGTGGCAGAATCAAAGCTGCAGCGATACGGATTTCGTAAGGCAAAGGAAAAAATCTCGTCGTCGCCGGTCACACCGACGAACGGGTTGCTGGTTGGAATGCCGTAGTTCCGCTCGGAGTCCGTCGGAAAGGCATCGGTGTCAATGTCCAGCCTGAGTATTTTCCCCAGCAGATTGTTGGTGATATCGCGTGAGTTTCCGATTTCCGCATTATGCCCCGGTCCGTCGTCGTTGGAAGCGCCGCCGTCTCCCAACGCGATGTAAAGGAAACCGTCGGGGCCGAAACCGATCCAGCCGCCGTTGTGATTGCTTTGCGGCTGACTGGCCGAAATCACATCGACGAACGACGACGTGTCAACCACTCCGTTGATCGCCGTGTATCTTCGTATTCGGGTCTCGCGATTCGAGGCGGTGTAGTGAACAAAAAAGTAACCGTTCGTTTCATAGCTCGGATGAAACGCTAGGCCCAACAATCCTTGTTCGTTGCCGGTGCTGATACCTGTTACCGTTAGGAAAGGATTACCCTCGATCGAACCTGTGGCGGTGTTCAGAATTCGAACTCGCCCCGTGTGTTGCTCGATCACATACAACCTGCCCGGCTCCCCCGGTGCTTCGGTAGCAAACACTGGGCGTGAGAAACCGTTTGAAATTCGCTCCAGCTGAAGGTTCGTCTGAGCGTTTGCGATGTTGCAGCTAACTACGCCAAGAAGAACAACGACGCAGCACATGACGATCTGAATGCTTGCGTTGAATAAACGTACGAACATGATCTGAGCCTCGGTTGCGGCGCGGCGAATGAGATGGAAACATCAGCTTACCGGAAAGCACTGGTTGATGCACCATTTTGGCAACCAATTGCCGCGCTCATGTGAGCAACCGCACACCGTTTCAATCGATATCCTGTTGGATTTCGATGGCTCCCGCTGCAATTTGATTTTTTGCGACCCTCGCAAGTTTTGCCAGCATTTTCTGCTCGCTCGGGCTCATGGTTGACTGATCGAGCCGTTGCAGTTCCTTGATTGCTTTGCGTGGTTGGTAATCTTTTTGAATCAAAAGTTTGGCCAACTTGAAAGTAACATTTACTTTCAGTCGCTGGTAATGAGCCGCGTAGTATTTGAGCAACTTGCGGTATAGCTTCGTTTGGTCCGGTTGCTTTTCGAGCCCATTGATCATCTTGATCAACAGCGATTCATCCAGCACCAAGCCTTCTCGCTTTCGAGCCAAGCTTTCGAACCGCTTGAAGCCAACTTCGTAGTGGCCTTTGTCGACGTAGTGAGTCACCATCTTCAGGCCTTCGGCCAGTTGTTCTCGTTTTTCGCGAGCCAGTTCTTTTCGGCGTTCATCGCGGGCCGCAATTTCCTCGACCGTCAATTGTTCCTGCCCTCGTTTACCGGTCATGATCGAGATGAAGTCGTGGCCATCGCAGTTGACCCGCCGTGCCGCCAGCATGCCCCAGCCGATCGCGACACCAAAAGGAATCCCCAGTAAATGCAAAACGGCCGAAGAAATTCCAAACCCTGACATGGCCGCGACCGCGAAATTCAACGCGACAAACACGTAGGTTAGAGTCGACACGCTGATATCAAAAGCGGATCCGTAGGGACGAAAGAAAAAGATGACGAAGAACTTGAAGTGAATTTCATTTTCAGGCGCCCACAAAAAGGCAATGATCATGATTCCAAAGATTGCACAACTGGCCCCCAAGCATGAACCTTCGGAAAAGGCCACCGTCACGATGCTGATCAGTATCGATGCAGCAATCGCGCAAGCGTTGTAAACGATTGCAAAACGCCACCAGCCGATTTTACCTTCCACGATCAACCCGAAGATGAACAGGAACAGCATGTTGTTGAACAGGTGAAAGAAATCGCCATGCAGGTAGGCGCAGCTCAGCCAGTGGATTGGATTGAAGGATCCAAAATTCAGCTCCCACTGCTCAGTAAAACCGGGGATCGCGAACTGTAAGATGAACGCCAGCACGTTGGCGACGATGATGGCCCCGGTGGCGATCGGCGGGTGATAGATTGGGGCGTCGGTGCTGGTCGGGATCAGGAAAAGCATGTTTTTTCATTCGTCCCCGTGTAGACATGCTTGGGAAAATTTCGGCCAGATGTCAGGATTTGGCCGAAAGTTCGAACGCGTACTCGTGCAGCAAACTTGGAATATGATCGTAGACTCGTTCCCGACAGGACGGCAGCCAGTCGAAAATCTTTTCGTCTAGTTCCCGCAATCCGACTCGCCGAAGCACATGGTTCAATCGAAAAATTGTTCCCTTGTCATCAAGGTAATCAAAAATGTATCTCAGCTCCAGAAATTTCGCCAACATCGGGGCAAACTTTTCCGTCGGCCTAGTCGCGAATAAGTTGATTGCGGCTTGAACCTTCTGTCCGTCGACGGTCGCCAGTTGATCGTAGAAGTACTCGGCCTTGCCCGGATAGTTTTGCTGCAGCCACGCGTCAATAAACATTTCGATTAGAACATGAGTCGCAAATCCGGATCGCATCGACTGGTCGTCGTCGTAAAGCTTGCGTATTTCGACCGCCATCGTCAGGTTGAGTCGATTGAATTCTGGTCCGGTGTGGAACCAGTGGTCGTCAGTGTGATGCTGCACGACACCCCGAGCAACCGCCGCAACGATCGGGTCTTCGTGATCCACAAATGGCAACGCTTTCTTTTTTCTGGCGCGGCACTTTCGATCTGCGGCACCTAATAGGTCGGGAACGCCGCAACCAACCGCCATGTAGGGCTGATCCAGAAACGGGAAAGCGTGAGTGAAAGAATTCATGTGAATTCTCCAACTATATTCGTATTAGTGAAAGAATTCATGCGAATCGCTTTCCACGTTCGCCCGTGAATTCGATTTCGCGTCCTCGGACGTCCGAGTCGAACTCGCAGCCATCGCGCCAGCGGAACACTTGGTTGCCCATGACCCACGTCGCAACCGGCCAGCCCTTGAGTTTCGTGCCGTGCCACGGGCTCCAGCGGCACTTCGTTTCTTGTTCCTCATTCAAGATCGTGCGTTCTTGATTCAAGTCGACCAAAACTAGGTCGGCGTCAAAGCCTTCCGCGATTCGGCCTTTGTTTTTCATGTTCCACACCCGCGCCGGTTCGGCACTCATCCAGTGGGAAAGTTGCGTCAGTGAGCATCGGCCTTGGTTGACTTCATTCAGCATCAACGCCAAATAGTTCTCGACCGCCGGCAGACCGGACGGGCACTGAGGAAACGGTTGCCGCTTTTCTTCCATCGTGTGCGGCGCGTGGTCGGTGGCGATCACGGTGATCTTTCCGGATTCCAAAGCCGCCCAGAGAGCCGCGTTGTCGTCGGCCGTCTTGATCGAGGGATTCATTTTCACCAGCGAGCCCAGTCGTTCGTAATCGTCCACGTTAAAAAACAAATGGTGTGGACATACTTCGGCGGTGATCAAGTCCGACGCGTTTGCGATCAGGTCGATTTCTGCGGCGGTCGAAACGTGCAGAACGTGAAACGGATGCTGGTGACGCTCGGCCAGATCAATCGAACGCTTGGTCGCGATGTAGGCGGCTTCGTGGTCACGGATTTTCGAGTGATCGGCAACGTCGGTGCTGTCTTTGTACTTTTCTGCGTTGGATCGAACCGTGGCTTCGTCTTCGCAATGAGCACAAATAGGAAGGCTGGTTCCGCCGAAGATCGTTTCGAGCGCCGATTGCTCGTCGACCAGCAGATCGCCGGTGCTCGATCCGATGAAAATTTTAATGCCGGGCGTGCGAGTGGCATGCTTCAGGTCATCCACATTGGACGTGGTGGCTCCAATGTAAAAGCCGTAGTTGACGATGCTGTTCTTGGCCGCGATCGCAAGTTTGTCGTTTAGCAGGCTTTGAGTGATCGCATTCGGGATCGTGTTGGGCATCTCCAAAAAGCTGGTGACGCCTCCTTTGGCACAGGCGTGACTGGCGTGGTGTAGATCTTCCTTATGAGTCAGCCCGGGCTCGCGAAAATGGACTTGGTCGTCAATGACGCCGGGCATTAAGTGCAGCCCGGTCGCGTCGATCGTCGTTTCGGCAACGGAGTGGTCGGCGGGATCGATTGTGGCAATCTGAGGTCCGTCGATCAGCACGTTCGCTTCGACGATTTCATGGTCCAGAACGACGGAGGCGTTTTTTATCAGCGTTTTCATGGCTTCAGTTTCCATGTCAGGCGGTTCGCTGTCGAGCGGTCGGGGTTGGTAAATCGTGCGTGCGGCACAATAATTGAGCCTGCAGAAGCAATTAGCCTCACGGCGTACGACTGGGCAAGATCCACCATTCGTTGACCAACCGTTTCGAGCGTTTTACTTATCTGGTTCTTCACCGAATTTAGTGGCATTGCGGGTTCCATTCCAAGCATTGCGTCGACCCCATCCGGGGTGACCGGTTTTTGATTGACATTTTTCTCAGGGCTTCCGCCCTGAGCTACGTGCGTCGGCCCCCTCCGGGGCGGCAATGGACCACGGTCCCGGACGGGGCCAGCGTCGATAGCTCGGGGTGGAAGCCCCGAGACGACCGGGGACGGTTATAATCCACCCCGGATGGGGTCGGCGTGTAACGATCGCCACTAAATTCGATGAACAACCACTTACCTAAGGGAACACAGCAGGATGCAAGATTTCGAAAAACTGGGCCAGTTTTATCTAGGCAAGATTACTTCAGATCCTTACAACGAAGATCAAGCTGGCAACACACTGCTTTACGATTCCCGAGACCTTTGCACGCACGCGGTCGTCGTCGGGATGACGGGCAGCGGAAAAACGGGTCTCTGCTTGGGCTTGCTGGAAGAAGCGGCCATCGACCGGATTCCGGCGATTGTGATCGATCCCAAAGGCGATATCTCGAACCTGCTGCTGACGTTCCCCAATCTTAGCCCTGAAGAGTTTCGGCCGTGGATTGATGAGGGCCAAGCGTCTCGCGAAGGAGTGTCCCCCGAAGTTTTTGCGACCAACGAAGCGGAAAAATGGAAGGC
>CALFUT010000037.1 GCA_937929805.1 uncultured Pirellulaceae bacterium
CACCTTCACCAGTTTGCTGGCAACCTTTGGAGCACTCTTTGATCGAGTTACTCCACAGAAAATCCGACAGCGATTTACTCGTTTCAAAAATCGTGACCTCAAGCAGTGGCTAAAAGATGCAGGCCTGACAAACTCTACCCAGTCGACCCTGAAAAAGTGGCTTCTGTGACCAAAATATTTTTGGTTTTGGTTGGGAGAAATTTTCACGCCGCCAATACGGGCGGTCGGGTATTGGACCGGGCCATTTGATGGTGGGGAATTGGGCACAGCAGCAGTGAATGCAGCATTTGGATCAGCGCATGCGCGAAGATGCGCAGCAGCTTCTGCATGTTCGACGCCGCAGCAGCCAGAATGGCGTTGATCTGGTCACCCGCAAGTCCGTGTAGGAAACAGCGTCTCATTCGATTGTCGCTTTTTAAGTGTCCGATTTTTGGCTCAACTGCACTGCGTCGCTTGCGACGCTTCTTGAGAGTCCGTGTCAGCTTTCGAGTGCTGCTGCCAGCGATGTGAATCTTTGCCTCGCCTTGGTAATCGTGGCCGCGGTAGCCCTTGTCCACAAATGCGTTGCTGACCGCGACTCCGGTGATTTTCTCAGTGGTCGTGATCGCCTGAGAGAGCGTATGGCCGTCGTACGGATTGTCTTGGCACAGATCCACGCCCACGATCCAGTTACCGCGGTTGGTCGTGCTGATCGAAACCTTCTGGCCGAACTCGTAACGCTTGTGAGCCTTGCCCTTGCTGATACACATGACTGACGGTTCGTGAAGACTGTAAAGCTTCTTTTTGTCTTGCTTCTGTTGGCCGTGCAGGCGTTCGCAGAGATCCAGCAGTACTGAAAGAGAAGCGTCTGGATGAGGAACCTTGCGACGCAAATCGCGAATCACTCGCCCCAGCCACGTTCGCATCTTCTTCAGCTTGCGACGCATTCGCTTGAACTGTTTGGCATGAGCATAGCGGCTGACCATGATCGCAGCCGCCTTGCCCACTCGGCGGTACGTCTGGCGAAGTTTGACGCCCCGATGCACGGCAGCATCAGCCAGTTTGTTAATCGCCTTGAGGTACAGCTTCGAATCGGTTGGGTGGGTGATGTTTTTTTCTTGGACGGTCGTGTCAACAGTGACCTGAGCCAACTCTTGCTTTTTGACCAGCTTGCATCGCTGAGCCGTGGCGATCGTCTCAGTCAAGAGCAGCAACAGTTTCTCGGCACCAACACGGTTTCGCCATTTGGTCAGCGAAGTCGGGTGCAACGGTGGCTGGTGCTGCATCGTTTCGAACCCGCAGAAGTACTGCCAGTAAGGATTCTCCAACCAACGCTCGAGCAGCGATTCGTCCGATTCATTAAACGTGTGCTTGAGGTAATGAAGCCCAACCATCAGACGCACCGATTTGGCAGGAGCACCAAAATCCGGGCAGTAGCAATCGGCAAACGCTGTCTCGAACTGCCTCCAATCGATGCGGCGAGCGAGCTTGCAGAGCGGGTGATCGATGTTGAGCAATTGCTCAAACTGAGCTTGAAACAGTTGCAGCTGGTTGTCTTCTGGCTTGGTCTTGGGCTTCATGAGAGGGCTCAAATTGCAAGGTTTCGAAAAGTATCCTTCAACTTCCTTGCAATCTAAACCATCAACCTAAACCAAACCAGGCTGCTTTTACCCAACCGAAACTCATTCCGCAGGGACGACGAAATATTCGGGCTAGGCTTTGTCTCAAAAGTCAAGTTTCGGGAATATTTGTGTAGCCGGAGTCGCCAAACTTCGGGAATCGACGAACGGGCAACCGAACTCTGGTGAGTCCAGCTACGGTTTTGAGACAAAGCCTAGGAAAACGCAGAGTTCGCTGGGCAGATTCTTGCCGATTTCCCGCACGTCACTCTGCGATTCTCTGCGCCTCAGCGTTTTGTCAAATTATGATCACGGCCATGAGCAATGCTGGAATCAAGGGGCGCATTGAGAGTCACGAATCGCACGAATCAAGCGAATGGCGGAGCCTGTTTCTGTCGAGTGAAGCCGAGTTCGCTGTTGATTCGCGGTTTACTGGCCTTTCAGTGGATACGTTTCAAGAGTCAATTTTCTGCGTCGCTTCGGGCATCGTGTTTTGCTGAGCAGATGCGGCTTGGTCGGCCACGATGCGGAAGGCTTTCGAGTCCGGCAGGTTTCGCCAGAACGCTAACTGTGAATACTTCTCAAACAAGTCCGGTGGCAGAATTGTTTTGCGAGGTCTTGGTTCCACTTTCTTGTGGACGCGGTGCAGGCCATCAAGACCCAGCTGAGCATCAAAACCCGGGGCGTCGTATTCGACGTTCTCAAAATCGTGGTCGAATTTCTCTTCGCCAAGGAACTGATACAGCAACGGCATCACCTCGGCCGGACGAGCAATTAGTAAATCGTACTCGACCAGCACCAGCCGATCCGCGAAATCGCTGTAACACGCTTCACGCAACGCATGCCACGGATAACCCACCAGCCGATTGGCGCCTGCCATGGCTTCGACGCGAGTGTAAACCGTCGATCGTTCGCCCGGGTTGTTGAACAGCCGAGTGTTTTCAAAAGCGTTGCCACGAAACTGTCGCTCCATCGAGTCCATGATCCACGCGAGGTCCCGGACTAGGCAGATGACTTTGGCGTCAGGGAACAATCGCATTAGTGCCGGCAAGTTGGCGGTCCACGACCGACTGGTGTCAAAGATCACTGGGCGGTCAACATCCGCGTAATAACTATCAAACAAGCCTCGCAGAATTCTGGCTCGCTGAGCTTCGTTGACCATGGTCGACATCTCACTGCCGGCCGACACTTGATTCAGCACTCCCTCAAATAATCCGGCCACCGGCCCGGTCATGCCTGCGTGAAAGCGAGGGTTCTGCCGCAGCAGCGCTGAGGTGAGGGTTGAACCCGATCGAGGCAGCCCGGATATGAAATTGAATTTGCGCGACTGTGAACCGTTGTTCGATGAGCCACCAGCGGTTTCATTTACTTCCACGATTTGAGTCAGGCTGTTTGAACGCCCGTCCTTAAATGAAGATCCCAAGAAAGGCACAGTCTATTGCACCGAGCCAAGCCTGTCAAAAATTCCGGTACCCCAAAGTAGTCATCACTCTCCGAGTGATGTTTATTCACCAATCATCACACGGAGTGTGATGGCTACATAATTCACTGCCCAAATCTAGCCACCAGACGATTGGCGATGCCCGGAATGATACGGTCCAGCCACACAATAATACGGCCGCCGAAGGTCAGGATGATCTCGTGCCGACGCTTTTGCATGGCACGGATCGTTTTGGCGGCGACAGTTTCCGGTGGCATTGCACCACTCTTCTTCCAGTTCTTGCCTGTTTCATCTTCGATTGCCGAATCAAAGAATTCGCTGTCCGTCGTGCTGGGGCTAACCAATAACAAGTCGATACCATCCGACGAAAGCTCAGCACGGATCGCGTCGCTCAAGCCATGCACCGCAAACTTCGATGCGCAGTATTCACTCTTGAGCGGTGTGGCTCGGTGCCCCAGAACGCTGTTCATGTTGACGATCACCGGATCATCGCCTTGCTTGAGCATCGGCAACGATTCGCGAATTAGTTCGGCCATCGCAAAAAAGTTGACCTCGAAGATTTTTCGTAATCGCTCCGAGTTGGCGTCATCAAAGCGCCCCATGGCTCCGATGCCTGCGTTATTGATCAAAATGTCAACGCCGCCAAAGTGTTCGCTCGATCGATCAAGCAGATTTTTGCGCGTCGCAGGATCGCAGATGTCGCCCGCCACGACAACGCATTCCCCTCCCGCAGATTCCACCCGCGTTGCGAGTTCGTCGAGTCGATCTTTTCGCCGAGCGCAGACGATCATGCGGCAACCGTGTTGGGCCAGTTGCAACGCAAGATGCCAGCCGATCCCGCTGGAAGCCCCGGTGATGATGACGCGTTTTTCAGCCAGTTGGCGGCGAGGCATGTGCAAAATCCAGTGGAGCGATTCACTGACGGGAATGAAGTTCGCTTATCCTAGTCGCCGATGCGAACTTCACCAATGAGCACTACCGAACGATGGATTGACCAGCCGTCATCGTTGGGACGGGCGGATAGAGTTGATGCGCGTTGGCGTAGCGTTTTGGTGGAGTGGTTTGCTGTTTGAATTCGCTTGAGCGGGGCAAAGTGCTTTCGAATTGCATAGCGTTCTCTGTTTCCACGATCTCTGAATTTATGGGATACCTTGCGAGTCTATTGAAGGCGATCTCTTGAGGTAAAACGGTGCCACCGTCAGTGGTGGCACTTGCCAAGCATCCACCGCTACAACCGTTAGCACAACCGCCATTCGACGGGTCACAACTTCCGCTTGTTGGCTGTTGGTAAGAGTTCCAACCACCACCAAGAGCTAGATGAGTTCGAATTAACTGCTCGATGGCGGCTGCTTGTTGGGCGGCTTGTTGTTGCCGGTCAAGCAGTAGTTGCTGTTGAGCATCAATCACTCGTTGGAAGTTGACTTTGCCTACCTCGTAGCGTTTTAGGCTTAAGTCAACGGCTGTTGTATCTTCCTTGATCGCCGCGGCGAACGAGTTCCACTGCCGGAAAGCACCGCGATGCTGGGCCAAGCCGTCTTCGACTTCTCGAACGGCCTGTAAAACCGTCTGCTCATAGGCAACGATTGATTGTCGAAACTGGGATTCGAAAATTTCGATGTTGCTGAAGATGCGACCGAAGTGAAGTAGATTCCAACTGAACGACGGCCCAACGGCAAACGCCAACGAGTCGGTTTGGAAAAGTTGCGACGGGGCCGTCGCGGCCAGCCTGATATCGCCAATAAGTGAAAGTCGGGGATAGAGATCCGCCTCTGCAATTCCGATTCTTGCACTCGCAGCAGCGACCGCTCTTTCCTCACGCCGAACATCAGGACGACGACGCAGCAGCTCTGCTGGAATTCCAGCGGCGGGTAGCATCGGGATCTGCGGTAAAGGTTGAATGCCAACCACCTGAACGATGTTCTCGCCCGGTGCTTCTCCTAGTAGCCAACTTAACTGATTGAATTCGACTGCCAGTTGTTGTTCCAATGATGCCAGCAGCGCTTCGGATCGTCGCAGAAACGCTTTCGTTTGAGCTCCATCGAGCTCGGTCGAGGCACCCGCCGAAGTTCGGTTCTCGATCATTTCAACCGTCTGTCTTTGCAAGCTCAAACTCTCGTGAGTCAGCGCGATTTGCTGTTGAAGCAGGCGGACTCGTAGGTAGCTGCTGGCGATGTCGGCAACAAGGATTTGGCGAATCGATTCTAGATCAAACTCTTGGAGTTCAACCGACGCTTCGGCTGACTCGATCGTCCGCTCGATTCGACCGAACAAATCCAATTCCCAGCTAACGCTCAATCCGTCAGTAAATAAGTTGAAAGGGTCGCCGTTGGTTCCCACGAACGGACGCGCGTTCGGGCTCCGTTTCACATACTGATATTCTGATCGCGTTGTGCCGTTTGGTAGCAGCTGCCCCGTTTGCAAATGGAAATTCGCGCGGGCCTCAACGATCCGTTCGTAGGCCCCCTGCAAGTCAAGACTTTGATGCATCGCGCGGGATACTAAATCGTTCAGAATGGGATCGGCAAACGAGTGCCACCATTGGTCGACTGGAATTTCAGCATTGGCAGCCAACGAAAAATCGCCATCCGTTCGGTTGGCCGAAGCGTTGGTAAAGTGAGATGAAATACGATTCGACGAGACCATGGCATAGTCAGGACCAACAGTGCATCCAGTTAGTAGCATCTGAGCTGCGACTAGGAAAATCCCAACCCCCCTTAATTTACTAAGGAGAGATAGGTTTGCTGTATTAGTTCGAAGGGGCATTTCGCCTTCCTTTATTGCCGTAAATGCGGGGATTCGCTCGAGCGTCGTCGAGTTCCCACAAAGAGTCCAAAGTTGTGTGCCTGACATTTTGCGCCCGTTTTTAACGGTTGAGAAACTGAAAAAAATGTTTGAGGTGTCAGGCAAGCGAGTTCTAATCCGGAAATTTCCAATTACCCTTGGCGGAACCGGATTCCGATTCCTTTTACCGATCGGATTTGCTTTACCAGTCCGTAAACTCGGTTTCCGCAGCCCGCAAAGTTTAACAAGGTACTTTGCGTGCCTTTCCAGCCTTCTCCAAACTTCACCATAGAGCTAGCAGCATGTCGGCATTTAGTCAGAACTACATTCAGTTGGATCCCAATCGATCGGGCGTCCATGAGTTGACCGCGTTCGGTTTCAAAACAACGCTGATCAAAGGCGGATCTGTCGGCGATCAGCTAAGCGGTCAATTGGTACTTGACCACGAATTGGTTGATGTTCAATTTCGTATCCGCCAACAGAATGGCGACGAGTGTGCCTGCACGTTTTTCGATCTTGGAATCTCGGATCGCGAATCAATCGAACGATATGTCCGGAAGAAAGCTGATTTGTCCGTTGCTGATGACGCGTTGGAAGGTCTCAGTTATGACGAGCTAGCCAAGGGGTTGCACGCGGCGGATACCGCGCCGGCAAATCAGAATAAGGCAGTTGCGACAAAAGCTCCTGCGGATCGGCAGTTTGCGAAGATGGCGGCAACGCTCGGAATGATTCTCACCTTGCTGGCCATGGTGATTTTGGTGGTTTTGTTCCTTCGTTCGCGTAGCTCTTTAGGCGTAGACAACTCCGCTCTGGTAGGGAACTACCTACCTGTGCACGCTCGCGTGGAAGGCGAGATTGTAGAAGTGCGATTCAAAGAGGGGCAGCACGTCTCTCGTGGTGACGTGCTCGTTCGGCTTGACAATCCAGAAATTCGAGCCGAGAAGGCGTTGAGCGAATCTGATGTTCGACTGGGCGAAGCGAAAGTTGCTGCCTTAAAGAAGAAGCTGAAGAACTACCTCGTGAACGTTGAGGTTGCTAAAAAGAGATTGGCAATCGATTTGGAGGTTGCCAAATCTGATACGAAGTCATCTAAGAAACAGTATGAAAGTGCGAAGGCGATCGTTGATCGCTCAAAGCCACACCTCGGGACCGCGATTTCGAAGTCCGAGTACGACGTCGTGATGAGCGAGATGCTTGCCTTAAAGGCGAAGTATGAAGCGAACGCGAGTCGTATCCAGCTTGCCGAGTTTGCACATGAAATGTCCTCAAGTTCGGTGCTCATGTTGGGAGATCGTTTAGATGACGAAGTTGGACGCATCACGGCGGAGCTTGAAATCGTCCAAGCCGAACTCGCGTTAAGTCGCAGGACGTTGGAAATTGCGACTCAACGCGAAAAGCAGTTAGATTTAGTCGCCCCTCGAGACGGTCGGGTGTATGCGGCGTATCGGCAGTTTGGTGAATATCTGCGAGTGGCTGATGAGGTGATTGCGTTGAGTTATCCCGGCGAAACTTGGGCAGCCGGTCTTGTATCGGCTGGACAAGCTTCCCGCGTACGCCCCGGTCTGCCCGTCAACGTCAGCATCCCTTCGCTGAATAAGAAACTCAACGGAGTTGTCTCGGCTGTTGGTCACCGAGCGATGTACGGTAAAGGTGGCTACTCAGCGGATTTTCGCGGGGGGACTGCGACGGACGTTCCTGTGAAAGTGCTAATTGCGGATTTGCCACAGAACATTTCTTCAGGGATGAGGCTCGAGATGAAGATCAACACCGGCTTTGGTGTCGAGTGGATTGATCGAATGACAGGTTTTGAATTGCAAACGATCAATGGCATCGAACCTGAAACTGGGCGTGACACGCGAGCAAGCGAAGAACCGCCGGTAGAGGTTGTAAGTTTCTCGGTGAATGATTGAGATTCTTAAGCTCAAAGGAAGAACGCGATCAACGTTCTCTTCTAGCCCATCGTTTTTGTTCGCGGAACGGTTCGATCTCGTTTAAAGATTTAAAGGTAGTAATAAGGTATGGACAAAAGTATCCGTTATGACGTTTCGCTCGGGATGCGCTTGCTAAGAGCGATGCCGGTGGTTGCCGTATATTTCGGTTTGGCCCTAGTGATCTTTCTCTTCCTGCCCGACCGCGCGAGAGCCATTCCTTTGGAATCGATTGCTGTGCTAGGGATCATTGGGATTTGGAGATATCTCTGGCTGATCACTCACTGCATCCGCGCTGCGATCTACGAGCACATCTACTACCCGAAGCTAAAATTCCAAGCCAATCAACTACCTGATGACGAAAAATACCCGAATCGGCTTTACTTCTTAATCCCGACGTTCAAGGAAAAGCCGCAGGTAACTCGGTCGATGTTCAATTCGGTGTTGAACGAAACTGGCCAGCTTCCGTCCGAAGTGGTTGTGTTCGTTAATTCGGGCAGCGAAGAAGAAGATGATATTTTCCGGGAGGTACACAGGGATCACCCGGCGTCCGGTCACGTTAAGCTGGAATTTGTCAGGCAATCTGCCGGTAAACGACAGGGGATGGCCGACTGTCTTTACTCGCTTTCGAATATGCCGGTCGATGACTCCGACATTGTCGTGCTAATGGATGGCGACACTGTTTTGGGCAAAGGCATCATGGAAAAGTGCTTGCCGCTGTTCGCACTACGCCCGAATCTGGATGCGGTTACCACCGACAATATTTCCGTTACCGAAGGACACTGGCTGTACCGAAAGTGGTACACCCTGCGCTTCGCGATGCGGCATCGTTACATGAAATCGTTAAGTCTTTCGGGGCAACTGCAGGTTCTAACCGGCCGTTTCTCGTTATTTCGCGCCCGAGAATGTGTCAAACCAGAATTCATTGCGTCACTTGAAAATGATCGGATCAAGCACTGGCTTCACGGTGAGATTAAGTTCGTCACGGGGGACGATAAAAGCACTTGGTACACGTTGCTTAAAAAAGGTAGCGAGATGCTATACGTGCCCGATGCAATCATCTATTGCATGGAGGATTCGGGGCCGACGCCTGTGCGGATGAGTATCCAAAAGATGCATCGTTGGTTCGGAAACATGCTGCGGAACAACGGCCGAGCGATTGGTTTGGGGATGGGCGGTCAAAAAACGTTTGTCTGGTGGTGCCATGTTGACCAACGGCTTTCGATGTTCACCAGTTTGCTGGGGCCGGTTTCTGCGCTTTGGGCCAGCCTGTGGTTGAGCCCGTACTATCTGCTGGTGTATGCCATCTTGGTACTGTTGGTTCGGACGCTCTATATCTTGATCCTCACATTGGAAGGCCACCGCTTGTCGCTGGTCGATATCCCAATGTTGCTTTACACCCAATGGGTCGGTAGCATCGTCAAGATTTACACGCTATTCCATCTGCACAAGCAAAAATGGAATTCGCATCGAACGAACATGGATGACAAAGCACAACGCGAATCCCTGCTCGACTACGCGATTCCAAAAATGGAGATGCTTTTGTGCTACGCCGGTTTGCTGACGTTTGTTATTAGCATGGTTGGCAGTAAATAGCTTATTGCCTGTCGCGTTTTTGAATCGAGTCACTTTGACTGGGGCGTCGAAATGCGTACGACTCCCCGGCCATTAGCTGCCGGGTGGTTGGTCGACGTAGCGACAGCGAGCACTTTTCCGTGTCGACGAAGGTGCTGAAACAACTTTCAAAGTTATTCGAAATCAACTTGCTGGGGCGAACCTGATTCCATCGGTAGTCGATCCGATGAGATTGCGTCAGATATGTCAGAATCGCAAAGGAAAGCTTCCGCTTGCTCCTCCGGATTGGATGCCGATTCAAGACCAACATCCAAAATCGTCTTCGTTTCCACGGGTGGTTCCTCTTCCGTCTCGTCTGCCCAGCCCGCAGGCGAATGCGGGGTAATAATCGTGTCGGTCGGATCGATGCGGCCGAGATATTTTTGAGGCAACCGGCAGTGGACTTTGACAAAGTCTTCGCCGTACTGCGTCGAGATGATTTCTCCCTTGGCTGCCAAGTAGGCCAGCAGTTTTCCATTGCTGATCGACATTTCGATATCAACGTCTTGGAACGATCGACTGAGCGCGTCACCAACGACGCTGTGCAGTTTTTCAAATCCGACGTTCGTTTTGGCACTGACAGGAATGGCGTTCGAATATCGATTCATCAACGCGTCCAAGCGTGATGGGTCATGGATCTGATCCACTTTGTTTAGAACCAGCAAGGCGTCTTTTTCTTCGATGCCAAGTTCTTTCAAGACGTCATACACTGCTTGAATCTGATCAATCACTTGCGGATTACTCGCGTCGGCGACGTGTAGCAGCAGATCGGCTTGGCGAGTCTCTTCGAGCGTTGCTTTGAAACTGGCGATCAGTTTGTGAGGCAAATCGCGAATGAATCCAACAGTATCGCTCAGCAGCACAGGTCCCCACTTCGGTAAGTGCCAGCGCCGGGTCCGTGTGTCAAGCGTCGCAAAAAGCTTGTCCTGAGCAAGTACTTTCGCGTCGGTTAATGCGTTCATCAGCGTGCTCTTACCCGCATTGGTGTAGCCCACCAACGAAACCGTCATCGTTCCTTTGCGTGATTCGACCTGACGTTGTTTTCGTTTTTCAACCTTGCCAAGTTCAGTCTTCAGGTCGTGGATCCGTTTCTCAACGAGACGGCGATCGGTCTCCAATTGCTTTTCACCCGGGCCACGCATACCAACGCCCATCTTCAGGCGGGAAAGGTGAGTCCACATGCGTTTGAGTCGCGGGAGTGAGTATTCCAGCTGCGCCAATTCGACCGCCAAGCGTGACTCGTAGGTCCGCGCGTGAGTCGCAAAGATGTCCAAAATTAACTCGGTCCGATCAAGCACTTTGCAATTGAGCGCTTGTTCGAGGTTGCGATTCTGTGCGGGCGAGAGATCGTTATCAAAAATGACGACATCAGCCGCGTGGAACTCGACCAGTGTTTCCAGTTCGACTAGCTTTCCTTTTCCGAGGTAGGCCGCCGGGTCTGGTCGCTCGCGACGCTGCACCAATCCGGCCATCACCAGCGAGCCAGCGGTTTCCGCCAGTCCGGTTAACTCCTCCAAAGGGTCAAGCTCAGCCGGATCGTCAGGCAGAATCACTCGCACGACAATTGCGACTTCTTCGTCTGATTTTCGGGTTCTTTCGCGATCGTGCATGATTATCAACGGGAACAGTAAAACGGTTAGGCGTAAAAGTATAGGTTTTATCCCAACCGAAGGCGAGCAGAATAATTACGGGAGCCAAACGAAGCTGTCACTCATAAGCGAATCTGCTGTCTAGGAGGCCCGCTTTCCGTCTGCCGTAAAAACGCCTCTCGGTATGGTGAGCCTTTTCGGTGACGCGAGTCGAAAGAACGGTTGGCGTGTTCGGCGCGACATGCTGACGCAGCTGGTTCGCACATCCGATGGCTGCGGTTAACTTAAGAGCCATGCTGAACATAACAAAACAGAACATTTTATGGGTCGATTGCATCGGGGGGCTTTTTGTCGGTGTCTTGGTGCTGTGTCTCTGTCGTTTGATCAGCAGCTGGGGTGGATTGCCGATTCGAATCGTGGCCATGGTCGGTTTCGCCAATCTGTTTTATGGAACCTACTCACTTTGGCTGACGACTCGAACCCCTCGACCGATGGTATTTCTGCAAATCCTTGCACTTGCAAACATGGCTTGGTTGCTGGTTTGCATTTCGATTGTTGTTTCTCATTGGAGCGAAATTACAATTTTGGGAATTACTCACAAACTGACGGAAGGCATCTACGTTGCTGGGCTCGGATACATGGAGTGGCAATGGCGCGAAACGCTGGCCGAGTGAAACGTGAGTTTCTCGTAAACTTGGGCCGGGGATTCGTGCTCCATGATGGTTAGCGAAACGTTGGAGCGGGCCTGTGCTTGAGTTGAACGCTTCTCGTCGGCTTACGGTTGCTCTGGGTTGGCGATCAACCTTGCGTTTAATTGCTCTGCCAGCGTGTGGCTTGCTCTGATTTTCTCGCGATGGATCAAGTGATAGGGCGTGTCAAAAAAGCAATTGTCGCTCAGCAGCGTGTCGGGAAGCCGATTGAGCATCCGGGCTCCAAAAATCTTTGCCAGTTGATTTTCAGTTTTCCCAAGCGTTAGCATAGCTTTGGTGATTGTCGATTTCGGAATGCAGGGCAAGCGATAGAAGACGGTAACTCCTTTGTCTTGGCATTCTTGGTCGAAAATTTTCAGGCGGGTTAGATACTCGGTCGCCGCTGGATATACGTCGATTGTCCAGCGACTCTGCCGGTTCGGCGGCTGTCTATTTTCGTGCCCCACAAAGTCACCGCTCACATTGAAGTTCGATCTTAGGTACAACGGCTCGTTCTCGAACTGGCCGACTAGTTTGGACCACACAATTCTTGTTCGACTCGCAACAAGTTCCAGCACGCCTTCATCCAATGCGTACCTGATGGATTCACTCGAGATGAATCGAGCACTCGAAGGGCTGTGAAGCAACGTTTTGGCCACGATCTGCCCGTACGGCTTGGTCGACAATTCGTTGTATTCAAGTGACAGCACAATCGCATCGCCCGGCTCACAAAAGCCGACTGCTTCTGACAAGCGAAAAGCGAGGCCCTGCCCCGCGTTGAGTCCTAAGTTCACGCATGGCCGTCCACATATTCGAGTGAAGGCTTCTGAGTCTGAGCCCCATGCGACGCTGGAGCCGCCTGCCAGAATAATTTTTGGTGACGGAGTTTCAGATGCGACCTGATACTTTGCCGGTATGGCGTTGAAGTAGTGATCCTCCGAACCACCCCACCACACCACCAGCGATGCGATGATCAGTTGAGGCGCAATGACACCCAAAATGGTCAGGGTCGGTTTGTTGAAAAAGTTAAACATGCTCAAAACTGAAAATAGATGAACTCACCAATCGATTCGGGCTTGAGGAACAACGTCACCCAGATGCAAATCGTACAAGCGACGTAAGTAGCAACGGGTGAAGTCTTGTACAAACCAAAGAACGGTACCTCGTGCCTTCGACTGAACCACTCGATTAGCAGCAGCCCACACGGCAGGAGGATTCCTGAAATCGCGATTGAAGCGAACTCAGATTCCGGGAAATCGGGCAGGCGGAAGTCGGAAAACATTTTGGTTACACAGGCGATTGCGTCGTGTAGATCGGGAACACGAAAAAAGACCCACGCAACCAAGACAATCAAACATACGGCGATCATTCGCATCAAGGTCGACAATTCCGGAATCAACTTTTCTCCGCCGGGCATGTGAGTCGAATGGCGGCGGTTTTTGGTCGCGAAAAAGTTCTCGATGATAAGAACGATGCCATGAATGGCTCCCCAAATCACAAAGTTCCACGATGCTCCGTGCCACAGCCCGCTGATGACGAAGACAAGAAACAAATTGAAGTTGGTTCTGAATCGAGTACCCCGGCTTCCGCCAAGAGGAATGAACACGTAGTCGCGAAACCACGTTGAAAGCGAAATGTGCCAGCGTCGCCAGAATTCGCGAATCGACTGCGAAAAATACGGACAGCGAAAGTTCTGCATCAATCGGATTCCAAACAATCGGGCGCTACCGATCGCGATATCAGAATAGCCACTGAAGTCGCAGTAGATTTGGATCGCAAAACAAAACGCGCCAAACCAGATTTCTACTCCTGTCTGAGACGGGATGTCATTAAAGATGTCGTTGACCAACGGCGCTACGTTCGATGCGATGGCTGTTTTTTTGAAGAATCCCCAAACGATCTGCTGCAATCCTTTCATCACCTCGTGGTGGTCGTACTTTCTTGGTGACGTGACCTGAGGAAGCATGCGTGCTCCGCGTTCGATTGGGCCGGCAACCAACTGTGGAAAGAAAGAGACGTAGACGATGTAGTCGATCAACGAACGAGTTGGTTTGAGGTCACCTCGGTACACATCAATTGAATAGCTGATCGTCTGAAAGGTGTAAAAGCTAATGCCGACCGGCAGGATGATGCTGAGCGTCAGCGGTTCAAGCGGCATTCCCATCGATTGGGCTGCGTTGACAAGCGAATCCTGAAAGAAGTGAAAGTACTTGAAGAACGCAAGTAAGCAGAGATTGGCCGCAAGGCTAACAAACAGATAGCTTTTTCTTTCGGAGCCCTCGGATTCGTCGATCTTTTGCGCACACCAGAAATCAATCAACGTCGACGTGAGCATCAAAGCGCAGAATCGCCAATCCCACCACGCGTAGAATACGTAGCTGCAGACCGCCAGCAGGATGTTTTGCCGCGTGCGCGAGCTAAGATTCCAATAGACGATGAAAGTCATCAGCAGAAAAAGCAGATACGTTGCGCTGATGAAGTTCATGGGGCCGATCTGGAAGGTCTGATGTCGCGATTCTCAAAACGAGGGCGAGGCTGTGGTTTAGATTGCTCGCTACCTATCGCAACAGGTTAGTTTTCGGCAGGTTGATCGGTGTGGCTTCAATCTGACGTGCCCGGATCGCCATGTTCTTTGGCAGCCATTCACTCTCCTTCAAAAAACTTCCCCGGAGTCAGCTGAATGTAGACCTTGGTTCCTTTGGCCGGCAGGTTGGGAGTGTTGGCCTCGTAAAGAAGATTGCCGTCCGTTGCGGAACTCGGAACGTTGATATCAATGCACGCCGTGGCGAAGTTGGACACGCAAAGGAGCGGTCCGCTGTCCGCGTAGTACCACGACTCGCCGGATTCTGGATCCTTTTCAAGAATGCTGCCGCCGAAAACCCAGTCGTGCGTTAAGCCGGTTCCATCGCGGAAATTACGAACCATTTCCTTACCCCAGCGAGTCATCGGACGATTGGAAACAGGATCAAGCCAAGTGACGCGGACTTCCAAGATTGATCCAGAAGCTGATTTTTGAACTGGCTCCCATTGCACGGGTTTACCGGGCTCAGCGCCGATGGCCAGCAACGCCGCATGGACTTCCACCGCCGTCGCATGAGCTGCGATCACCGACTCATGTTCTTTCGTGTTGATTGGGCAGACAAACATTTCTAGGCCGCCGCGAGTCAGGCAAACGTGACCTGCGACGATCACCGACTTGTTTTTCACGTCCAGCCAGACTTCGCTGCCGCCGGGTTTACCCAGTCGTGTCCAATGCGCCGGAATCGGGATCGTTTGCGTCTCTGGTGGGACTTCCTCTTTCTCGGACAAATTCTCTGAAACATCGTCTTCAGATAAATCCTCTTCAGACAGATCCTCTGGCGAAGTAACGCTCGGCGCTTCGGACGGGTGACTGCCTTGCGCGACCGCGGCGGGTTCGTCTGCGTGCAATCGAGCAACCCCTGCGCCAATGACGGCAATGAAGATGATCAATGGCAGCATGTTCGTCCAGCCCGTGCTGAGGCTTAGCAGCCACCATGGACGGCTGTTTGCCCGTTCCTGTTTCATACGGGTCGGTTGTTCGAAAAGCCACATATTGATAGCCATTGGTTGGGAGGAAACATTAAGATTACCGATCAGACCGTTCTCGATAGGGTGGTTGAATGATAGAATAGACGTGCTGACCGATTTACTACGATGAATTGACGACATTTTGACAGGAACGCTGGTGCTGAAAAAGATGGAGTCTTGGTCAAAATTCGCCAAGCGGATTTCGCGACCCGGACGATGGCAAAAGTATAGCAAACTGCTGGGAGGTGAACCGGACCGGAGATTGAATTCGCCTTTGCGATGGGCGCTCCCTAGTTCAGTGCTCAATGGTGACACGCTGTCGACGATCGAGCGTTGGTACCGTTCCGTGGGCAGCCAGCGAAAGCTTAAATCAACAGCTCGCGACATCATGGAAACGACCGGAACGCTCTCGCTGGGAGCAGGTGGGCAGCTGCGGGCCGACGCCGAATCCGCTTTGCTGGCGATTGCAGCCGCGCAATCGATCGGAGCCGTCGCTGCCAAGTCCGACGAAGGCCAGTGGCACGAAACCCTTGACCATCTGCTGGACATTTCCGTGTCGTCCCGAAGCGACTGGGAGCTCAGCCCGTGGGGCTACCAACTAGTTTCGGTGGAATTGCCGATGACTTTGGCGTTTATGTTGCCGGAAGTCGAAACGATGGATCAGACCGGTCGAGACGCGGCGAGCCGCTTAAACAATTCGTTAAGCGCCATGCTGGATTTTGACGGATGGCCTTCTGCCGACTACTTGCCGGTGTTGGCTCCTTTGGTCGCTAGCTGGACACGCTGTTTGAAAATGGCACGCAAGTTAGGGCTGCCATCTGACCCCGCCGTTGACGAACAGGTTCAATGGCTGGTGCCGCAAGTGTTTCGCTTGATGAGAAACGACGGATCGTTAATGTTGTCGGCCTACGATGATTCGCCTCTCGAAGGCGATTTTGTATCCCATTTGTTGTCGTTGATGAAAGGTAAGCGGCGAGATAAAAAGTTTGCTCAAGTTTGTCGCGTGAAGAAACCCAAGGCTGCTGACGTGTTGGCGATCGACCTTCAAGAAAGTTCGCTCTCTGAGTGGGCGTCGTCCGGCGTTTACCAAGCGCAGTGGAAGCGACGTTCACCCAAGCTGGCGATCGATTATTCGAATCAACAGTGCCGGTTGGAGATTGGTCGCGATTTGCCGTTGCTTGGCGGTCGGGTCATGCCCGAGATTCGGCTTGGCGATCAACTGCTTGAGCCGGTTAGCGATTTCGAGGCCGTTTGCGATGAGCAAAACGATCATCTTGATTACTTGGAACTAGAAATTGAGTTGTCGAACGGTGTCAGGTTGCAACGTCAGTTTATTTTGTCTCGAGAAGATGAGTTTTTAATCGTTGCCGATGTGGTTCTCGCTGAGAAACCGGCCGTGATTGACTACCGTTGCAAGTGGCCGTTGGCGCCGCGTGTTTCGGTGATGCGAGAAACGGAGACGCGAGAGCTCTATCTGACGGCCGGGAAAATTCAATCGCTGGTGTTACCGCTGGCTCTGCCCGAGTGGAAATCGGCTCGGCATGACGGGCAACTTGACTTTGGTGATGAAGGGCTTGATCTGCGTCAACGATCCACCGGACGATCACTGTATGCTCCGATGGTTTTCGATTTGAACCCCAAGCGAAGCAAACGTCCTCGTACGTGGCGGCCTCTGACGGTCGCCCAACAATTAAAAATTGTGCCCAACGATGTTGCATCCGCGTTTCGAATCCAGTTAGACAACCAACAGTGGATTATCTACAGATCCTTGGTGGAAAAAGGTAATCGCACGTTCATGGGTGAGAACTTCACCGGCGAGTTCTTTTTGGGCTCCTTTGACGCTAACGGAAACGTTGAACCTTTGTTGCAAATTCAATGATTGAAAAACTAAGATCAAACGTTGGATTGGTACGTGAACGAATTGCTGCATCCGCCAAGCGTTCGGGCAGATCTGCAGACGATGTCACGCTTGTCGCCGTCACAAAGTATGTCGACTCCGTAGTTACCGAAGCGCTTTTTCAAGCGGGTTGCGAGGATCTGGGTGAGAACCGACCGCAGGTTTTGTGGGACAAAGCCGATGCAATCGGTCAACCTGATCTGAAGTGGCATCTAATCGGGCATTTGCAGCGAAACAAGGTCGCTCGGACCGCTCCAATCACGTCGCTGATTCACTCGGTCGACAGCAACCGTTTGCTGAACTCGATCAACTCAGTCGGCGTCGATTTAGGAAGACCGATTCACGTGCTGCTGGAGGCAAAAATTTCAGGAGACGAAGCGAAGCATGGGTACGACGAACCGGGGCTTGCCGACGCGTTGGAGTACGCGACCTCATTGAAGAACGTGCATGTCTCGGGTCTGATGGGAATGGCTGGGTTGGGCTTGGAAGAATCAGAAACCCGGCAGCAGTTTGCTCATCTTCGTGAGCTGAAAGAAAAGTACGCCAGCCAATCGTCAGCCAACATCGAGCTGAAAGAACTGTCGATGGGGATGAGCAACGATTTCGAATGGGCGATCGAAGAAGGCGCCACGATCGTTCGCGTGGGTTCGTTGTTGCTGGAAGGCGTCTTGTCGAATTGATTTGAGTCTGGCGAGAACAGGATTGAGCGCTCGCGTGTTCCGTAGGCCGAACATGTCTAATCGATTCCATGCATCTTGCGTTTAAGCCAACCGCCCATCAGCAGCATGATAATCCCTGCAATTGCAGGAATCGCGGTGAAGACTAGGAAGAACGTCGAAAGTCCGTAGTGTTCCGAGATGCGATCGATGTAGCTTCCAGAAAACCCGGCCAGAAGGTTCGCGACAAACGAGGCCCCGAACCAGATGCCGAACATCAGGCCAACCAGTCTCGTTGGAGTAAGCTTGCTGACGTATGAGAGCCCAACGGGAGAAACGCACAGCTCACCAAGCGTGTGCAGCAGGTAGGCTCCGATTAACCACCAGACACTGACCGATGCGGTTGTCGCGCCTTTCTCAATGTCGGAACTACCCAACGCCAATACGCCGAAGCCAAGACCAAGCAAGACTAGCCCGATCGCAAATTTCACCGGCGCCGACGGATTCAGGCGGCTGTTCCAGATTTTGCTGAACAGCGGCGCGAAGGCGATAATGAAAAAGGAATTTAGAATGCCAAACCAAGAAGCCGGAATTTCCGTTTCCGATTCTTGGGTTTGGTATTGCGAGGCAAGCATCCAGATAGCAATGATCCAAACGATCAGAAAGCTGATACCGATTGAGATGTTGCTCAATGGGATTTTGGCAAACGTTTTGCCAAACAGTTTGAATAATACGTAGGTAACAATTCCCAACGGGGCGATCGTCAAAAGGGCGTTGGCCACAAAAAACCACAGCGCCGAGTCATCCGTCAGCACACGTGAAGTGTAATCTTTGGCAAAAATGCTCATCGACCCACCCGCCTGCTCGAACGCCATCCAGAAGAAGATTGTGAAGAATGAGAGCACGGCGACTACCGTCAAGCGATCTTTCCCGACCTTTCCAATAGCGTGATCTTCTTTCTCATTGGTTTCGGAGACCTTGTTAACGGCGCTGAATCCTCGGGTTCCAATATCTCCAAAAATTGACTGTCCTAGAAAAAACATGACCATGCCAAGCGCCATGAAGATTCCCGCCAAACCAAACCCGTAGCTCCAAGCGACTTGTTCCCCAATGAACCCGCAGAGCAGAATGCCGAGAAACGCACCTGCGTTAATACCCATATAAAAGATTGTGTAAGCGCCGTCTTTTTTTCGCTCGTCGTCGGAATAAAGCTGGCCAACCATGGAGGAAATATTTGGTTTGAACAGTCCATTGCCCACGATCAGCAAGCCTAGCCCAGCGTAAAACGCGTCCGAAGTTTCCAACGCCATCGAAGCGTGCCCGAGCGTCATCAGCAGCGCACCCAACAAAACCGCGATTCGATAGCCGAAGACTCGATCAGCTAGGAGGCCACCGAAGATTGGGGTCAAGTAAACCAAGCCGGTATACCAGCCATAGAGTTTTAGCGCGTCTTCGCGACTCCAACCCCAACCGCCGTCAGCAATTTCACTGACCAAGAAGATCGTCAAAAGCGCTCGCATTCCGTAGTAGCTAAAACGCTCCCACATTTCGGTGAAAAACAGCAGGAACAGGCCAGGCTTGTGTCCGAAGATTGAATCGATGTCTTCGCCACCCACTGGAGACGGAAGAGTGGTGTCAGTCATAGCTGGAGTGTCCTGATCGATTGCGGTGGGTTGACGCAGCGACACGTCTCCGCTGCCGCGTAAAGCCGCATTCTAAACTGATTCACCGATACGCAAAAAGCCCGAGTTTTAAGCTCGGGCTCACGTCTCGATGCAAAATTTGTCGGTCAATCTGGCTCGTAGAGGCCTGTGCTTGGTGAAAATGGATCAACAACGGTGATTATCGAGGTGATTGAATTTTAATGATACAGCACGCACGCGTACCAACAGCCGTCATTGCCTTTCGCAACGCCGATCTGTGATACCGGGCGTGTGCCCCAATAGCAGCAGCTTTGAATCGCTGATTGAGCCGATTGGTTAGACCAGCCCACGCCCTCGTACTTGGCGCCACCAAGTCCGCCACCAAGATGGCCGCGTAAACCCATGTTGGCGGCACGTTGGGCTTTCGATTGAGCTAACCCAGAACCGGCGGTTGTTGAGAACGCCGGTGAACTTAAATGGGTTGTTCGTTGGATCGTGGGCGGCACCGTCGGTGTTGAGTAGTAGCTTGCCGTCGAGGCGTTTCGGTAAATTGTGTTTGCTGGCGTCGCGTAGGTGGCCCGAACAACTTGGGCTTCTGCCATCGAGCCAATTGAAAGTAGTAAAATCACTAAACCGAGTAATCCGTTAATCTTCATTGCGTTTCTCACTGAAACAATGGGCTCGTCGCAGAGCCCGAATTCAAATTCCAAAACCGCGGAGGTTCGCGACGTTGGAAACGATAGGTCTTTGCCACAAAGGTTTCGTGGACTGGAAAACAATGGCCGCGTGTCAGAAAGATCCGTCGTTCAGCTGACAACCGGATCCGATTCCTCAATCGCTGCTTATTTCAAGAAGCCACAAACGCTCGTGGTCGCGGAAAGTTTCGCGAATTGACTGAATGTGAGATGAAGTGCTGTCTTTTCACATGAACAGCGGAAAGCCGTTGCGGGGCCGCGAAATTTCAAACAAAAAAACGCAGTTCTGAACGTGTCAGAACTGCGTATGAATTTCAAAATAGATCGAGCGGGCTATTTGCGATCTTCAAGTGGAACGAATGAGCGTTCGGTTGGGCCGGTGTAGATCTGGCGAGGGCGACAGATACGCGACGTGGGCGAATTTTGCATTTCTTTCCAGTGAGCGATCCAACCTGGTAGGCGGCCAATCGCGAACAAAACGGTAAACATCTCCACCGGGATTCCCATGGCTCGATAAATCACGCCCGAGTAGAAGTCGACGTTCGGATACAAGTTACGTTTGATGAAGTACTCATCCTCCAACGCGACCTTCTCCAGTTTCTGAGCGATTTCGAACAACGGGTCGTCGATGTTCAGTTTTTCTAGCAGGCTATCACAAGCTGACTTGATCAGTTTGGCTCGAGGGTCAAAATTCTTGTACACGCGGTGACCGAAGCCCATCAATCGGAAACCATTTTCCTTGTCCTTCGCCATGGCGACGTACTTTTCAACGTCACCACCATCTTCGGCGATCTGGTTCAGCATCCGCACGACCTTTTCATTGGCTCCACCGTGCAGCGGGCCCCACAGAGCGCAAATTCCAGCAGAGATCGAAGCGAACAGGTTCGCGTCCGCGGACCCAACCATTCGCACCGTGGACGTGCTGCAATTCTGCTCGTGATCCGCATGAACAATCAGCAGCATGTTCAACGCTTTGATAAACACCGGATCCGACTTGTATTCCTCGCAAGGAACAGAAAACATCATCTGCAAAAAGTTCTCGCAGTAGGAACTTTTGTTTTGCGGGTAGATGAACGGTTGGCCTAACGACTTTTTATGAGCATAGGCAGCGATGGTGGGAAGCTTCGCCAGCAAACGGTGAATCGAAATTTCCACCTGCTTCGGATCGTGCGGATCGAGTGAATCCTGATAGAAGGTCGACATGGCTCCAACGACGCTAGACAAAATCGCCATCGGGTGAGCGTCACGGGGGAACCCATCGTAAAAAGACTTCAGGTCTTCGTGCAGCATCGTGTGATTGCTAATCGAATCCCGGAACCGCGAAACCTGTTCCTCGGTTGGCAGTTCGCCGTAAATTAATAACCAAGCAACCTCGATAAAGTCACACTTGCTGGTCAGTTCTTCGATTGGATAGCCGCGGTATCGAAGCACCCCTTTCTCGCCATCCAAAAACGTAATATCGCTGGAGGTCGAACCCGTGTTGACGTAGCCAACGTCCAACGTGACCATCCCGGTTTCCTTCCTCAGGACGCCGATATCAATGCCTTCTTCGTTCTCGGAGCCTGTAATGACAGGCAGTTCAAGTTCTTTGTCACCTGCGGATAATTTGACGACTTTCGTCATGGAGATCGTTCCTGATGCGTGGGATTTGCGACGCGAATACGAATAATACCCCTAGCTTAGCGTTTTTTTACCAGTTGCGAAACTCGACTGAATGTGCGAATCCTACCGAAAAGAGTCGGCCGTTAGTCGATAGCGGCGTGGCAAATCACGCCGTGGCGGACGGAGGGAAGGCGGAGGATTTGCTGCTGACTGCGGGCAGCGGGTCGGCAGAAAAAAGTCAGCAGGTGAAGTGGCTGCTATTCAAGCAATGAGCCACTTTGCCGCGAGGCAACATCGTTCGTTTCGAACGGGAAGTACTCGACCGGAATCCGCTTCTTCAATTCGACCAGATGAGCTTCAAACGCGTCGTTCTGCATTTTTTCCTTGAGCCGTTTCTTGATGTCCACTTGAGCTTCGCTGAACGGTTTGATTCCTGCCTCTTGGCGATCGATCACGCGAACGATATGAAGCCCGTCGCGAGTCTCGATCACGTCGCTCAATTTGCCGATCGGAAGCGCGAAGATTGCTTCATCCAATTCTTTCAGAACCAAGGCATCGCGTCCCGTCCAGTTGTGTTGCCCACCTTCGCTGGCCCGAAAACCGTGTGATTCTTTCTTTGCAACGGCCGACAAACTGGCTCCGTTAACAATTCGATTTCCAATCTCAACGATCTGTTGATACGCTTCATCACGATCAGCAAAGCGATCGAAACGGACCATAATTTGTTCCCATTTTGACTTCTCGGCGATCTTGTATGCGTCGATGTTGGCTCGATACTCGTCCAGTAGCTGCTGGTGAGTGATCTCCCTGTTTAGGTTCAGTTTTTCCGAAATGAAGTATCGAGTCAGCTGCTCACGTGCCCACGTGTCCCGCCGCTTTCGAAGTGATGAACCCATGCTTCGTAGCAAGCGATCGTAGTCTCCGGCATCTTTAACTTTCACTTTTTTCAGCAGGTCGGGAAGTGCTTTTTCGTCGAACTCCTTGGCCGCCGATTTGACAATGTCCTCGATATTTGCTTCCTCGGGCAAGTCCTGCAACGCGCCGACGTACAGCATTTTTTCGTTTACCATTTTCGGCAACAGCTTCTTGACTAAATCCCGCCGCGCCTTCACCTTCTGCGATTCGGGGGCTCCGCCCATGTGTCGTTCGATCAGCTGATTGACTTCAAGCAGCGTGTCGCCCACGAAAATCGGTTCTCCGCCGACCAACGCCAACAATTGAGTTCGCTCGAAGGTTTCGGATCCCGATGGGACGCGATTCGACGAACCATCAGCGTATTGCGACGTTGAGGCTGAGCCATTTTGGGCAGACGCCTTCTTTTTCTTCGGCACAAATGGCTCGGCCGAGTCGAAACTAAGCTTGTTACCCGCAGGCAGAACATTTTCGGGTTTTAGCTTTTTTGTTTGCGATCCAAGCTTGGACGGTTTTTGGGCGAAATCCGATTTGCTTTTTGGTTTCGTTAGCTTCGGAGCGGTGACCTTGGGCGTTGCTTTCGCCACCGACTTGGCCGCTGCTTTGAGGTCGGCGATGACCGGTTTGGCGATGGGACGGGGGATCGTCAGTTTCGGGGCGAGTGTCTGGCTGGGCGCGGGTTGCAGTGTGTTGCCGCTTGCTTTCGAGGCTGAACCAGCAAACGAATTTGAGACCATCTTGTTGACATTGGTTGCCACCGGAGAAATCGTGTTGGGGCGAATGATTGAATTGCTGGGTTTCGATTTTTGCAGCTGCGCTTGTGCGGCTTCGGTCAACGCGAACCCCGGAGTTGTGGCGGGCGGCTTCGCTGCTTGCGGGCCCGGTTGCTGCAGCCACGGAATCGGGGTGTGCGTCAGCTCGCTGGGATTGTAGCCGGGGGCGACGGGCGTGCGAGGCGGCTCCCAAGTTTCGGCTGCCATCAGCGAACGTACGCTGTTTTTCTTTTTCGAAGTAGCTGCGTTGGGCGTCGGCTGAACGTAAACGGGAGTGCCGGGCGGAGTCCAGCTGTTGGTCGGGTTCGGGGCCGCAGTTGCCGGCGAATCAAGCGTGATCTCGGGCGTGTAGTACGGATCGGGCGTGTAGGTTGAATCGTTTTGCGACGGTGTGATCGTTTCGAAACTCGCAGCAGGCGCGAAATCGTTGCCGGGTTGAGCCACCGCAGTTGCAGAGACCAGCGTGAAGCAGCAAGCCAGTACCGTAACTTTGGAAATATTCACCGCTATGCTGGGAAGCCAATCTCTGTTCATGTTTCCGCCAGAGTTTATCAATGAGTTCGCGTTTCGATGGATCAAAACGTCCGCCTGCGGATGGTAGCCCTGTTGCTGCGGCACACATTTTGCGCAGCAACCGGCGCAGATTTGGACGGCGAACAGTAGGAGGTTCAGGTCGCTGGCTGCAAGAGCGATTTCACAAGTGATAGCATTTTGTCGGGCTCGATTTTCGCCGACTTCAGCGTGACCAGTGCCGTTTGGTCATCAATAACCCGCAGCACCTTTCGTCCTTCGGCCAGTTGCTCGAACCGGCGACGGTCCTGAAACTTGAAGGTCAGGTATTTGTCCTGAAGGTAAATGGCCGTGACCTGCCAAACGGCCGCTTCCAGTTTCAGCTGGCAGAGTCGCATCAGTCGAGCGGCAGGTTCGGGCAGTGGTCCAAACCGATCGATGATCTCGGCTTCTAGTTCATCCACCTGTTCAAACTTTTCCAATCGAGTCAGTCGGCGATAGAGGTCGATCTTTTGCCGACGATCGCTGACGTATTCATCCGGCAGAAACGCCGCGACGGGAAGATCGACTTCCACGTGAATCGAAAGCTTGGCTGGCATGTGCTTGAGTCGCCGAACGGCTTTCTCCAGCAGTTGGCAGTAAAGCTCATATCCAATCGTCGCGATGTGACCCGACTGCTGAGTCCCCAGCAAGTTGCCCGCGCCGCGGATTTCAAGGTCTCGCATCGAGATCGCGAAACCGGCACCCATCTCGCTGAACGTTTCGATCGCCTGCAATCGTTTGCCGGCCGTCGGATTGAGGTGCTTGTGCGGTTCGATCATCAAATAGCAGAACGCTTGGTGTTTGTACCGCCCCACCCTTCCCCGCAGTTGGTGCAAATCGGAAAGTCCGTATCGGTCGGCTTCGTTGATGAAGATCGTATTGGCATTGGGGATGTCTAGGCCGCTTTCGATGATCGTCGTCGCCAGTAGGATGTCGTACTTGCCCCCGATAAAGTCGTTCATCACGTCTTCCAGTTCGTCCGTCGGCATTTGACCATGCCCGACAACGATGGACGCTTCGGGGACGATCGAGCGAAGGCGTTCTTCGATCACGCGAATGTCGTTGACGCGGTTGTGAACAAAGTAAGTCTGCCCGCCACGGCTTAGCTCCCGCAAAATCGCTTCCCGGATGACTTTGCTGTTGAACCGCAGCACTTTCGTTTCGACGGCCGAACGTTCTTCGGGGGCGGTTTCTAGGTTGGAGATGTCCCGGACTCCGACCAGCGACATGTGAAGTGTTCGCGGGATCGGCGTGGCGGACAGGGTCAGCACGTCGACACTGTTGCGGAGCGTTTTTAGACGCTCTTTGTGTTGAACTCCAAAGCGTTGCTCTTCGTCAATAATCACTAGGCCCAAGTTGTGGAACTTGACATCTTTAGAAACAAGGCGATGCGTTCCGATAGCGATGTCGACTCTGCCCGACGCGATGCCGGCCAAGTTCTCTTTCATTTCTGCCGTGCTGCAGAACCGGCTGAGCTTGGCGATCGAAAGCGGGAACTCGCCCATCCGTTCGTTGAAATTCTTGTAGTGCTGTTCGGCCAGAATGGTTGTGGGGACAAGAATGCCAACCTGAAACCCGTTTTCGACTGCTTTAAAAGCCGCCCGCATCGCGACTTCGGTTTTGCCAAATCCAACATCTCCGCACAGCAACCGATCCATCGGAGCCGCTCGTTGCATGTCTTCTTTGATTGCTTCGATCGCGGTCAGCTGGTCCGGCGTTTCTCGATAAGGAAACGAGTGTTCGAACTCCGCCTGCCATGTCGTGTCGGCTCCAAAGGCAATTCCCGGCCGCCCGTCGCGTGTGGCTTGAAGCTCGATCATCTCGGACGCGAGGTCCTCGATCTCGTTCTGAACCGACGCCTTCTGCTTCGCCCACGTCTTGCCACCGATTTTGGCCAACACGGGACGAGTCTTACTGCCGCCAATGTATTTTTGAACGAGGTCGATCTTCGACGCCGGCACGTACATCCGAGTGCCGCCGTAAAATTCTAGCTCCAAGTGTTCGGTTCGTTGCCCATCTTTGTCGAGCATCTTCAAGCCGCGAAACCGACCGATCCCGTGCGACAGATGCACCACAAGGTCACCTTCACGCAAGTCCATGAAGCTGTCGATCGCCTTGCCCAGCTTTTTGCGACCACGGCGACGTAACTCCGTCCGATGGAACATCTGATCGCAGCCAACAACAACGGTCCGCTGATCCCGCAACCGATAACCGTCATGCACGCAGCCGACGCCCAGATGAATTCGCCCAGCTTGAAACGCTGCCGTGGTCGACAAAATTTCAGTCACGCGAGCCAATTCGCCTTCGACGCGAGCGACCACGATCACATCCGCCGGATTTCCGCTTGGATCGATCCCAATGCGGTCCACCTGCAAACGCAAATCGCCAATGTCACCACTGAATTGCTCGACCGAATCAACCGGCAACTGCCAGCGTGCACCTAGGTGACCCGATGTGACTTCGCTGGCGGTCGCGGCGGCCAGATGAGCCAGCTCTTTCTGAGTTTGCTCCCAGCCAATCAGTTCATCAGGGTTCGGGCATCGCTCGATGGCTCGTTCTGCTTTTTCTCGCAGGCCGTCCGGTTCGATGTACAGGACGACCGTTTTGTTTGGCAGGTACCGAGCGAACGGTTCGGTCTCGGTGCGGCTCTTGTCAAACACCGAAACTTCGATCTGGCTGAAGCTTGCGACACTTCGTTGGGTCGCGGTGTCAAACTGGCGGAGCGATTCGACTTCGTCGTCAAAGAGTTCGATTCGAACCGGCCCAACCCAGTCGGCCGCAAACACATCGATGATCCCGCCGCGATGCGAGAACTCGCCGGGTAGCTCGACAGCGCTGGTTGGGTGGAACCCGTGCTCGGTCAGCCAAGTGACGAAATCATTCACGTCAATGACGTCGCCCTCAGCGATGCGTCGCACGTTGCCTCGTAGGTCGTCTTCTGCCGGGACGGGCTGCATGAGCGCATCGACGGTCGTCACGATGATTGGAGGTTGCTCGCCCGCCATCAGCGATTTGACCATCCGTAGACGGTCGCCGAACTCCAGATCGATCGCCAAGCTGTTAGCGGCACGCGGCAAGCAAGCAGGAAAGAGTTCAACTGATTGATCGAAAACGGTGGGCAGATCGTCCAGCAAGCGATCGGCCGCCTTGGCATCGTTGACCACGACCAGCAGAGGCGAAAGTCGTTTCGCGATCGCACTGCACAGCAGCGCGCAGGACGAGCCCCAGACTGAATCAAATGTGGCGTTGCCTCCTTCGGCGAGAGACTCAACGCACGCTTTGAATTCAGTGCTTTCGGAGAACGCTTGGTGCAGATTCAGCAAACGATCGGCTGCACTTTCCTGCAAACTGGGCTGATCCATTGGGAAGAGTGTACAGTTTGACGTTTACAGGGTACAGCGGCATGGGTTGATGCCTCGCATTTTCAATTTGAGGATCGAACGCGAATACAAACCAAATTCGCGAAGCGATGGCAGGCGATCTCGGTTTGGAGAACCGAGCGACATGGTAGATCCGCTCTCCGAGCTGATTGGCTTTATCGCAATCAACAACGGGTGCTCGTTGGGAACGCTATCCCTCAACCGCTCGGCCCTGAATCCTGAGCTCTTAAAACTGAACCCTGTCGACTGTCAACTTTGGACTCAGTAGAACTCTTCTTGCTCGTCCAGTTGACCGACTTTGAGTTCGCCAGCGTTATTTGCTTGCCAGTAAGTTCCGGTCGTGACATCCAGTGCGGTTAGCCACTGGTCGCCGTAGCAGTACGTATCGATCACTTTCAGATGCCCGAAGTCAAGAATTTCGCCATCCTGTTGAGGCGTGTGCCCGACGACTGCGATCTTCCCGTTGGCATGCAAGCCCGGTGGGAACGCGTTGACATGCTGCCAGAACAGAATGTCGTCTGGTTGCTCGCCCAGCGGCGTATCCGGATCGTAATTTGCATGCACGAAAAAGTGGTGATCGGTTTCGAAGAACCTGACACAGTGCCGCAGGAAGCTCAGGTGGTGCTGGGGAATGTTCTGGACTCGACCGCCGTAACTAGCCAAAGTCGAATTACCACCATGAGTCAACCAGAAATCCATGTCCTCATTGCCATTCTGCAACGCTTTGAACATCATGATTTCGTGGTTGCCGATCAGCGGAACAAAACGGCAGTCCGAAACCAAGTTGACCAAGGTTTCGATGACCTCGTCTGATTGCATGCCGCGATCAACGTAATCGCCCAAGCCAATGACCGTGTCCTGAAACGTCGGCCGAATCTCTCGAAGCAACGTGTGCAACGCGGTGCAGCAGCCGTGAATGTCGCCAATGGCAATGATGCGTGACACGAGCGGATATCAGACCAAATAAGAGCAGATTGGGGAAAGGAAGAGATAATCCGACGGAGGATACCACCTCTCACGGATACTTCTTGAACCGACAAGTCAATCGTAGCGATATCACAGCTGTCGGCAAGGTTAGATACCTTGGAAGCCGCCGAATCCTGACGCAACCGGCAGAATAAAACTTACTAAGAAACGTAGAAAATCTGATCCGTTTTCAATATCCCAACCGGTAGTTTTTTTCTGGCCTTGTGTCTTTGACTCAGACTGCCCGTCCGGCTCGCAGGACTATCTTTCAGCTTTGGTAACCGGAAGGACTCGGATCTTCGCTTCGATGCCGGGTACGAGCAGTCGCTGTGTCACACTGAGGGAATCGAGGCCGGTTCTAGTGGATCGGACTAAGATCGGGGCCACGTTGGACTGAATCGTCATGCTGGTGCCAGAAGTTTTAAGCGAATACTTGATCCCCCCCGGCTGTTTGAGAAAGTTGGTGTCTTGGATTGACATTTTGGCCATCGAGTCAGTGGGTAGCTGGAACCTCCAGATCGTTTCCAGCGTCGCATGGTGCTTCGATGAAGGTTCTGCCGAAACCAGTTTCAAAACCATCGGCTTCTCGTTGACCAAAACCCGCACCCCATCCGTAAGGTGAGGAGCCGCCAACTTGGCGAAGGCCCGAATCAGCTGGATCTCGTTCACCAGCGAGCCTTCTTCGGGCAGGTTGATTGGCGTTTCGGCTGTCGCGGCATTTTCTTCCTTGTGTGTGGCCGATGATACAGTTTTCTTGCTCAGTTCGTCGTGAAATTGTTGGTACAGCTTCTGGTCATTAGGCCAGTGTTCGATAAATTTCTTGATGGTCGCGTCGTTCAGGCCTATCGAGTACTCGATCCGCACGTCGCGATCTCGAATTCTTACGGCGACCGCCCGCTCGATGTAGCCGTCCTCAAATTGGTGAGCCGCCGCTTTGCTTGGCCACATAAAGGCCGCGAACGTCAGCCACGTTGCGATGATTTGAAGATTCAATCGTGGCAGATGAGACATGCGAGGGCTGGGACGTGCTGGCGAGGACTTGTGACGGAGGAAACCGTGGCGATCGAGCCGCAAACTGTTCGCGGCGGTAGAAAGCAAGTATCATGAACGACGGTTATACCATTTTGCCAGCCAAAAGTTTCGCCGGTCACTTCGTTGCACGAATCCGCCAAGCCTATGAACGCTAAAGAGATCCTAGATCGAGAGTTTTTGCAAATCCGGTCTCACATTTTGGACATCGCCGCCGCGTTGGATCGACAGGACCGAGCCGACGGAGACACTCGGTTCGATTCCCGACGACAGTTGCTGGAAGAAGGGCTCGCGATCCTGCGGTCTGATTCGTCCGACCGTGCGGCCAAGGTTCAGTTGTTGTTCTCGCGCGAGTACGATCCCGCTTGGCGAGAAGCTTGAGACCAAAATTTGAAATTTCGGATCTGAATTCCTGCGCCCTGTAAACTTTCGCCCTTCGCCCTTCGCCCTTCGCCCTTCGCCTTTCGCCTTTCGCCTTTCGCCTTACTTTTCATGTACTACATCGACCCGCACATCCACATGGTCTCGCGGACGACCGACGACTACGAAACGCTTGCCAAAATGGGTTGCGTTGCGATCAGCGAGCCGGCTTTCTGGGCGGGGTTCGATCGATGCACGGTTGACGGCTTTCGCGATTATTTTCATCAGCTAACCGAAGTCGAACCCAACCGAGCGGCGGCTTATGGGATTCGACACTTTACTTGGCTGTGCATCAACGCCAAGGAAGCTGAAAACGTATCGCTTTCTCGCGAAGTGTTAGCGATGATCCCCGAATTTCTCGATTGCCCCAATGTGCTGGGGATCGGCGAGATTGGGCTAAATAAAAACACGCCCAACGAGGCGACAATCTTTCAAGAGCACATGGAATTGGCGGTGAAGTACGATCAGCAAGTACTGATTCACACGCCGCACTTAGAAGACAAGTATCAAGGCACGCGAATGATTTTGGACATGTTGGCCGATCACTCGTCGATGGACCGGTCCCGAATTTTGGTTGACCATGTGGAAGAGCACACGGTCGAGCCCGTTCTGGATGCTGGCTACTGGGCCGGGATCACGCTGTACCCCGTTTCGAAATGTACGCCCGCACGAGCGGTCGATATCATCGAACGTGTCGGAACCGAAGGCGCATCGCGGCTGTGCGTGAATTCGGCTGGAGACTGGGGCCCGTCGAAACCAACTGCCGTTCCGGATTTAATTCTGGAGATGCGTCGGCGCGGCCACGCAGAATCGTTGATCCGCCAGATTGTGTTCGAAAACCCTCGCACGTTCTTCCAGCAGAGCAAGCACTTTGATTTGCTCGACCCGGCGACTCGCAACGATGGCTGAGTTCGTGATTGAGGATCAAGCTGAGCGGGGCTGTGAATAGTTAGAAACGCAGAGACGCTGAGGGCGCAGAGTGGTTGTCCACGCACCTTCTCTGCGCTCTCTGCGGCTCAGCGTTTCAAATCGTCTCCGTACCGAGCACAACGGTGTCTGGTTCTTGGTTTTCGTGTCAGCGTCAAGCAGATACATTATCGCGGTCATGCAAGAATCGTTGATGCTAAAAATGGTCTTCGATAGCCCTCGCACGTTTTTTCGGCAGAGCAATCCTGCGAAGAGGTAGAAACGCAGAGACGCTGAGGGCGCAGAGTGGTTGTCCACGCACCTTCTCTGCGCTCTTCGCGGCTCAGCGTTTCAAATCGTCTCCTTGCCGAGCACAACGGTGTCTGGTTCTTGGTTTTCGTGTCAACGCTGGAGCGATGCAGAATCGTTGATTTAAAAAATCGTGTTCGAAAACCCTTGCTTGTTCTTCCAGCAGAGCACGCATTTTGACTTGCTCGACCCGGCAACACGGAACGGGTAGAAAGCGTTAATGATCCACGTTTGCCGTTCAGGATCCAAAACGAGATCGAACAGAAACACTCCGTTCAACCACGTGATGGCCCGCGAGGCTTGCTCGGGTGGGCTCAGGCTGGTAAGAGTCACTCATCAAGGCCCAGTGTGTCGCGCGAATCGAATCTGAAGCGCGATTTTGAAACCGACGATGGAAGGATAGTTTCGTACGGAGCAAGCATGTTTGACGACGTTTGCCGCGTCGATTAAAAATCGCTGCCGAAGATGTCGTCACGCAAATCGTTGGCACCGGCTAGAAACAAATCAGGTTCAGCGATTGGTGAATCTGGTATTTGCGGCCCTGAGAAAATCGTTGTCGACAGCAGTGGGCGAACGTCATGGTTGAAATTGGTAACGACAACAAACGAGCCACCTTTGCCGCCGGGAATAAACAGTTCGCCACTTGCGTTGACCTTTGCGGAGACTGCCGACACCGACGATGGTGGTCGCACATCCCGTCCCAAATTGGCCACCAGAATAAATGCATCTCCCAAAACATTAACGGTTCCATCTCCGTTGAAATTACCGTCTGCCCACGATGGATTGCTGGTCAAGTTTAGGTTGGCCACCAGAGAAAAAGCGTCTCCCAGAACGTTGACTTGACCGTCTAGGTTGGCATCGCCGGGGATCGCCACGTAATGTTCGGCTAGAAATGCATCACCCCCTGTGCCGTCGCTGTTGCCATCAAGAAGCAACCCGGTGGTACTGCTAATGCCACCATCCAAGCGATACGTGTAGTAAGCGGCTTCCAGCGGGGCGCGAGTTGAAAAATCCCAGACTGCCGTTTTGGTCGAGCTGTCGTAGCTGAAACCGACGCCGCTCAAATCGACCGAGACCCCGCCCTGCGAATCATTAAACAACGACAAGTCGCCTGCTGTTACACTCGCGTCGGCATCGAAAACCACCGTAAGCGTGTTCCACAAATCGGGGCGGGCCAAGACGCCGCCCTCGTTGATCATCGCGGAAACGATCGACAATGCCGTCGCGGGAGCTTGAACTTCGACGGCACCCATGTCGACCGTTCCAAATTCAATCCGGCGAAACGCTCCACCCCTTTGGTCGGTGATCAACGTGCCTCCAAGATCGCTGACCGCCAACCCATTGTTGCCGGCGTTGATGACAGGGCTTCCAGTTTGTGGAGCGTGTGTCAAAGTTGGGCCGCCGTTATCGGTCAACGGTCCAAGCGATGCACCTTGATTTAAAATGTTGCCGGTTCCGGTCGAAGCGGTAACGCCCGAGCCAGCCGTATTGCCAATCAGGCTGTGGCTGACTGTTAGCTCGCCCGAGTTACCGGACCTTAGATCAGGGGCCGTCCCGTTGTTGACGACGTTGCCGGCAAGAATCGAGTTGCGTATCGAGACACTGCCTTCATAAGCAAAAATTCCACCACCGTCTGCATTCCCACCACTGGTGGTGTTTCCGACGACGGTGCTGTTTGTCACGGTGATGTTTCCAGATGAAGAGTAAGCGCCTGCTCCGTACGCAAGGAAGCCAATGGTCCTGTTGCCGCTGAGAGTACTGTTGATCAGCAACAAGTTTCCTGAATAGGTCAGGATGCCTCCGCCCTCGGAATACGCTCCGTTGGTTTGGTTGCCACTTACCGTGCTACTGATCGCCGTGACTCCGCCGGTATTTGTAAAAATTCCTCCGCCATCACTGTTTGCGTTAAGGGTGATGTTGTCACTGACGGTGCTATTGGTTAACGACACATTGCCCGAAGACGCGTAGATCCCTCCTCCGTATCCGCTGTAACCGGACGTTCGGTTTCCACTGACCATACTACTGTTTAGCGTCACGTTTCCTGAATACGCGAAGATTCCGCCTCCATCGGAAAGATCGCCACTGACGCTGTTTCCACTCACGGTGCTATTGACCAGTGAAATGTTTCCCAGCGTTGCATAAATGCCGCCGCCGTTTGCGTTCTGGTCGGTGGTTCTTCCGCCCGTCAGGGTCAAGTTCGACAGCGTCAGGGTACCGTCGGCATCTGAAAAATTGATCACCCGCGAGTTGTCGTTCAGCGACAATGGATTGGCAGAAAGGCTTGCCCCCACATCGGTAATGGCTGAGCCTGACACCGTATTGTCGTTGTTGTTGGCGTCACCCGTGATGACGATCGAGGTTCCTGTTGTTCCATCGATCGTGACCGTCTCGTTGATCGTTAGCGCGCCCTGAGTCAGCCGAATCACGCTGGCTGCTCCGCCGGTGAACACTTGCGGGGCGAAATTAATGACATCCGCACCGTCGGTGTTATTGCTGGCGATCGTGGCTTCACGCAGTGAGATACCGTCGCCACCATCGTTGGCAATCAGTGCCGCGATTGAGCCGGTGTTTCCATTGGTCAGATCGCTGGCAGTACTCACAACCAAAGTCGCCATCAGATGTCGGGCTTCAAGTTTCTCAAAGTTCAACGCTTCCCCTCGCCTCAAGGCTTGCTGACGTTGGCGACCTCGCGGAGTTTTAACTTGAGAGTGCTTTTTAGATTGCATTGGTACTCGTCGATCTGAGGAGGGCTTTGGCCGGCAGAGTCTGAAAGGAAAAGCGGATCAGGATCAGCAGCCGCGTCGGGTGAGGAATTGATGCAACGCAGGGAGAGATACGAGTATGGCTAGTTTGATGTTCGTTGTGAACAAAAATAGACAGCGAAACGTAGCTTCGAGGTGGGGCCTGTATCGATTGTACCGGTGCGGTGTTTTGGGTCCCCTGCCCCGCGACCAAGATACTAGCGAGGTTGCAGAGCCGCGTCGTGTTTCTTTTGCGAAAAGACTGTCATTGTTCTAGCCGTTTTGGCGCTAGCCACGGACAAACCACCATGGTCCGGGGCTAGCGCCCAAACGGCTGGTATTATTGGGCCATGCTTCCATAAAATCACAGCGTCTAGGCGATCGGCGACTGGGTCACTAATCCCTCGCTGGTGCCGGCACGATGTATGGATGTGGTTTGACGATCGCCGGCCTAAAGTAAGTGCAGTTCGGCTATCGCTGCCACGGAATTGGATCAATCCGATAATATTTTTGCAGCAACGAGAACAATTGAGCGTGTTCGCGTTCGAGCTGCGCCGGGCGTTCGAAAAAAGTTTCGGTCGCGACTGCGAAAAATTCGGCCTGATTGGTCGCTCCGTAATGATCTAGCAGCGTCCGCCGGTTTTGCTCGCATGCTTGCACCAGTTCCGCGTACTCACGATCGACAACGTGTTTCCAAGCAGCAGCGTCTTGGTCCGAGTCGAACGCGATGTTACCACCCATCTCGCCATCAAGGCCATCGAGCGCGTGAGCGAATTCGTGCACGGTAACGTTCTTGCCGTCGTCTTCGTTGCGACCTCCGTGCAACACATCCCGCCACGAAAGTACGATTGGTCCGCCTTGCCACGCCTCGCCCGAACGATGTTCGACGCCGCCGGCAGAGTGCCCCGCATCCTGACGCCGACTGAAGACGTGCGGATACAGCAAAATCGTGTGAACGTTGTCGAAGTAGAAGTCTTCGACTCCCAGCAACATTAGGCACGCGTTGGCGGCCACGGTCACCTTCATCTCTTCAGTGACGACCAGACCCTCACAGCCTTCCCAGTGTTTTTCGGCGACAAAAACCTTGGTTCGATTTTGCAGTTGCTGGCGTTGCGAGTCGGTCAAATTCCAAGTCAATCGCACGTTGCGATTCAAATGAATTGCCCAAGATTCGGGCCACGGGGCCGCCAACAAAGTTTTGCGGCGACGCTTTCGAGACCAAGGTAGCCAGTCAAACAAGAAAGTGACTCGATCAGTTGGTTCAGTTCTGTTGACCGACGCTCGTGCCGATTTGAGTCCGGTACGGCTTATCGTTTTCGAACAACGCCAGCAATTCACGGCACTTGGCTTTTTCGTTATCCGAGGTCGCCAGTTCCGCCGCTTGCTTGGCATATTTAATGGCATCATCAAACTTGCCCATCTCAGCGGACGCCGCAGCCATGGTTTCGACGTGATACCAGACCTTCCAATCGCCCGCCTCGCAAGCCGCTTCTGCCTTCTCGACGGCCTTGCCGCCATTGCGGAATTCACCGTTGGGACAAGTCGCTAGGAACCACGCACTTGCGTTGAGTACCTCGTTGAATTTCGGTGCCATCTCTTCTGCCGCATCGAAGTCGGCTTTGGCTTCTTTGAAATCGCCTTTGCCAAGATACGCAACGCCCCGATTGATTCGGGAAACCGCCGAGTCCGCTAATTCAATCGCTTTGTTGTGATCTTCGATCGCGTCTTCGTAGTTTTTCATTGCGACGTTGCAAATGCCGCGATTGCTGTATGCGATCGGAAGTTTTGGAGCGTAGCGAATGGCTCGATTTAAATCGTACATCGCATCGTCAAACTTGTCCTGCTTGTACAGAATCAAGCCACGGTTGTTGAGTGCCATCGCGTTGCGAGACTGAGTTTCAACCGCTTTGTCCGCCCATTCAAACGCCGTTTCCAAATCGTCCTTGGCCAAGTAGATGTTGCTCAGACCAACGTAAGCGTCCGCGATACGCTTGTTCAATTCGATTGCCGTTTTGTAATCTGCTTCAGCCGCGTCGGGCTTGCCGATTGCCTGCAACGCACTGCCACGCGAGATAAAGTACCACGGATTTTTATCATTCAATTTGATCGCGTTGTCGAAACTCTTGATGGCCTCTTCATTGGCTGAGATGCCGGAAAGTACCACGCCTCGGTTGTAATGAGCGTTGGGGTATTTCGGCTCAAGCTTGATCGCGTAGTCGATATCGATCAACGCTTCTTTGGAACGACCTTGAGCGTTGCGGACGATCCCACGATTGCTCCAAGTCAGCGCGTTCTTCTTGTTGATTCGCAGGGACTCGTTTAAGTCAACGAACGCTTTCTTGTAGGCCTCGTTTTCGTAGTGAATCATACCTCGATGAGCCAACGCGGGCCAATCAAGATCGTTCGCCTTGATACGCTCGTCGTAATGAGTCAACGCCATGTCCAGATTCATCACGTACTGTTTTGGCAGCCAACCTTTGATGTCCTCTAACGCACACCATTTTCCGTTCACGGCAGTGACGGTGTGGATGCTACCTTCGGCAACGGTGTCGACGTTCTTTTTGAAAATCTTTGTTTCAAAGTTGGCCGTCACCACGACGCGGTCACCAACCTCTTGCCCAACGGACGAGCTTGCTTGGAGGCCGACAACTACCAGAAGGGCGATCGCGGGAAAAAATTTCAGGAGGCTGTAAGATGGAATGTTGTTCATTTTTGGCTTGAGAGAATTCGAAGTCACAGTTTTCAATGCAGAGATTATGGCGCAAGTGCACCGTTACGCAATTGGCCAAACCTATTTGCCGATACAGAATTGGCCGAAGACGACGTCTAAAATGTCGTCAGTATAAACGGTGCCGACTACACAGCCTAAATGGTCCAAGGAATGTCGGATTTCGGCAGCCACCAATTCTTCTCCGATTCCTTCGGAGGCTGCCTGCCTTGCCAGTTGTACCGATTTTGCCGCGGCGATTAGGCTATCGGAGGTCCGGCGGAGGGTGGATCCGACGATCGGCGAGTCAGAAGATTGGGCTTCGATGGCCAGCTGGAACAGCAGGTTTCGCAGATCATCGACGCCAACGGAGGTCGTTGAACTGGTGTGCACGATATGCTGAAACACATTCGGAGCGTCGTTTGTTCCCGTTGAGCCGGATTCGATCTCTCGAAGCGCGGCCACGACATGGTCGGTGAGCGGTCGGTCGGTTTGCGTGATCACTAAAATGGCAGCGGACTCATTTGAGAAACGCATCTCGGTCAGTTCGATCAAGGCTTCGGCCGGCGCATCTGCGGCCAAGCATTGGACGCGCAAGTCCGCGCGTTCGATCCGGTCTTTGCGAGCCCCTTGAGCAGATGCTTGGATCTGGCGGGAGTCTGTTTCTTGTGATTCGATGTGCTCAAAACCGGCGGTGTCGATCAATTGAATCGTCACGCCAGATTGCGATAGTTCGCCCGTCACATAATCGGTGGTGGTTCCCGCGACGTTGGTGACAATCGCTTTTGACTCACCCAGTAGTTGATTGAACAGACTGCTTTTGCCAGCGTTTGGCAAACCTGTCAGAACGGCGGCAAATTTTTCTTCGGTAACGTGGCGACCTGAAATTTGATTCACAATCGAATCCAATTGTTCCCTCGCCAGATCAAGTTTTTGAAACAACAGGCTGTCGGAAATGAACTCGATATCTTCGTCGGCAAAATCGAGCTGAGCTTCCAACTCCGCCAGAATGGAAATCAGTTCGTTGCGAATCGAAGTTAACGGAGTTGCCAGCCCGCCAGCCAGTTGGTCCAGCGACAATCGCAAGTCATCCTGCCCTTTCGCGTCGATCACGGCTAACACGGCTTCGGCCTGAGTCAGATCCAAGCGTCCCGATAGAAACGCTCGCAGAGTGAATTCGCCCGGCCGTGCGACGCGAGCACCCGCGTCGCAAACCGTTTGCAGCGCCAGTTGCAGCAATGGGCTCGAGCCAATTGTGTGAAATTCGGCGCTGGGCTGTCGCGTGTAGCTACGGTCGGTGGGCCAAATCAATAATCGGCCCGGCAGCAGCAGGTTGTCGCCCAGAGTTAGTTCTCCGGGGATCGCATCGACCGCTGTCTGTTGCTCGAGTGACCGTTTGTCGTCCGGGCGGAAGCAGGCAGCCACACATTTGAGCGTATCGGGGCCGCTGACTCGCACGATCCCGCGCTCGCTGGCTCCGGGAGGCGACGCAATCGCGGCGATGGTGTCATCGATGTCCAAGCTGGCCATGATTCACGCCGCTACTTTCGATCTCGCAGACGTTTTTTTCGTTCGGCGTCCGCTCGTTTTCGCTCTTGGCGTTCGGCAAGTGCTTTATTCTGCATGCTTGCGAAATCAGAGCCATCTTTGGGTTGAGACGCTTTCAGTGCAGCCCCGGATCCGCCCAAGTCATCAAACTGAGACGTGTCCAAGATCGGCTTTGGCAGCATCAAACGTTCGACGATCCCCCAGAGGCTGGAAGTGATGATGTACAGGCACAAACCAGCGGGGACTTTGAAGAACATAAGCCCCATGATCGGCATCATGAACGACATCATCTTCTGCATCATTTGCTGTTGTTCGTCAGCCGCTTTGGGCATGAACAACTTTTGCTGCGCCATGAACAAGATCATCGTCGCGATGGGTAAGATGTTAAAGAAAGGTCCCAGCCAGCCGGTTTCGTCGGCCAGCATCGCCGGCATCCAATCTTTCCAATAGAACAGCTGATCGGGTGCCGAAAGATCGCTGCACCACGAAACGCCGGGGATCAGCGGTTTGTCTCGCAATGCAATGTCCACCGAGAGGCCTCGATAGAGCCCGATAAAAATCGGCAGCTGAAAAAACATCGGCAGGCAGCCACTCAGCGGGCTGTAGTTGTACTTCGAAAACAATTCTCGTTGCGCCTGCGATTGCGCTTGCATGTCGTCGGCATGCTTCTGTTTGATTTCCATCATCTGTGGCTGCAAGTGCTGCATCATCTGCGCGTTCAAAGCGGCCTTGCGAGAGAAAGGAATCATGATGCAACGGACCAAAACCGTCAGCATGATGATCGCGATCCCATAGCTGAACTTGAACGTGATGAAGTAGAAAAAGTGCAGCAGCCACAGCAATGGTTTGGAGAACCAAGCGAACCAACCAAACGTTTCGACTTCGCCCAAGCCGTAAATCGAAAGTAGACTTTGCTCTTTGGGACCAGCGAAGACATCGAAGGTGTGCGAGTACGTTTCGCCGGGAGCCAGTTCAATCTTTTTGACCATTTGGAACGTGCAGTCAACCAGCTTCTTCAGCCGCGCGTTCTCTGGCACGGGAACACGACCGTTTAGGTACGCGGACAGACTATTGACTTCGAACGGTTGTTCTTCGCTCGTTTCAGGGATGAGCGAAATGTTGAAGTACTGCGTATCGACACCGGCAAAAAGCAGCTGGCGGGCTTCAGGGGATTCTTCATACGGGTCGCAGATGAAGTTGACCTCGGGTGGATCATCCTCAGCGCCGTCGACGATTTCTGAACAACCAAAAAACACAAACGGATTGTCTTCGTTGCCGCCGACCACATCGCGAGCACCCGCCACATAACCAATCGCGCTCGATCGGCCGTGAATCTTCATCGTGTACCACCAAGTTTCGGTGGTTGCTCCAGCAGGCCCGTCCAGTTCGTAGGCTAACGTTTGGGGTTGGTCGGATTTGTTGCGGATTTCGACCGTTAGATTGAAATGAAACGTCTTCGAATCGAGATCATGGATCTGTTCTTCGGGGACGGCGGGCAGCGAGTAAATTTTGGTGACAACGATCGGGCCAGGCATGTCGAATGCTGCCAGTTGCGAGCTGCTAATCGTTCGAGTGAGAGCGACTTGGCTTTCGTTGGTGCGTGCAACCTCAAGGTCCCACAATCCGTCGCGAAGCGTTCGATCCAGATCGGGCCACGGCTTATCGAGTTCCGGCCGTGTCTTAACGAGGGACATCACGAAAGACTCGGGTAGGTCGACGCCCTGTGCGACGCGAGTGTTCTCGGGCCGAATCAATTCGATCGGGCGTTCGGTCAGCGTAATGTTTTGCGTCACGGTTTGGCCATCGCGTTTAACAGCCAGTTGCACTGAATCACCCGGGCGAGTTTCGGCGATCATGTTCCGCAAGTCGTCTTCTGACGTGATTGGTTCGCCGTTGAGTGACAGCAGAATGTCGTGGACTCGTACACCCGCGTCGTCCGTGGATTCGCTGGTCGCCAAGGCGGCGGGCGTTCCCGGGCCAACGACGCGAACCTTCAGCCCATCGTCTGATGGCAGCGGCTCTAGGTGTCCAAGATAACCTGACTTGTCGCTCAGTTCTCGATAGACGATGCGTTGGTTTTTCTGGTGGCGATAGTTCAGTTCGATTCGCCGGATGGTGCCTCCCATCGGGTTGACCGTAATCAGGAATCGATCCTTGCCGTCCGGCGAGACCGAGCCAAGCGTGAAGAATTTTTCCGCAGGCTGAGGTCCGGACTTGTCATCAGTCGCCGGTTCGGCTGCCACGGGCGTCTTTGCATCTGCGGACTCGGGCGAGATTGCCGGCGAGATTCCTTCAGGCGCTGAAGTATCGGTGTCCGTCGCGTCGACGGGAGATTCGCTGGGGGGTGTTTCTTGCGGTTCAGCCGTTGCTTGAGTCTCATCGATCTCAGCAGCACCTTCGCCGACCTGATCTGCATCAAACGACGCGACGGTCGACGGCGAAGTGGTCGGCGGCTTGGGACCGTAGGCGTTTTGCAGCGTCATCGCAATCATCATGATGGCGGTCGATGCACAGATGAACAAAATCGTACGACTGTTCACGAAGGTAACCTCAGAGATTCAATAAAAAAGTAACGGATCGCTGACTCCATTGTCGGCTGGCGGCAACGCTGATCTTCCGCCTAGACCACCGAACGATTTCGATGCCCGATTTGGATTAAGATCTGAACTACTCCGGCGTCAACGGCGTCGGCAGTCCAGAGTGATGCGACGCGAGCACAAGGTGTCCCGGTCCGTCCACCGGCAGTTGGCGACGATGCCTCCGAGCGTCCAGATGACCGATTGAACGCGAGTCGGACGGACTCGGCGTGCTTTGGAAATCCGGCAGCCGAACGGCAGTGGATAGTGAGGGCTCACTCGCGAAGGGAAGATTTTAGGTGACTATCGTCCTTCTACCAACCTATCCCCAAGAAAATTGTCGACCTCCGGAATAGCCAGAATTTTGGCCCGAGTCACCTCAAAATCGTACTCAACCCGGCGGAATTCGATGCCGGTGCCATCCAAAATGACGTAGCTGCTGCGCGGATCGTTGTCTCGAGGCTGTCCGACACTGCCCACGTTAACCATCAGCTTCTGATTACCCAGTTCGTACTGATTGCTGATTTCTTGCGGCGAATAAAAGCGACAATTTTCTGTGAAGACCCCCGGCACATGCGTATGGCCTTGAAAGCAGAAATGCTGGACGAATCCAAATATCCGTTCGATCTTCCGTTGGTTATTGACGTCTTCCGGGAAAACGTACTCGTTAAGCGGACTGCGGGGCGAGCCGTGGACAAACATAAATTTGTCGGCACGATGGGTGCGAGGCAGTTGCGCCAGAAAATCCCAGCGTTCCGCGGCGCCGTCGATGGATCGATCTTCTAGTTGATTTCGAGTCCAGAAGATCGCCTTTTCGGCCCCACTGCTGAATCCATCCGGATCAAACAGGGCTCCGTTGTCGTGGTTGCCCAGCAGCGTCATGTCGAATTTCATGCACGCGTCAATGCACTCACGCGGGTTGGGCCCGTAACCGATGACATCACCCAAACAGAAAATCTCGTCAACCGATTGCTCAGCGGCGTCCGCCAGAACCGCCGTCAGCGCCTCAAGGTTGCCGTGAATGTCGCTGATGATTGCTCGCCTAGCCACACGAAGTTCCCGCTATGAAATTAAGCGTCAGTGAAGCACGGAGTCCAACACTTCACGTGAGAGAATCCGAGACTCATTTCCATTGTCGGCGAACATCTTAACAGTTCAACCACACTGAAGCTTGCGGATGCGAGACGAATTGAGTGTGGTTGAATCAGCGGGGCCGCCCCATCAGCAATTCTGAATGACCGGGCGGAATCACCGGCCGAATCTCAGGCGTTCGCCCAGCATATTATCGAGATCAGGGATGGTGAAGATTTTGTCGGCCGTTTTGTCGATGTCGTATTCTTCCCGATAGAAGCGAACGGTGTTTGCGTCCGTATCAAGCACCACAAAGCAAGATTGCGGGTTCTCGTCGCGAGGCTGCCCAACGCTGCCCACGTTAATCATGCACTTGTCGCTGCCCAACGAGATTTCTTCGTCCATCTCTTCGGGTGTTTGGAAACCGTATGCCTCGGTGAATCGACCGGGGATATGGGTGTGTCCCTGAAAGCAGGTTTGTTCGAAGCGGCCCATGAAGTGCTTCATCACGGCCTTGTTGAATCCCATCTCTGGGAATACGTACTCGTTCGTCGGATCACGTGGCGAGCCATGAACGAACAAATACTTGCCTTCGTCGTGTCGTCTCGGAAGCTCGCCCAAAAAATCCCATCGTAGGTCCGCTTGCTGACCGGCCGGAGCATCTTCCAACTGTTGACGCGTCCAGATGATCGCTCGCATGGCGACCGGGTTGAATCCTTCTGGGTCGAAGATCGCCGCCTGGTCATGATTGCCCAGAATCGTCAGCTTGCAGCGGTCCATCACCGTGTCGAGGCATCGAATCGGGTCGGGGCCGTAACCGATAATGTCTCCCAAACAAATGATTTCATCCACGCCAAGGGTGTCGATCTTGCTCAGAACGGCGTTGAGTGCATTAAAGTTCCCGTGGATATCACTGATAATGGCCCGTTTCACGAATCAATTTTCCCGGATACAGTCTAGTTGGAGGCAGTTTCGAGCAAGGATGCCCGAGGAATGGTCAGTCAAGTTGTGTCCGAGTTTACTGACGAACGAATCATGTTGAACGTCGGTGACGAATCGTCGAATTGAAAGGCGGATAACTTTCGGGCTTTAAGCTTTAAACGTCGAGTTGTAAGTCAAAGTTTCGGAGAAATCAAACGCGGGCCGCTTTAAAACGTTATCGCCTTCAACGGACGAGGCTGACAAAGATTCCTCGACGATACCGAAGTTTTTGCCCGAAGACGGGAGCAGACCTTGTCCCTCATGATAACTGTACGGCCTAGTTTTCGCAATTGTCACGGTCGCACGATTTGAGACGATGATTACTGCATGATGAACGAAATATCAAATGAATATTCTTGCCATTGATTTCTCAAGCAAACTGGCCAGCGCGGCGGTATTTTCTGATGGCCGGCGGGTCGCCATGGTGACTTCCGAAAGTCTGGTTTGGAAAGGGGTAGAATCGGGCGATTCCGATGGAAAGCCAGCGAAACTGGCGGGAGCATCGGCATTGCTAACGCCCTTGGTGCACGCCACGATCGAGAAAAGCGGCTTAAAACCGTCGGATTTCCAGCTGATTGCCCTGCCCGTCGGCCCCGGTCTGTTCACTGGACTGCGTGTCGCCGTGGTAACGGCAAAGACCTTCGCCTACGCAACAGGAGCCGAAGTGATCGGGCTCAACACGCTGGAGGTGTTGGCTGCCAAGGCTCATGCCGCGAATCGCACTCATGCGGGCCCGATCCGAGTGGCCGTCAATGCCCAACGCCAGCAGTTGTTTGCTGGCCAATATCGTTCGACGGGTGATTGGCAAGTCGAGTCCATTGGTGACAATCAGATCGTTGATCATCAGGCTTGGGTGGAATCTTGGGCCGCTGGCGATTTGATCTCGGGGGCGGGATTGAAGCTTGTTCTGCCGAAAATTGGTGAGTCAGGCTTCGACAATTCATCGAACAGGGAGTTCCAAATTGCGGACCAAGGCGATTGGGATTGCGACGCCGCGTCGGTGGCTCAAGTGGCAACGAAACATTACGAAAACGGTCGCCGGGATGACCTTTGGAATCTAGAACCGCTGTATTTTCGACCGAGTGCTGCCGAAGAGAATCGAATGGCCCGGCACTCGGCAAGAAATAAATGACCAATTTGAGCACCTGAAACCGGACTGTTTCCCTGCCCAACCGGCACACAAATCGATAGGTTATTGTTTCGCGAGTGCTTGGGCGAATGCTTGGGCGAATGCGAACGGTTAAACTGTTGCGTCCGTAGAGAACGAAGCAACCTATCTGTTGATCCTACCTAAAATTACAAAATCACATTTTACAAATATCTTTTAAGGTGAACCTATGACAAAGTTCTTTACCGCATTATTGCTTGGATTGTTCAGCTGTTGCTTACTATCCGGATGTGCAGAGACTAACACGGCGGAAACAGCGACCGAGAGTCACGACCATGATCACGGGCACGACCATGACCACGATCATGAGGGGCATGACCATGATCACGACCACGCCGGACACGATCACGGTGACCATGCGATGGATGTTCACGGGCCGTTTGGCGGACACACATTCAAGTGGGACTCGGACGAATACCGAGCCGAATGGAAGCATTACAACGACAACGATGTGATCCGCGTGTACGTTTTAGACTCAACGGGAAAGAAAGAGGCACCCGTCAAAGCGTCCGTCGCGATGATTCCATTGGGAGGATCTGACAAAACTCCATTTGAATTGGAAGCCGAAAAGCCAAACGAAGATGGGGAAGCCGCTGTCTACTCGCTGGACGAAAAAGACTTGGGCATCGCGATCACGGCGGTCGGTGTGAAGGTAGAGATGAAAATCGACAACAAGACCTACACCGGAATCATCGAAGCTCACGAGCCTCACGATCATTGATTGATCATTCCGTGGCGGCTCGAATCCGCCAAAGGCTTGATTCAGCTTGGTTAAGTTCGGCCAAGCTTGTATCTTCGGATCGCTTGAAATAAGATCCTTATTGAGAACAAGCCGGGGAAACGTTTGGTTTTCCTGTGTCTTGAAGTATTTCTTGTCTCAATAAGGGTCAGCCAGTGTCTTCTTCGCCACCGGAAACGCTTGAAGCAAAACCGAACGATTCGGGTGAGCCCGGTTCCTCGCTGGCTCCCGTCCGAGTTTCGCTGACTCCTCAGCAGAGGTTCGGCGACTACCTGCAAAGCCGCGGGATGCGTAGCACGCAGCAGCGGCAGATGTTGCTGAAGCTGGTGTTCAGTGGCCACGAGCATTTTGATGCCGACCAGTTGGTGGATCGGTTGCCTGCCAAGGGCCAGCCCGGCTATGTCAGCCGACCGACCGTTTATCGGACGCTTGCCGAATTCGTGGACGCCGGCTTGTTGCGGAAGTTCGAGCTTGAAGGGCGTAGCGTCTACGAGCATGACTATGGGTACCCACAGCACGATCACCTGCACTGCACCGAATGCGGAAGTTTGATCGAGTTTCAATGTGACGCGTTGTCTGACATTAAGTCAAAAGTCGCGTCGGAGCACGGGTTCCAAGTTCGGTCACACCGTTTGATCATCAGCGGTGTCTGTCAACCTTGCCGCAAGAAACGCCGCCGCGTCCGGCGTAAGGTCGATCGGATTTAGCCAGTGTCGCACAGCTGTCTCAGCTGTCTCGAACGACTACATGCTGGCACGGCAACGAGGGTAACATCGTGGCGGTTTTGTTGAGTGTTGCGAGAGTAAACGGCTGGGACAGCCTTGCCTACTGCGAGAGCATACGGCTGGGACAGCCGTGCTACAAAACGGCTGGGACAGCCGTGCCACAAAACGGCTGGGACAGCCGTGCCACAAAGCTACACTCGCAACGCTTCTTCTTCCGGGAACTTGTCTTGATAAGATTCGCGGATTGGTTGCACGTGCTGGGCAAGGAACTGATCGACTTGCTCAGGCGCTCGGCCGACGAAGGAACTTGGGTCGAGCAATGAATCGATGTCCACCGAGTCAAAATTCGCATCCGCCTTCAGCCGGCTGATCAAATCGTTCTCGCGACCATGAGTTTTCACCTCCTGAGACGCATCTTGGCTGTGTTGACGAATTTGTTCGTGCAATTCTTGGCGATCGCCGCCTGCTGCCACGGCGGCCATCATGATATTCTCGGTCGCCATGAACGGAAGTTCCGACGCAAGATGTTTGGCGATCACTTTCGGGTACACGACCATGCCGCTGGTAACGTTCTCCAGCAGAATCAAAATCGCGTCGATGGCTAAGAAAGATTGAGGCAAAACCAGACGGCGGTTGGCGCTGTCGTCAAGCGTCCGCTCCATCCACTGAGTCGCAAGCGTGTTAGCCGGGCTGGACTGGAGACTGATCACAAATCGCGCCAAGCTGCAGATTCGTTCGCTACGCATAGGGTTTCGTTTGTAGGCCATCGCCGAGGAACCAATTTGAGTTTTCTCGAACGGCTCTTCCATTTCTTTCCGACTGGCAAGAATTCGCAAGTCGGTTGCCATCTTGTGAGCAGACTGCGCGACACCGGACAAAGCGTCCACGACCAAGGCATCAATCTTCCGCGAGTACGTTTGTCCGGTGACGGCCAAGGATTCCTTGAAGCCGATTTTTTCTGCGACCATTTGGTCCAACTGTTCGACTTTGGCGTGGTCACCGTCGAAAAGCTTCAGAAAGCTGGCTTGAGTGCCCGTCGTGCCTTTGACGCCTCGAGCCTTCAAGCGGCCAAGTTGAAATTCCAGCTGTTGCAAATCATCAATAAAATCTTGCAACCACAAACAGGCTCTTTTTCCGATGGTGGTCGGCTGGGCCGGTTGCAGATGAGTGAATCCTAAACACGCGAGGTCTCGATTGGCTGCGGCGAACTGACCCAACTGAGAAATCACGTGAGCCAGCCGGTTCGCGGTCACTTGCAGGGCGTCACGCAGCAGGATCAAGTCGGTATTGTCGGTCACGAAACAGCTGGTGGCACCAAGGTGGATGATCGGCATTGCTTCCGGGCATTGGTCGCCGAAGGCGTGCACGTGTGCCATCACGTCGTGCCGCAGACGTTTCTCGTGGGCGGCGGCGGCATCGAAGTCAATCGCGTCAAGATTTTCTCGCATTTGTTGCAATTGAGCGTCCGAGATGTCTAGGCCCAGTTGCTGCTCGGATTCGGCCAATGCCAACCACAGGCGTCGCCAAGTGCTGAACTTTTTCTGACTGCTGAACAGATAGCTCATTTCCTGCGAGCAATAGCGGCTGATGAGCGGGTTGGAGTAGGTCTGATGGTCCATAAAAGTCGGTCTTCGGGCGTTATTGGGCGTTAACTCGTGTCTTGGAAAGGAGCTTCTTCGGCAGACGGTTATCGCACGTTAAAGGTGATCGAGCAACCTTTGGGGCGTCGCTGAACTAAACGGTGGTGCTACTAAGTCAGATTATTCGGATCAGCCAATTTGCAGTCTTTACGTGAATCGGTTTGGACGATAGAAACCGGGTGGGGAAACCGTTGTTGACTTGGTGATTTTTGCCCAATTTGGCGAGAGTTGCATTAGAGGCGTTAGGAGAGATTGTGCGAAGTCGGATTTTTTTCGTTGTTGCCTGCTGGTCGGTTCTTGGACTGGCTTGGTTCGGGGCGTCTACCGTTTGTGCTCAGACACCACTCAGGCCCGCAACTGACTCGGCAAGCCCGGTCGTTCAGGAAGCTCCGCTTCGGCCTGAGGTCAAGCCGGTGGTTCCGTCTGAAAAAGTAGCTCCACAAACGGTTCAGCCAGCAGTGGTTCAGCCAGCGGTCGCACTGCCAGTCGTTCAACCAGCGGTTTCTGAGCCAGCGGCCACCCAGCCTAAAACAGCGCAGCCTCAGGCGACCACCGCTACTCCCGCCGCGCCCGCCGCAACTGAACCCGCCAAGAAGAAAGAGCCGGCACCTGCCGAGGGCGATTCAGTTCGCCTTGAATCGGCTCAGTTGCTGCCCGGCCACACGAAGGCTTGGGTGTCGATTCCTAGCATGGTGAGACTGCAAGAGAGTTTTGACACGACGCAGTTTGGTCTGTTGTCAAAAGACAAGGCGATTGAGCCATTCATTGAGAGCCTTAAGAGTCAGTTCAGTGATTGGGCGGCAGAGAAGAATGTCCGCTTGGGCGTGAAGATCGAAAATCTTGACGAAATTTACTCGGGCGAGATCTGTCTGGCGGGGATTGTTCCCTCGATCGCAGGTCAGGAGATCGAACGCGGCTCGCACGGGCTGGTTCTGCTGGTCGATGTCAGCGGTCGCGAGGATAAGGCGGCGAAGGTGCTGGCCGAGGTGAATCGTCGCTTGGTCGAAAAGGGTGCCGTCCAGACCAAGATCGACATTAATGGGGCATCGGTAACGCGTTCCACCATCGAAAAAGGGAAGCGTCTTCGAGCAAGCCAAACGACCTTGCAGACGATCTACGACGGTTGGTTGCTTGCGTCTGACAACGAGAAAATTTTTCGCGATGTGATCTTCCGCTTGGCGACCACGAAACCGGATGCACTTAAACCCGATGCGTTGGCGGCTCAGCCTGCGTTCAAGACAGTTGCCGAACGCACTGACTTTGGCCCGGATGAATCACAGCTGAAATGGTTTGTTGACCCGTTCGGCTACATCCAATTGGCTCAAGCGTTAGCCGACGATGAAAAAGACACACGGGAGCATCGTGACGACTGGGCAAAGATCCTGAAAGACCAAGGCTTTGATGTTCTCAAAGGAGCCGGCGGCCAACTTGGGTTCATGGTTGACGATCACGAACTGTTGCATCGCACCTTCGTTTATGCCCCGCAAACGAATTTGGCCAAGAAGGAACAACAGCGAGTCTTTGGGCTATTCGATTTCTCGAACAAGTCTGGCAAAACGGTGACTCCTGCCGATTGGGTGCCCAACAATCTTTCCGCGTTTTTCGTCGGCAAATGGAACTTTTCCAGTGCTTTGGAGAACGTCGGATTTCTGTACGACGCATTTCTTGACGATCCGGGTGCCTTCGAACGCGTCTTGCAGGATTTCAAAAATGATCCTGACATGCAGTTGAACATCCGAAAGCTGATTGGGCAGCTGGACAGCGAGTGGACGATTCTTTCGGCGACCGCCAAGCCGATCGATGGGAACAGCGAGCGTGTTGCGATCGCGTTCAAGCTGAAAGCTGATGCTGATGGGGACTTTGTGCTCGATAGCGTCAGGCGTGCGATCGGAAACGGCCGAGCCACGAAGATCAATCTGGGTGGTAAGACGGTCATCGAAGTCGATTCCGAAACCTCGGATGCCGAAGATGAAATTCCTGACGACTTGGACATCTTTGACGATCCCTTGGAGGGAGAAGGTTTGGATGACGAGGAACCGGAAGAAGAAGTTTTCACCCTGTTTGACAAAAAGTATTTTGCGATCGAGCACGGTCATTTGATCGTCGCCAATCACAAAGATTACATGAAGCAGGTTCTTGCCAACAAGCAGAAGCAGAAGCTGGCTGAGATGAGCGACTATGAACGAGTCGACGCAGCGTTGCAAAAGCTGGTCGACAACAAGATTTTTAGTTCTCGTCAGTTCGGTCGCTTGGACAAGGCGTTAGAGGCGAACTACGAACTGCTGCGTCAGGGAAAGATGGAGCAATCCACCACGGTGCTGGCAAAAATCATTAACCAGATTTTCAAAAGCGGATCTCAGGATGAAAATGAGAGCAGCACCGAGATCAAGCGACTGGATGGGAAAGAACTTCCAGCCGACTATGCCAAAGCGATTGCTCCCTATCTTGGGATCATGGGTTGGGCCATGGAAGATGAAAAAGACGGTTGGCGGATCAGTGGCTGCGTCTTGAAGCGGACGAAGTGAAGAAGTGTGCAGTGTGCAGTGTGGCTGGCGTTCTCGCTTTAATTTCCGACCTCCGAATTCCGAATTCCGACCTCGCTTATTCTTTCACTTCCCAGACGCCGCCCTCGCAAATGATTTTTGCAAGGTAAGGGCGTTGCCGGTCGGCTCGTTTGCGAACGTCTTCCAGCAATGTCCGCCGCGACGGTGACGCGAAGCCTCGGAAGTCCCGTCCCATGCCTTTGATTTCAATCTGCTTCGAAAAATCGACGTAGTCAGAGCCCAGCCACAACGTTGTGGTGCCCGGAGGTCGTGCGGGCGAGAGTTGAAACTGGTTCGTTCGCCCGGGCGATACCGAGCCCTCTAATTTGAATGCTCGAAGTTTGTTCGAGCGAAACATTTCTGGCCAGACGATGTTCGCCTCGGGGATCTCACCAGCTTCCAAAAACCAGAAGTAGTTGTCCCACGGTCGAACTGTCTTGCACTCGAATTCGAAACCCGCCCCGCCCGGCCATCGGCGTCGATGCAATTTGGCCCAATCGAAGACTGCCGGAATCGCTTCATAGATTGCGTCGTTGGCTCGACCGATGTACTGCACAACCGTGTTGTTCACGTACTTGCGAGACCGAAACCAAGTGTTCCAGACGAATTTGCTGTTGGCGATGGCCTGAGCATTTTTGTCACCGACGACGCTGTAAACGGGCAACGGAACATGCCGGTTGGAAGCGTAGATTTTCATGTAGCGATCCAGTTCGCCCGAAATCCCAACGACCCCCGCCCAATGTTCGGGGTGGCTCAAGCCGACGTCGTACGCCACGTTGCCACCAATGCCTCGTCCAGCCAGATAAACTCGATCGGAGTCGACCGAAAACGTTCGCATCGCTGCACGCAGTGCCTTTAAAACGACTGCGTGTTCGTGGCCGGAACACTTGTTGGTTAGTTGGCCGTCCTGTTCTTGCCACGGCACCACGACCACGATGTAGCCGTGTCGCATCGCCTGTCCCGTGCGTACTTTCAGCTTAGGATTGTACCGGCCGCACCACGCGATAAGTTCGTTCGCCGGATTCTTGCGATCTGGCAGCGTCAGCAGCAATGGGTATCGCCGGTAGGGATCGTATTCCGGTGGGACTAGAGCTAGGCACTCGACTTCGACCGGCTGAGCATCTGTTTTGGTGCCGGGAAGCGTGACCTCGATCGGAATCGGTTCGACTCCCGACATTGAATCTTCGGGGGGCGGAATTGGCGGTTTCATCTGAGCGATCATGTCGGCCAGAAAGCCGGGAGTGCCCGACTCGAACTGTTCTAGCTGTTTGAGAATTTCGTCACGGCGATTTTGCTGGTCAGGCTGCGTGTTCAGGTACGCGAAAATCAGATCCCGGACATCGAACATGGACTCAGCGACCGCCAGATTGTCGATCGCACGATTGCCACCCAGCAACCAACCGCTAATCGCCAACGCAATTTTCTGTTGCGGACGCGTGTTCGCGTCTTCTGCCAATCGAAGCCACGCACCCAATCGCGCTGCGTTGACCGGGTTTAGATCTTGCTTCAATTCGTCGTTCAGTCTTTGGACGGTGTTGGCTTGTTTCGCCGAAAGGTCTGAAACGGATTCGATCAGTGTCTGGAACTTCTGCCGCGTTTCCTCTGTTTTTTGATTCTCTATCTTGGATTGATTCTGCAGCTCACGAAATTCAGCCAAAATCTCGCCCGCGACTCCTTCCACGTTGATCGCGCTCGCCAAGAATTTCTGAGACAGCTCATTTTGCCCCGAACTGAGTCGCAAACGGGCTTCGGACAAAACCTGCCGAGCCGCCTGTTGCTTCAGTAGCCGCCGAGTCCGTTCGATATCTTTTTTGAGCCGCTCGTTTTCCGGAAATCGTTGCTGGATCGATCGAAGTTCGTCGCTTGCCAGTTGGTAGTAGCCGGCTTGGATCAGAAAGTCGGCGATCTTCTGTTGGCTGGTCAAGTCGTTCGGGTCTTTGATTTGTCTTCGCAGTAATGGCAGCAGAATGCTGGTGGGGACGGTGCCGACGCCGATTCGCATTGACCACTGACGCGATGTACCGACCAGCGTTTTCACTTCGCACAATCGAGGCGTGACGCTGGTGATTCCTTGGACGATCGTTTGGATTCGGCCTCGAGGATCGCGAAGCGTTAGCAGGCGATGCCCGTTCTTGTCGAAGGGGCCGATTCGCAGAATGCTACCTCCAAAGCCGACCGAACTATTGGAGACTCGTTGAAAAACATCCAACTGTACTTCGTTGCGATTCGAGTCACCCAGTCCGCCTTGCACTCGGGTGTCTCGAACGAAAACGCGTCTCAATCCATCGTTAATGACAACAATTGGTTTGCTGTCAAACGGATCGGGAACCGGCTCGCCCGAGTACATCTCGGCAATCGATCCGACGATCCCCTCGTACTGGGCACCTGACTGCATCGTGACGACTTTCGGTTCGCCCCGCTGCGCGTGGACGTATCTTGGTGCAATCATCAGTCCGATGATGCAAAGCACTCGCAGAAAAATTCGTCGTTCCCGTTCCATGGGAGTGTGCCAGTTGGGTTCCTTGAGTTTCAAACCGGTGATCATAGCAGAAAACGCGAGCTGGGAAATTCTGATCGATGATCTCGCTATCCAATGATTTCACGTTTTTTGTTTACGTAGTCCCAGACCACGAATCGATCCAGATCACCGCCTGCGGTGAAGAACACTCGGCCCTGAGTTGATTCGCTAATCCGATGGGCAAAGCGGATGTCTTCTTCAGATTGCGACCAGCTGGGCACCAAGAAGGTGTTGATGGTGATTCCGTCCCGCGCACAGAGCGCGGCTTCTCGCATCGTGGCTTCCTCGGTCCGCTGATGCGGTGGATAGAGAAGGTACAGCGTTGAGTCTTCAAAGTGAGCCGTCGGCAGTCCGTCGGTGATCATCATAATTTGCCGGTTGGGCGTATCTTGAGCCGCCAATAATTGCCGCGCAAGTCGCAGCGAGTGCTGAATGTTCGTGAAGTGCGGGTGGACCATGTGCTCGCTAACGTTCTCGTCCGCCATGTCGACCTTCAGTTGCACGACAGGATGGTGGATCGTGACCGGTTTGGGCATCAGTTCTACGATCTCGCCTTGCCGCCGAACTTTGCCGAACGTGTACATTTCGATAAAGTTCAAGTAGTCGCCGGGGTACTCCGTGCGAATCAGTCCGTCCATCGCCATCGCCATTCGTTTGACGTTGATGTACTGCCCGTCGTAACGCATCGATCCGCTCATGTCCATGATGATGACGGTCGCCGCTTTGGGAGTGTTACGCGTGCGGTGGATTTCGATGTCTTCCGATTTCAAGCGAATCGGCAGCTCACGACCGCCTCGCAGCATCGCGTTGATAAATGTCTGCGGGATATCCATGTGAGTCAGCGAGTCACCGAACTCGTACGGCTTGGTCGACTGCATTTCCACCGCGCCTTCGCCCACGATATTACCTTCGTGCCGACCGGTTTTGGAAGCTTGCAGGTGGCTGAAAATGCGTTCCAAGAGTTTGCCTTGGAAGACTCGGTAGGCCGACGGAGTCAATCGAAACTTGCCGTTCTTGTTCTCGATGCCTTGGCGTTCGGCTGCCTCCCGCACGTAGTTTTCGATCATTCGCTGCATTTCCTCCAGCGAGTGCATTTGGTCCTCGGTCATGTATTCACCGAGTTCCTCCATGTCGATGATGCCGATCTGACCGGTCTGTTGTGCCTCGGCTAGTTGGTCCATCAGTTCGTCGATTTTTTCTAGCTCTTCCTTAATCGCAATCGCTTGCGGGATCGTCATGGACTCGTGGCCGGTAAAGTGATACTTCGCCGCCAGTTCATCGATTTGGTATTTGTCCTCCAGCTTTCCCATGAGCCCAGCTAGGTGTTGAGCGAACGGATCGGCGTCATCGCCGACCGCGTAGAAAAGTCGTTCAAGATCGTAAAGCTGCTCTTGGTCGATCGCTTCCTTGTGCAGCGAGCGTAGTTTGTCTGGTGGCTGCGGGCCCTTTTTTGCCGCTTTGTGGAAAACTTTTTTTGCTTCGCGAACGACGGACTTTGTTTCATACGTTTCGAGGATTTTTTGCTTCCGGTCCTCCAGCATGGCCATCATCATGTCCAGCGACGGGCCCAGATTTTGGAACTGCGAGGGATCCAGCTTAATCGCTCGCGCCATCTCCTCTTCGGTTAGCTCGCGCATGCTGCCGTACGCCATCATCTGGTCCATCATCGGCGAGACCAAATCGGGCGGCGGCTGGCTAGGACCGGGGAACTTGATGGGGTCGTACTTGAGGTAGGTGTGGACGATCCCGCGTTTTGAATGTTTTTCGGTCATGGGTTCATAGTGCGAAATTCAGTTTTCAGTGTGCAGTGTGCAGTGTGCAGTGTGCAATGTGATCTTGTTTTGTAACTTCACACTTCACACTGGCGACTTCACACTGGTTTCAAACTTCATAATTGTCGCCGCCGTGGGTTTGTGAGCGGCTGATTTTGTCCATCGCGTAAAGCCCCGCCAACACAAATTCAACGCACGATGCGCGGACGGCAGAGTCGGAGGATGAGTTGACCTCAAACGCTTTCTCCCAAGCCGGTGGGACTCGTTTGAGCCGTTCGGCGTACTCGGATGACGGCACCATGTCACCGACCTCGATTCGGACGCCTTTGCCAAAAATCTCTGAGATCTCGGCTAAGCCGTGCTCGGAAATGTATTCCTCGAAAACGATTTGAATCGCTTCGGCCACGATGCTGTCGAGCACTTGTCGTTCTGACATTTGATGGCTTCCCATCAAGTCCAGTTCCAGTTTTCCCAATGCGGACGTGTACAAATGCCCGAGGTCGCTGATGCGAGGAACCGCCGGCTTTTCGTTCAAGCTGATGGCTCGCTGTCGAGCACTGGCGATCATGGTGCGATAGTTGGCGGTGCTGAAGCGAACGCTGACGCCCGACTGTTGGTCAACGTACTTCGATTTCCGAGCCTGAACGGAAATCTGTTCGCAGATCTCTTTCATGAAGTACGGGACTTTGATTGGATAGTCGCCATCCAGATCGATGTCGGCTTCCTGTTCCATGATTTCAATTCCCATCGCTCGATCGCGCGGGTAATGCGTTTGAATCATGCTACCGATTCGGTCTTTCAGCTGAGGGATTACTTTTCCGCTGCGATTGAACGTTGATGGGTTGGCGGAAAACAAGACCAGCACATCGATGTCGAAGCGAACGGGGTATCCGCGAATCTGTACGTCGCGTTCTTCTAAGATGTTGAACAAACCGACTTGCACCAATTCGTCCAGTTCGGGCAACTCGTTGATCGCAAAGATGCCACGGTGCATTCGAGGAATCAGACCGAAGTGCAAAGCGTCCTCGGTGGACATGCTGACTCCGCCCGCAAGCTTGGCCGGATCGATTTCTCCAATGATGTCCGCAAACTTGGTCCCCGGAGCCAGTCGCTCGGCGTAGCGATCATCTCGATGCCACCACGCGATCGGAACGTCGGCCGGTTCGTGGTCGACAACAAACTTTTTGGCGACAGAACTGAGCGGAGCCAATGGGTCTTCGTGAAAGGGGGCCTCGGGAATGTCCAAATACGGAACGTACTCGTCCAGAAACCGCACAAGGCCTCGCATCAGTCGGCTCTTGGCCTGCCCCTTTTCGCCTAGGTACAGCATGTCGTGTCCGGACAGTAGCGAGATATTGATCTCCGGAATGACCGTGTCTTCGTAGCCAACAATGTTGGGATACAGGTCATCGCCGGCTGCCAGCATGCGAACGAAGTTGTCGTGAATTTCCTGTTTGACAGGCTTGGATTGCCAGCCGCTATCAAGCAATTCCTTCAGGTTGGTAGGACGAGTAGAAGCGACGGTCGACATAGGTTAAGTTTCCGTAAAATGTTTCGTGAATTTTTGTTCGACACGAATTGTGTTTTGAAGGACATTGATTGGTAGTTCAATGGACACTTTAATTGGCAGCTCGGGAGATGCATTCGAGAACCGAGATTCGGACCGATAGTTCACTAGGATGAGAGCGACTGTACGGAGGCGAAATAATGTCGTCGATTGAATTTATCTACTTTGATCTGGGTAACGTAATCCTGAAGTTTGATCACTCGACGGGGTTTCGGAACGTTGAGCAACTTTGTGGTGTGTCGCCAAAACTGGTTGACGACATTTTGTTTAATCAAGGTTTGCAACAGCAGTACGAAACGGGTTTGATTGATTGTACGCAATTTCATCAGGAATTTTGTGCCCAAGCTGGCATTGACCCTTCAAAAGAACTGTCGCGGGGTGATTTGTTGCGAGCAATTAGCGACATCTTCTGGGCGAATCGGCCGATCTTTCCTGTCCTCACGCAGCTAAAAGCCAGAGGTTTTCCCATGGGTGTCTTGTCAAACACTTGTGACGCTCATTGGCAGTTTGTGTTTTCTCAGCACTGGGTGCTACAAACTTTCTTTGATCCGCTGGTGCTCAGCTACGAAGAAAAATCGATGAAACCAGATTCGAAAATCTACGAAGCGGCGATCAAACGGGCTGGCGTTGAACCGGGGTGCATCTTTTTCACGGACGACCGCCAAGAAAATATCGACGCGGCGATCAAAGCTGGTATCGATGCCGTGCTGTTCGAAAGCGTTCCGCAACTGGTGTTCGATCTGCAAAGCCGCGGCGTTATGATCAACTGCTAAACGAAATAGGCTCAGCGAGGCTGTCGGCCGACGTTTACCGATTGCGAAGTGGCTGAAATTGCATGATCACGGGTGAACGTTTACAATTCCCGCACCGCCGGTGCATGTTGCACTTACCTATAGCGTCTGTGGCGTTGAGAAAACCCAGTTCAAAGCAACCAAAAGCCGCTAGGCTTGATCGGGATGCGCTCTGGATCGCTTGGCGGGAAGACGCGACGCCCTAGAAAAATCCATTCACTAGGAATGATAGATGTCTGATTCTGATCAACAAACCGCCATTTGGACTCCCGGATGGTATGAACTCGATCAGACGCTTGTGTTGGGGCAGCGGCAAAAGTTCTGGTTCTTCGAAACGATTCCTGATACCGATTCGCAAGCCGATCAGGGAGCGAACCATTTCGAAGCTGGGATGATGTTCTTCAACAAGTCGGACGCCTCGGAAAATTGCGTTGCTCGATTTGCTCGGATTGATGAAATGCATCACGCTCAGTTGGGATCGATCCTAAGAGTGGACACGGACGGGCTCGACTACATCTTCTTTCCCGTCGAAGGCGAGGAAGTGATCGTCAATGCAGAAGAAGAGCCCGGCTTGGCTTACGACTTCGATCAGCCGATTTCAGACTGGTCCATCCACGTGAAGCTTTCCGACGTAAGCGAACCGATCGCCGACGTGGTTTAAAATCACCCCGTTCCTTGCCATTCATTTTAAAACGATGCTGGCAATGCTATCCTCAATGCGATCCTTATACGCAGGAACACCTTTTCTTTGCAGTGGGGTTTCATCAGCAGGCGGATCGTCGAAAATTCTGATGTGATGCACATGCTTCTCCCAACCATTGCGGTAGGCCAGTGATGAAATTGATGAAATCTTGCAAGTCTTTATTGGGTCGCCTTGCCTCGCTGCGTGCAGTTTGCTTGAGCTCAGTCGGTTTGTTTTTCGCGTTGGGTTCCGTTGCTTGGTCTAATGTGGGGGTCGCTCAGGAGCAAACGCCGACACCAACGTTAACGTCGCCTCGGCCAATCCCTGGCGCGGCGGATGGTGCTCAGACGCCAACGAATGCGACACAAGGCTCCGGTGCTGATGTTGCTCCAGCAGGGAAAGAGATCGTCGATGGCGGTGGATCGGTCGATTTCTTGCAGCAAAATCAACCGTTGATTCTGCAAGCCGAAGCCCTCGCGGGGCAGCCGTTTGGGGTGGGGCGAATCAAGTTTCGCCTGCGTCCGGGGGACGAATTAATCGATCGGACGGGTGCGACGTTGTTAAGCGACCCGGCCAATCGAATTCTCTATCCGGTAGTCACCAAGTCGCCAGTCAAACGATTCATCGAGAACTTCACCGGTGCACGTCTGGGGAATCCGGATGATGTGCACTCGGTCTGGTTTCTGTTTCGTGGTGAAGCACCTTTGCAACTGGTCCTGCACGGCAGCGGCGCGGTTCCGGTCAACGTGCAGGTGGGCTATCCCCGGCGAGCCCGTCAATTCGATCGGTTTGTGCGGCAATGGTGGGAGGCTTTCAATGGCGCGACCAATGATCAGATCAAGGCAGGAGACTATCCGTCGGCGTTCGAGGTCTATCTGAAATCGATGGTTGGCCGTCGAATGGGGCAGCCGGTGAAGTCTCAGTTTCAGAAAAAGAAAGACCCTTTGACCGCGACGTTCGAATTGATGTTCGATGTCGAGGGATTGCGAGCGGAGAACATTGAATCGGCGATGTTGAATGGGGTCGCGCCAGCAGTTTCCAATCTGCCGATCCCTCAACCGATCGGCTGGACGCCACTTTTGATTGATAATCTGCCCGATGAATTGCCGGTTGAACCCATCGCTCGATACATCCCTGAGGAGTGTTTTTATCTCCGGTTTGGGACGTGGGAGAATCAGCTGTGGTTGCAACGTCTCACCGAGGAGTTTGGTGGCGACCTTGGACGAATGATTCAGCTGAGAGGATTTCAGTACAAGATTCAAACGAAGTTCCTTGATCAGTTGGCGATCGAGTCCAGCGAGTTTGACCGGTTGTTCGCGGGGAACTTGATCGAGGATGTCGCGGTTGCCGGGATGGATACTTACTTTGACGACGGCAGCGCGGTTGGCGTCTTGCTGTACGCCAGCAAAACGAAATTGCTGGAGAATAGTCTCCGCAAGAAACGAAAACAGTTCGTTAAAGACCATCAGGATCAACAGGCGACCTTACAAACGATTGACGTGAACGGGACGCCGGTCGAATTTCTTTCGACGCCCGATAATCGCTATCGATCGTTTTACGTGGTGTCGGGCGATTGCCATTTGACGACGACGTCGTTGACTTTGGCGACTCGGTTCTTAGAGGCCGCCAACGGCAAAGGCTCTTTGGCTGACACCGCCGAGTTCAAGTTCGCTCGTTATAACCTGCCGTTGGATCGAAGCGACACCATTTTCGTGTACGCGTCGACTCCTTTTTTACAGAACCTGCTGACGCCTCAATATCAAATTGAACTGCGACGTCGGAATCAGATTGTCACCGACATCATGATGCTGGAGATGGCTTCTCTGGCCGCTGCAGGAGAAGGCTTTGGGCAAGCGGACGTTCCGCAATTGATTAGTCAAGGCTTTCTGCCTCAAGGGTTTGGGGCTCGACCTGACGCCGGCCGCGTGGATGTTTCGGGGGAGACGTGGGTGGATTCGGTTCGAGGCCGACGCGGTTTTTTTGTGCCGATTCCCGATCTTCCAATTGTTCAGGTCAGCCAAGAGGAAGCTGCGTGGTACCGCGAGCGAGCACAGTTTTTTACGGCCAATATCAAGACGCTTGATCCGATGCTGGTGGCGATTAAGCGGTATCAGCATGAGGAAAAAGAGAACGTCGAGCGCGTTGTGTTTGACGCTCGGTTGGCTCCGTTTGGCGAAGCGAAGTATGGGTGGCTCATGTCGATGCTAGGCGCGCCGTTGGAGCAAGAAATTGCTCACAGCCCCGAGGACATTATCAGCCTTCAAGCAAGCATGAAGGGTGGACGTTTGCTGGGCGGGGGAATGCAAGCGGCCAGTGGTCCCCTGCCCTATCATCTGTTTGCTGCGGTCCAAGATTATCTTGATCCGAACATCAATCTGCGTCCCAACTCGATCGTACGATTGTTGCAAACGCTCCGCGAGGTGCCTGGGCATTTGGGTGCGTCGCCTCAACCGGGGTATTTAAACTTCATTCCTCGTCTGGGTGGCGAGCCTGACGTGTACGGCTACACATACTCGCGGTTACTGAAGTTATGGCGATTGCAGTGGGGCGACTTTTCGGTGCTGGGGTTCGATCAACAGCGTCTGGAACGGCTGAAGCCGCATCTAGTCGTCGTGCCATCGGAGCGACCGGCTCAGATTCGGTTGGAGGTCGGGGATCTGGCGGCGTCAAATCTTAAGGCGTGGGCGAATTCAGTGAACTACCGCCGAAGTTGGCAGACCTCGATCGCAAATGTTCGACTGCTGAATATGTTGACACAACAATATCGAGTCGATCCGGGAGCGGCGTTGACCATCGTCGAGCGAATGCTGGACGTGACGTTAGTGTGCTCGCTTGATGGCCAATACGAGTTGGCTCAGCTGGATTCTGGACGGCAAATTTGGCGATCGACCGCTTGGCCGTCGTTTTCTCAGCCGCAGTTGCCCGAAGATCATGTTGCGCCATTTTTGAAGTGGTTTCGCGGGTTGGAAGTTCAGGTCAGCAAAGCGGATACCCAGTTTTCTGTCCACGGCGTGTTGGATATCGAGCGTTCCGAGGTCGAGGAAAGCATGCTGCCATCGTTTGATTTGTTCAAAGGATTTAGCAACCTGTTTGGCGAATGAGCAAATTTTGTTTTCCAAAACCCGGCTTCGAAGAACGTTTTTAAACCACGAGATTGACGAAAGGATCGAAACGCTGTGACCGATAAGGTCGACTTTCACCTTCGTGCATTTTCCGTGTTTCGTGGTTGGCAATCGCTTGCGAGACAAGTAGGTGCGGTCGGCGTGCTGTCGTACCCCGCGATTAATTGTGGGCTCGCCTGTTCTGGGCATGGCGTTTGGAGGACCTCGTCCTTATATTTTCACGTCAGCCGATCTCCCTCTTGGCGTCGGCTTTCTCTTGTCCCACCTGATCCATGACTTTTTGGAAAATTGCTCGCAATGGAACTGGCGATCGCACTGCTTGCCCTGACAGCGATGGAAATCGTGCTGGGCATCGACAACATTGTTTTCATCACGATTCTCTCAGGACGCCTTCCGAAAGAGCAGCAACCTTCGGCGCGGCGGATGGGTTTGATGCTCGCGTTGGGCTCGCGTTTGTTGCTGCTGTTTTTGCTATTCTGGATGGTGAACGGCGATGTGTTCAAGAAGCCCGTTTTTCACCTGACGGACCTCGGTATTCCAACGGCAGTGATCGATCGGTTCACCGCACCGGCACCAGACGGCCACTTTGAGATTCCAGAAGCGACGCTGGAGAAAATTCAGCAGGAGTACTTCGAGGAAGCCGACGGGATTTCGTGGAAGGATCTGATCTTGTTACTGGGCGGTCTGTTTCTGGTGGGCAAGAGTGTGTGGGAGATCCATGACGAATTTGGTCACGTGGGCGATCACGACGTAGCTGGGGCATCGGTGACCTTTGCGGGCGTGCTGATGCAGATCGCGGTGATGGATGTGGTATTTTCGTTGGACAGCGTGATCACGGCGGTGGGGATGGTGGACAACGTGTACGTGATGGTCGCATCGATCATTCTTGCAGTCATCGTGATGTTAATTTTTGCCGAGCCGGTCAGCCGATTCGTGGACTCGCATCCGACTTTGAAAATGCTGGCGTTGAGCTTTTTAATTCTGATCGGTGTGATGCTGGTCGCCGAGGGCTTGGGGGCTCATTTGGACAAGGGCTATATCTACTTCGCCATGTTCTTCGCGCTGGTTGTGGAAGTCATGAACATTGGCTTGCGATCAAAGAGAGTCACGAATTAGGCGTGCCTTCACATGGATTTTTCGGCGAGGCTACAGTTTTTGCTGCGGTGAATCAGTTCACTGGCTGCTGCGGGCCAATTCGGATATCGGAATGCGAAGCCGGCATCTAACAGCCGCCCCGGAATTACACGGCGGCTTTTCAAGATCAGTTCGATATCGGTACGCATGAAGATGGCTCCAATTTTGGCCATCCATTTGGTAGCGGGAAGCCCGATCGGAACGTTCATCGCTGATCGTAGTTCACGCTGAAAAACGCGTTGAGGCAGCGGGTTGGGAGCGCAGATGTTGACTGGACCGTCGATGTCGTCGCGATCGATTAGAAACTTAATCGCGGCGTTGAAGTCGGACTCGTGAATCCACGAAACGAACTGTTTGCCTCCGGCAATGCTGCCCCCCAACCATCGTCCGGTTAGAGTCCGAAGGACATCGAAGACTCCTCCCGGATCGGGCGACATCACCATCGAAGTCCGCAGCGCGACTTTGCGAGTCTGTGGCGTATTGGCTCGATCAAGCTCATTTTCCCATGCTTTGGCAATGTCGATGCTGCGACTCCAATAGGCCGGAACGTCAGGTTCGTTGCCGCCGATCATGCCCGAGGACTCGTCGTTGGACGCGTCGAAACGGTGAGCGTAAATGGTGGCGGTACTCATCTGCAGCCACAAACGCGGCGGAGTCTTGGATTGCTGGATCGCTTGGCCAATCACGCGAGTCGAATCGACTCGTGAATCCATCATCTGACGAAAGTTTTCATCGGTGTAGCGGCAGTTGACCGTGCGGCCGGCCAAGTTGATCACGACGTTCGCGTTGTCAATGTGCCGGACCCAACCGCCCAGCGATTTACCATCCCAGTGTTTGGACGGGTCGTTGGACGAGCGACTAAGGATAACGACGTTGTAACCGTGGGCGATGAAGTATCGCTTGAGTATCTGACCGACCTGACCGGAACCGCCTGGGATGAGGATGTTCATATTGGTTTGGAAGTTCGATGCGACAGACTGTAAAAGCCGAGAACTTATTCCGGCGCGGAGCCATCCCCATAGGTATGACTGGGCTCCAAGCTGGCAGATAACAGATCAACTTGGCCCGATAACGCATTTTTGTGGCAAAGACGATCCCGTTCACCACCTGAAGTGGTACGCTCTTTTCTCCTGTTTAATTCCACGCTACGAACGTCGTGTCACAAGTTTTACTTTTCGCACGGAATTGCGAAAATTTTAGAAAACAACGAAGAAGCGAACACAATCGCGCAAAGACTGCGTGGTTTTGTGGCAACGTCGTTGCGGGCGGCAAGAGAGATCTAATCTGCCGAACGAGCGGGTGAAATCTCGAAAGATATCTTCTTTAGTTTTCCCAACGCGTGTACGACCTTTCGCCGCGCACGTATGCTTCGCGAGTAGAAAACCAGCGAGTGGCGATGTGAAATCGCCGGTACTATTTCACTTCCTGAGTCGATTCGCGGATGATCAGTTCAGGCGGAAAATCAGGAATTTCGTACGACTGCTTATTGATTAGCTTGACCAAGGCGTCTGCCGCTGCTTCGCCCATTTCTTTTGCAGGCTGGCGAACCGATGTCAGTGGTGGCGTCGCGAACGATGCCTCAAGTTGGTCGTCAAAGCCGATGATTGAGACGTCTTCGGGGACGCTAATGCCTTGACGATACAACGCAAGCCTAGCACCGAACGCGGTTAAGTCATTCGCTGCAAAGATGGCTGTGAAATCCTTGCTTCGGGAAAGAAGTGTTTCGATTGCTTTGACGCCAGACTCTCCGTCGAACAACCCTTCACAGATCATGTCCTCGTCAAACGCGATCGAAGCCTCTTGCAAGGCGCGCTTATATCCTTCCAAACGATGAATGGAATCGGGATGGTCGATGATACCGGTGATGTGAGCAATTTTCCGATGTCCCAATTCGATTAAGTGGTTGGTCGCTTGGAAGGCTCCTTCTTCGTTATCAACGTACAAACACTGTGATTCCCATTCATCAATCTTTCTGCCAACCGCAACACATGGCAACCGCTCCCGGAGGTCTTGCAATTGGTCCATCGGCAATCGACCGCCAACTAAAATCAAACCGTCAACTTTGCGACCGACTAAGGTCTCTAATGCAGCATACCCAATTTCGGGTTTCCACTGACCGTCGGCAAAAATCGGTGAGTATGAAGTGCCTGTCAGCCTTGACAAAACTCCTTGGGAAATTCCGTCGTAGAACGGGCTACCGATGTTCTGAGTCAGAATTCCAATCGTTTTGGTTTGTCCGCCAGCAAGCGATCGAGCGAAAATGTTCGGCTCGAAGTTCATCGCCTTCATGGCTTCAAGAACCGCGGTCCGTTTATCCTCGTTGACCGGCGTTGAATCGTTTAGGACACGTGAAACGGTGCTTTTGGAAACGTTTGCTTGACGAGCGATGTCGTTAATCGTCACGTTTTTGCGGGAAGGTGCAGCTGGCTTTTTCATGAGCTCATGTTACTCGTAATTCGGTGCATTCTGAAGATGCGGCCTTCGGGCTTCCGTTGCGGGAAGAGTCCCGCGAATAAGAGATTTTAGACAAGAAAAGATATCTGTTTAGTCGCTATTTTAAGGGGTTTATCATACAATTTGAAACCGATTTCACAATTTTATGAAAAATCCTTGACCCAAGACCCGACCTACCGTTATGATTGGGATATGAAAGCGGTTTCATACTATACTAAATTTTCTGCCCGTAATGTGGTCACTCTGAGGAGATGTGAAATGAACGGTTCCCCAAAGAACGTTAACAAGGGTTTTACGTTAGTTGAATTGTTGGTGGTGATTGCCATCATCGGTATTTTGATCGGTATGTTGCTACCTGCCGTTCAGCAGGTCCGTGAAGCGGCTCGGCGGTCGCAGTGTATGAATAATTTGCGGCAGTGTTCTTTGGCTGCTTTGAATTTTGAGTCAGCCAATGGGCACCTGCCAACTGCCGGCGGCGCGACTGGTTCAGAGTGGGGTGGAGAGGAACTTACTAGACCGATGTTTGGTTTTGAGAATGCCTCTTGGATGTACCAGATCTTGCCATTTTTGGAGGCTGGAAATCTTCACGGTCTCCGCTCGCAATTGGTTGGAAGCTGGAATCAGGTTTACGACAATTCCGTTCCGTTTTACTCCTGTCCTTCTCGGGGGGAGTCATTCAAGTTGATCGGCGGAGGCGCTGTCGCGTTGTTCACTCCTGACTATGCGGGATTTTTGCAAGGTGGCAATGCCGATTTCCAAGGAGGTTCACTACCTAGCGGGGGTACGAACTGGGCCGGATTTGAGTGGCAGACAAGTCGGTCAGCTCGAGAGAATGAAGAGGTCGATTCGTGGATCGGTCTAATCGTCAAGGGCGGGCATGTCAATTACTCAACCGATAAGGTCGAGAGGTTTGCACGGGTTGAAAATCCAGTTCCCGACGGATCGTCGAACACGATCATGTTCATGGAAAAAGCTCGCAGCGCTAACAATTATGAGTTTGTCAATACAGATGCGATAGACTCAGGGTATTGGGAAAACGGGCTTGCTTTGCCGTCGGACTGGCCGTGCATGCGAGCCGTTATGTCTGAACCTGCCTTGTTGGCGGATAACGAAGAGCGAGAGCCTGCGTCGGGTGGTAGAATTGCTCCCGAGCTTGGGTTTGGAAGTCCTCACCCCGGAACAACGAATGCGACCTTTGGCGACGGATCTGTTCGTTCCGTGACTAATACCGTTAGCGGTTCGTTGTTGCATAGCCTTGGAACCCGCAATGGTGGGGAGTCGGTCAGTAACGACTTTTAGTCGAACCGCGGTGGCTTTCGAGTCTTGCCGTTTTGTCCTACGAATGGGTAGCTTAGCCAGTTGCCCATTTAACCTGTTTGTCTTTCGAAGCTAAAGAACGAAAAAATGATTTCTCGAATCCTGTGCGTTTGTTTGGCCAGTTTTTATCTCTGTTTTGTTGGCTGTGAAAGCAAAACAGATGCACGGCTGAAAGAGTTGAACGAAACTCAGATTCAACGACTGGCGAATTGCTATTGTTTCTGCCAATCCAGTTCACCGGGCTTGATGGGGCCGAAAGATGAGGCGAGTTTTCGCGAGTTTCTCGCCGATCCAAGGCACCAAAAAGGGTTTGAGCGTCTTGGTGTGGATGTTGGGGATTTGGATGCTCTCTTGACCAGCGAACGAGATGGGCAACCTTATAAGATCAAATTCGGTCTGAAGGGGTCGCCTTTCGGGTTCAGCGAAGCCATTATTTTCGAAACCGAAGGTGTTGATGGTGAGGTCATGGTTGCGTTTGGCGATTCGAAGACCGAATTGATGAGCCCCGAGGAGAGCGATCGGCTTTACGACTCCAAGGTGAAGGAAAATGTGGATCGGTCAGACAATTCTGGGTAACCCATTTGATTTTGCCCAATTAGTTTGAGTTGAGAGGCCTTGAGCATTTGCGGATGTTGTTTGCTTGTATGCTATTACTTCTTGCTCAAAAGAAGTCGGCTGGATTCCTTACAATCTTTTGTTTCTCGGTTGCTTGAGTCGCGTTCTATTTTGTTGAGGTCAAATTGAGCGAGAGTCCAGAAAAAACTGCAACCGCTCCCAATCGCGACGAGTCGCTCTCGGTATTCGAGAAAATTGGCTACGGCTTAGGTGATACGGCGTCTAATCTGTACTGGAAGGTCTTTGAATTCTTCCTGATGTACTTTTATACCGATGTGTTCGGTATCTCGGCCAAGTCGGCCGGAACGATGTTGTTGGTGACTCGGATTTGGGACGCGGTTAACGATCCGTTAGTTGGCTACCTTGCTGATCGGACAAAAACCGCTTGGGGGCGCTTCCGGCCCTACTTGGTTTGGATGTGCGTGCCATTTGCAATCACTGGCATGTTGACTTTCTACACGCCGGATCTTTCTCCCGGCGGAAAACTGGTTTACGCCTACGTGACTTATACGCTGGTGATGATGGCGTACACCGCGATCAACATTCCGTACGGAGCGTTGATGGGAGTGATCTCGCCGAACTCGGCGGAGCGAACATCTGTTTCGACCTATCGTTTCGTTTGCGCGTTCATTGGTGGCGTGATCGTTCAGTATTTCACGCTGGATCTGGTCAAGCTGTTCGGCGGCACTGAGCAAACGGTGGTGGATGGCGTCGAGAAGATTGTTGTTGCCAATGAGAGCGGTGGCTTCTTTTGGACGATGGTGGTCTTTTCTGTGGCCGCCGTCATCATGTTCCTGATCACGTTTGCCACCACCAAAGAGCGAGTTGAACCGGAAGGTGCGTTGGCATCGACGCCGCGTGCGGATTTGAAATTTGTTTTAACCAGTACGCGTCTACATCAGATTATGCTGCTGGGTTTGACGCTTCTGATTGCGTTGCCGGTCGGGTTTAACAGCAATTTGAAATGGGTGCTGCTGGGATATGTCGTGATGACGGCGTTGTCGTTTGTCCTCAAGGCGTGGGCCAGCAAAAACTTTTCTGACTCGACCGAAGTGTCGACTTTCGATAACGACTTTACGGATTTGACGACCAACCGACCGTGGTTGGTGCTGTTCGCTTTTGGCTTGTTTCAGTTGATCGGAGCGTTTATCCGCGGCGGAGCAATTCTTTACTACTTCAAGTATTATGTTGGCGACGAAAGTTACGCTCCGTTTTTCTGGGTGTCGGGCAGTCTTGCCGCAATTGCGGGAATGTTCCTGACTCGGTACCTGACGGATATTTTCGGCAAGAAGCGGCTGATGATTCTGATGAACATCGGCACGGCGATTTGCACGGCAGCGTTTTTGTTCTTGGGCCCTGAGCAAACAAATCTGATGTACGCATTGAACATATTGGGCATGTTCATCAGTGGACCTAGCCCCGTGCTTTTATGGGCGATGTACGCCGATGTTGCTGACTACTCGGAATGGAAGAACCATCGTCGGGCGACGGGGTTGGTTTTTTCTGCGGCCACGTTTTCGCAAAAGATGGGCTGTGCCGTGGGCTCTTTCATGACCGGTTTGTGTCTTGATTTTTATCAATACCAATCACCGGTTGAAACGGGAGATGTGGTGCAGTCGGAAGTTACGTTAGGAGGGCTTCGGATGATGATGAGTCTGATCCCGGCCGCGTGCTTGGTGGTCGCCGCCTGTGCGTTGGCGTTCTACAACATTGATAAAAAGCTGCTGGACAGAATGGAGGTCGATCTTCGCGAGCGAAAAGCGAAGAGTGGTGACTCCGGTTCGGCATCGGACAATTGATTATTTCAGGTTTTACGTTTTAGAGAATTTTCGTGCTGGGCCCATAACTTTCTGGGGGCCGTCATCGATTGAGGCGAACGATTTTTGCCTTGGTCGTCGCGCTGTGTTTGACATGCGTGCGATTTTATGTGTGCTTTTTTGAGGTTAGCTCAATGATTTTTGGATCCGCAAAGAACGGTAAACAACACCCGTGGAAACGAACCGCGCAGGAGGCAGTCGGTCGATCTACCGGGGGTGGCGTGGATCCGGCCTATGTATTGATTGATGGCGAGCAATGGTTCCAGATCGAAAACAGTCATTTGATGCCTGAGTTCTTCACGACTCCGGTCAGTCCCGACAATCATTGGATGTTTGTCTCTAGCCACGGCGCGGTGACTTGTGGGCGGAAGGATGCGGAGCATGCCCTGTTTCCGTATTACTCGAGCGATAAGCTGGCGGATATGGCGGAAGCCTCCGGTTCTTTGACGCTAATTCGCGTTCAGAAACCCGATGGTCGCTTCGCTGTCTGGCGACCGTTTCAGATCGCAATCGATCGCGATTCGTGCTCGCGGAACGTTTACAAGAACGTTGATGGAAATCGGATCGTGTTCGAAGAGGTGAATCAGGAGCTCTCCTTGGTTTTCCGTTATCAATGGTCGGTCGGCAAGCAGTTCGGTTTCGTGCGTACATGCGAGATCGTCAATTTGTCTGCGGCTCCGGTTTCGATTTCGATTCTCGATGGAATTCAGAACATCGTGCCCGCGGGGCTTTCGAAGGACTTCCAGCGCGACTACAGCAATCTGGGCGACGCTTACAAGAAGAACGAATTGTTGGAGTCAACAAAAATCGGGCTTTACTACTTGAGCTCGATTCCAACGGACCGTGCTGAACCGAACGAGGGTTTGCGAGCATCGGTTGCGTGGCACGTTGGTTTGAATGACGCTCAGGTTTTGCTCAGTAACCAACAGATTGAGCAATTCATGACCAACGGCGTCGTTGGTCAAGAGTGTGATGTGCGGGGTGTGAGAGGGTCCTACTTGGTTAACACGACGCTCGATTTGCCCGCTTTAGATTCGGCCGATTGGCAGATCGTAGCGGATGTGCATCAGGACGCAGCGGATGTTGCTTGGTTGGCCAAGGAAGTTGAGTCGCCTCAGATTCAGCAGAGTTTGAATGCGGATGTCGCCAGTTGCCAGCGAAGCTTGCGAGAGATCGTCTCGTCGGCCGACGGTCGACAGAGTGGTGCTCAGAGGAGACGCAGTCACCGGCATCAGTCGAACGTGCTTTACAACGTGATGCGAGGCGGGCTGCCTGCCGACAATTACGAGATTAAGATTCAGGAGTTTATCGATTATCTTTCGGTCAGAAATCGAAACGTCACGCGGCAACACAGCAGTTGGCTGGAACAGTTGGGCGAATCCCTTTCGTTTGAACAGCTGATCGAGAAAATCGAATCGGTTGGTGACACGAACCTGTTGCGACTTGGTCGGGAGTATCTTCCGTTCACGTTCAGCCGTCGGCACGGAGACCCGTCGCGGCCATGGAACCGGTTTTCAATCGATCTGTATCATGATGATGGTTCGCGAAAACTTGCGTACGAAGGCAACTGGCGAGACATTTTTCAGAACTGGGAAGCGATCGCGGTCTCTTGGCCAAATTACACCGCGAACATGATTCGACGCTTCGTCAATTCGTCAACAGCTGACGGTTACAACCCGTATCGAATTACAAGCGAAGGGATCGATTGGGAGCGTCCCAGTGAAGATGCTTTCACGAATATTGGCTATTGGGGCGATCATCAGATTATCTATCTGTTGAAATTGCTCGAATGGCAGCGTCGGGTGGACCCGGCTGGCAGCGACGGCATGCTGCGGGAGACAAACTGCACCTACGCACAAGTTCCGTACCGGATTGCCGACTACCAAAAGACGCTTGAGAATCCAGCCGAGACGATCGAGTTTGATGTTCAGCTGGATCGCATGATTGACGGGCAAGTCGAAGTCCTTGGCAGTGACGGCAAACTGGTTCAGTCGCGTGACGGCAGCATCTATCACGCAACGATGCTGGAGAAATTGATCCTGCCCGGCTTGGTGAAGATGACCAACTTTGTGCCGGGTGGCGGTATTTGGCTGAACACTCAGCGGCCCGAGTGGAACGACGCTAACAATGCGTTGGTCGGCAATGGCATGTCAGTGGTCACGGTCTGCTACTTGCGTCGCTATTTCAAATTTTTGATCGACTGGTTTTCGCAGGTGCAGTTGGATCAAGATTTGATGGTGTCGGCGGGTGTTTCGCAGTTGGTTCTGAGAATTCATGAGGCGTTGAGTGCCAATGAGCACCTGATTTCTCAAACCATGACGGACGCGAATCGAAAGGCGATCGTGGATGCATTGTCTCAGGCTGGCAGCGATCACCGACAAGCGATCTACGAAGGGGGCGTGGCTGAACTTCGTCAGGCATTACCGTTGAGTCAGTGCGTCGATTTGTTCAACCGCTGTGTGTCATTCTTGGATGATTGCATCGCTTCCAATCGCCGAGGCGACGGGCTGTATCATTCGTACAACCTGATGAGATGGGAAGATGAATCGATCAAGGTCGAGCGTCTAGCGGAGATGCTGGAAGGGCAAGTTGCTGTAATCACGAGTAATGCTCTTTCGTTAGATCAGGTCTGTGACGTGCTTGATGCGTTGCGATCAAGCCAGCTGTATCGCGAAGACCAAGAAAGCTACATCCTTTATCCGAATCGACAATTGCCTCGATTTGCCGATAAGAATGTCATCAATTCTGACTTGGTCAATCAATCCGAATTGTTGCTGACGATGTTGCGGGATGAAGATGTGTCGATCGTCAAACGTGATGTGTCGGGGCTCGTGCGGTTCCACGCTGACCTGCGAAACGTGGAATGCCTGCATGGTAAATTAAAGCCGCTGAAAGAGAATTCACGGTACGCGACGTTGGTCGAAAGCGAATGGGATCTGGTATCGAGGATTTACGAACAGACTTTCCGGCATCATCGATTTACTGGGCGGTCTGAGAACTTCTTTGCTTACGAAGGACTTGGTTCGATCTACTGGCATATGGTGTCCAAGCTTGCCTTGGCGGCGCTTGAGCAATTTGTAGAAGCGACTGGCGCCGGCAAGAGCGACGTTTCCGTTGACGTCATCCAGCGGTTGAAGAAGCACTACATTGATGTTCGCGAAGGGTTGGGGGTTAATAAGACACCGGCTCATTTCGGTGCGTTTCCAACCGATCCCTACTCGCACACGCCAGCGCACGCCGGTGCTCAACAGCCTGGCATGACTGGCCAAGTCAAAGAAGACGTATTGTGCCGCATGCTGGAGATTGGTGCTCGTGTTAGAAACGGGCACGTGGCATTCGAGCCGTCGCTGTTTGACGCGGATGAATTCCAGAAGCACGCAGAACGCTTCGAATTTGTCGGGTTGGACGGTTCCGAGCAACGAATCGAATTGACAGAAGGTCAGTTCGCTTGGACGTGGTGTCAGATACCTGTTGTTTACGAACGATCATCAGGTAACGAACTTGTGATCCATTTTGCAAATGGAGAAACGGCGACTCGCGGCGAGCTGCAGTTGACCGAAACGGAAACGGTTAGCCTATTCTCACGAGACAAGTCGATCGCTCGAATTGACGTTCGGTTTGATCCTTCTCATTGGGCCGGAGGTTCGGCGTGATGAGAGAACAACGTTCTTGTTTTGGCATGAGTTCGATTGGTCAACCACTGCTGCTTGCGATCAGTTGGGTGCTACTTGCCGGGCCAGTTGTTCAGGGGCAGGACGTGTCGGATGCTTCTCCCGTTGCCGTCAAGCTGCAAAACAAAGATGGCAGCTGGCAACTTATTCGTGATGGCAAACCCTACTACGTGAAAGGCGCTGGCGGTGCTTCGGCATCGTTGGAGGATCTCGCTGCGGCGGGTGCGAACTCGAATCGTACTTGGGGAGTTGGCGACAAAACTAGGGCGCGGCTCGATGAGGCGCATCGAAACGGACTGACGGTTGCCGTTGGAATTTGGTTGGAACACGAACGGCTTGAAAAACTTGATTACTCGGACGCTGCAGATGTCGAAAAGCAGGCTCAACAGGTTCTTGGTCACGTTGAGGATTTAAAAGACCATCCGGCCGTTTTGGTTTGGGGAATTGGCAATGAAATGGAAGCCGACGGCAGTAAGGTCGCCATTTGGAAACACATTGAAGATGTCGCGCGACGCGTGAAACAGATTGATCCCAACCATCCCACGATGACCGTCATTGCGGAAGCGGCCGAGCTCAAAATTCGATCGATTCATGAGCATTGTCCCAGTATCGATATCATCGGTATCAATGCGTATGGCGGTGCGGCGTCGTTGCCAGAACGATATCGTAAAGTCGGAGGCACCAAGCCGTACCTTGTGACCGAGTTTGGGCCGATCGGGACATGGGAACTGCCTCGCAATTCATTCGGTGCGGTGGAGGAACCGGCGACAACCGACAAGATCGAGATGTATCAAAATTCTTACAACGCCTTCGTTGCCGACAGCGACTTGTGTCTTGGGTCGTACGCTTTCCTTTGGGGGGACAAACAGGAGGCGACGACGACGTGGTTCGGCATGCTGCTGCCTGACGGCAAGCGGCTTGGCACGGCCGATACCATGGCAGAACTCTGGTCAGGTAAACCCGTCGAGAATAAGAGCCCGGTCATCCACTCATTTAGTGTCGAAGGCGCAACGCGCGTGTTGCCTGAATCGAAACTAAAAGTGCAGTTGAAATATTCGGACGCCGAAAACGACGATGTCAAAGTCAGATGGGTGCTTCGACCAGAGGCGGACTCGTACGTGACCGCAGGTGACTTTCAAGAGACGCCCGAGCCAATCGAAGACGCTTTTACGAATCAAAGTGCTAATGGATCGCATGTTTTTCTGTCAAGCACGGAAGGCATTTATCGCATTTACGTTTTCGTCGAAGACGACATTCATGGTAACGCCGCCACTGCAAACATTCCGTTGCAGGTAACGAATGAGATACCGAAGAAGGAGGCGGGTGGCGGTGACGCAGCAGCAGTTTCGTTACCTCTAACCATTTACGATGAACCAGATCATGCGGTTAGCCAACCTTATTCCCCTTCCGGCATTATGGGCTCGACCGAATCGGTTCGAATCAGTTCCAACAGCACCGATCATCCGAAGTTCGGCAAACACTGTTTTCACTTCGCCTATCAAAATCCGGCAGACTGGGCGGGAGTTGTCTGGCAGCACCCTGCCAATGACTGGGGCGACCTGCCAGGCGGCCACGACTTGACGGGGGCCAAGAAGCTGACCTTCTGGGCGAAGGGAAAGTCGGGTGGCGAGCAGATCAAGTTCGGGTTTGGCTTGTTGGGCCAAGACAAGAAGTTTCCGGACTCCGGAAAAGGTGAAATCGAAGTTGAACTGACCACCGAATGGGTTGAGTACGCCATTGAGTGTGCCGGCGATTTGAGTCAGATCAAATCGGGTTTCTACTGGTCGTTGGCGGGGCAAGGGAAGCCGGTCGAATTCCAGCTGGATCGCGTGAGATTCGAGTGACCTCAGAAAGTAGCGGTTATTCGGTCGATTTGTTCGCGGGTCGTCGCAATGCCGCTAAATATGAATTAACGGATATTTAGTAACTTGAAACCGGTTGCAGAGCCTCGTAAAATTACGGTAATCAAATTGGTTGCTGCCGATTTTTGATCGTCACATTCGTGTCGCAACGCTCGACTTTCAGCAATTCTTCAACCTCATAATTTCCAGCAATTTAAACTAGGCTCATCAAGGAACTACGCAAATGAAAATTACCCAAATTACCAAGCTCTTTTCTACTGGAATCGCAGTGCTTGTGGCCACATCGTCAGCAAATGCTCAGCTGTCTAGCTACAGCCAAAATTTTGATGCGCTAACGCCTTCGCCCACGGTTCTTGCGGATGATGGCTGGACATTCTTCTCTGACAATGCTGGACTTGGGGCGTATTTCGATGTTGCACCAGGCGAGGGGCCGCAAATTTCTGCTTTGGCTAGTGATGATGCTGGGAACCAGTACATCAATTTCTATGCAAACTACGACAATGAAACTGTTCACACCACACCATCGTTGAATGAAGCAATCAGTTTGTTCCAGTCGCAGAACTTTACTGGTGCCGAAGCGGCCGAAGGTGCAACTTGGACTTTCAACTTTGATTTTGCCGCGAACCCAGAAGCTTTGCTGTCTGGGACGACCACGACCGGAGCTTTCATTCGTGTCTTTGATGGTGCGTTTAACCTACTGGATGAGCAAGCTTTAGATACGACTGGCGCGACCACGACTTTCACGACTGGCACACTGAGCCAGACACTAAACCCACTTTGGGAAGACGGTGGAACGATCCAGTTCGGCTTCAACAACCTCGTAGGCCGCTTTGAAGGATCAGGAATTTTTTACGACAATTTGTCTTTCGTAGACGCAGCGAGTGCACCCGTCGGCGACTTCGATGTGGACGGCGACGTTGATTGCGATGATCTCGATTCATACATCGGAAACTTGGGCTCGCCTGCAAGTGGCCTTGAGCAGCTTGATCTCAATGGTGACAACATGATCACCATTGCTGACGCCAACTTGCACATCACCACGCTAATCGAAACAACGAACGACCAAGTGGGAACGTTTCCCGGTGACTTAAACTGCGATGGGACTGTCAATGTTCTTGGGGATGCATTTGCTCTGGTTGCCAATTTGGGAAGTAATGTTTCAAGCTACTCCGAAGGCGACATCAACTTTGACGGCACGGTCAACGTTCTGGGCGACGCGTTCGTTTTGGTCGCCAACCTTGGAATGTCAAACTGAGCTGAGTAGGTGTTCCGAACGTGTCTGGAGCACATCCTAGCAAAATGCTGGGTTTAGAAATTGTCTAAGTTCAAAGCCGGTTGTCGATCAATAGATCGGCACTGGTTTTTTTCGTATATCGCTTTGCCAACGCATAAATGCCTGCCGGTCTGACTCAATGGCTCGGACAGATTTGGCTTGCCCGAAGTCTGATGCGTGTGCTTTGTGAAAGCCTAACGATCATTTTGGCAGAACGACACTTTGGAGCACAAAGACGCCAAAGCGTTGCAAACGGAACAAGATCGTGGCCTGGTACAGACTGGCGACCCGATGCTTACCGCCAGCGAGTCACTGCCAAAAACACGAGGCAACAGAGGCGGTGTAGCAGCGATGGAAGAAGTGGTTCGTCCGACTCCACGAGAGCCAATTGAGGTGTTGAGCTCCTCACGGGGGCAGCCCAGCCATCAAAGCGGTGACGATCGAAGCCTAAAATTCCCACACATTGTTGGTGCTTTGGTAAGTCGCAAGTGGGACTTCATGCGTCGAGCCATTTTCGCCACGACGGCGGTCGCAAGCACGAGTCACCGTCTGTCGCTGTCCTTCGATCAGAACTTGCCCGGACTGCCTGAACGAAAAACGTCACCGCCGGTAGGCGAGTGTTTTGGGGTAGCAGAGGTTATTCGGCCTCCAGAGCAATCACAACGCAGATCATTTCGCGGACAAATTTTCAAAATACGACCTCTGCATTGGAAGCAGGAATTTTCCCAAGAGTTCGAAAAACACCCGCGTTAACCATGAGTGTCTCCCCGCCGGCGATTTCCTGCGTTGAAAGTTGTAAATCGAAAGGTGATACCGTTGCTCTAGGAGGCTCCCTTTGCAACTTTCACCAATTGTTGGGACGCTTCCGAAACAAAACATCCGGGCAAATTTCTCACCCGGTCACTGGACTTTGGCAAGATTGCTAAAGCCTTTACGTCTGGTTCGCAACACTTTAATCGCGTTTGCGCCGGTTAGCAGCAAAAGTTATCAGCCCCGAAAGAATGCTGAGTAAGGTAACGCTGGACGGTTCTGGAATAGCAGAAAACGTTGCGCTAGTAATGATTGCCTCGTGCTCCAAGCCGTTCGAAGGCGCTTGGCCTTGAAACTGCCAAAGATTGAGATGCAGTCTTTCTGTGCTTGTGGTAGGAATATCGTTGCCGGTGTAAGTGAATTCGTGTATCAGAGTCGATGGAGACGGAGCATCTCCATGCCCTCTCCAGCTTTCAAATTGGATTGAATCTGGCTGCCAAGTGTAACGGTGCGTGGAAAAATTATCGGTTAGGTTCAAATCGAATTTTTCAACGTTTCCAGAAGTTGCGGCAGGTTGGACAACGAAGTTTCCAAACGCGGCATTCGAGTCGCCAAACTGAGCCAATTCGATATCCACTTCGTTGAAGTCGTCTAAGTAAGTGAACATGCCAAGAACAACGTTGTCAGCATACTGTTCGACATCGGTGGCCACTTGGAAGGTGTACGTGCCGTATCCAAAGGACTGCTGAGAAATTACCTCCGCACTATGCCACTGACCATCGATCTGCCGGACGTTCAAATGCAGTTGCCCTTGGGCGTCAACGAAAACGCTGTCTGGGCTGTCCGACCAATTGTTTGGTCCGGGGCCGAGACCACTGCCATTTTTGATATCCCAAGTAATTCCGGAAAATTCGATGACGTCCGCAGTCCCGGTTTGGTAGGCAAGCAGATTCAGCAGGCAGACAAAGGCGATTGTCAGATATCGTGGTGGATTCATCGTATGCTCGCTTGCTAGGGAGGTTCACGTGGGTAGCTGTGTTTGAGTTCAATCGCTTCAACAAGTCACTGCGGGCCGATGCTATCCGCAGCGCGATTAAGTGCTCGGACACAGGAACTGAATAGGTTGCTCTGCAGGCGGTGATCAGCACGGGATGCATGATACCGAACTTGTAACTTGCTAGGTATTAATGGCAATGGCGGAAAATTCTTCGCATACCTGCGTATTTCTGTCTGCGTCGAGCGTCTATTTGTCAGCAGCTAACTCGATCCTTGACTCCCACTCCAAAAACTCATGGGTGGTCGTAGATCCGTCGGGCCAGAAGACTTTCACGTTGCCCGCACCATTCGGTTTGGTGAAGAAAAGTTCCGGGGTCGACTGACTAAGGTACGACCCCCCGGCGTACACCTCAGCCGTCTGACTCGAACCATCAACTGGAAGCACAACGATCCTCGCTCCAATTGCCTGCCGATTTCCCTTTGGGCCAGTCAATCTAATTGCCATCAGCTTTTCGCTGCCCTTATTGAGCAAAACATGTAACGGACCATCGTTGGTTGCGATTAGGAAATCAGCGGAACCGTCTTGATCCAGATCTGCCAGTGCCAATGCCTTCGCGTCGTCAGGCACCACTACCCCACTATCATCTGGCCAGATTGGCTGAAATGATCCGTCACCGTTTCCGAGCATCAGCAAGCTCAAGCCGCCGTCAAAATTCCCTGTCTCGGGTTGAGGCGAAAAGAAATTCTGGGCAATGATCGCATCGGCATATCCATCACCATTTACCTCAGTGAGTTGCACTCCGAAGCCGGGTGAAATTTGGGCAAATCGCGGCAAAGGCCCGAACGTGAAATGCCCCGAGCCGTCGTTAATCAGGACTACTGATTCAAGCGTATTGGCGGCAAAACGATATGCTGACGCAAGACATTGTGGAGAATAAATATCTCCAAGTGATGCGATCGCAAACTTTTCATAGGAGTCGAATTTTTTCGCTAGGGAAGGAATGGCATTGGTCGAACAGCTCTTACCCCGTACCGGGAACAGCGTGTTGTCCTCCTCTTCGGCTTCGATCAAGCGTTTTTCCCCGGTATCGTCAAAGTCACCGTAGTACAATAAAGCGGGATGGTCGGCAGAAGCGTGGTACTTGGTGTTGAGCCCAAAATTGGTAACGACGTAATCGATGTCTCCGTCGTTATCGACATCACGACCGCTGATCCCGTTGAACCAACCGGTCTTTTCGGCCAGCCCAGCACCTTGGGTGTCCTCGCGCAAGGTACCCCGGTCATTGCGAAACAGGCGTACCGAACCCCATTCGGTGGTGGTCATCAAGTCCATCCAACCATCGGCATCAACATCTGTCCACAAAGCGCTGGTCACCAATCCACTCTTGGCCAAGCTTGGGGCGAATTCACGAGTGCCATCAGTGAATTTTGGGCTTCCGTCGCTTTCGTTGATCAGCAAACGACTCTGTGGTGACGACGGATAGTCTCCCGGAATTACTCGTCCACCAATGAAAAGATCAAGGTCACCGTCTCGATCAAAGTCGGCCGCAGTGATACAGCTACCACTGTCAGTCAGGTCAGGCAATGCATTCTCGGCCAACGTAAATGCATTCGAGCTGTCAAACACATAAAGCCGATCGTTCAGCAGTTCAGGCTGATCACCGGATTCAACGCCTCCCGATACGACATATAGGTCCAGATCACCATCTCCTTCTGCATCAAAGAACAAGCAACCCATATCTTCACGGGCCGACTGGCCATCAAACGTTCCAGCGATACCGAAATAACCCTTTTCGTTACCAGTGTACAAGCTGCCTGGAAAGCCGGCTGCACCTCCCAGAAAGATTTCAGTCCGTCCGTCGCCATTAACATCAGCTACAGCCAGCCCGGGGCCAAGTTGTGAAAGCTTGTTCGGTAGCAGTGGCTGCAGTGCAAAATCGTCAAACGGGGTTTCCCTGTGAACAAGGGTTGTGGCAACTCGGGACTCGAAGAAAGGAAAAGAAGTCTTCGGACGCAAGCCAAATGCGCTGGCTGCTGACATCTCCTCAGGCTCTGAAATCGTGAACACTTGGTCAGCAGGGAGATCAGAAAATGTTTGCAGATTCCCATTGGGCCAACGAACCACCAATTTCCGGATGGAATCGGTATCGCCCAACCCAAAATGCGACTCGGGAAGGCTGCTGGACTGATATCCAGCGTAAGGGTTCATGAGTCGAACCTGAGTCGTGACACCGCCACGGGCAGACTCTGATTCAAGCGTCATTTGGATGATAGCTCCGACTCCCAAGCGATTGGCTCCATGGCCGTCTAAGCGAACGATCGCACGGTGCCCATCACTGCTATTGTTTCGAAATATCTTGACCGGTTCATCTAGGTTCGCAACGACTAGGTCGATGTCGCCATCACCATCCAAATCGCCGCGAGACGCACTGTAGCTCATTCCAAAATGGTCCAGTCCCCATTCTCTGGAGACATTCGAAAACTCCAGATCTCTTACGTTGCGAAATGCTAGATTGCGATCTGGTTTGGGTGGCATCTTCTCATAAAAGTCCCAGACAGTTTGGCCAACTTTCTTGTCGTCAGTGAACTTAATGTCAGAGTCTGTAAAGTTTCGAGCCATTCCATTGCTGATAAACAAATCAACTCGTCCATCGCAATCGTAATCTGCAAAGATGGGAGCCCATGACCAATCGGAATCCGCAACTCCGGCCAAATACGCGGCCTCAAGGAATCGTCCCGCGCCGCTATTTACGAGCAGCGAGTTCCGCATCGTCTGTTGGGGCGGACCAGCGACCGCTTCGATTTTTTTGGCGTTCATGACGCCCATCGTTGTCTTCTGGCGGAAATGGTTGGTCGCTGACATATCGACTGTATAAAGGTCCAGAAGTCCGTCATTGTTGATGTCTGCAACGGATGAGCCCATGGAAAACCAACTCGTGTGCGGCAACACGTCCGCAATCACGTTTGTAAAAGTTCCGTCGCCGTTGTTCCGCCACAGGCAATCAGGGTCATCGAAGTCGTTGCAGACGTAGATATCCATCCATCCGTCGTCGTCATAGTCCCAGCAGACTGAAGAAAGTCCGTGCCCGAGGCCAGCGATTCCCGACGCCTGAGTGACCTCTTCAAAAGTGCCATCGCCATTGTTCCGGAACAACCGGTCGGGACGACCGTACTCTTCGATATTGAAGTGCTTGTCTTTTTCGTGCTTGATGTAGTAGTACTTCTTGAATTCATCCAGCACCGTTGGGATTCCGTCCAACAATTCCGCCGGCGGGGTTGAGGGGCGGCCATTGGCTCGGTAGTACCGATTTGTTAGCAAAAAACAGTCCAGATCCCCGTCGTTGTCGTAGTCTACGAACGAAGACGACAGGCAGGCATCAACGACACCCAATCCACTCTTTGCCGCATGGACAAACTTACCATCGCCATTGTTCAGATACAGACGATTGGGAGCGTCGTAGTTGCAGACAAACAGATCCAGATTACCGTCGCCGTTGGCATCAACGATCGAGGCACCCGTGCTCCAGGTATCGCCATCTTCATTCAAGCCCGCTGAAACAGTTGCATCGCGGAACTTAAGCTTATCCTCTTGAAAATAAAGTTGATTGGCGCGCGGTCCGCTGGTCAGGAAAAGGTCAGCTTTTCCGTCGTTGTTCAAATCGCCGATCGCGACTCCGCCGCAGACAAAACCCGAGTGGTAAAGTCGCTTCATCGGATGAGTGATGTCGATCGGGTTGACGAAGTCGATGCCCGATTCATCGACGGACAATGGGCTGAACAAAGGACCGGGCGCAGCATTTCGCTCGGGCAAGGGGTTGGTTGCGATCAATTTTGGCTTTGTCACAGATTGAGCATCAGCTTGGCCAGATAGTGTCACGCAAACCAACAACGTGCCGAATACGTGTGCACGACATGGAAACCACAAGGTTTCCCTGAAAGAATGAGAGTACGACATGGTCATGGATCGTAAATATAGTTGGGTTCTAGGAAGATTTCATCGTAGCGAAATCTAAGTACTTAAAGTAGCGCAAAAACAAAGCCACGTCACCAGAAGGTGACGTGGCTGTTTCCGATTGAAACAAGATTCACATCTAGCTTCGGCGACGACGAAGAACTGCGGTGGCAGCTCCCAGTCCCAACAGGGCGAAGCTTGTAGGCTCTGGGATCGTTGCCGGAATGATCGTAATCCGAGCGGCACCAACGTTACCTTCGTCATCATTGGCTTCGGTCAGCTCACCCGTGGTGGTTCCGGTGAAAGTACCAACACTTGTCCAAGCAACAATACCTGCATCAGCGATACTTGGAATGAGAGTCGTGGTTCCATCGATAGTGATGTTTGCATCACGGTCCGGACCGGCGACGAATTCAATGGTGACTTGGTCAGCTGGGTTGGCAGTAGTGACCGTGAAAAACGTATCGAGTGGGTCACTTTGACGGTTAAGGAAGAAGTTATCGGCCGCGGTGACACCTGGGCCTGGATTGTTGTTCCATGCCGAAACGTTAGTCCACGACAGAGTTGCACCGTCTGTCAGGTTAAGGACAGTTGAATCACTAGGTGCCGTTGCTGCATTGGGATGTAGAAACGTAACTGCCAAAGGATCCGAAACCTCAACTGGAGACAGTGGAGTATGGGCATTGTCTCCACAGCAGTTGTCTTGGATCGCTCCAAAATCGACCACAGTTATGTCTGCAAATGACGGCAGACACATGATCGCTGTCGCAACTAGAGCGACTGAAAATCTTGTAGCTAAGTTCATCGTTGTACTCCGGGGAAGTAAAGTGTGATGTAGAAGGGACCAAAACTTTAATTTGGTTCATGATTGAAACTGCTAACCAAACGGGTGAAACCGGTTTCAGCGAGCAGCCCTTATTCTATCTGTAGATTGCACCCTTGCAAGTACAATCGGTAAACTTGAAGGAAAAAAAAGACTGATTGTTCCCAGTTAACGGCGGCTGGGTGTGCATAAAACCAGTTTGTTCAGCCTTTGGGATTCAACAAAAATCACTAAACTCATTTTTCTGCTGCCTTTGACTTGCTACAGGCCGTATCGGAGAAAGCTAATCGCGACAGGGCTAAATACAGCCAATCTTGGGAGTTTTTTTAATCCGCGCATCGGAATTGTACCATTATGCGGGTTTATTGGGCCAGAACCCGGCCTGAGAATGCTGCTCCTGCCCGAACGTTTTTCACGTGTAGTACAACGCGGCATGCGCAACTTTCGAGCGCGATGTTCTCGGCGGGTTTACGATTATCATCGGTCGTATCGATTCTGACGCGGTCGCAGCTAGAATCGAGTGACGGCCCGTCAACCGCCGAGCGATAAGTAATTGGCACAGCAAATAACTCCGGAAGAACATGACCAAGCCGTCCTTGACGTTTCAACTCTCGCTGTTGGGATTCCTATGCCTATGGTTCCCATCCCATTCCTGCGCGCAGGTGCAGGTCCCTAGAAGGACGGCGACCACAAAAGGAGCCTCTCAAGCTGAAATGCAGGCGTCTCGGTCGACTCGTCTGTCCGCTCGTGCTTCCGACACTGCAAATGACACTGGTTCGCAGCAGAAGATCCAGTTCTCTTTTGCCCAAGAGGAGTGGAAAGAGGTCATTACTTGGTTCGCCGATCAAGCAGGTTTTTCGCTTCAGCCGGTCGACGAGTGGCCCGAGGGCACGTTCGACTTGGAGGACAAATCTGACTACACCGTCATGGAGGCACTTGATCAGTTGAATCACGCCTTGCGTTTGCGAAATCCTCCGTACACGTTGGTCCGAAACCGGAACTTGCTGGTTCTGGTCGAGGCCGATCGAGCAAACTACCCGCCCGAACTGATCGAAACGGTGCCCGTCGAAAAGTTGGACCAGCGCGGCAAGTATGAAACCATGCGATGCGTGTTTGAGTTTGGCGAGCTTGACTGCTTGGATTACGAGACGCAGCTGAAGCAACTGGTGTCCGAAGAAAATAAGTCCGCCTTCGCAGTGTTTCCCGGCGCTAACCAAATTCACGTTCGAGAGACCGGTGCGAAACTGCGAGTCATGCGTGACCTGATTGCGACGGCTCGACAGCGCCAAAGTGCGGCCGATTCGTCTCTGAAGGTTTATCGCTTGAAGCACACCGATGCCGATTCGTTTTTGTTTGTGGCTCGAGGCCTGTTGGGCTTTGAGGGGGAGAACAATTTTCGTGAAGACGGGACGTTGGCGATTTCCGCTGAGCCTTTAAGCGATCGGATGTTCGTCAAAGGGACAACCACTGGGCTGAAGCAGTTCGATGAGGTCGCCGCACTACTGGACGTGCCACCCGATCCGGTCGATAGCGACGGGCCGCTCGACCAGCCATTCCTGCGGTCTTATCCGGTTACCTCGGACCCAAAACTTGCCTTCGATGCGCTCCAAACGTTTTTGGATGGCCGCGATGGCGTTCAAATGCAACAGGACGAAACCACCGGCGCGATCTTGGTCTACGGCCGGAAAGCGGATCAAAAAATCGTTGCAGAAACCTTGGCGACGATTGAAGGCAGCAATGGGCAACAGTTCGCGATCGTCCCATTGCAGTATGCGGATCCCTCGACCGTCATCGCGACTTTGCAAAGACTCTGGGGGCAGACTTCCCTCGGCTTGGGCGAAACACCCTCCGGCCCGGTGATGTTAGCGAACTCTCTTGATCGAACGATCATCGTCAAGGGAGCACCTTCGGAAGTCACTGCGGTCAAGGATCAGATCGCTCAACTTGATGGAGCAGCCACCCGTGTCGGCGATGGTCCGCGGACGAGCACCCGAGTCATTCCGATCGAAAACGATGCGAAGCGGGACCAGTTGTTGAATATTTTGCCAGACTTCTGGCCATCAACGGGACGGGCCAACACGTTGCGTTTCAACCAAGTTTTGCCCGAGGACCGACCGATGCTGAGAGATCGCTTGCGTCGAGTCCCAGATCAAGGTGAACCGGCGGGTTCGGGAACAAAGAACGACGGTGGTGTTCGGCCCGAAGATCCGCCGTTTGACGTCAACCTGAATCGAGCCCGCCAACGAACTCCGTGGCAGGGCACGAGTGTTTTGCCAGCCCCCAGTTTTTTGACCCGACAAAGCATCGGCCACTCGTTTGATTCGCTTTGTCGATCGGCAATCAAAAAATCGGCTCGTTTCTTAACCAGATCCAGTGCGTTGCTCACTTGCTGGGTTGGCTCACGCTGTCAGCTGATGGGTTACCCAGTCGCGATGATCGTGGCTCCTCGGCAGATTTCATCTTTTTCCAGTCAGGGAACCGGTTCTCAGTCGGCAGACGTTCCGGTGAATCCAGATTACCGTCCTCCCGAGCAACCTGAGACGGTTCCCGGTGATGACATTCGTGTGAAAGCCACCGCGGGCGGTATCGTGATCACGTCCGGAGACTTGGACGCGCTCGATGACCTTGAGGACCTGATTCGATCGCAGTTGGGTTCGCAGTCCGAAGTTCAGAAGCCGCAGTTTTTTTATCTGAAACACCGCTACGCCGACGACATGGTTGCGTTTTTGAGCAACTATTTTGGTCTCTCGAGCGGCGGTGATGATGGCGGTGGAGGCGGCGGACTATTTGGGGGCGTGCTGGACAACGTCATGGGCGGAGGCTCTGGAGACATGCTGGATAGCATTCTTGGTGGTGCCGATGGCTTGGGGGGGTCTTCTACGATCTTGGAGGGTGATGTCCGGTTGGGTACCGACAGCGAGTTCAACAGTATGTATGTCACGGGTGCCACCGAGATGGATCTGCTTCTGATCAACGACCTGATCGAGATTCTTGATCAGCCCGAGGCACCTCACGATCCGGAGCTGTTGGGAAGTTTTCGCACGATCCAGATTGTTCATCGTGACGCGGAAGAAGTAAAAGAGATTGTTGAGGTTCAGCTTTCCGACCTAATCGTTCCCAGCGGTTCGGCAGAAGGCGGCAACAATAATCAACAGCAAGGCGGCCAGCAGGCGCAGATGGCAAGATTGCTGGCGACCGTCGCGGGTGGCGGCGGAGGCGGTGGAAACGGCGGCGGAGGCGGCAATGGTGCCACATCCGAACCCCCTCGTGCTCGGTTGAGCGTCGATACAAAGACCAGTCAATTGCTGGTTACGGGCCCTCGTTTTATCTACAACGAAGTGTTACGCGTGGTGATGGAGCTGGACAAGCCTCAGCTGTCCGAGCCGCCAACTTTAGTGGTCATTCCAGGCGGGGGAAACAGCGATTTCATAAAGCGAAATCTGCGGGCGCTGTTCGGCGACAAGATCGAGATCTCTGACGAAAGCGAAGAAGATGGTTCATCTAGTTCTTCGTCCGATGACGACGACAGGAATGAAAGCAGCAGCGCAAGCCAACAGGCTCAGCGTCGAACCCAGCAGCAACAGCAGCAGCGGCAATTGGAACGGGCGTTGAATCAACGTAACCGCCAAAACGGTGGCGGAAACGGTGGTGGCCGTGGTGGCGGAAACGACGGTGGTGGCCGCGGAGGAAACGTTGGCGGTGGAAATCGCGGCGGTGGTGGCGGTGGAAACGGCGGCGGTGGTGGGCGTGGCCGGTAGGTTGTGGTCGTGACTCAAGGTTGGGTCTTTGAACTCGAACGAGTCTGATCGATAGAAGACGCCATGCTTGAGCTATCCCCCGACCTTTCGAATGAGCCTGCGATCGCTAAACTGGGTACCAGTCCCGGCTAACACCCCGTCTCAGCTTTCGCTGGTCTGATTGCGGTTCGATAAGTCGTTGTATGCCGATTCTTGATCGTGGCGGTTGGTTCGTCGGGGCGATTTTCTTCTTGTGCTTGCCTCTCCCTCAGACCCAAAAGTGACTCATGTCCACGGCGACTCAAAATAGTGAATCCATTATCTGGTCAGGCGAAGCCGACGGTTGGCTGGACTTGCTCGATCAGACCTTGCTTCCCACCGAACTGAAGCGCATCGAGTGCCGCGATGCGGAAACAGTCTGGGAAGCGATCAAAATGTTGCGGGTCCGTGGTGCGCCGGCGATTGGGATCTCCGCGGCATACGGCGTCGTGATTGGTGTGCAAACGGTTGGCATGGATTCGACGATTGCGGATTTAAAAGCCAGAGCGATTGAGGTGATCGATTACTTGGCGACCAGTCGACCGACGGCCGTCAATCTGTTTTGGGCTTTGGACCGAATGCGAGCGAAGGTTGACTCGTGGGGCGATGACTTGAGTCTCGCCGATGCCGCCGAAACGCTGTTGCAAGAGGCTCGAGCCATTCATCAATCGGATCGCGAGACGTGCCACGCCATTGGCAAACATGGCTGCGATGTGTTGGATGACGTGCAGGGCGTGCTAACGCATTGCAACGCCGGCGGACTAGCGACGGCGGAGTACGGGACGGCGCTGAGCGTTTTCTTTACGGCTCAAGATCAAGGTAAGTCGCTGCACGTCTTCGTTGATGAGACGCGTCCGTTGCTGCAAGGAGCCCGGCTGACTGCGTGGGAATTGATGCAACGAGGCATCAAGGCAACGTTGATTTGCGATTCGATGGCGGCTCAAGTAATGCGAGAAGGCAAAGTACAGGCCGTCGTCACCGGCGCTGATCGGATTGCGGCCAATGGAGATTCGGCCAACAAGATTGGAACTTACTCGTTGGCCGTGTTGGCCAAGCACCACGGAATTCCCTTCTACATCGCGGCCCCCGCCAGTACGTTTGATTTGGCGATTGAATCAGGTGCCGAGATTCCGATCGAACTGCGTGACGCGGGCGAAATCACCAACGGTTTCGGTCGACAGACCGCCCCGGACGAAGTGGAGGTCTACAACCCAGCTTTCGATGTGACTCCGGCCGAATTGATTGAGGCGATCATCACCGAACACGGTCTCATTCAGCCCGTGACCAACGAAAACGTTCGCAGCATGATTGGCTAACCGTTGGGGTTAGGATTGTTTCTTCTCGGCGTCAGTTGTTGATCGCCACGTTGACGGTCACCGCATTCCCCTCAGCGGAAATTCGAACGACCGCTTCCTCATTGGCCGGGATGGTTGCCGAAAGTGTCGCGTTGCTGGTGTCTGTCGACTTAGCGAGAGAAAAGTCGTTTTCCGCGCCAGTTGAAATCTCCCGTTCGGCGGCTTCTTCATCTTTGGCCAGATAAACGTGAATGGCAAACCGAGCATCGTCGGCGGAGGTCGCGACAACTTCAATCGTTTGCTCGACGCCAATTGGGTCAATTGGCAACGTTATAATTTCCGCTGGTGTCAGAGAGTATTGTTTTTCGAAGGATAGCGTCGGTCGGCAACCGGCAATCAGGATGCCGAAGTACGCTAACGCAATGATGGCGAGTAGTGGCGGTCGATGGCCGGGAGTAACGTTCGTAGACTGGTTCATCGATTGGCTACCTTTCGGATTCAAGTTTTCGAAGACTGGTTTTGACCGTGCCTTGATTGTCGGTCATCTGCAACTGAGTAATTTTCCAAATGCCGTCGCAGTCGGAGACGTTGAACGTCGCGTCGTACTGGTTGAGTCGCTGATGGATGTGCCCCCAGTGTTCGACGGTGCCAGAAATGTTCCACTCGCATTGCCAACCAAAGGTTGGGCGATCAGCAATTTTCGCGGCATCCAGATCTGCGCCGTTGGCTTGGTTGCTTGTGCGGACCATTGCCATTTCATTCGCTGGATTGGAATTGACAATCGCGATGTCATCAATTCGAGCAACCGCCCCGCCCTGCTCTCTCATTTTTAAGCTTTGCTGAACATCAAGGTACAGCTTTCTCAGCAGAGGCCCATCGACCGTCACCGCCAAAGCGTCGTAGACATCGGATGGCTCCCGAAAATCGAATGCAGAAAACAGGTTGGCGTGAAGCTGTTGAAAGACCTGTTCAGCCTGTGAATCGGGAAGCTGGAACTTGGCCGGCGGAACGAAGGGGACAGGAATTTGAACCTGTTGCGTGACCGGAGTCGAAAAATGGCAGGCGCCTGCGGTCGCAATCGCGATGATGCTGGCGATGAATGCTCGAAGTGAAGAGAAGCCCATGAGTGGCTTGAGAAACCAGACGACGGCCGCCAGTCCGAGCATTCCAGCACTCACCCACGGCGTGTTGAAGGTCATTTGTGGAGTCCAGCCATTCAGGTCGGCAACGACGGGAGTCAATTGCGGCAGTTGCTGATTCGATTTTGCTTCCCAAGTATAGGTATTGTTCGCAAGGAACTTTGAAAATGAGGCCCTCAAGGTTTCGTCGTAAGCGAAAATCACCGAGTCCACGCTGCGAATCGCGTGATTAAACATGTCCCAAGTGACTTCGACGTGCTGCGGAGGTTTCGCAGCGGGATGGCTCATGATCACACCCACTCGTCCGCTGGCCATGCTAACTTTTCTTGCTTCGGCTTGGATGGCAAAGTCTCTTAGGTCCAAGCCGTAAAAGTCAATTCGATCAAACGTGGGAGCGATCTGTTCGTCGTCGATGTTGACAGGGTTGCCGGAAGAAAACCATGCCTCAATTTTCTTTCGGGCAGCAACTTGTTCAGAAACGTCCAGAAACCGATCATCGACTCGTTCAAAATCGATCAGTGCCGCCAAAGTCGCCAGCGGGATCAGGACCTCATGGCGGACTTCGTGGTTGTTGATGTAGATGAATGAGTAGGTGCTGCTGTAACTGTCGATGCCGAGCGTTTTTTCACGTTGTTCGGCGAACCAAGATTCCCAGTCCTCTTGGGCGGCGTCTGAGGCAAGCAGTGGGCTGTCCCAATCGAACCGAAATGTTTGCGGCAAGCCGGGTTTCATCATGTGAGTGTACGGGGTGTCGCTGCCCGCTTGTTTGAGCAGAATCTTTAACTCGGATGGAAGGAGTGCTCCATCCGCGACCATGTTTTGGCGGAACGTAAGAAATTCCGGTGGCGTCGCGTGTTCATACTCAAACACAAAGCCCATCACGTACTGCATCAATTGGCCAGCCTTGATACCTTCCTCCGGGACCTTAAAGTCGATGATTTGAGTGACCTTCGCGCGGATTGGTTCGCCGGTGGAGTCAAGGATCTCGATTCGTTTGGCCAAGTATTGCGCGTGATCTTGGACTGCGTCGAGCAATTCCTTGCTGTCGTAGATCCCGGATTCGAGTGCCTCGACGCCCTGCAGAAGTTCTAAGTCCTCCGCAAAACAGGTCAGCTTCATCGTGGTCCGCGTTTTATTGACCAAAACATCGGCCTGCACCACCGACACAGGATGACGCGTGAAAGATTCATTTTCGGCATTGCTGACCGAGGCAAGGGGCAGCGAAATATTCAGTGCAACAGGCAGCACAATATTCAAAGTAAAGGCAATCAGAAGGTTTGGCATGGTCTCATTTTAGACCAGTTTGGTTGATTGGCCATGAGTGCTGGGTCGAAGCGATCGTTGCCACGAGGGTGCACGAACGGAAAAACCGTTGCTCAGGGCGATTGCGATCGGGCCCGTTTTTTGTGACATTCTTCGGATCAGAATCCCGGTCCGACCCGCTTCGATCGAAATAACTCCCCACAATTCAACCTCTACCGCTTGCATGAACGCGCTGACGGAAATCAAAACACGCTTTGCTGACGCCTTGGCCAGTATCATCGAACCGGACCACGCTTCGGCAGATTTGCTGAGCATGATCAAAGCGACCTCGGATGGAAAATTTGGTGACTACCAAGCAAATTTTGCGATGCCGTTGGCAAAGAAGTTGGGCAAGCCGCCTCGCGACGTCGCGGCCTCGATTGTCGAAAAGGTGCAGCTGGACGATATCTGCCAGAAAGTCGAAATCGCAGGACCGGGGTTCATCAACTTGACGCTCGACGATGCTTGGGTGAAGTCTCGGCTGGCGAACGCAGTCAGTAACGATCGATTGGGAGTACCGAAAGTTGGGCAGGCCCGGAAATTCGTCGTCGATTACTCGTCGCCCAATGTCGCCAAACCAATGCACGTGGGGCATATCCGATCGACCGTGATCGGAGACGCGTTGGCTCGCGTTTTGAAGTTCGTCGGGCACGACGTGATCACGGACAACCATCTGGGTGACTGGGGCACTCAGTTTGGCATGATCATTTACGGCTACAAGCATTTCATGGGATCAGACTTAGCCGATTCGGAACCGTATAAGTTCTTGCGGGAAGCGTATTACAAGCAGTTTCCCATTGGCACGCTCGGACGTTTGTACAAGCTTGTTCGTCAGCTTATGGATTACCACTCTGCTGTACGCGAGATAGAAGCAGTGGACAAGAAGCTCATGGAGCTAAAACAGGCTTTGCAGGTGTTGGAAGAGAAGAAGCCAACTGGTGTAAAGGCTGATGACAAGCAGTTGAAGAAATTGATCAATGCGGCAAGAAGTCGCGTCGAAGCTCAGCGACAGTTGGGGGAAGGCCTGATCAAAAAAATAGCTGTGGTTGATGCTAACTCGGAACTTAAGGCTTTGGCTGATGCTCATCCTGATATCAACCGCGCCGTTTTGCTGGAGACGGCCGCGTTGCACGAGGGCGATCAGGAAAATCGAAAGTTGTGGAACGAGTTCCTGCCGCACTGCCGCGAGGACATTCAGCGAATCTACCAGCGGTTGGGCGTGACGTTTGATTACGAACTGGGCGAGAGTTTTTTCCACGACATGCTGGGCGAAGTGGCGGACGAATTTGAGGCCAAAGGTTTTGCCCGCACCAGCGACGGTGCTTTGTGCGTGTTCATGGATCAGTATGAAACGCCGATGATTATTCGCAAGCAAGACGGAGCCTTTCTGTATGCGACGACGGATTTGGCGACGATCAAGTATCGGCTGAACGAGTGGCAGGCGGATGCGATTCTGTACGTGGTGGACCATCGACAGCACCAGCATTTCGAAAAAGTTTTCGATGCGGTGAAGCTGTGGGGCTACGACGAAGCGGAATTGGTTCACGTTAGTTTCGGGACCGTTCTTGGAGACGACGGCAAACCGTTTAAGACTCGATCTGGCGATACGGTCAATTTGGAAACGTTGCTCGACGAGGCGGAGACGCGGGCGATTGCGATTGCCAAAGAGGCGAATCCCGATCTGGAGACGCAACAGCAGGAGAACATCGGGCGCGTCGTCGGCATCGGTGGGCTGAAGTACGCCGATCTTTCTCAGCACCGTGCGTCGGACTACAAGTTCAGCTACGAAAAGATGCTGGCAATGAAAGGGAACACGGCGACCTATCTGCAGTACAGCTACGCTCGTGTCCAAGGCATTCTGCGGCGAATGGAGACCGATTTGGACGAACTGCGATCCAGCGCGGGGCCGTTGGTTTTTGAGGAAGACGTTGAGCGAACGCTGGCGGTTAAGTTGGTTCGTTTTGGGGAATCGCTGGACGAAGTGCTGGTCGAGTACAAACCGAACCTGTTGTGCAATTACTTGTTTGAGTTGACGCAAACGTTTTTCCAGTTCTACGACCAGTGCTCGGTGAAAGATGCCTCCAGCGATGACGTTCGCAACAGTCGTTTGAAGCTGTGTGACTTGACGGCCAGAACGATTGAGAAAGGTTTGGGTTTGCTGGGGATTGGTGTGTTGCAGCAGATGTGAGGAAGGCGGTTTGATCTTGAATCCTATGCCGGGAGGGTAAGGCTCCGCCCGCACCCAAACCAATCGGTAAGGCTCCGTCCGCCCCCAAACCAATCGGTAAGGCTCCGTCCGAACCATGCGGATCAGTGAACTTAAGCATTCGAGCGGCTCGGACGGAGCCTCGCCCTCCCGAGCACGCTTCCGCTCTTCCACCAAATTTGACATCGAGAACGTGAAGTCCAGAATTTTGCCTTCGACTGAATGAAGATTGAGCCAAAAAATTATCTCGACCAATTCCTTTGCGGCGATGCGATCGAGGTCGCTCGGACGCTGCCGGACGATTGCGTCGATACGATCGTCACCAG